>JBMOQB010000009.1:0-163104 GCA_049320585.1 Pseudomonadota bacterium | reverse complement strand
CGCGCCCCTCGACCACTTGAACCAGGATGCTGGTGTAGCTGTCGCCGGGCTTGACGACGGCGCCGAATTTGGTGCCCTTCATCAGGCTCTGGTAGGTGCGCAAATCGAGCCGGCTTTTCTTGTAGCCCTTGCCCCCGGGCTTGTGGCAGCTCACACAGTAGTCGTCGAGAATCGGGCGAATCTGCTTCTTGTAGCTGATCTCTTCCAGCGCCGCTGCGGGAAAGCCGGTCACGAGAATGGACAAGGCAACGCCAGCTATGCTGCACGGCAAGATTCTGTTTTTCATGTTGCACCTCTTGGTGTGAATTTCATCCGGCGAAGCCGGCACGACGGTTTCATCATGGCATCAATCGCGCGCCCGAACAACCCGGAATAGCAGGTCAGCAGCCCTTGCATCGTCTTGGACAATTCCTTCCCCCCGAGTGTAACGGCCTATTCGTTTGGCGGCGCCGAATAGAAAAATTGCCTGATCTGGCTGTGCTGATAGGTGACGAAATGATATTCCAGTGGTTCCGGTGTCTCCTGATGGTGTATTTCGCGTGACACTTCCTGCCATTCGGACTTGTCGAACTCGGGAAACACCGCATCCCCCATCACGTCCTTTTGTATCTCGGTGATATGCAGCGTATCCGCCATACCCAGCGTCTGGGCGTAGATGTCAGCTCCGCCGACCACAAAAATCTGCGGGTCGCGGGCGCACGACGCGATCGCCTCGGGAATGGAGTTGACCATGGTGCATCCTGCCAGTTTCAGGTTGCGATCGCGCGATACCACCACTGTGGTGCGCCCCGGCAGCGGTTTGCCGATGGAATCGAAAGTCTTGCGCCCCATGATCATGTGATGTCCCATCGTCAGCGTCTTGAAGTGCTTTAGGTCTTCCGGGCAGCGCCAGGGCAGCATGTTGTTCACACCGATGGTGCGGTTCTTCGCCATCGCGACGATGATGGAAAGACGGGATTGAGGATCGAGGATCGAGGATCGAGTAGGTGTGGTGGGCATGATGGCTATCTGGTTTTTTCGGATAGTGAATTTTTTAGTCCAGTGAGCATTTTTCCGATTTCATCCATTTGCTTCAGCAGAGTGGAGGCTTTGTCTTCAGCGATAAAACTCAACCTGACAGCAATCTGAGTCTGGGTTTCAAGTTCCATCAATGAGCCATAAGCTATGGAGAGGTGGTTGAGATAGGCACCAGTCGCTTTTCGCCCATGTCCTTCGGTAATATTTGAAGGGATCGAGACTGCCGCCCGTCTTGCCTGAGAGGAAAGCCCAAAGCGTTCCTCGCTTGGAAACGCGGCAGTAATCTGATAAATATCCGTCACCAGATCCATCGCCTTTTGCCACACCAGCAGGTCGTTATGCTTCACGATTTGCCCCCTTGGTTAGAATTGAAGAGCAAGGATCGAAGAAAAAACTGTGTCCCGCTCTTAACTCAATCCTCGCTCCTCAATCCTCGATCCTAGATTGCCACTGGCGCCTTGATCGCCGGATGCGGGTCGTATCCTTCCAGCGTGAAATCCTCGAATTTGAACGCGAAGATATCCTTTACCGCGGGGTTGATACGCATCGTCGGCAGCGGGCGCGGCTCACGCGAAAGCTGCAGATGCGTCTGCTCCATGTGGTTCAGATAAAGGTGCGCGTCGCCGAAGGTGTGCACGAAATCCCCCGGCTGCAGGCCGCACACCTGCGCGATCATCAGCGTCAGCAGCGCGTAGCTCGCAATGTTGAACGGCACGCCGAGGAAGATGTCCGCGCTGCGCTGGTAAAGCTGGCAGGACAGTTTGCCGTCCGCAACATAGAACTGGAAGAACGCATGGCAGGGCGCGAGCGCCATCTGGTTGAGTTCGCCGACGTTCCAGGCCGACACGATCAGGCGGCGCGAGTCTGGATTCTTCCTGATCTGCGCGATGAGTTCGGAGATCTGGTCGATCACGCGGCCATCGGGCCCAGTCCAGGAGCGCCATTGCTTGCCGTACACCGGGCCGAGGTTGCCTTGTTCGTCAGCCCACTCGTCCCATATCCTGACGCCGTTGTCCCTGAGATACTTGATGTTGGTGTCGCCCTGCAGGAACCACAGCAGTTCGTGCACGATGGACTTCATGTGGCACTTCTTGGTCGTGACCAGCGGAAATCCTTCCGCCAGGTTGAAGCGCATCTGGTAGCCGAACACGCTGAGGGTGCCGGTTCCGGTGCGGTCGGATTTTTTCGTGCCATGGTCGAGCACGTGCTGCATCAGGTCCAGGTAGGCGCGCATCGGATTAATCCAGCAGAAACTCTTCGATCAGCTCAAATAATATGATCGCAAGCACCAAAATCCCTGCAAGCTTCAGCAGGCGCATTTTGCTTGGCGAAATCGCATCAGCCGTGATCTGACTGTGCCCGGAGCCGGCGCGCAGCAACTTTTCCTGGCAGGCTCGCAAGTCATCCGCCAGCTCGATGGCGTTCTGATAACGATCGTCCGGATTCTTGGACAGACATTTCAGTACTATGGAATCCAGCCTGTCCGGAACCTCCGGATTCAAGGAACTGGGTTTTTGCGGTTCCTCGTGCACTATTTTGTAAGAGATCGCATGGGTGTTATTGCCCGAGAACGGCACCTGCCCGGACAGCATTCGATACATCAAGGTTCCAACCGAGAAAATATCCGAACGTTGATCAATAGGACTGCTCGATACTTGTTCGGGGGACATGTAATGAGGGGACCCAAGCAATTTTCCGTGTGTCGTATTCAACCGCCAGGAATCCATGCGTGCGATGCCAAAGTCGGCAATCTTGACCAGGCCTCCCTTGAGCACCATGATGTTTGAAGGTTTGATGTCGCGATGAACGATGCCATGCTCATGCGCGTAAGCCAAACCTGTCGCCACCTGGATTGCGATGTTCAGTGTTTCCTTGATCGGAAGCAATTGCTCGCCCTTGAGAAGGTTTTGCAGTTCGCGCCCCTCCATCAGTTCCATGGCAATATAAGGCACTCCTTCGCTCTCCCCGAGATCATGGATGGTGACGATGTTGGGGTGGCTTAATCGTCCCCCGGAACGGGCCTCAAGGTAGAACCGGGCTTCGTATTCTTTTTTTTCCTCGGGAGTCAGGTCCTGGAGGTTGATGGTTTTGACCGCGACGATACGATCGATCAATGGGTCTTTCGCTTCATAGACGATACCCATGGCGCCATGGCCTATCTCTTTGATGATTTTGTAGCGCCCAAGATTTTGAATCATTGCATTCCTTATTCATTAGCTCCGGCTTGGCTATCTTCGCGAAGCGAACAGGCGGAACTGTTTATATAATGCGCCATACACATAAAATATGAGGACGCAATGCTAGCACAATTGACCGCAACTACCTCGCCACCCAAATATCTGAATGCAGCACATCTGTTGGTGTTGCTGCCCAAAGGCAACACCCTGCCTGGCGATGTCCCGCAGCGCGAATTGCTGGCCGCAGTGCTCAAGCGGCGCGGAATGAAGATGGAGGAATTCGCCGATAAGCCGATTGCTGCAAACCATGCGGACGGCAGCCTGATCGCCTGGGCGATGCTGGATTTCGGCAAGAACAATTTTGCGCTGCAGACGCAGGCGCGCAAGGCCGTGCAGTTGCTGCTGGGCGAGCAACCTTCCGGCTTGACCATCGTCGTGCACGGGGACGAAGCTCAGCGTCGGCAGGCCGCCGAGGCGGCGGTGTATGCAGCATGGGTGAACGGCGCGCCGCTCCCGCTGCACAAGAAAAAAGCCGACCAGCGCAAGCCACTGCAAAAGATCGCGCTATACGGTTGTGACGATAAAAAGATTTTCGCCGCACTCAAGGCGCAAGCCGAGGGTAACCTGTTGTGCCGCACGCTCACCGTGCAGCCGCCAAACGAGCTTACGCCCGCGCTGTACCGCAAGCGCATCAAGGAGCTCGCCAAACAAAACGGCTGGCAGCTCAAGGAGCACGACCTGAAGGCGCTGCGCAAGATGGGCGCGGGCGCGTTCGTCGCGGTGGCACAGGGCAGCCATGACGAAGATGCCGCGATCGTGCATCTGACCTATAAGCATCCGAAGGCCAAACACACCGTGGCGCTGGTCGGCAAGGGCATCTGCTTCGACACCGGCGGCCACAACCTCAAGCCCGCGCGCCATATGCACGGCATGCACGAGGACATGAACGGCTCGGCGGTCGCGCTCGGCATCCTGCTCGCCGCCACGCAACAAAAACTGGCGGTCAACATCGACTGCTGGCTGGCCATCGCGCAGAACCACATCAGCCCGAAAGCCTACAAACAGAATGACATCGTCAAGGCGTTGAACGGCACCACTATCGAAGTGATGCATACCGATGCCGAAGGCCGCATGGTGCTGGCCGACACGCTCACGCTGGCTTCGCGCGCAAAACCGAACCTGCTGGTCGACTTCGCCACGCTCACCGGCAGCATGCACGTGGCGCTCGGCGCGCGCTACAGCGGCGTGCTGGGCAACCGCGATGCATTGCTGCAACAGGCCGTGCAGGCCGGGCAGCAAAGCGGCGAGCGGCTGTGCGCCTTCCCGATGGACGAAGATTACGAACCCGCGCTGGATTCCAAAGTCGCCGACATCAAGCAATGCACGCTGGACGGCGAAGCCGACCACATTCTCGCGGCACGCTTCCTGAAACGCTTCCTGGAGAACGACGTGCCGTGGCTGCATGTGGACTTGTCCTCAAGCCGTTGCGAAGGCGGGCTGGGCAGTGTGGCCAGCGATGTGACAGGGTTCGGCGTGGGGTGGGGGTTGCGGATGATGCAGGCGTAGGTTGGGTTAGGCGCGGGTTGTTGCGCCGTAACCCAACAAAAGCGCTGAAATAGTCTATCAACAGGGCGCTTGCTATCCCTTACCATGCAGCGTAATATATGACCATTATTATGGTCATATATGAGGAGTTAATATGCATGCAATGAGTCTGGCTCAAGCAAAGGCGCACTTGAGTGAGTTGTTAAACACAGTTGAATCCGGAGAAGAAGTCGTGATTACCCGTCACGGACGTCCAGTCGCGCGTGTGCTCCCCGCCAGCCCGATCAAGCAGATGTTGCCGCTGCAGCGCCTTGCAGAACTGCGCCAGCAGGTTCCCGCATGGCAAGGCAGCAGCGCCGAGTTGCTGCGCGAGTTGCGCGACGCAGAATGATTTATCTGGATACCAGCTTCCTGACTCCGCTGTTTCGGGAGGAGGCTACTTCTGCGAAAGTTGCAGATTTTCTTTCCCGACAAGAGGCCGGGACTCTGGCAGTCAGCAAATGGGCATCTGTCGAATTTGCCAGCCTGACTTCCCGCGATGTGCGCATGGGGGCGCTAACGACAGCTCAGGGGCGGAGGTTGATCGCAGAGTTTGATTCGATGATCGCTGCCTCTCTGGTTGTCTTGATTCCGAGCGCCCATGATTTCGATCTGGCGCAAGAGTATGTCGCCAACTTTGCTACCCAACTACGCGGCCCGGACGCGCTGCATCTGGCGGTTGCGCATAACAATGGGGTGGAATTTGTCGCCACGCTGGACAGTGGGATGCTTTCCGCCGCGAAGAAGCTGAAGATTCCGGCGCGGCGGGGGATTCGCTGAGACGGTTAGCGGCGAGCGGCTGTGCGCCTTCCCGATGGACGAAGATTACGAACCCGCGCTGGATTCCAAAGTCGCCGGCATCAAGCAATGCACGCTGGATGGCGAAGCCGACCACATCCTCGCAGCACGCTTTTTGAAACGTTTCCTGGAGCACGATGTGCCGTGGCTGCACGTGGACTTGTCCGCCAGCCGCTGCGAGGGCGGGCTGGGCAGCGTGGCGAGCGACGTGACGGGGTTTGGTGTGGGTTGGGGGTTGCGGATGTTGCAGGCCAGGTTTGACTTGCTTGCTCTTAGGGGGCAATGAGCCTAAAATGTGCCCACAATTAACTAATGTGGTGACATTATGCAAACCAGCATCCGTGAACTGAAGGCTCACTTGAGCGAATACATCCGGCAGGCAGAAGCGGGCGAGACAGTTACGATCAGCATTCATAACCGTGCTGTGGCGCAAATCGTGCCGATCCGGCAGCAGCCGGATATAGGTGCGCTCAAGGGCATACATGGCATTAATTGGAACGGCGGCAAGCCGGCCGGCTTGCCGAGGGGGGAAACCATGCCGGCTGACATGAGTCTGGCGGACTGGGTTGCCGAGGATCGGCGTTGATTCTCTATCTCGACACCTCAGCGTGGGTGAAGCTTTACGTACGCGAGGCCGGTTCCAAGGAAGTTCGCGCCCACGCCGCCAAGGCGGAAGCGCTGGCGATATCGGTTGTCGGATATGCGGAAGCGCGCGCCGCATTTGCCAGGTTGAAGGCGCAAGGATTGACCAGCGAGGCGAAACACCAGCAGCGTTTGGCGCAACTTAACAGCGATTGGGAAAGCCTGATGCGCATTGAGTTGATACCTCCCGTGTTGCGCGGTGCGGGCGATTTAGCCGAAATCCATGGTTTGCGCGGGTTCGATGCAATCCATCTGGCAAGTGCGATATGGCTCAAGGAAAAAACCTCAACCCCATTTTTGTTTGCCGTGTTCGACCAGCGCCTGCGTAGCGCTGCTGAGCGGGCAGGGCTGATGGTTGTGCCTTAAAGAGATCGGTGGATGAGTATTGCGCCGAGTGAGGTGACCGGGTTCGGTATGAGTTGTGGATAGCGGATGTTGCAGGGTAAGTAAGAACGTCTTTAAATCTGCCGGTGCAGCATCTACAGCGATTGCGCCTCACGCGCGTTGTTCTATAATGGCCCCACACCAAGCACTCCATATCAGCGTACAGGAGACCTGACCATGGCAAAGATCCAGATTGACTTACCCGATGCGATCGCACAGGCAGCGCGCGATGCGGGGCTGTTAACGCCAGAAGCCTTATTGAGGTTGTTAAGTGATGCGCTACGCCGCAAGCAGGCGGCGGATGCGCTGCTGTCAGTCGCCGACCGCGTGGCCGCAGCAGGCATCCAGCCGATGACGATGAAAGAAGTCAACGCGGAAGTAAAAGCCGCACGCGCGGAACGGCACAAGCGTGCGGGCGGTCATTGATACAAACGTACTGCTGTCCGGACTCTTATGGCGCGGCGCGCCTCATCTTGCTGGAACAAGTGCGCAACGGAGAACTCACACTCATCAGCAGCCCGGCGCTCTTGTCCGAGTTGAGTGATGTAATCAGCCGCCCGAAGTTCGATGCCATCCTCGTGCGCTCGAATACATCGCGCAGCCGAACACTCGATGAATTGCACCGGCTGGTCGAATTGATCGAACCGCCACCCTTGCCGCAGCCCGTGTGCCGCGACGTGGATGATGATGCAGTGCTGGCAGTAGCCATCGCGGGACAGGCCGATTTCATCGTCTCGGGGGATGATGACCTGCTCTCCCTCAAAATCCACCAGGACATTCCCATCGTTACCCCGGCCGAGGCGGTACAAAGGATCAAGGCAAGCTGAAGTAGCATGCAAGTCGGTGGCTGTGCGCCTTCACTATGGACGACGATTACGAACCCGCGCTGGATTCCAAAGTCGCCGACATCAAGCAATGCACGCTGGATGGCGAAGCCGACCACATCCTCGCAGCGCGCTTCCTGAAACGCTTCCTGGAGAACGATGTGCCATGGCTGCATGTGGACTTGTCCGCCAGTCGCTGCGAGGGCGGGCTGGGCAGCGTGGCAAGCGACGTGACGGGGTTTGGCGTGGGTTGGGGGCTGCGGATATTGCAGGGTAAGTAAGTCTTGATGCTATCAGGTATCATTAAGAAATCATGAAAAGCGAACCTGTACCTGGCATACAACCCGCCGTGATGCGTTGGGCGCGGCAAACTATTGGTTTGTCCGTGCACGATGTAGCTGCAAAGCTCAAGCGTCCGGTTGAAGAGATTGAGGCATGGGAGTCAGAGTCTGGTGCAGGAGCGCCAAGTTACGCGCAGCTTGAGAAACTGGCTTATCAGATTTACAAAAGGCCCCTTGCAGTATTTTTTCTTCCTAACCCTCCAGAAGAAATCTCTCCTGAACGCGAGTTCAGAACTCTTCCAAACGCCGATCTTCAGTCATTGGCCGGTGATACCCACATGCAGATTCGGCGTGCACACGCTTTCCAAATCGCATTGAAGGAATTGTTTGATGATCGCAACCCGAGCGAGCAACTTATTTGGCAGCAATTACGACTTTCACGCGAAGCGTCGATCGTTCAGCAAGCACAGGCGATTAGGCGAAATTTAGGCATTTCTTTAGAAATTCAAATCGGATGGAAAAGTGACGACCTCGCCCTTAAGCAATGGCGGCAGGCAATAGAGAACAATGGCATTTTCATTTTTAAAGCACCCTTCAAACAAAAAGATATTTCTGGTTTTTGCCTGTTAGATCAATTTTTCCCACTAATCTACATAAATAATAGCACCTCCAAAACCAGGCAAACCTTCAGCCTCATGCACGAATTGGCGCACCTGCTTTTAAGCATGAATGGCCTAAGCAAATTTGATAACCGCTATATCGATCAGTTGCCGCAAGCTGAAAGGCAGATTGAGCAATTTTGCAATGCAGTTGCCGCCGAAGTGTTAATCCCGTTATCCGATTTTGAGCAACAAACTCGCACATTCCCCGATGATATTGAGCGTGTTGGTGAGGAACAATTTTCAAACCTCGCAAACCGCTACGGGGTCAGTCGCGAAGCAATTTTGCGTCGTTTCCTTGATCAAGGGCGAGTTAGTTCTGCGTTCTACGAGCGACTGTCAAAACTTTGGGCCAGTCAGCAAAAGCCGGGCAGTGGCGGGGATTGGTATGCCTCACAAAACAGCTATTTAAGTGATCGTTTTGCGAAAGAAGTGATCAGGCGCCACTATCGCAATCAACTTAGTGTCGAACAGGCGGCGGATTTACTTGGAATAAAAGCAAAAAACTTTGCCGGACTTGAGCAGCGAATTCTTCAAGGTGCTGTAGCATGATTTATGTGTTCGACACCAGCTCACTCAGCGCGTTCAAGCATTTCTATCCGGTAATTTTTAAATCAATATGGACAGGGTTGGATGATCTTGTTCAGCAGCAGAAGCTTATATCAACACGCGAAGTGTGGAATGAAATTGAGCGTGGCAATCCTGATCAGCACACGAATGAATGGCTAAAAACACGAAAGGAGATATTCACTACGCCGAGTGCTGCCGAACTGCAATTCGTTGCGCAAATATTCCAGATACCACATTTCCAAGGACTTATTGGCCAAAAGCAGCGGCTTACTGGAACGCCAGTTGCAGATCCTTTCGTTATAGCCTGTGCTAAGGTGAAAGGTGGGACGGTAGTCACTGAGGAACAATTCAAACGCGAAGCCGCCAAAATTCCAAACGTGTGCCAGCATTTCAATGTGCCTTGCATTAATCTTGAAACTTTTATGCAGCAACAAGGTTGGAGTTTCTGATGCAAACTTTGATGAACTATGCGAGGCATCATGTCAAAAGTACTGAGTCAGAATTGTTCTGATAACTGATGGCTAGGATGAAAAAGTCTCGTACCTTTCACCATGCAGGCGTCCGGTTAATAACTGTCAAGCCTTGCCAGGCAACAATATGACACCACTCTTGCTGATCTTCCTGTTTGGGGCATTATTCATAATCTTGGAGCGCGTGTTTCCCGGTCGTGGGTTGCCGGAATCGCGCGGCTGGTATCTTCGAGCCGCGTTTCTGAACGGTGTGCAGTTGGGCGTGGTATTGCTTGGCGGCATCACCTGGAGCGTATGGCTCAAAGGGCCGTCTTTGTTTCATATTGACGGCATGCTTACGGATATTGCACAGGGCTTCGTATGTTGGTTCGTAGGCTCATTCTTCTTCTATTGGTGGCATCGGGCACGGCATTCGGTCAGTTTTTTCTGGCGAGTCTTTCACCAGATTCACCACAGTGCCAGTCGTATCGAAACCCTTACCTCGTTCTATAAGCATCCCCTGGAAATTGCGGTCAATTCTGTGTTCTCGACAGCCGTCATATTTGTGCTCATGGGCGCTTCTGTAGGGGCATCTCCCTGGTACAGCTTCTTCGCGGCGCTCGGTGAGTTTTTCTACCACTCCAATATCAGGACCGCGCACTGGATGGGTTACTTCATTCAACGCCCGGAACAACATTCGATTCATCATCAATTGGATCTCCACGATTTCAATTATGGGGATATCACATGGTGGGATCGGTTGTTTGGAACATTCAGGGACACGGATACGTTTGCGCCAAAATGCGGATATCAAGGCGATCGCGAGCAGCGTTTTGGACAAATGCTGGCATTCCAGGATGTCAACAAAAGCAAAGCCTAACTGGAACTACGGCGCCAAATGCGGCGCCAAATGTACCGGAGTCGAATTGTTTTCGAATAATATGGGGGCGGCGGCCCATTCTTTTCCATGTTGAAGGAGTGTATCCATGACTCGCAAACTACTGGCAACAATCTTCGTTATCTGCAATTTGGCTCCAAGCTCTATACCTTCTTATGCGGCGGAGCCACCAGCCCAACAGCCAGGCATCAAGTTATCGCCGGATATACAAAATCTGCTCAGGGCTGAAATGCGTGAGATCACCACCGGAGTGCAGGGCATCGCGGTGTCTCTGGCAACTGCAGACTGGCAGGCTATCCAGGAAACCAGCATGAAGATACGCACCAGTTACATCATGGAGAAAAAGCTCACCCCGGCCCAGGCAAAGGAGCTGGAGCAAGCGCTGCCCGAACGATTCAAGCAGATCGACGAGGAGTTTCATCAGCGCGCGGAGCGGCTAGGCGTTGCGGCCGCAGCCCATGATCCCGAGCTGGTGGCTTTCCATTATTCACGTCTGGTGGAAAGCTGTGCCCTGTGTCATGCAGCATTCGCCAAATCGCGTTTCCCCGGTTTCTCATCGCCTGCTCAGCAGGAGCATCATCACTAACCGAAACATAATCATGCGCACAAAGTTATAGTCTTTGCCGGCGGGACGGTACTATAGCTTTTGGGCGTTGGTGAATGCCTGCTGCCCCTGTTCAACCATCTGTATAGGTAGGAGGGCATCGAAAATGAAACCCACATATTTCGATCTTACGGTTCACGATGTTGGACAGGCCCGTGCGTTCTTCGAGAAAGTGCTGGGCTGGCGCTTCGAGAAATTTCCCATGCAGTATGAATATTATCGTATTCAGGCAGGCCCCGAAAACGAGCCGGGGATAGACGGCGGAATCGGCGCGGTCGCAGACGCACCTATCAGCGGCGGCATTCCGCTGACGCAAGTCACCGTGCCGGTTGCGGACCTCGATGAAGTATTGTCGCGCGTCGTGGCCAGCGGAGGACATATCGTCGAAGCGAAACTGCCCATCCCGGGGATAGGGTGGTATGCAACCTGTGCCGAACCCGGCGGACTTCGTTTCGGCATCATCCAGGCCGACCCAACGGCCAAGTGAGCGGGCATGATGCTCAACTGACCGCTTCAGCGTGTACCAAAGCCAGGAGGAGAGATGCAGACTACACCCTTGCTGTTATGGCTATATCTATTGAACGCGGCCGTTCTGCTTACGCACGAAATCGATTCAGCCTATTGGCACGAATGGGAGCTATTGGGCATTCCGGGCGGTATCCAGGTCTTTCTCGTCCTCAACCTGCTGCTGGTGATGGTGATCCTGTACGGCCATCAGTCCCTGGCGCTGGGTCGTGCTTCGGGCTTTATGCTTTCGTGGGTGCTGGTAGCAGGCGGGCTTTTCGCGTTCATCATCCACAGCTATTTTTTGCTGCAAGGCAGCGAGGCGTTCATGGCTCCGGCATCGCTCGCGCTGCTCGTTGCAACGCTGGTGCTTTCTCTGGCGCAGGCCGTGGCGCTATTGAAGGCGCGCCCCTGAGTACAACCTTAATTAAATAGGAGGTAAGAAAATGAAAATTCTGAAAGTAAGCCTCATCATTGTTGCTGTCATTTTCATAACATCATTATTGGCTCTATCCCGATATGGTTTGTTCGCTTCGGTGAACGTGTCGGAAAAAGTCGTCGGACCCTATGTGCTGGTTTACAAGAAGCATATCGGGGACTACAAGAATGTCGGCCCGGTCATGGAAGAGCTGAGTAACGACCTGAAGAACAATTATTCGCTGGCACCAACAAAAGGATTCGGCCTTTATTACGACAATCCGCGACAAGTGGAACCGGAAAAATTAAGAAGCATTGTCGGCAGCGTGATCGAAGGAAAAACCCTCAAGGATCTGGACAAAGTCAGCGGCAAGTACGGCGTCAGGGAATACCCATCATCCAACAGTGTGGTGGCTGAATTTCCTTACAAGGGGCTGATATCGATCTACATCGGAATAATGAAGGTCTATCCTGCGCTGGGCACGTATATCCAGGAGCACAAATATAACCAGACGCCGATCATGGAGCTCTACGATATGCCGAATGAAAGGATCGAATATATTTCTTCGGTGAATCTGCCCGAAGAGATCTTTGACGATTTCTTGAAAACGAAAGATTAGCAGGGCGTGGGGCAGGACTTGCTTTGATATTTCCAACGGCAGCGGTTTGTTGTGCCGGTTTGATGGTTACCCGATAACCTCGAAGCCGGTGTAACTGCCCTCGTCCGGCTCGATGTCGACGCGCACTACCTGCTCATGCTAACAGCCAGGGAGAAGAATGCAAAAATGTCACTATGTAAACTCGAGCGCATTAGTCTGTTAAAAGCGGCGTTTGGGAACTTTATATCTCGGGCATAGTCAATTCCCCGCCCGAATAGATGCGATCATTTCTTTCCCTGAATGTAGGCTAGAATCCCGACGAGACCCCATGAAATTGACAATAATGAAAAATCGAATGTTATGTACTGCGCCCGTTGCATTTTTCATGGCCTGGTTGAGTAGCTGCAGCGGTGGCCGCGCTTCAGTTCCGGCGGCCAAGCCGGTTTCAGGTACAGCGATGATCCTGAATGGCTAGCAACAATTCCGGAAACGCACGACGCGGCATATATCTATTGGTGCTCGCCATCATGGTGCTGCTGCCCATGAGCGTGACTGCTTATAAACTCTACGTCCTTGACTATCCCCTGGCGGGATTGATTCCGGCGCCAAGTTACGATGTTGAACTCAGCATGCGGGTCGACGGGCATGGCGAAGATATCAACGTTCACACCTACCTTCCGAAAACCGATTCGCGCCAATCGATCGAAAATGAAAATAATTCTTCCGGAGTTTTCAACGCGGATCTCAAGTCCGATCCGCTTAATCGCGAGGCAACCTGGAAAGCCGAAAATGTCAGGGGCCAGCAAGGTATTCTTTACGCCTACTCCGTGCATGCGCGCCACGTGCGGTTCAGCATCCCAGCTGACCTGACCATACCGGAAACATATCCCGCCGCGCTGGCTTCCTATCTTGTGGCCGAACCGGGCATACAAAAGGACGACCCGCAGATCGAAGCCGCGTTGCGCCGCATCGTCCCCGCGGAAAAACCGACTATTCTGGACGCGGTAACCCGCATCCACCGGCATTTGCAGGACAATCTTGCCAATAGGAACTTCTCGGGCTACACCGACGCACTGACGGCGCTCAAGCTCGGCGAAGCCAGCTGCAATGGGAAAAGCCGGTTGTTCGTCGCAATGGCACGCAAGTTGAACATTCCGGCACGCTTGGTGGGCGGCCTGATCATGCAGCAGGGCAGCAAGCGCACCACTCACCAATGGGTCGAAGTCTATATCGGTGGTCACTGGGTTCCATTCGATACCATCAATGACCATTTCGCCGAGATTCCGGCCAATTACCTGACGCTCTACTACGGCGATCTGGTGCTGTTCAAACATACTTCAAACGTCAATTTTCAGTACCTATTCAACGTCACCAGGAAACTGGTGCCGCAGCGCGATGCACAGACTGCGCTGAGCCAGTCGAATTTGAACGTCACCAATTTTTATGCATTCTTCGAGCGCGTCGGTATCTCGCAGAATCTGCTGAAGATACTGCTGATGCTTCCGCTTGGCGCATTGGTGACCGTGGTGTTCCGCAATGTGATCGGACTTGAGACATTCGGCACGTTTCTTCCGGCACTGATCGCTTCGGCAGCCCGTGATACCGGATTGCTGTGGGGCGTGATCGGTTTCCTTGCGATCATTCTGGTGTCGGCAGTGGTGCGCAGGGCGCTCGACTGGCTGCAATTGCTGCACTCTCCCAAGATGGCCATCATGTTGACGACGGTTGTCATCGTCATGATGGCGATCACGGTGGGCGGCGTTAACCTCGGTTTGTTCGAGCTTGCGCACATGACCCTGTTCCCGATCGCGATACTGGCCATCACCGCCGAACGCGTCGCGTTGATGGAGGCCGAGCAGGGCGCGATAAAGGTTGCGCGCATCACCTTCATGACGCTGATCGTGATCGCTGCCTGCTACGCGGTGATGGAGTCGTTGTTCATGCAAAGCTTGATACTCGCGTTCCCGGAGCTGTTGCTGGTGGTGATCGCGCTGAATCTGTGGCTGGGCAAGTGGATAGGCATACGGGTACTGGAGTTCGCGCGCTTCCGCCGCCTGATACTGGACACAGCCAAATGAAATCATTGAGGGCATTCCTGGCCCGCTGGGACGGTGCGCGTGCGCGTGCGACAACGGTGCTGTCGATGAACCGGCGCAACCTCCATTACATTTATACGCGCAACCAGCGCAAGCATTTCCCGCTGGCGGACGACAAGCTGCTGGCCAAGGAGGTTCTCGTCGCGGCGGGCGTGCGCATGCCCGAGACCTACCGCACCTATAGCTATTTTTATGAACTGCGCAATCTGGAGCGCGAGCTCGATGCCTACCATGATTTCGTCATCAAGCCGGCCCAGGGCAGCGGTGGCAACGGCATCATCGTGATCGTGGGCCGCAGCGGACGTGATTGGCTGGGCATCAGCGGGAAGATATACACCCTGTACGATCTGCAAAAACATATCTCGGACATTATTTTCGGTGTCTTTTCCTTTGATCTGGGCGACCGCGCCATCATCGAAAGCAGAATCATCCAGCATGCCGAAATGCAGGAGCTGAGCCCGCTCGGGCTCGCCGATGTGCGCGTCATCATGTGCGATGACATGCCGGTCATGTCGATGACGCGCATACCGACCCGGCAATCCGACGGCAAGGCGAACCTGCATCAGGGCGCGCTCGGGGTCGCCATCGATATTGCCAGCGGCATCACCACGCACGGCCGTTTTCTGGGCGAGCCCATAGACAGGCATCCGGACAGCGGCATCCATCTGATCGGACGGACCTTGCCGTTCTGGCCGGAGATCATCGAACTCGCACAACTTGCGGCGCGGGCAGTGCCACTCAAGTATCTGGGCGTGGACATTTCGATTTCGCCGGATGGGCCGCAACTGCTGGAGATCAACGTACGGCCCGGTCTGGAGATACAGAATGTGAACGAGCGCGGCATGTTGTCGATACTGCAGGCCATGACCATGCAGGAGAGCAGCGATGAACAATAGCGGCTCCCGATGGATGCGGCTGTTCCGGGAAAGCTTCGTGCCCGTGATCATTGTGATTCTGGGCCTGTTCCTGATGCTGTTGTATGTGCAATTCCGCGCCGAATACGATGCCGACAAGGTGACCGTCATCGATATACAGCCGGTAGCGCCATTGCTATCAGAGAGCGAAACTGCGGACGCGCCTGGCGACTCCGAGCCCATCGTTTCCAGCGGATCGGATCCCGATCAGCAACGTGCCCATGCATTGATGGGCCAGAAAAAATGGCCGGAAGCCGAGCGGATCTACCTGCGTATCCTGGCGCGCCAGTATAGCGCGCGTGCGCTCAAGGATCTCGGTGTCTTGTACCTGAAGAAGGGGGACTTGCCGCGCGCGCTGGATTATTTCAATAAGGCCGCCGCTGCCGATCCATCGGACACCAGCGTATTGTTCAACCGAGCCATTGCGCTTTCCCGCAGCGGGCGCGACCGTGAGGCGGTCGAAGCCTATCGTGCTTTGCTAACCAAGCAGCCCGATCACTTCGAGGGGCAATTCAACATGGCGACCTTGCTGATCAAGCAGGGCGATAAAGCGGCCGGGGCAGCCGCGCTGGAAGCAGCCGCACAGATGGCCAGCGGCAAACGCAAGGCACATGCACTTTACAGCCTGGGAGTTGCGCGGCGCGATATGGGCCAGTTTGCTGCAGCTGCCAACGCATTTGAGGCGGCGATACGCCTGCAACCGATGTCAGTTGCGCCGCGTGTGGGTCTCGCGACTCTCGAGCCTGATACTCCGGAAGGGCAGGCGCGTGCACTGACCCAGTACCGCAAGATACTGGAACTCAAGCCCAATTATTCGCCGGCACTGGTCAATATGGCGGTCATACTGGGCGCCCAGAATAAACGCCACGAAGCAGAACAGGCCTTGCGCCAGGCAATCCAGTTCGATCCGGAATATGTCCGCGCTCACACCGAGCTTGGGTCGCTGTTACTTGATCGCAAGCGCTGGCAGGACGCGCGTAATGAATTTGAATGGTTGCTGCAACGCGATCCGGCGCGCGCAGACGCCTATTTCAACCTGGGGCGCGTAGCCTACGGCGAGAAAGATTATGTCAAGGCGATCGACGCGTATCAGACGGCACTGAAAACAGCTTCCGGCAATTATCCGGAGGCGCTGCTCAATCTGGGACTGACCTATTCGGCCAGGAACGATTTTGCCGAGGCAATTGCCGCATATGAAGCGGCATTGAAGGCCAGGCGCCAGTATCCCGAGGCGTGGTACAACATCGGTATGGTCTATTTGCGCCAGAAAAACAACGAGCGTGCCGAGGTTGCCTTTAACAATGCGGTGAAACTGCGCCCCGATTATGAGCAGGCATGGTTCAATCTCGGTGTTGTCCATGGCAACTATAATCGCGACAAGGAGTCGATAGATGCCTACCGCAAAGCCTTGAGCATCCGTCCCGATTACCCGCAGGCTCAGCTCAACCTTGCAGTGCGCTACGCAAAACGCAAAGAATACGATGAGGCAATCCGGCTGTATCGGGAGATCCTGGCACGTGATGAATCCTATTCTATTGCGTGGTTCAATCTTGGCAGCGCCTACATTGGAAATGGTCAACCCGCCGAGGCGGTGGAGGCCTTGCGCAAAGCCATAGCCCTTGATCCGAGCAACACCAAAACGTTGCTATTTCTCGGGCGGGCATTACTGCTGGACAAGAAAGACAGCGAGGCGGTGCAGGTTCTGGAGAACGCAGTTGCCGCCGATCCTGCCGATGCGCGCCTGCGGCTTGAGCTTGCCCGCGCACTGCGTCAATCGGGTCGCGAGAGCGATGCCAGTGCCGAGCTGGAAAAAGCACAGCAATTGGATCCAAAGCTACGCGGAATCGATGAAGAGCTGCAGAAATCTGAAGTTCAGTGAGCAGCAAATATTTTATATCAACCAGGAAAGGAGCTTTTATCATGTCCAATAAAATACCATTACGCCCAACGATGTTTGTTGCTGCCATGATGTTGTCAGCGATGGCATCAGCAGCCACTGCGCCCAAGGCTGAGCGCGGAGATATCACCTGGTCCGCTGCGACCGGGCTCGGCTATGACAGCAACGCCTTTCAGGCGCCGAGTGCTCCCTATTACGATTACTATGCCGGGAAACTACTCGCATTACCGCCTGCATCTACGCCGCTGGTGACCCCACAGAGAAAATCCGGATTTTTTGTGCCCTACGAAATCAAGGCGGAACTGGCAAAGATCCGTGACCAGGGTAGCCGGCTGCTCGGGTCGGCGGCTGCCGACGGGAGCTTCTACCTCGGCGGCATCAGCAACGCCAATGAATATAATGTGCGCTTGCAGGGCGGCATCGAATATGTCATGGCGCGCGAGGAAAAATCAGAGGACACGCTCTATGTCGGCGGGCTGTTCGGGAAACACCATCAGGTTTACGTCGATCATGACTCCGGAACAAGCAAGTCCACGACGATCAGCGGTACCGACATTTCCGGCCGCTACAACTATGTGAACTATGGTGTCGAAGCAAAATACAAAAACAGAACAGGCGGTTTTGCCTACGGTTTTATCGGGCAGTACATGCTTAACGAGTATGAAGATCCACTCGTCGTATCACAACAGGACCATAGCTATTACAGACTGGGAGCAGATGCAAGTATCACGGTCGCACCAGCGACCAGACTGGAACTGACTTACGACCACTCGGCGCGGGATTACTCCGACAAGCATGCACTCGATGCACAGGGCACATACAGCACTGCCAACAACCCTTTGCTTGGCTATGCATACAACTCTTTCGGCGCAACGTTGCGCAACCAGATATCCCCGGGCTGGCTATTGTACCTGGACTATGATCACAACACGCGTACGGATTCTTATGTGGGTTACAATGACTATAAGCTGAACAGGTACGGTGCGCGTTTGTTGTACGCGAAGGGTGCCCTCAAGACAAGGTTGGCGTTTCACCATTGGACGCGCGATTACCCGAACGCATTCGCATTCGACGTCGCGGGGCAACCGGCGAAAACCTATAGCGGGAATGATCTGAAATTAAAGGCGGAACTGGAACAGACCAAAAATTCCGCACTCTGGGCCGAGCTGATCTATAAGGCCCAGAACACCACTGACTTGCGCTATGACTATGTGCGCAACCAGATCATGGCAGGCATGAGCTGGGCATATTGATTCTGTTGTTGTGATTCCTATGGAATAGCCAGGCAGGGGGAGAGAATGCGTACATTCTTGTTTTTTGCGGTACTGATTGGCATGTTTATTTTTACTATCGTGGCCGCATACAAACCATCCATGATCGAAAAAGAATACAACCGGCTCAAGCAGCCTATAGAAAAACACTTCGAAGAAAAAAATGCGCAAGCCTGGCGTGCAGCAAAGGACAAAGCCTGGGATGCCTGGCAAAAACAAATAATCCTGCCAGCCGACTGCGCAAAACCGGCCAGTTCATTGCGTGAAATGGAATGCAAGAACCAATTGCAGTTACAAGCTGCATCTTTCGAGCGCACATGGGGGCAAAAGGTTGCCGGCGGCTGGAAACCCGACAGTGTTGATTGACAGGCTGCAATGTGCGTTTTTTATGGCTGCAACTGAAAGACAACATTCGGGATTCGGTTCAACGATCAGGTGGTTTTATCATGCGCGCAGCACGGCTGGTTATTTTTCTTGCATTAGCGTTATCCGCTACCGCGTTTGCAGGCACGCCCGGCGAGGTCGAGATCGGCGGTTACCTGCGCGAGGCAAGGTTGCAGGGGCTGTTCGGCAAGACGAAAAAGTTTTCTGATTACAAGGGCAAGCCGCTGATCATCAATGTATGGGCTAGTTGGTGCGGCCCCTGCCGGGCCGAGATGGGTTCGCTGGAGCGGCTGGCGCGCCGGTATAACGGAAAGCAGTTCAATGTGATCGGTATTTCGACCGACGATGATCACAAAGCGGCTGCTGCGTTCATCAGGCAGTCAAAAATCTCGTTTGAGAATTTTATCGACAGCAACGTGTTTCTGGAAAACATGCTGGGCGCCAATACGATCCCGCTGACCATTTTGGTGGATGCTCAAGGAAGGGTGCTCGAAAAAGCACGCGGGGCATACGAGTGGGATAGCCCGGAAATCGTGAATGCGATAGCGGCAACGTTTCACCTCAAGTTGAAGCATTAGGCAACATGGAAAATCAATTTGATCGCGTCATCCCGCGGGATGGGACATCCAGCTTCAAATACGATGAGCGAGTGAGGGTGTTTGGAACAAGCGATGTGCTGCCGTTATGGGTGGCTGACATGGATTTCGCCGTTCCCCAGGCAGTGCAGGATGCGCTGATGGCGCGTGCGGCGCATCCGGTCTACGGCTACACCGTCTATCCGGAATCGTTGCACGAAGCGCTGATCGGCTGGTTGAAAAAGCGCCATGCCTGGCAGGTGGAACGCGAGTGGATCGTCATGTGTCCCGGAGTGGTTCCTTCGCTGCACGCAGCCATTATTGCCTTGAGCCAGCCGGACGATGCCGTGATCGTGCAGCCGCCGGTGTATGCGCCGTTTCTTGCCGCGCCAAAAACTGTCGGGCGCAGATTGCTGCACAATCCGCTCAAGATCGAGGATGGCCGATATTGCTTCGACTTGGAGCATTTCGAGCGATGTGCGGCAGAAGGCGCGCGGTTATTGCTGTTTTGTTCTCCGCATAATCCGGTCGGCAGGGTGTGGCGGGCAGACGAATTGCAGGCGCTGCTGGAAATCTGCAAGCGTTACGGAATCATCGTGGTGTCGGACGAAATCCATGCAGATCTGATCTATCCCGGAATGCGTCACACACCGCTGGCCAGGTTGAGCGATGGCGCGGTGAAGATCGTCACTGCCGTGGCGCCCAGCAAGACTTTCAATATCCCGGGGCTCGGACTCTCTGCCCTGATCGTGCCGGATGAACAGGATCGCGCTGCGATAACAAAAATCTTTGACATGCTGCATGTCGGCGCGGCAAACCCGTTCAGTATCGCGGCGTTCGAGGTCGCGTATCGCGATGGCGCGCCGTGGCTGGATGACTTGCTCGTTTATCTCGAGGCGACATGCCGGTTCGTGCGCACATTTTTACAGCAGCACTTGCCGCGGATAAAACTGATAGCACCGGAAGGCACATTCCTGCTGTGGCTGGACTGCCGGGCGATGCAACTGAATGACAGGCAGCTCGAGCAATTCTTCGTTCAACGGGCCGGAGTGGGCCTGAGTCCGGGAGTGATCTTCGGAGAACAAGGCAGCGGTTTCATGCGCCTGAATATCGCGGCGCCCAGGAGTGTGATTGCCGGGGCGCTGGAAAAAATAGCGCGTGCTGAACGGTTGCAAATGTAAAACAGGTTATAGTTGGGGATACCCTTTAGCCGAAAGGTCTTGTCAAGCTGAATCATTTGGCCGCGGATTATTTACTGGCCTGGCGATGTTGCTCAACGAATATCCAGGATGAATCGACAGCTTCTGATTGGTATACGTTCTTTGCCAAACCGGCTGCAACAGTAGTAGCATCCAATTTGGAAACCATATCTTTAATATTTCGATAGCTGACTCACCAATTATGAGAGCCAGCTTGCGCTATGATCTCGCCAAAAACGGGGTGCCAATATCATAATTCCAGCGATTCGCCAATAATTGCCCTTTTATCGAACGCTAGTCTCAAGCATTTGGCCGATCACTGGCACGCGTCGGAGGAAATGTGAATAACTTGAGTCTCGAATATATCGTTGCCATGATCTGCGGCGCTTGCTTGATTGGCGTAATGTTCGCGCTGATATTAAGCAGGACGTTCCGTCAGGACTTCATCGCACAACCTGGAAAAAGGAGATGGATATGAATATGAAACAGTCATGGCTGGTTATTGTCGTTGCCGCGCTGATGTTGTCGGCGTGCGGGAACAAGAGCGAGGTGGAACCGGAGGCAGCCAAGGCAGCAGCACTTTCGGCCGAGCAAAAGACGCCGATTGTCGCCGAACAGGCTATGCAACCCCCCGTGGAGGGGATGGCGCCGGAAAAGACAGCGCCAGCGGCCGCCCAGCCACCGGCAGCGGCGGCGACGGATAAGCCCGCAAAGGCGAGTGCCGGCACGAAGGACCAGCCACTCAGCCGCGAGGAGGGATTGGACCTGGCTAAAAAGAGCGGTTGCCTGGCTTGTCACAAGATAGAGGCCAAGCTGGTGGGCCCGGCTTGGCGTGACGTGAGCCAGCGCTATAAAGGGGATGCCGGCGCCAAGGCACGCCTGGTGGAAAAGGTGAAGAAGGGCGGCAAGGGAAATTGGACGGCGGTGACCGGTGGCGTTCCCATGCCGCCGAATTCTCCGCGGGTGTCGGATGAAAATATCGAGAAGCTGGTGACGTTCCTATTGTCGTTGTGAGCGATGGCGTGATAATAACCTGATCATCAGTTTTCAACCGCATCGCATCGACAAGCCGCTTGGTTTGCGCAAGATGAACTGAGGGCTGGAACATGCACAGAGAGATTTTGCGGTTTTGGTTCGAGGAAATCGATCATTCACAATGGTGGGCCAAGGACGGCGATTTCGACAAATTGATAATCGAGAGATTTGCAGACATTCATGCCAGCGCAACCCGCTGCGAACTGTTTGAATGGAGGGTAAATGCGCAGGGCAGGCTGGCGGAAATCATCGTGCTGGACCAGCTCTCAAGAAACATGTTCAGGGGCTCGCCCTTTTCCTTCGCCCAGGATTCATTGGCTCTGGCGCTTGCACAAGAAGCAGTTTCAGCCAAGGCCGATAAAGCATTAAGTCCGATAGAACGAAATTTCCTCTATATGCCATTCATGCACAGCGAGTCTCTGAAAATACATGAAGTCGCCATGGATCTGTTCCGGAACAACGGCATCCAAAGCAGCCTTGATTTTGAGATAAGGCATAAACGAATCATAGAAAGATTCGGCCGTTATTCTCACAGAAATAGTATTCTGGGCAGGGTATCCACGGCAGAAGAAATCGAGTTTTTGAAACAGCCCGGTTCCGGGTTTTGAAATTCATATCGCAAATGATAGATCCGGCACTTGGCGTTTAGTGCATACTGCTCCGCAGGATATTTTCGAACTGCCGATGTCCATTTGGAAATTTGTTTTCGCTCGGAATAGTTGAACCTATGACAGCCGATCAAATAGCAAAACTGGTTATCCAGACGGATGCAGCGACTGCAACGGGAATCGTCAAAGTGCGCTGCACCGGAACATGGACCGTGCAGGGTATCGCCCAGCTCGAGCGGCAATTGGATGATATTACCTGGCCAGTTGCGGCAAGTCTGGAGATCGACAGTTCGGCAATATCCGCGCTGGATACTTCGGGCGCATGGTTGTTGCACAGGACAGCCGGATCACTTGAGCAACATGGCATTAACGTGCGAATCACCGGTTTGCGGCCGGAATTCAGTGCATTGCTGGATTTGGTTTCTGCTCGTGCAGTGATGCCGGCACAACTGACCCAGTCCCGGGATGATCTATTGGCAAGTATCGGACGGCGGGCCTGGCAAGGCCTGGAGAACCTGTCCGGCATGCTGGCGTTTGTCGGGGAAAGTGCGGTTGCCCTGCTGCGCTTGATAGTCCAGCCGCGCCATATCCGCTGGCGAACTATTTTCCACAACATGCAAACCGCCGGCTTTGAAGCGCTGCTCATTGTCGGCCTGCTGTCTTTCCTGATGGGTGTGGTGATCGCTTACCAGGGCGCCGACCAGTTGCAGCGTTTCGGCGCAAATATCTTCATTGCCGATCTGGTCGGGCTGGCGATGTTGCGCGAACTTTCGCCCTTGCTGACCGCTATCATCATCGCAGGAAGGTCGGGTTCAGCCTATGCGGCGCAAATCGGCACGATGAAGGTCACCGAGGAAATCGATGCTTTGCGCACCATAGGCGTTTCGCCCCAGGAACTCCTGGTGTTGCCCAAGATGCTGGCATTGATAATCACGTTACCATTACTGACAGTGTATGCAGATGTGACCGGCGTGCTCGGGGGCATGATCATGGCGCGCGCAAAACTGGATGTCGGTTTTGACGTTTTTTTCAACCGTCTTGGCGATGCGATCAGTTTGTCCTCGTTTCTGACCGGTATTGTCAAAGCCCCGGTGTTTGCCGCGATCATCGCGCTGGTCGGATGTTTCCAGGGTTTCCAGGTCGGCGGCAGCGCCGACAGCGTCGGGCGCCAGACGACGTTGAGCGTAGTGCAGGCTATCTTTCTGGTGATTGTGGCTGACGCGCTGTTTTCAGTGGTGTTCAACTGGCTCAAGATATGAGTGCCGTTATGGAGCAGCCGCAGAACACCAATGCCGTCATTGATATCAATGAACTGCACACCCGCTACGGCAATGCCGTGGTGCACGACAACGTCAGCCTGGCGGTGCGACCCGGCGAGATTTTTTCGCTGGTTGGCAGCAGCGGTTGCGGCAAATCCACGCTGCTGCGCGCCATCATCATGCTGCAGCGGCCGGTATCGGGTTCGATCCGGGTATTCGGCCAGGAAGTGATCGGCTTGAACGATCAGCAAGCGCTTAAACTGCGCCGCCGCTGGGGGGTGATGTTTGAACGCGGCGCACTGTTCAGTTCGCTGACAGTGGCGGAGAATGTCGGTATGGTGCTGCGCGAACATACGCAGCTCGGTTCTGGTTTAATAGAAGAAGTCGCCGCGCTAAAAATTGCGCTTACCGGTTTGCCTGCGGATGCGGGAGCAAAATACCCGAGCGAACTGAGCGGCGGGATGCGCAAGCGGGCGGCACTGGCGCGCGCCATCGCGCTCGACCCGGAACTGCTGTTCCTCGACGAGCCGACCGCGGGTCTCGACCCGCTCAGCGCCAGCGGCATAGACGAACTGGTGCTGAATTTGCGCGATGCGCTTGGTTTGACCATCATGATGGTGACGCATGACCTCGATTTGCTGTGGCGGGTGGCAGATCGTGTTGCGGTGCTGGACGGAGGGCATATCCTTGGAGTTGGAAGCATGAAGGAGTTGTCCGAGTCGCAGCATCCGCTGATCCAGGAATATTTTTATGGGCCGCGCGGACGTGCCGCGCGCGAGCAGACATGGAAGAAAAAGTAAATTTTGCGCTGGTTGGCGTATTCGTTCTGGTGCTGGGCGCGGCTCTCATCGGCGGCGTGCTGTGGTTGAGCAGCGGCAAATCATATCGGACCTCGTACGAAATCTATCTGACCTATACAGGGGATTCAGTGGCGGGGCTGAACATTAACGCGCCGGTCC
This sequence comes from Pseudomonadota bacterium, assembly GCA_049320585.1. Lineage (GTDB taxonomy): Bacteria > Pseudomonadota > Gammaproteobacteria > Burkholderiales > Gallionellaceae > Gallionella. Next base: position 138,500 of record JBMOQB010000009.1, on the reverse strand, counting down.
GCTACCGGGGTGTCGAGGTCGGGCGCGTGCGCAAGATCGCGCTGGCTCCGAACAATGTCGAACAGGTGCAATTGACCCTTGCCATCGAGCGCGGCACGCCGGTCAAAGTGGATACGCTGGCAGTTCTGCAGACACAGGGATTGACCGGCCTCGCCTATGTAGAGTTGACCGGGGGCAGCCGCGATGCGCCTGTGCTCGAAGCGCAGAACAACGACGAGTATGCGGTGATCAGGAGCGGGCCTTCACTGATGACCCGGCTCGATTCCGCGATTACGTCTTTGCTCACCAATCTCAACCGGAGCAGCGAGAATTTGAATGCCTTGATGGATGCCGACAACAGGCGTGCGGTCAAGCACACCCTGGCGGATCTCGAAATCCTGTCGCGAACCCTGGCGGGACGCTCGGCCATGATAGATTCCAGCCTTGGCAATGCGGCGCGTGTGATGGAAAATACCGCGCGCCTGAGCGATGAATTGCCCCAGCTCGCACAGCGCGTGCAGCGCAGTGCGGAAGCGTTTGATCGCATGGCAAACGATCTTGCCCATGCAGCGGCGAGTGCAAGCGGGACACTTGACGGCGCACAACAATTTGCCGGCGAGACGCTGCCGGAAGTGCATAAACTGGTTATGGAGTTGCAGGATCTGACCAATTCGCTGCGGCGTTTCAGTGGTGACATGGAACAGAACCCGAGCGCGTTGTTGTACGGCAAGCCTGCAGCGAAGCGCGGACCCGGTGAATAAGCGCAGCATTATTTGCCATGATACTGACTGATACCCAACCTGGGATGAACTGAGATGAACACAGACGGAAACTGGTTTATCGCCTGCCGGGGATTCCTGACGCTGACATCCACACTGTTGCTTGCTGCTTGCGGCGGCATATCCGCACCGCATGTTGTCAGCCAGAATATCTATGTGCTGGAGTCAGGGCCTGCTGTTCAAGCGGCGCATGTCAGGCACGACCAAGTGTTGGCGGTGAGCGCACCGCACGCGCTTGCAGGTTTCGATACGCCGCAGATGGCTTATGTGCAACGGCCGCATGAACTGAATTATTTTGCAACCAGTCGCTGGGCAGACACTCCGGCGCGGATGATGGGGCCGCTGATAACCCATGCATTGGAGCAAACGGAAAGTTTTCGGGCTGTGGTGCAGTCATCGGGTGCGATTTCCGCCGATGTCAGGCTTGATATTGAACTGGTGCGTCTGCAACAGGATTTCAAGACACGCCCTAGCCGCGTTCAGCTCACCCTGCGGGCGCAACTGATAGACGTGCGTGCCAGGCGCTTACTTGCGGCGCGGCAATTCGACGAAACTGAAAACGCCGCCAGCGATGATGCGTACGGCGGCGTTGCCGCAGCAAACCGGCTGGTGCAGCGTGCGCTGGGGGAGATGGCTGAATTTTGTGTCAATGCGCCAGTCCCATGACGTTTTCGAGTCCAGTTCCGTCTGTAAAGCCTGTGACGAGGATCGCCACGATGATTACCCGGTAATCTCGAAACTGGTGTAACTGCCGTCATCCGGTCTGATTTCGACCGCCACTACCTGCGCATGTTGCGAACCGTGTTGTGCCCAGCGCACGATGGCGTCAACGGCGGCGGGTTCTCCATGCACCGCAGCTTCCACTGTGCCATCACTGCGGTTTCGCACCCAGCCTGCGACACCCAGATTCTGCGCTTCACGGCGCATTGAGTCACGGAAGAACACGCCTTGCACACGGCCATGAATCACGAGGCGCAGTGTTTTCTTGAGCATGGCTTGGTTGTTCAGTATTTTCGCTGCAATAGTCAGCATGTGGTGCCGTGAATCATCACTATTATCGGGTTCATATGACATAATTTTATCTGGTTCGTATGATTGTTCAGTCCTCGGGGAGTTCCGGCAACTCAGGGATTCCCGGAGATTCCGGCAGTTCGGGGATCTCCAGGGATTCCGGCAGTTCAGGCAGAGCATGGGATTCTGGCAACTCCGGCCGGGAATGGGATTCTGTGTGATCCATGTCAATCCGGTTACCAGAGTGTTCGCCTGATGACGTTCCAACTTCAGTGGGGTGGTCAAACTCGATTTCCTTGCCAGACTGTTCCGGAGTTGATCCCTCCCTTATATTCTCTGCCGAGCCTTCTTCCTTATGCCCCGCTTCGGGTGGGTTGCCTTGTTCCTGCATGGATGAACCAAAAGAGTAAAAATCGGGGATGTCTTTCAACAAGGTTGGCATTTCTCCAATGGCTGCGGCAAGTCCAACCTGATTGGGGTGGATGTCTATTTCTCCCCTTTCGGTTCTGATGAACGTCACTCCTGTATTGACCTTGTCGTAAGTACCGGATGGATATTTGCTGTCACCGGGCAAAATGACCATGGCTTCATGGTCTGTTCCGCGTACGCCTATCGTTGCGGTTTGCGTCCGGATCAAGTCATTCTGCGGATTGCTTTTCCCAATATTCCCGGTCACAAAGCGGGTCGCGCCGTTAAGCAAGGCAAACACGCTGATATCTTCGGATGTTCCGCTATAAACATACTTCTCGATCTTCATCTGTGTGCCGGGGCGTAGCGCGACCAATCCGTCGTCTGTCATTTTGATTTGCAGTTTGCCTGTCTGCGACGTCACGATCGTTTCACCGACACAAACCGGGTCACCCTGGGCTAGCAGCCTTGACCGTCCATAGCTTTTTGCTTCTGCAAGACCTTGGCTGTAAGTCACATTGCCCGCAAGACGGATTGCGTCTGGCTCGGTTTCAGGGCTTACCCCTGTTCCGCCAATCCCGGTACCCTTTGATACTGTGCCGGTACCACCCATTCCGGCCCCGCCGGTTCTGGCGTCATCAATTTCGGTTGCCGGCTTAAGATAAACACAAGCGCTTGATGCGGCTGTCGCACTCCCGCAGCCGGATGCCAAGAACGCCAGCAAGACGAATTTCTGAAACAACAAGTCAATTCGCTGATATCTCATCGGATGCCTCGGCTTCACTAAAGTTATATACGCCAAAATTGGTGCGATACACGGCATTCTGCTGGTCCTGGTCGCGTTTTTGCAATTCGACGGCGCGTTTGTTGACAGAATGCAGCGCCTTCATACCTGCGAGACGGGAATACTCCGCCAATTCCTTGGCCGAATCGGCGCTCAATTTGTCATAGTAGACACACCGCTCAAGGAAGGGCGGCTTGTCCCCTGCAATGTTGTGGACTGTAGCAGCCATGTGATCATGGATATTCTGACCGAAATAATAGATTTTCTCTTCCATATCCTGTGGCTGCACGAATGCGTCGCTTGCCAAGTGCACTTGATCATCTTCGTCCAACGTGACTATGCCCTGGCGCAGCCATTCATCGAGGACCACCCGTGCGCGGAAATCCTTGCTGACCGATTGAACCAGCGACGCGAAGGACGGTCCTCCTCCCTTGCTGGCCAGACGCGGCAAAGGAATAGGCGATGAGTGCTTATCCAGGTATTCGGGGTCGCCGCTCCAGATAGCGAGCAGCAGTGCGCTCATCGACGAATGTTGAGAAAGATTGATCCCTGTTGCAGGTTCGTTGCGCAACCGATTGATCTCGCGGCGATGAATCCCGGTCAGCAGGCTGACGCGGCTGTCGCTCTGCGGCCTGGAGGCCAGCCGGAATTCTGTTTCCGCCACCTTTACATAGGCAGATTTGACCAGTTCACTGAATACCTGGAAGGAGATGCCGTGCGATAGCAACAACCGGATCAGCGGCCGCAATAGATAGCGTATAGCCGAGATGACGGGCGGCTGAGAATCAGGGGCGGAGATACTTTGGTTTTTCATCGCATATATGCGCTGCCGAATTTTTGCTGGAAAAAAGCATAACATGAAAAACAATAAACGTGTGCAGAATACACACATGTATTAAAGCGGGAAGCTGCTGGATCATAACGATGAACCTGATGAAAATTACTTTGGGTTCAATTAGTTGGTTATTATATTTAGGATTAAACCATGTTGAATCAAAAAGATGTGTCAAAACTGGTGGCATTAATGTTTTAGGTGGGTGGCTCTGCACTTGGGTATGCGGCCACTACGCCAACCCTGGGCGCTACTACTTCTACCGCTGCAACTCCCAATTACAACTCCGCCTACACCGGCAGTACCCGACGTGGATCGTGGCTTGGAAGTTAGAAACTCCGGATGTGGCAGAAGCTCAAGAAGTTCCTAAGCAGTAGAACTTCCGGAAGCGATGGAAGTCCCTGAGTCGCCAGAAACACATTCATCAAGATAAGCTTGGATAGGGTCAATCATGAAAAACGCCATATTTGCAACCAGTCTCATTGCCGTATTCGCTACAGCCCCTGTTCAAACAGCGCTAGCGGAAGAGAATGCAAAATTCACCCTGGAAACAGGTATGAATTACAACACCGGCAAATATGGCGGTACACAATCAACAAGTATCTTGTATGTTCCCGTTACCGGGAAGTACCAAGGCAAATCATGGACGCTGAAATTGACCGTTCCTTATCTTCAGATCTCCGGACCAAACAATGTGATAAACGGAGTCGGCTTGACTGGTGCTGCGAGCACAACCAGTACTACGCGTTCTGGCTTGGGTGATGTGATTGTAGCCGCTACCCGAAAAGTCTATAACACAGATTCCTCGCGACTTATGGTCTACATGACCGGAAAGGCAAAACTTGGGACGGCTAACAGCGCCCAGGGACTGGGCACCGGAAAGAATGATTACTCGTTCCAGTCCGAGGTCTATCAGTTAACAGGTAGTCTGACCAGTTTCGGAACCCTGGGTTATAAGGTTTATGGCAAACCGCCCGGATATACGCTTAACGATGTGTTTTATGGTTTTCTGGGCGGAAGCTATAAATTTGACCAGGAAACAAATGGCGGGATGATGCTTAGTCTTGCTCAAAAATCCACTGCGACAGGTTCGTCCCGAATGGAAGCCATCATCTTTGCCAGCCAAAAGCTGGATAACAGCATGAAAGTGCAAGGTTATGTGTTAAAGGGCTTTACCAGATCCGTTCCGGATTGGGGAATCGGGGCGACCATTGTATTGCTGATGTGAATGACTTCACGGTCCGGACTGGCCAAAGGCGTTGAAGAAGCCAACGAAGCATTCTTGCAAAACAGTCTTGCCAATATGCAGATGCAGGAAAAAACGCCTCGACTGGTGAGCGCTACCCAGGCCGCACCTTTTCCCGGCTTATTTTTTCAACAAGTCACGAATTTCGGTCAGCAGAACTTCCTGTGCCGGAGGTGCAGCTGGTGCAGCCGACGCTTCCTCGGCTTTCTTCTTCATCGAGTTGATGCCTTTGATGACCATGAAGATCACTGCGGCAATGATCGTAAAGTCCACAACCGTTTGTATGAACTTGCCATAGCTGATAACCACAGCTGGCTCGGACGCGGTTGCCTCCTGCAGGGTGATTGCCAGCTTCGAAAAATCCACCCCGCCTATCAGCACACCGATGGGAGGCATGACGACATCAGTCACAAGAGAAGAAACAATTTTTCCAAATGCGGCGCCGATGATCACACCGACGGCCATATCAACCACATTTCCCTTGATCGCAAATTGCTTGAATTCCTGCAGCATGCTCATGATTTTTCTCCCTGAATGTTTTTAAGTTAATTACCTGATGTCGGCAAGACCCGTCAAGAATATGATTGCGGCAGTAGCTTATGAGTCGAAACCGGTCAATTGATTTGTCAGGCAACAGCCAGCGCAATCATCGCGTAGCGAGCTGATTTTCCAAGCAGCATGAACAGTGCGGCCTGCCACCAGTTGAGGCGCAGCCATCCGGCAGCGAGACATAGTGCATCACCGATCAGCGGGACCCAGGCGAGCAGAAGTACGGGCGTGCCGTAACTTCGCAGTTTATCGACGTGCTTGAGCTGCTGGGTCTGCGGCAACAGCCAGCCCATGCCGAAGGTCACCATGCCGCCCAGTGTGTTGCCGAGGGACGCGATGATCAGCGCGACCCATAATGTTTCCGGATAGGTTTTGAGTACAGCGAACAACGCGGCTTCCGAACCGCCGGATAGCAGCGTGGCTGCGAGGAAACTGCTGATGAAGAGCGCGTAGAGGCTGGTGGTATCACTCATGCCAAAGTCGAGCGCAGTAGCATGATTTAGAACTTGATCGCCGCGAAGATCTTTTTTGCCAACGTCCCTGTCGCTTCCAGCGGATTTGCGCGGATGGCCTTTTCCTGTTCCGCCATCATCAGGAACAAACCGTCCATCGTCTTGCGCGTGATGTAGTCATCCAGCCTGGCATCGCGTTCATCAATCAGGCCGAACTTCGCGCCCTTGCCTGCGAACTGGTCATATTTTTCGGCCAGCTTCACTTTTTTCATCGCCTTGCCTACGATGGGTTTGAACTTGCCGGCAAGTGCGGTCTCGGTATTTTTGCGAAAGTATAGTGTGGCGGCATCATCGCCGCCGGTGAGTATGCCCTTCGCATCTGCCACGGTCATTTTTTTGATTGCGCCGACCAGCAGTGTTCTTGCTTCCGGCACGGCCGCTTCGGCGGCGCGATTCATCGCGGTAATCAGTTCATCCGAATATTTGCCCATGCCGAATCTGCGCATTGCCTTGTCCGCTTTTTGCAGACTGTCCGGCAGCGGGATGCGCACCTTGGCGTTGCCCAGGTAGCCATTTTCCTTGGCGAGACTCGAGACGGCGGTCTCTGCACCCTGGGTCAGGGCCTGCTTCAGGCTGCCGACCTGATCCTTGTTGCTGAAGCTGGAAAGGTCGAGCGCGCTTGCGTTGCCAGAGGCCAATAAAAATGAGGCGAGCAAAATGCTGCCTATAGAAATGTGCGCAGTCATTATTTCTTGTGCGGCGCCAACAGGTCGGTAATCGTACCTTCCGCCATTTCTGCCGCAAAGCCCAATGTCTCCGACAGGGTCGGGTGCGGGTGTATCGTCAGGCCGATGTCTTCCATGTCCGCCCCCATTTCAAGTGCGAGCACCGCTTCGGCGATCAGTTCGCCGGCATTCATACCGACGATGCCTGCGCCCAGGATGCGGCGCGTCTTGGGATCGAGCAGCAGTTTGGTCGTACCTTCCTCCCGGCCGACAGACAGCGCGCGTCCCGAGGCTGCCCACGGGAAGCCGGCTTTTTCATACTCGATACCTTGTGCTTTGGCCTGGGTCTCGGTCAGTCCCATCCACGCGATCTCGGGGTCGGTGTAAGCCACCGATGGTATGGTCAGCGGCTCGAACGCGGCATGATGCCCGGCGATGACTTCTGCGGCCACCTTGCCTTCATGCACCGCCTTGTGTGCCAGCATCGGGTCGCCTACGATGTCGCCGATCGCGTAGATGTGCAGCACGTTGGTGCGCATCTGCTGGCTCACCGGAATGAAACCGCGCTCGTTGACGGTCACGCCGGCGGCTTCCGCGCCGATGTCGCGCCCGTTGGGACGGCGACCGACTGCCATCAGTACGCGGTCATACAGTTGTGGTTCGGGCGCTTGCTCGCCTTCGAAATGCACCTTCAGGCCGTTCTTCTGCGCCTCGATCTTGCTGACCTTGGTCTTCAGGTAGATCGCCTCGTAACGCTTCTCGATGCGCTTGTGCAGCGGACGTACCAGGTCGCGATCGGCGCCGGGTATCAGGCCGTCGGCCAGCTCGACCACGGTGATCTTGCTGCCCAGGGCATCGTATACGGTAGCCATCTCCAGCCCGATGATGCCGCCGCCGATGATCAGCATGCGCTTGGGCGCATCCTGCAATTGCAACGCGCCGGTGGAATCGATGATGCGCGGATCGTCATAGGGGAAGCCGGGGATGCGCGCCACGCTTGAGCCCGCGGCGATGATCGCGGTATCGAAGCTGATGGTCTTCTTGCCGTCCCTGGTTTCAACCGCCAGATGATTGGGCGAGGTGAATTTCGCGCTGCCCTGCACCACCTGCACCTTGCGCTGCCTGGCGAGCGTCGATAAACCGCCGGTGAGCTTTTTGACGACGCTTTCCTTCCAACTGCGGATCTTGTCGATGTCGATCCTGGGCTTGGCGAATGTCACGCCGTGCTGCGCGACTTCCTCCGCTTCGCTGATGACCTTGGCGATATGCAGCAGTGCCTTGGAAGGAATGCAGCCGACGTTCAGGCAAACGCCGCCCAGGCTGGCGAATTTTTCGACCAGCACCACCTGCTTGCCCAGATCGGCAGCACGGAACGCCGCGGTATAACCGCCTGGACCGGCGCCCAGCACCAGTACTTCGGCGTGGAGGTCACCTTTTACAACGGATTGAGGATTGAGGATTGAGGATTGAGGGGAAGACGTAATAGCAGGTTTGCTTGGGACCGCCGGAGCAGGGGTGCTGGCCGCAGGTTTTGCTCGATCCTCGATCCTCGATCCTTGATCCTGTTCTAATGTCAGGATCGCGCTGCCTTTGGAGACCTTGTCTCCGACCTTGACTTTGAGCGCCTTTACTACGCCTGCAGCGGGGCAGGGAACTTCCATCGCGGCCTTGTCGGTTTCCAGCGTGATCAGCGACTGCTCGGCTTCAACCTTGTCGCCAGCCTTGACGAATACTTCGATGACCGCAACGTCCTTGAAATCGCCGATATCCGGCACTTTTACTTCGAAGGTTTGGCTCATGGTGTCTGTTTTCCTGATCTAGTTAGATGCGTATCTGGCCACTGCCCAGCACGATGTATTTTTGCGAGGTCAGCCCTTCCAGTCCGACCGGGCCGCGCGCGTGGATCTTGTCGGTGGAGATGCCGATTTCCGCGCCGAGTCCGTATTCGAAACCGTCGGCGAAGCGCGTCGATGCGTTCACCATCACCGAGCTGGAATCCACCTCGCGCAGGAAGCGCATCGCTTTGGTGTAGTTTTCCGTGACGATGCTGTCGGTGTGCTGCGAACCATAGGTGGCTATGTGCGCGATGGCTTCATCCAGACCGGCAACCACCCGCACTGCGAGTATAGGCTCGAGATATTCGGTGTGCCAATCCTCCTCGGTGGCGGCATTCATATGAGCGACCAGCGCGCGAGCAGCGTTATCGCCGCGCAGTTCCACATTTTTATCGAGATAAATTTTGCATAGTCTGGGCAGGACTTTTGCAGCCACACTTTGCGCGACCAGCAGCGTCTCCATCGCGTTGCACACGGCATAGCGATGAGTTTTGGCGTTGTCGGCGATGCGTATCGCCATGTCCAGATCGGCATCGTCGTCGATATAGACATGGCAGACACCGTGCAGGTGTTTGATCACCGGCACTCTGGATTCTGCGGAGATTCGCTCGATCAGGCCTTTGCCGCCCCGCGGCACGATCACATCCACATATTCCTTCATTGTGACGAGTTCACCCACCGCAGCACGATCGGTGGTGGCGACAACCTGCACCGCGGTTTCGGGCAAGCCAGCGACGCGCAGCCCGGTATGCACACAGGCGGCAATGGCCTGATTGGAATGGATCGCTTCCGAGCCGCCGCGCAGGATCGCTGCATTGCCGGATTTCAGGCACAATCCGGCCGCATCTGCGGTGACGTTGGGGCGCGATTCGTAGATGATGCCGATCACCCCGAGCGGTACGCGCATCTTTCCAACCTGGATGCCGGACGGACGATAATTCAAATCAGTGATCGCCCCGATCAGGTCGGGCAATCGCGCGATCTGCAGCAAACCTTCAACCATGCCGCTCACGGTCTTCTCGGTCAGGGTCAGCCTGTCTACCGAGGCATCGTCCCAACCGTCGAGACGCGCCGCGGCGACATCTTTGGCATTGGCTGCCAGCAGCAGGGCGGTCTGGCTTTGCAGTGCTGCAGCAATCTCGGACAGCGCGCGATTCTTGGTGGCGGTGTCCGCCAAAGCCATGATGCGCGAAGCCGCGCGAGCAGCCTGACCGACGCCCTGCATGTATTCCTTGACGTTATTCATGGTGTGCTCTTTGAAACAAATGGAGTGTATTTTAACTCAAGTGCTAAAATGCGCGCCTTTCTTAAATCATATTGACGCAGCATGTCCCATATCCTCAACAAGATACTTGCGGTCAAGGCGCAGGAAGTTGCGGCTGCTAAACCTGCCAAACCTTTGCACCAACTGCGCACTGAAGCCGAACTTGCTGCGCCGCCGCGTGATTTCATCGGCGCGATACGCGCCAAGATCGAGGCCGGCCGGCCGGCCGTGATTGCGGAAATCAAGAAGGCCAGTCCAAGCAAGGGTGTGTTGCGGGAAGATTTTCGCCCCGCCGAGATCGCAGCCAGTTATGCGCGACATGGAGCGGCATGTCTTTCGGTGCTGACCGACGAGCAGTTCTTTCAGGGCAGTGCGGCATATCTGCAGGAGGCGCGGGCAGCCTGTGTCTTGCCGGTATTGCGCAAGGATTTCATCGTTGACGAGTACCAGATCTACCAGTCGCGGGCGATGGGCGCGGATGCGATTCTGCTGATTGCCTCGGCGCTGTTGCTCAAGCAGATGCAGACATTCGAAGCGTTAGCGCACAGCCTCGGCATGGCGGTGCTGGTGGAAGTGCATGACGGCGTGGAACTTAATAATGCATTGCAACTCACCACGCCGCTGATCGGCGTGAACAACCGCAACCTGCGCAACTTCGAGGTGAGTCTGCAGAACACGCTGGACTTACTGCCGCGCATCCCCGCAAGTCGCATTGTGGTCACCGAAAGCGGCATCCTCAATGCCGAGGATGTCAAGCTGATGCGCTGCAATCAGGTGAGTGCATTCCTGGTGGGAGAAGCGTTCATGCGCGCGGATGATCCGGGTGTAGAATTGTCTAAACTATTTGCCTGATGTCTCGCGGGGAGGATTTCATGTTGAACCTGGACCGGCTGATCATCGAATTTGACAAGGGTTTGCGCACGCTGTTCGGACAGCCGCACAGCGTGCGCCCGCATCCCGATGCAAAGTTGCCGGATGTCCCATTGGATGAGGCCGAGAAAAAAAATGCTGCAGCGCTGATGCGTGTCAATCACAGCGGCGAGATCTGCGCCCAAGCCCTGTATCAGGGCCAGGCATTGACCGCGCACGACCCGGTCGTGCAACAGACACTCGAACATGCCGCGCAGGAAGAGACCGAGCATCTTGCCTGGACAGCCCAGCGCGTGCATGAGTTGGGCGGCCACCTGAGTGTGCTGAATCCGTTCTGGTACACCGGCTCGCTGGCGATCGGAGCGCTGGCGGGGCTGCTGGGGGATCGGTGGAATCTGGGTTTCCTCGCCGAAACCGAAAGGCAGGTCGGGCATCATCTGCAAACACACCTGGATCGTTTGCCGCCGCAGGACGGGAAGAGCCGCGCCATCGTGGCACAGATGTACAGCGACGAAATCGGGCATGCCGAAATGGCAAGCTCGCTCGGCGGTGCAGAGTTGCCGCAACCGGTGCGGCTGGCGATGAGGCTGAACAGCAAGGTGATGACCGGCACTTCCTATTGGGTTTAACCCTCTTGTATCACCTCAAAATCATGGGTGATAACGGCAGTCTGGCCGAGCATGATCGAGGCCGAACAGTATTTTTCGGCTGATAATTTGATGGCTTTCTCGACCGCTTCAGGCTTGATGTTTTTGCCTTTCACGACGAAGTGCATGTGTATACTGGTGAACACCTTGGGGTCAGTTTCAGCCCGCTCGGCGTCCAACTCCACGTAGCAATCGGAAATCGCCTGGCGGCTTTTCTTCAGGATGCTGACCACGTCAAAGCTGGTGCAGCCACCCGTTCCGATCAGCAGCATCTCCATCGGGCGAGGACCCAGATTGCGCCCGCCTGCCGCCGGCGAACCATCCATCAGCACCGCGTGACTGCTTTCGGTCTCTCCTAGGAACGAGGCCTGTTCCACCCATTTGACACGCGCTTTCATGGTGCTCCTTTCTTCATCTAACTATCAGTGAAGACAAACTTTACCCCATACCAGAGCAATCCGATAACTTCACGTGCAAAGATTTTGCTGTCGCGCAGAGCTTCGGCGCGCGGCAGGAATGCCAGCAAGTCGGTCTGATATCGCGTGGTGAACGCGACAGGCGCCTCGACGACATCGAACCCCACATGGCGGAATGACATGGCGGCGCGCGGCATATGCCAGGCGTGGGTGACCAGATAGATTTTCCTGATGCCGGGTTTTTGCAGGACCTGAAATGAATTGCGGGCATTTTCCAGCGTGTTGCCGGAGACATCCTCGGTCCAGCGCACCGGGACATGGAAGTCCTGCAAAAGCGATGTGCGCATCTGTTGCGCTTCGGAAAGATCATTGTCCAGCGGCTTGCCGCCGCTCACCAGTATCGGGGTGCCGTCTGCTCGATGCAGTTTTGCGCCGTAGCGCAGGCGCGGCAGCGTTTGATCACTGATGGTGTCCTGGCCATCATATTCCGGCGCATGAAAATACGTCCCGCCGCCGAGTATCACGATTGCTTCTGCGTCCTGTTGCCGGTCTGCCAGCGCGGTTGTGCCGGCTTCCAGAAAATGCAGCGCGCCTTCTGCAAAGATAGGAGTGGAGGCGATCCATAGCAAACCCAGCGAGGCATATATCACAGGTTTGGCAAACTTGTGGCTGCGATGCAGCAGGAAGATGCCCAATGCGAGCAATAGCAGCAAGCTGAGCGGCGGCAGCAATAGGGTGGCTATGAAATTGGTGATGAACCAGGACATGATAGCAATCAGAGTTTATTTAATAGTGCGCACATCGTACCGGGTTTCAGGAAAAGCATGATTCACATTTCAGTCTCTCGATTTACACTTGCTCATGCAGATGCATGCGCTGCCGCCACAGCAATGTGCCTGCCCAGATCAGCGTCAGCAGCATCAATAGCCCTCCGAAAGCATAGACGAACGTTCCCCAGCGCTGCGCATTGCTTAATTGGCCGAGCGTAATTAGCAGATATATCCAGTCATGGGGCCCATCAGCACCTGTTTTCCCTCCGATTAACGTCAGTTGCGGATGCAGGGCGTCATAAATGTAGGGGGACAGATCGACCATGCTGACACTTGCCCACCATAACCCGATAGCCGCACCAAAATTGTCGCGGTTCTTTATGATAAAGGCGATGCCGATCCCTATTGGCAACATAAGCTGGAATAAACTGCCGCCGAGGATCATCATGAATTCGCCGAATGGCCTGAACAGCACATGGCCAGCCTCGTGTATGGGAAGAAGGATATCATGCATGAAAGACATGTTGATCTCTCCATAACGGTAGTCATAACCGAACAAGAACCAGCTCCAGATCGCCAGAAATAACAGAGCGATGCATCGACCGTAAAAGGTCATTGCATCCATATTTTCCAATGGCTTGAACAGTCCCGCTACGAAGCTGTCATGTTCGCTGATGCAGGACTCGTCATCGGCTTCAGTTAAGTCAGGCGTAGGCGAGGCCTGCTCCAACTTGAAGAAGTAGATTCCGCAGGCCGGACAGGCAGCGCTGGCAGGCACGGGTTGAAGAAGCCTGTGCCCGCATTTTGGACATTGTGAATAGGTACCGGTCACTTGATTCAGAACGAAATCGGTTTTGCGCTAGAGTTTGGGACAAATTGAAGCTTAACATCAGCATTAACGCGATCCAACAGTTTTGGCTCGGCAAGCTCAGATTTTAGGGCGAACAGGTACTTAACCCGTACGGACTCATTCAACACCAGAGCATAATCAACAAGGGGGATGTGCATCAAATGTCCGTTCAAATAGCGTTTGACAGGGTTGGGTGGGCTGCAATAGAATGCGCGCCCTTTCAAGGTTTACTTGTGAATTATTAGGAATTGTGGTCATGAAAACATTTTCCGCCAAATCCCATGAAGTCCAGCATGACTGGCTTCTGGTAGATGCAGCAGATCAGGTGCTGGGCCGTCTGGCCGCGCAGATCGCTTTGCGTCTGCGTGGCAAGCACAAAGCGATTTATACCCCGCATGTGGATACCGGCGATTTCGTCGTGGTGATCAACGCCGACAAGCTGCGCGTGACCGGCAACAAGGCGGAAGCCAAGCTCTATCATCGCCACACGACTTACCCGGGCGGTTTGTACACCACCAATTTTGCCAAGATGCAAACGCGTCACCCCGGCCGTGTTTTGGAAAAAGCCGTCAAGGGTATGTTGCCGAAGGGCCCGCTTGGATACGCGATGCTGCGCAAGATGAAAGTGTATGCCGGTGCGGCGCATCCACATGAAGCGCAGCAGCCCAAACCAGTTAATTTGTTGAAAGTATCATCATGAGTGTGAGTTATAACTACGGAACCGGTCGTCGCAAGAGTGCGGTGGCGCGGGTGTTTATCAAGCCGGGCAAAGGTAAATTCATGGTGAATGACAAGCCGGTGGACGTGTTTTTCTCCCGTGAAACCGGCCGCATGGTCGTGCGCCAGCCTCTAACATTGACTGAAACGATGGACAAGTTCGATATCATGGTGAACGTTACCGGCGGAGGTGAATCCGGCCAGGCCGGCGCGGTGCGTCACGGTATCACCCGTGCGCTGATAGATTACGATGCATCGCTCAAGGCGGTGTTGAAACAAGCCGGCTTGGTGACACGCGACGCACGCGAAGTGGAGCGTAAAAAAGTCGGTCTGCGCAAGGCGCGCCGTCGCAAGCAATTCTCCAAGCGTTAATTCTGTTCAGAGCCCATTGGGCAGGTTGGATATAATAATCGGAAAGCCGCCTTCGGGCGGCTTTTTCGTTTCGCGCCGCCGCATTTCTGCACGACACCCTCGGTGATTATTGCGTCTGTCGGTGAATGGTTCAGGGGCACCGTGGTTTTGTTGTAGAATAACCGGCGAATTTTAATGGAAGTCAAGATGATCAAAGTTGGCATTGCAGGCGGAACCGGTTACACCGGCGTCGAGTTGTTGCGCCTGTTGGCCGCGCATCCGCAGATTGCCTTGCAAGTCGTCACATCGCGCGCTGACGCCGGAACGCCTGTCAGCCAAATGTACCCCAGCCTGCGCGGTTTTGTGGATCTGCCGTTTACCCATCCGGATCAGGCGCGTCTGGAACAATGCGATTTGGTGTTTTTCGCCACCCCGAACGGTATCGCCATGCAGCAGGTGCGCGCATTGTTGGATGCCGGCGTCAGAGTGATCGATCTGGCTGCGGATTTTCGCTTGCGTGACATCGCTACGTGGGAAAAATGGTATGGCATGGCACATGCCTGTCCCGATCTGGTAGCAGAGGCGGTGTATGGTTTGCCTGAAGTGAATCGTGCCCAGATCAAATCAGCCCGGCTGGTGGCTAATCCGGGTTGTTACCCGACCGCAGTTCAGTTGGGCTTCATCCCATTGCTGGAAGCAGGCGTGATAGAGTTTGACAGTTTGATTGCCGATGCTAAATCGGGAGTTTCCGGTGCCGGCCGCAAGGGGGAGATCGGTAATTTGTTTGCCGAAGCGGCTGACAACTTCAAGGCTTACGGAGTAGCCGGACATCGCCACTTGCCTGAAATCAGGCAGGGCTTACAGCGCGTTGCCGGCGGTAAGGAGATTGGGCTGACGTTCGTGCCGCATCTCACCCCGATGATCCGCGGGATCCATGCAACGCTGTATGGCAGGCTGACACGCGAAGTCGATTTGCAGGCTTTGTTCGAGCAGCGCTATGCCAACGAACTTTTCGTGGATGTAATGCCTGTCGGCAGTCAACCCGACACGCGCAGTGTGCGCGGCGCGAATTATTGCCGTATCGCGGTGCACCGTCCGCAAGGAGGTGATACCGTGGTGGTATTGTCGGTGATCGATAATCTGGTCAAGGGAGCGGCAGGTCAGGCGGTACAGAATATGAATATCATGTTTGGGCTTGCGGAACTTACCGCATTGAACAACGTTGCTTTGTTACCATAATGTCTAGCAAGGAGTTTATCCCAGGATGTGGCGAGGCGTAGAGCGCAGGTTCAGTATTTCAGCACCACAGATGACGGTGAGGCCCCATATCGCTTGGTATTTGCGCTGGGGGATGGCACTCCCGTTCGTTGTGGCCGCGATTGCCATGGCTTGGTGGGCTTATGATAGCGGACTGGAGTTTGCGGGATTTCACCGCGGTGAGACCGAGGAGGAAATTGCCAGATTGCGCGAACAGGTAGCTAAACTGCAAGCCGAGAATGCGCAATTGAGTGACCAAGTCGCAAAAAGTGAACGGCAAATCCAGATCGAGCAAGCCAGCAACCGTGAGACAGCGAACCAACTTAAAAACCTGTCCGATGAAAACGCCCATCTCCAGGAAGATCTGGTGTTTTTCCAGAATCTTACCGCTACGCGGGGCAAGGAAGGCGAGCTGGGGGTGCATCGTCTGAAACTGGAGCGGGATAAAATGCCCGGCGAATACCATCTCCGCATGTTGCTGGTGCAGAGCGGGCAACGCGCCAAAAAATTCAGCGGCAATTTTCAACTGGTGGCTACTGTAAGGGAAAACGGGGTTGTAACAACCCATGTGTTTCCACAAGAGTCGTCGGGGAATGCCCAATTCCAGCTTAGTTTCAAGTATTATCAGCGTATTGAGCAAAGCATCCAGCTACCACCCGATGCGGAATTGGAGAGCGTGCAAGTGCGCATATTCGAGCAAGGCGCGATTGAGCCAAAAGTGAGGCAAAACGTGAGTCCATCATAAGCAAGGAGAATACGATGTTCAGCAAGAAACCCAACAAACCGCAAACCCAGATCGATTCGCTGATTGGAGCGAACACGATCATCGGGGGCGACCTGAATTTCAGCGGGGGCTTGCGTATAGACGGGCAGGTGAACGGAAATGTCATAGCCACACCTGACAAACCGAGCACTCTTGTGTTGAGTGAGCATGCGCGGGTGAACGGCGAAGTCAGTGTCACCCATCTGGTGATCAACGGTTCGATCAACGGCTCGGTGTCAGCCAGCGATTATCTGGAACTGCAAAGCAAAGCCAAGGTCACAGGTGATGTGCATTACAAGACTATGGAAATCCAGCTGGGTGCAATCGTTGACGGGCGGCTGTTCCATGACAATCCCGAAGCAGAGGAAAAAGTGCTGGCGTTCAAGTCGAACTCCGGCGGCGGCGAATAAATCTTAAGGAGAACGGAATGAATGCAATAACCGAAATGCAAGATCCGCTGTTGTTCACCGACAGCGCAGCAAACAAAGTAAGGGAGTTGATTATGGAAGAAGGCAACGCCGACCTGAAGCTACGGGTGTTCGTCAGCGGAGGCGGCTGTTCCGGCTTTCAGTATGGCTTCACTTTCGACGAAGTAACCAACGAAGACGACACCGTGCTGAACAAGAACGGCGTGCAACTGCTGATCGATCCGATGAGCTTCCAGTATCTGGTCGGCGCGGAAATCGATTATCAGGAAGGACTGGAAGGTTCTCAGTTCGTCATCAAGAATCCTAATGCTACGACTACCTGCGGTTGCGGTTCGTCGTTTTCAGCATAGCGGTATCGTTTGAACGGAAGCTGCGGAACAAAGCGTCCTGCAGCTTTTTCCGGGGATGAGTATGGCTTGCGCCAAGTTCTAGATGCCGAGTCGCGGCGAGCACTGATCCTGCTCAGATTGGCAGCAATCCGGATTCGTAAGGATGCGGCATTGCTTAAACCAAACCAGTCAATCTTGGCGTTTGGCATCGAAAATTACAGATTTGCAAGGCGCGCTGGCCACATCATTGCGTTATGAATAGATAAGCAATCAGCGCGAGCCCCAGCAAAGCGACAAGCAAATTCACGATTGCGCCCGCGTTGACTCTGTAGCCTTCCGGAATTTCGACGGACTTCAAAGTTTTCAGCACTTTTCGGTACTGTACGGTTGAAGCCCCGGCAGAATATGCGCCGAGAAGAATAAAGACGATGCCTACCCAGAACGAGACGCCTCTTTCAATCGGCACTCCTTGTTTTGGCAACAGCAAATGCAGGAACAGGCCAAACCGTTCTATGACGAACCCGAAAGCCATGAGTGTCAAACTGGTTCGATTCCATGCAAGCAAGGTGCGCTCAGCCGCAAAGAACACCCTTGGATCATTGAGTTCTGACATGATGTTCCCTTCTGTATAAAACTAACTGGCAACGAAAGGTTGAAAATTGGCGCGTCACGGGTTGCGATAAATCGCGCCCAGTATGCAGGGATGTTTTGCGCCAGTCACCTGCGGCAGGTTGGCGGGCTTGCCGTGCAGGGTTTGCTGCGCTATCCAGGCGAAGGCGATGGCTTCCATATAGTCGCTGTCTATGCCAAGCGTGCTGGTTGATTCTATGCTGCAATGTGGCAGCAGTGCAGCGAGGCGGTTGCGCAAGGTTAGGTTATGCGCGCCGCCGCCGCAAAGGTAGATTTCCCTGGCGCCGGCGCTGTATTGTTGAATCGATTGCGCAATGGTTTGGCAGGTTAGTTCAAGGAGCGTAGCCTGCACGTCTTCCGGCTTTTCTCCGCCGGTCAGTTTTGCTTGCAGCCAAGCGGTATTGAACAAGTCGCGTCCGGTACTCTTGGGCGGTGGAAAGGCGAAGTACGGTTCATCGAGCATTTGCTTCAGCAAGTCGGGCAGCACTGAGCCGGTTGCCGCCCATGCGCCGTTGTCATCATACGGCTTGCCGGTATGCCGCTTGCACCAAGCATCCATCAGCAGGTTGCCCGGACCGCAGTCGAATCCGGTGGCGACTTGGCGCAGTGGCAGATCGGTCAGATTGCTAATGCCACCGATGTTGACGACCACGCGGTGCTTATCCGGATGGCGCAGCACCTTGTCGTGAAACGCGGGAACCAGCGGTGCGCCTTGCCCACCGGCTGCGATGTCGCTGCTGCGGAAGTCGCCGACCACAGTAATGCCGGTCAATTCAGCCAATAACGCGGTATTCCCGATTTGCAGCGAGTAACCCTGTGCAGGACAGTGGCGGATGGTTTGTCCGTGGCAGGCGATGGCTTTGACTTCGTTGCTCGAGGATTTGGCTTGGCTGAGCAGGGCAGTGACCGCGCCCGCATACAATTTTGCCAACTGATTCCCGATGACCCGGGATTGATGCAGCTCATTGGATGAGGGCAGATGCAACGCAAGCAAGTCATTTTTTAGCGCGTCATCAAAGGGCAGGTAATGCTGTGCGATCAGTATCGGTTTAGCCTGGCCCAAATCAACAAGGACGGCGTCAATGCCGTCCAGGCTGGTGCCGGACATCAGACCCACATACAGTTCCGGCGGGTATTGCACTGGCTGATTAATCGAGTTTGGCGAGGTTGGTGTTGCGCAACAGGTTCAGACGCGCGACAAAGTCGTCTGCCACGGACTGAAAAGCCGCCTGGTAAATACTGCTGATGGGTTTTGCGTCCGGCAACGCAACCCGCATCGGATTATGCTGTTGACCGTTGATCTTGAATTCATAGTGCAAATGCGGGCCGGTGGCGAGGCCGGTCATACCTACATAGCCGATAACTTCGCCTTGAACGACGCGCTGACCCTTGTGCAAATTCTGGGCAAAACGCGACAAGTGGCCATATACGGTGGTGTAACGGCCCTGATGATTGATTCTAACGACATTGCCATAACCGCCCTCCTTGCCGACATAGGTAACCACGCCATCGGCAGTTGATTTTACCTTCGTCCCGGCAGGAGCGGCAAAATCCACACCCTTGTGGGACCGCCATTTGTTCAATATCGGATGAAAACGCGAGTTGCTGAAACCGGAACTGACGCGCGAATATTCGATGGGGGAACGCAAAAATGCCTTGCGAACGCTTTTGCCTTCCGGTGTGTAGTAATCGCCGTGCTGGGCATCCTCCTGGAAATAGATGGCACGATATACTTGACCTTGGTTGATGAATTCGGCAGACAGGATGCGACCGGTATTCAGCAACGCGCCGTTGTGGTAATTCATTTCATATACTGCCGTGAATTTGTCCCCTACCCTGAGATCATGGTGGAAATCGATGTCGCCGCTGAAAAGCTCGTATAACTGGTTGGCAGCGGCTTCCGGCATCCCGGCAGCGTCTGCGGCGGCATACAGATTGGTTTTGATCTCTCCGGTGCGCACGAACAGACGTTTTTCAAGTTGTGCGGGCAGTGTATTGGTCTTGAACGCGCTGTTTTGCTTGTCGATCAGGATTTGCTCGTCGTTATTGCTGAGATAACGCAATGAGATCAAGCCGCCGGTGGCAGAGGTTTCGGCCTGTATCTCCTTGCCAACTGCCAATTTGCGGAACGACTCGGTCGCAGGGGCGCTGCGCAGGTAGTTACTGGCGTCTGGATCTTCAATATTCAGGCGGCTCAGCAGTTCGGCCACGGTATCGCCGCGTTGAACACGTTCGCTGTGCCAGAAACTGGATACAGTGGAATCATCATTGGCGTCGGGCAAGACGATATCTTCTATCGCAACTTGTGCTGAAGGCAAACCGAGATCACTTTGCGGTACCAGGCCGAAGGCAGTAAGGACGCCAAGCAATGGCAGCGTGGACAGGGTGACAAACCAGCGCAACTTCTTTTTACGTTCTTGGCTGAGCGGGTTTTGAGTTAACATTCGTGTCTCCTTGAATTGCTTTGTAAAAGCAACTTGTTGTTTTTATGATCGATGCGCATTTTACCAGAAACATGCAATACCCAATACCAAGCTGACGTGTGGCAAAACCAGACCGATGAATGGTCGGAAAGATTGGCTGTGCAGCAGCATGAACGGGAAGTCGGCTCACCCGCTATTGAACCTGAGATGAAAATGAATGAAATGAAACGTACGAAAATGATGCATGCAGATACGCTGGCGCTGATCAAGCGCGGGGCTCACGAATTGCTGCTGGAAGACGAATTGAAACAAAAGCTGTTGCTTGGCCGTCCATTGCGTGTCAAGGCGGGTTTCGATCCGACCGCTCCTGACCTGCATCTTGGCCATACCGTGCTGCTCAACAAGATGCGCCAGTTGCAGGACCTCGGTCACCATGCGCTGTTTCTGATCGGCGATTTCACCGGCATGATAGGGGATCCGAGCGGTAAAAATGCCACTCGTCCGCCGTTGTCGCGTGAACAGGTGCTGGAAAACGCCCAGTCCTACCGCGACCAGGTGTTCAAGGTGCTCGATCAGGACAAGACCGAGATCGTGTTCAACTCTGCATGGATGGACAAATTCAGCGCGGTCGATCTGATTCGCCTTGCCGCAACCCACACCGTGGCGCAGATGCTGGAGCGCGACGATTTTTCCAGGCGCTACAAGGGTAACCAGCCAATCGCCATCCACGAATTCATCTATCCGCTGGTGCAGGGCTATGATTCTGTCGCTCTCAAGGCGGATATCGAGCTGGGCGGCACGGATCAGAAATTCAACCTGCTGATGGGACGTGAACTGCAGAAGCATTACGGGCAGCCGGCGCAGTGCGTGATTACCATGCCGCTGCTGGAAGGCATGGACGGCGTCAACAAGATGTCCAAGTCTTTAGGCAATTACGTCGGCATCAATGAGGATCCCCAGCAGATTTTCGGCAAGCTAATGTCGATTTCCGATGACTTGATGTGGCGTTATATCGAATTATTGTCATTTGAATCATTGGCCACGATTCAACGCTGGAAGAAGGAAGTTGAGGAGGGGCGTAATCCAATGGATATAAAAATCACGTTTGCGAAGGAGATCGTTTCACGGTTTCATTCGCAGCCGGACGCCGATTGGGCGCTTGAAGACTTCCAGGATCGCCACAGCCACGGGGGCATTCCCGATCAGATTCCGGAAATCAATGTTTCCGCGCCTAGTGGCAGCATTGTCGTGCCGCAACTGCTCAAACAAGCCGGGCTGGTAGATAGCACTTCCGAAGCGATGCGTATGATTCTGCAGGGAGGGGTCAAGCTCGACGGCGTAAAGGTAAGCGACAAAGCCCTGCAGCTCAAGGCCGGCACGGTCGTCGTCGCTCAGGTCGGCAAGCGCAAATTTTCCCGGATAACAGTAAGTTAAATTGTAGTTGTGGGGCGCAGGGCGTTTTGTTAGAATCGCGCCCTCAATTTTTCAGTAAAAGGTAGTTTGTTCATGACAACAGTACGTGTAAAAGAGAATGAGCCGTTCGAAGTGGCGATGCGCCGTTTCAAGCGTTCCGTGGAAAAAACCGGGCTGCTGACCGATTTGCGTGCCCGTGAGTTTTACGAAAAGCCTACCGCAGAACGCAAGCGCAAGCTGGCTGCGGCTGTGAAGCGCCACTACAAGCGCCTGATGAGCCAGGTTCTCCCTCCCAAGCTCTATTAATAAAAACTACTGCGCTTGCCGATACGGCCTTGAAAGGAACTCAAAATGCGTGGTCGCGCAGCGCAAATACCACATGCATTCCGCTTTTTCGGCCCTTTGCGCCTTGTCTGGGCTGCGCTCGCTACGTTTTTCTGCAAACTGTTGATCTGCCGCGCTCGACTTGGGCGCAGCTGGTGGTCTTGTTATGAGCCTCAAGCAACAAATCACTGATGACATGAAGGCTGCGATGCGTGCCAAGGAGACGGCGCGCCTGGGAGCGATTCGTCTATTGCTTGCCGCGATGAAGCAGCGCGAAGTGGATGAGCGCACCGAATTATCTGACGCGGACGTGATTGCTATCATCGAAAAGATGAACAAGCAGCGGCGCGATTCCATCAGTCAGTTCGAGGCGGCGGGCCGCAAGGATTTGGCTGATATCGAAAAATTCGAGATGAGCGTGCTTGCTGCTTATATGCCGCAACAACTCAGCGAAGACGAAATAACAAAGGCCGTTGCCGAAGCTATCGCCGCGACTGGTGCTGCCGGCGCGCAAGACATGGGCAAGGTAATGGGGATGCTGAAACCCAAGCTGGCCGGCCGTGCCGACATGGGGAAAGTCTCTGCACTGATTAAAGCGCAACTCTCGAAGTAACCGGATCATAACCATACTCGGGTGATACCCCCGTTAACCATTCCCCGGTATGCAGCCGGGCGTAATGAAAAGGCGGTGCTGGCTTGATTCCAAAAAATTTCATACAAGACCTGCTCAATCGTCTCGATATCGTGGACGTGGTTGAACGCTATGTGCCGCTAAAAAAGGCTGGCGCGAATTTCGTCGCCTGCTGCCCGTTCCACAGCGAAAAATCCCCCTCGTTCACTGTCAGCCAATCCAAACAGTTCTATCATTGTTTCGGTTGCGGGGCGCATGGTACAGCGATCGGATTTGTCATGGAGCACGCCGGGCTCGGCTATGTCGATGCGATCGAGGAATTGGCCCGCGGTGCAGGCCTGGAGGTTCCGCACGAACGACCCTCCGCAGGCAATATCCACCAGAATATCGCGCCGGATTTGTATGAGGTGATGCAGACCGCCACGCGCTATTACCGCGAACAACTCAAATTATCCCAACGCGCAATCGATTATTTAAAGCAGCGCGGACTGAGCGGCGAGATCGCCGCAAGATTCGGCATCGGTTACGCGCCGGACGGCTGGCAGAATCTCGCTGTAGCATTCCGGAATTACCAGGATGCCGCGCTCAATGAAACCGGCTTGGTGATCAGCAGCGACGACGATAAGCGCTATGACAGATTCCGCGATCGCATCATGTTCCCGATCATCAACATGCGCGGCCAGGTAATCGGTTTCGGTGGACGCGTGCTCGACAGGGGCGAACCCAAGTACCTGAACTCGCCGGAAACGCCGCTGTTCGAGAAAGGCCGTGAACTGTATGGTCTGTTCCAGGCGCAAAAGGCCATCCGGGAGGTAAAGCGGGCACTGGTGGTGGAAGGCTACATGGATGTGGTGGCGCTGGCGCAACACGGAGTCGAATATGCGGTGGCGACACTGGGTACGGCGACCACCCCTTACCACGTGCAGAAACTGCTGCGTCTTACCGGGCACATTGTGTTCTGTTTTGACGGTGACAAGGCAGGTCAGCGCGCAGCCTGGCGGGCGCTGGAAAACGCACTGCCATATCTGCAGGACGGCAAACGCATCAGCTTCATGTTTCTGCCGCCCGAGCATGATCCAGACAGCTACATTCGTGTTTACGGCAAGATCGCCTTCGAACAGCTCGTGCAGGATGCCATACCCTTGTCCGCCTATCTGTTACGTGAAATCAGCACGGACTTGGATTTGCGCAGCCAGGAGGGACGCAATCAACTGCTGCAACGCGCCAAACCGTTGCTGACTGCGATCATCGCACCAACCACAGCGTTGCTGTTGCGCAAGGAGGTCGCGGCACTTTCCGGGGTCAGCCAGGCGGAACTAGAGGCGTTGTATGAAATCGAACCGGTTGTGCGCGTGGCACGCCAGAGCTTCCAGAAAGCCGGTCGTTCAACACCTTCATCGCATAGATTATTGCTGCAATGCCTGCTTGCCCAACCTGAGCTGGGTGCGCAAATTTCCGTCAAATGGCAGGGTGAGGGCGCGGAAGCCGAGGCAATTGCTGCTGTGCTGCTGGTTTTGCACGAGGCCGATTTTGCATTGAGCAGTCCTGCCCTGATGCAGTTGTTCCAGGGCACGTCACACGGGAAAACACTGGCGGCGGCAGAAGCGGACATGCTGAATTGGGGCGAAAACTTTGATGTGGCAGCCGAATTTGCCGGGCTGATGAGCAAACTGGACGAAGGCCAGCGCCGCCAGCAATTTCAGGCGCTGCAGGTGAAGCTGGCTCAAGGGGGTTTATCTAGCATGACCGACTCTGAGCGCGAACGGTACCGGCTGTTGCTGCAACGCGGTTAGCCAGACTGCATGTGTTGCCGAGGCTTTAGTGTGTATAACCACGGCTTATTCCTTGCGGGTGAACTTGGCTCGCTTTAGTTGCTGCCGGCTTTATACCCTAGGCAACTGTCTTTATGGTTGCTGCGGGATGGTGGCGGGTTTACCAGTAGATTGGCTATGCAAAGCTAAGCCGTTAACGAGATAAGGAAAATTCAGGCGGAATCGGGTATAATCCGCCGCTTTTCGGCGGCCATATACGTTTTGGCGCCTTACGCAATTGGGAATCTGAAAATGGCTAAGCCTAAAGACAAGAAAAAAACCAGCAAGAAACAAGACGCTGTCGTCGTCCAGCCGGTTGTTGACCAGCAACAGGATATAGAGGCGCGCCGCACGCGCCTGAAGGCCCTGATCGTTCTGGGCAAGGAACGCGGCTATCTTACCTATGCAGAAATAAATGACCATTTGCCGGATATGCTTGAGGTCGAGCAGATTGAAGGCGTGGTCAGCATGATCAACGAGATGGGTGTGTCAGTATGCGACGTGGCTCCTGATGCCGAGACTCTGATCATGACAGATGCCGCACCAGCGGCAGCAGATGAAGATGCGGTAGAGGAAGCGGAAGCCGCACTTTCCACTGTGGACTCGGAATTTGGCCGCACCACTGACCCGGTGCGCATGTATATGCGCGAGATGGGCACGGTCGAGCTGCTTACCCGCGAAAAAGAAATCGAGATTGCCAAGCGTATCGAAGAAGGCCTGAAGCATATGATTCAGGCGATTTCCATGTGTCCGGCGACGATAGCCGAAATCCTTGCGCTGGTCGAAAAGATCAGGAACGACCAGATGCGTATCGACGAGTTGATCGACGGCTTTGTGGATGTCGAGGATGAAGCTCAAATGGGTCCGGGGAACGAGGCAGAAGCCGAGCAGGTCGAAGAAGAGGATTCCGACGAAGAAGAGGACGAGGAAGCTGCCGCAGCTGCCGCTGCGGCAGTCGCTGCCGCGAATCTTGCGCTGCTGAAAGCTAGTGCACTAGAGCGTTTTGAAGTGATTGCCGGTTTGTTCACCAAGATCGGCAAGGCCTACGAGAAATACGGCTATCGCAGCAAGCAATATGACAAGCTTCAGTCCGGTATTTCTGATGAGCTGATGAAATTCCGCTTCTCGGCCAAGCAGGTAGATGCATTGTGCGACACGATGCGCGGCCTGGTTGAAGAAGTCCGGCGCAGCGAGCGCAGCATTCAGGAAATGTGCGTCACCAAGGGCAAGATGCCGCGCCCATACTTCATCAAGTCTTTCCCCGACAATGAAGGCAACTTGCAATGGGTGATAAATGAGCTGAAGTCGAAAAAACCCTACTCGGAAACCCTGGGCCGCTACCAGCACGCCATCGTGGAACAGCAGCAGCGCCTGCTGGATCTGCAACAACGGGTTGGTATCCCGATCCGCGACCTGAAGGAAATCAACCGCCAGATGACCAACGGTGAAGCCAAGGCCCGCCGGGCAAAGCGCGACATGATCGAGGCCAATCTGCGTCTGGTGATATCCATCGCCAAAAAATATACCAATCGCGGTTTGCAATTCCTCGATCTGATCCAGGAGGGCAACATCGGCCTGATGAAAGCGGTGGACAAGTTTGAATACCGTCGCGGCTACAAATTTTCGACCTATGCAACCTGGTGGATACGCCAGGCAATCACCCGTTCAATCGCCGACCAGGCACGCACCATCCGTATCCCGGTGCACATGATCGAGACCATCAACAAGATGAATCGCATCTCGCGGCAGATCATGCAAGAGACTGGTATGGAACCGGACGTTGCAACCCTGGTAGCCAAGATGGAGATGCCGGAAGACAAGATCCGCAAGATATTCAAGATCGCCAAGGAACCGATCTCGATGGAAACACCCGTGGGCGACGACGATGATTCCCATCTCGGAGATTTCATCGAAGATTCTCATACCACTGTGCCTATGGACGCTGCGATCTATGAGAGCCTGCGCGGTGCCACTTCCGACATCCTGGACAGTTTGACGCAGCGCGAGGCAAAAGTGCTGCGGATGCGTTTCGGCATCGAAATGAACACCGACCACACGCTAGAAGAGGTTGGCAAGCAATTCGATGTGACGCGCGAGCGTATCCGGCAGATCGAAGCCAAGGCATTACGCAAGTTGCGCCACCCGTCGCGTTCGGAGAAACTCAAGAGTTTCCTTGATAGCGAAGACTAGTTCTTTATGGGTCGTTAGCTCAGTTGGTTAGAGCAGAGGACTCATAATCCTTTGGTCGCTGGTTCGAGTCCAGCACGACCCACCAATAAACAGAAGGTTAGCGCATTCCGCTAGCCTTTTTGTTTTTGGAGTCAGGTAGCGCCGGTAGTAAATAAATCAGTTGCGTACAGATCCCATATTCTTTTATGGAAAAGATATTGAATACCGAATTATCCATGAGCGCGTTGCGCCGCAAAGCGCGACTTGATTCTCTCTCTGCGATCGAGTTTCCTGCCGATCTGCCGGTGGTGGGCAAGCGCGAGGACTTGGCGCGCGCCATAGTCGAAAACCAGGTGGTGATCGTGTGCGGCGAAACCGGGTCGGGCAAAACCACGCAATTGCCGAAGATATGCCTGACACTGGGGCGCGGTATATCTGGCTGCATCGGGCACACCCAACCGCGTCGCGTGGCGGCGCGTACCGTGGCGGCACGCATCGCATTCGAATTGAAGACCGAACTCGGCGGCGCGGTCGGCTACAAGGTGCGCTTCCACGATAAAGTGTCACCGGACACCAGTATCAAGCTGATGACCGACGGCATATTGCTGGCAGAGATACACAGCGATCCGCAACTGAAAAATTACGACATGCTGATCATCGATGAGGCGCACGAACGCAGCCTGAACATCGATTTTCTGCTCGGCTACCTCAAGCGATTGTTGCCGCGCCGCCCCGATCTCAAACTCATCATCACCTCCGCGACGCTGGATGCAGAGCGCTTCGCCAGGCACTTTGGCGCGCTAGTGGTGGAAGTGTCTGGGCGCAGTTATCCGGTCGAGACGCGCTATCGCCCGCTGCAGGTGGGTGAGGAAGGTGAGGCGCAGGATGTGCCGCAGGCGGTCAGCTCTGCGCTGGACGAACTGGCGGCAGGTGGTTTGCGCGGCGATGTACTGGTGTTTCTGCCCGGAGAACGCGAGATACGCGATACGGCAGAAGCGTTGCGGAAACACCACCCTAAAGGCATCGAAGTGCTGCCGCTGTTCGCGCGGCTGTCGGCGGCCGAGCAGGACAGGGTATTCAAAACCGGCGCGCAGCGCCGTGTAGTGTTGGCCACCAATGTCGCGGAGACTTCGCTGACCGTGCCCAATATCGGTTATGTGATCGACTGCGGTCTGGCACGGGTGAACCGCTACAGCATCCGGCAAAAGGTCGAGCAGTTGCACATCGAGAAGATCTCGCGCGCCGCAGCCAACCAGCGGGCGGGCCGCTGCGGCCGGGTGATGAGCGGTGTGTGCATCCGCTTATATGAAGAAGCGGATTTTTTGCAGCGTGCTGAATTCACCGATCCGGAGATCTTTCGCGTGTCGCTGGCGACCGTGATCCTGCGCATGAGTGCGCTCGAACTTGGTGATGTACAGGAATTCCCTTTCATCGAGCCGCCCACGCCGCGGATGATCGCGGACGGCTATCAGCTGCTCGCCGAGTTGGGTGCCATAGACGAAGCGCGGCAGCTCACCAGCCTTGGGCACGAGCTGGCCAAGCTGCCGCTAGACCCGAAGATCGCGCGCCTGCTGCTGGCCGGAAGGCAATATCAATGCCTGACGGAAATCCTGATCATCGCCAGCGCGCTGTCGGTGCAGGACCCGCGCGAACGCCCGCTGGACAGACAGGAAGCGGCGGATGCCGCGCACAAGCGCTTTGCCGACGAGCGTTCCGACTTTCTGGCTTACCTGAAGATCTGGGCGTGGTTCGAGCAGGCGGTGGCGGAAAAAAAGTCCAACCGCCTGTTGGCGGAGGAATGCCGCAAGAATTTCCTGTCGCCGCTGCGGCTGCGCGAGTGGCGCGAGCTGCACCAGCAATTGCATGCGCAAACTGCGGAGATGGGTATGCGCGGCAATCAACAACCAGCGACCTACGAGCAGATCCACAAAGCGCTGCTGTGCGGCCTGCTCGGCAACATCGGCATGAAGAGCGTGGAGAGCAACGAATACCTCGGCGCGCGCGGCATCAAGTTCTTCATTGCGCCAAATTCGGTGCTGGCGAAAAAAGGCACAAAGTGGGTGATGGCGGGTGAGCTGGTCGAGACGCATCGTTTGTATGCGCGCTGTGTGGCGCGCATCGAGGCGGAGTGGCTGGAGGAAACCGGCGCGCACCTGATCAAGCGGCATTATTACAATCCGCATTGGGAGAAGAAGGCCGCGCAAGTCGTGGCATACGAGCGCAGCTCCTTGCACGGTCTGCTGCTGAACGCGAAGAAGCGCGTGCATTACGGGCCGATGAATGCGGCAGAGTCGCGCGAGGTGTTCATCCGCCAAGCGCTGGTCAGCGGCGAGTTCGAGACACGCGCACCGTTCTTCGCGCACAACCGGAAACTGATCGCCGACATCGAAGCTTTGGAACATAAATCGCGTCGACCCGATGTGCTGGTGGACGACGAATTGATCTTTGCGTTCTACGACAGCCGGATTCCCCGTCAATTCTCCGGGCATGACATCCACAACGGTGCAACTTTCGAAACGTGGCGGAAAGAAGCGGAACGCGACAACGCGAAACTGCTCTACCTGAAAAAAGATGACCTGATGCGCCACGAGGCGGCGGGGATCACCACCGACCAGTTTCCGCCGCAGTTGATGATCGACAATGTCAGCTTTGCGCTGAGCTACAACTTTTCGCCGGGCAGGAACGACGATGGCATCACGCTCACCGTACCGCTGACGCTGATCAACCAGGTGAGTGCGGCGCGCTGCGACTGGCTGATCCCGGGCATCCTGGCGGAGAAGATTACGCAACTGATCAAGACGCTGCCGCAGAAATTGCGCCGCCATCTGGTGCCGGAATTCGCGGCAGCGTTCTGCCGCGAAGTGCCCGCCTCGAACACGCCGTTGTTGCAGGCGTTGGCGCGCTATATCCGCGAACAGAAACAGATCGACGTGCCGCTGGATGCGTTCCGCCTCGAGCAGTTGCCGCCGCACCTGCTGATGAATTTCCGCATTGTGGACGAGCATGGCCGGCAACTCGGCATGTCGCGCAATTTTTCTCAATTACACAGTGAGCTTGCGCCGCGCGCTGCGCCCGTAATCGTTGCTGCGACTGAAGAGAAGGGCGAAGCTATTTCGGAGCAACGCTACACCTCATGGAGTTTCGGTGAATTCGCAGAGACGCGCACTGTTAAACGCGCCGGACAGAATGTCACGCTGTTCAACGCGCTGGTGGACGAGGACGATGCGGTCGTGCTGCGTGCTTTCGATACCCGTGATGCTGCGCAGGCGGCGCATCGTGGCGGCTTGCGCCGCTTGTTCATGTTGTTGCTGAAGGAACAGGTTAAATATCTGGAAAAGAATCTGCCCGATGCACAACGGCTGGGCATGCTGTTCATGCCATTTGGCACCCAGCAGGAATTGCAGCAACAGATACTGGCGATGACTTTCGGGCGTTGCTGCCTGAACGATCCGTTGCCGGCAAACGAAGCGGAATTCGCGGCGCGCGGCAAGGAAGCGAAGAACCGTTTGCTGCTTGTCGCTCAGGAACTCGCTCGTTTGGCGGGTAATGTGCTCGGCGAATATCAGGCCGTGCAAAAAAATCTTCCGCAGCTCAAGGCGCGGCCACGAGACGGTGCGGCGGAGCCGAAGGGTGCGGGAGTGGCCGCGTCGCGCCTTCTCCCGCAAACGGCTGGCTACGCCAGTAACGTGTCGAAGACGCACACCCAGGCATATCAGGATGTGCGCGCCCAGCTCGAATGGCTGCTGCACAAACGCTTCATCGCCGATACGCCGTATGAACGCCTGCAGCATGTGCCGCGTTATCTCAAGGCGATCAATCTGCGCATCGAGAAACTGCGCAGCAACCCGGCGCGCGATACACAGTGCATGGCGCAGATACAGCCGCTGACCCAGGCATGGCTAAAACTGCAGCAGGCGCAGCAAGGCAAAGTCGATCCGCGCGTGGAAGAGTTTTCCTGGATGTTGCAGGAGTTGCGCGTTTCGCTGTTCGCTCAGGAGCTGAAGACGCCGGTGATCGTGTCGGTGAAACGGCTGGAAAAAATGCTGGCGGGGATCAGGGAGTAGTCCAACCCAAATGCACGAAGCGGCTCTCGCAGATATGCCAACTTGAAAGTTGGGATACTGGCCGTACTATTAGTCGTTTGGACTGTATTTGTGTTTGCTGCGGTATGGGTGTGCAGGCTATTCGCAACCGGGCAGAGAGCTGCAGGCAGGACTATAACCGACCATGCAGATGTTTACGCCTGATTAACCAGCAGACGTTTTACCTTGGCAAAAGAGAGCAACCCGCGCAAGCGTAATTCATTGCTCTCGCTCGTCTCCATCACCGGCAGGTGCGTCACCCCGGTTTCATTGAACACTTCCAGTACATCTCCCACGGTCGATTGCTCGATGTCCTTGATATCGACTACCCGCCAATCGCTGATCTTTTGCATGATGTCCTTTACCAGCACTTCATCATGGCTGAGCCGGGTAAAGTGCATGTGCTGTTGCGGTTTCTCGCCCAATATATCGTAAGCGGTGAGCATTCCGGCGACAGCGCTCTTCTTGTCGTCGATGACAAAAGCGCATCTGACGCCAGTGTGTTTCATGTGCTCAAGCGCATCATCCAGGGACGCTGTTTCGGACACGGTCACCGAGGAGCGGGTGCGGAAATCGATCATTACCGACGATGCCGGATTTGTTGCGCGTACATACCAGGGCTCGAAGCCGGGTACAGGAAGGCTGTCGCTTTGAACGGAATTTAATTTCAACTTTGTGGTTGGCACCAATTTCAACATCGTGCTCGGCATTTCTGGTTATCCTTCTGGTATTTATCGATGGGAAGACAAAATTGCGTTTGGCGTGATCCGGCTTCAAATCAATGCCAAGTGCTTGAAGGGTATTTTCGGGCATGGACAGGGTCAACGAATACATGATGAATGGTCGGAATTGCTGATAAGCGGCACCCGGATTTGATTGCAGACTGGTAGAAAAGGGCAGCCTAATGCAGGAGTCCGGCTGTCTGCCTGCGGTATAATTGCAATGTTTCTGCCTGACAAGGAAATCAGAAAATAATGGACAAACAACTGCGCGAAGCCGCGCTGCAATATCACCGCCAGGCACCGGCAGGGAAAATTTCCGTCAATGCAACCAAGCCGATGATCAACCATCGCGATCTCGCGCTGGCCTATTCGCCGGGAGTGGCGGCGGCCTGCGAGGCTATCGTGGAAAATCCGGCAGAGGCGCGCAACCTGACTTCGCGCGGCAATCTGGTCGCGGTGATCAGCAACGGCACGGCGGTGCTGGGCTTGGGCGCAATCGGCCCGCTAGCGGCCAAGCCAGTGATGGAGGGCAAGGGCGTACTGTTCAAGAAGTTCGCCGGTATCGATGTCTTCGACCTGGAGATCGACGAGCGCGACCCCGATAAGCTGGTGGATATCGTCGCCGCGCTGGAGCCGACTTTTGGCGGCATCAATCTGGAAGACATCAAGGCGCCGGAGTGTTTCTACATCGAGCGCAAGTTGCGCGAGCGGATGAAGGTGCCGGTGTTCCATGACGATCAGCACGGCACAGCGATCATCGTCGGCGCGGCGCTGCTGAACGGCCTCAAAGTGGTTGACAAGGATATCAGGAAGATCAAATTGGTGGTGTCCGGTGCCGGCGCAGCCGCGCTGGCTTGTCTGGACATGGTGGTCAGCCTCGGCGTGCTCCCCGAAAATATAGTGGTCACCGACATCAAGGGGGTGGTATATCAGGGCCGTGCCGAGGAAATGGACGACAACAAGGCACGCTATGCGGTGAAAACCGCCGCACGCACCCTGGCCGAAGTGATAGGCGGCGCAGATGTGTTCCTCGGCTTATCCGCTGGCGGGGTATTGAAGCCCGAGATGGTCAAGCAGATGGCGGACAAGCCGCTGATCTTCGCGCTGGCCAATCCCACTCCCGAGATAATGCCGGAACTGGCCAGGTCGGTGCGCCCCGATGCGGTTCTGGCGACCGGGCGTTCCGATTATCCCAATCAGGTCAATAATGCGCTGTGCTTCCCTTATATCTTCCGTGGTGCGCTGGACGTGGGCGCTTCCGCCATCAACGAAACGATGAAGCGCGCTGCCGTGTACGCGATTGCAGAATTGGCGCAAGCCGAGCAATCCGACACTGAGGAAGGGGTTTATGGCGAGGAGAACCTGAGCTTCGGTGCGGAACACCTGATTCCCAAGCCGTTCGATTCGCGCCTGATCACCCGCATTGCCCCTGCCGTGGCTCAAGCAGCGATGGATAGCGGGGTGGCGCAACGACCGATCACCGATATGACCGCATATCGGGAGCGGCTCGACGGATTTGTCTACCATTCCAGCATGCTGATGAAGCCGGTGTTTGACGCTGCCAAGCAGGATCCGAAGCGGCTGGTGTATGCCGAAGGTGAAGATCTGCGCGTACTGCACGCGGTACAGACCGTGGTCGACGAGCGCATCGCCTTCCCTATCCTGGTTGGCCGTCCGGCAGTGATCGAGCAACGTATCGCGAGGCTCGGCTTGCGCATCCGTGCCGGAGAGCATTTCGAACTGGTGAACCCCGAGGACGATCCGCGCTACCGCGAATACTGGAGCGAATATCATCGCCTGATGCAGCGCCGCGGCATCACCCCGGAATCTGCCAAGCGCGATATGCGTAGGCACAACACCTTGATTGCGGCGATGCTGGTGCATAAAAACGCGGCCGATGCGATGCTGTGCGGAACTGTTTCTTTGCCGATCAGGCATCTGCGTTATATCGACGCGGTGATCGGCCACAGGCCGGGTGCTAACGTGTATGCGGCGATGAACATTCTGATGTTGCCCAGGCACACCCTGTTCATTTGCGACACGCACGTCAATCTGGACCCGAGTGCCGAGCAAGTCGCCGAAATGACCATACTGGCTGCCGAAGAGATGCGTCGCTTCGGGTTGACGCCGAAGATCGCGTTATTGTCGCATTCGAATTTCGGCAGCCACGATGATGCTTCGGCGCGAAAGATGGGCCGGGCGCGCGAGTTGCTCGAAAAACTGGCTCCTGAACTGGAAGTTGACGGCGAGATGCACGGGGATGCAGCGTTGTCGGAAAGCCTGCGAATGGAAACTTTTCCCGCTTCGCTGCTGAAGGGGGCCGCGAATCTGCTTGTCATGCCGAATCTCGATGCGGCGAATATTTCCTATAATTTACTGAAAATGTCTGCAGGAGACGGTATCACGATAGGATCGATATTGCTGGGGGCGAACAAGTCGGTGCATATCCTGACGTCGACAGCGACGGTAAGGCGCATCGTAAACATGAGTGCGCTGGCGATTGCCGGCGTCAAACACACCAGGGAGAATGTCTATGAACAAGCAGGAAGTCGCGTTACTCAGTAATGAGATCGAGATGTTGATGAACGAACGTGCCAGGTTGCTCAGGGTGGTGGGCGCCGCTGCGGTTCTGGTTGCGAATACCAATGCCGGAACCTTGCCGATCTCGGCGATGGATGCGGCCGACATGCTGTCCGAGGCGCTGAATGGTTTGCCCGATGAAACGCTGAAAGACGCGCTGGAATCGGTTCGGGCACAAGTCGGATAGAAAGCCGATGGAAAATCGCACTGGACTGATACTCACCGGAGGAGGCGCGCGTGCCGCTTATCAGGTAGGCGTGCTCAAAGCGATAGCAGAGTTCTTGCCGCGCCGTTCGCACAGTCCATTTCCGGTTGTCTGCGGCACTTCGGCGGGTGCGCTTAACGCAGCCACGCTTGCGGTCAACGCAAAGAATTTCAGCATGGGTGTGCAGTATCTGGTCAATACCTGGAAGAATTTTCACGCCAACCAGATATATCGTACCGATCTGATCGGTGTGTTCAATAACACTATGCTCTGGCTCGCAGGTTTGATTTTAGGCTTCCTGGGGATCAATAAACTCAAGCAAATTTCGCTGCTCGACAATACACCGCTGATGGAATTTCTGGAGCAGATATTGCCCTGCCAGTTGATCCAGGAGAGCATAGATGCGGGTTACCTGCATGCTTTGAGCATCACCGCATCAGGTTATGGCACCGGACAATCGGTGACTTTTTATCAGGGGGTGGAGGAACTGGTCCCTTGGCGGCGTACCGGACGTGTGGGAATGCCGACACAGATCGAGATAAAACACCTGCTGGCCTCAGCCTCGCTCCCTTTCCTGTTTCAGCCGACCTTGATTAACCGTGAATATTTTGGTGATGGCTCGATGCGCCAGATTGCCCCGCTCGGTTCCGCACTGCATTTGGGCGCGACACGCATAATGGTGATCGGCGTCACTACAAATGAGTATGCCGGCCAGTCCGAACGCAGTGATATACATGAATATCCGACCCTGGCCCAAATTGCCGGGCACGCATTGAACAGTATTTTTCTCGATAACATGGATGTGGACCTGGAGCGGTTGAAAAAGATCAACGATCTGGTCGCGATCATGCCTGCCGAGATGCGTGCGAGCACCGACCTCAGACACATAGATGTGATGGTCATTTCACCCAGCCAGCCGATTGATAAGATAGCCGAGCGTTACCTTAAGGAAATGCCCTGGACGATACGACTGCTGTTGCGTTTGGTCGGTGCAGGACATCACAGCGGTGTGACGCTGGTGAGTTACCTGCTGTCCGAAAAGAAGTTTTGTCGTGCATTGATCGATCTGGGCTATCAGGATGCATTGAAACGACGGGAAGAGATCATGAAATTCCTTGATATACAACCGTCCCCAAACGCCGAGATACCTCAATGACCAAAGGATTTGCACACTCGCGGGCCTGGCAATTGTTAACCATGCTGGCGGACGGCGAATTCCACTCCGGGGAAGCGCTGGCGGGCCGGTTAGGCGTGTCGCGTGCCAGTGTGTTCAATGCGCTCGCCGAGGTTGGGAAACATGATGTGGCGCTGCACCGGATACGCGGACGCGGGTATCGGCTGGCGCGTCCATGGCAGCGTCTCGAACGCGATGAGGTGGAACTCTGGCTGGGCAACGAAGCAGGCCAATTCGACATCGAGATATTGCCGCAGGCTGCATCCAGCAACTCGATGCTGTTGCAGCGTGCCAGGCTGGATGTCGCTAACGGAGGGGTGACCAGCGGCAGCGTATTGGCGGTTGAGTTGCAGACTGCCGGGCGCGGACGGATGGGGAGGGCCTGGCATTCGGGCTTGGGCACTGCGTTGACTTTTTCCTTGTTATGGCGATTTGGATGCGGGCTGAATGCCCTGTCGGGACTGAGCCTGGCTGTGGGAGTGGCGCAAGTGCGCGCACTGAACAGGCTGGGTGCGCAAGGTGTATGCCTCAAGTGGCCGAACGACATCGTGACCACGCAAGGCAAACTTGGGGGTGTATTGCTGGAAGTTCAGGGCGATATGCTGGGGCCGAGCACAGTGGTGATCGGTATTGGCCTGAATTTCACCTTGCCGCCTGAAATGGTGCGGCGGATAGACCAACCAGCCTGCGCGCTGGATGAAGTTTGCGCCGCAATGCCGACCCGAAGCCAGTTGCTGGCTAACTTGCTGCTTGAGTTGGCGCGCGCGCTGCGGCAGTTTGAGCGGGGCGGCTTTGCCTTGCTGCGCAAGGAGTGGGAGAGATACCATATCCATCGGGGCAGCCAGGTCCGATTGAAGCTGCCGGACGGCCGGAGCGTCAGCGGAATAGCTGGCGGGGTCAACGATAGCGGTGAGTTATGCCTGGAAACCCCGCTGGGTGTGCAGTACTTCAATTCCGGCGAGGTCAGGGAAAAAGCGCAATGATGTTGCTGATCGATTCAGGCAACACCCGCATCAAGTGGGCGCTTGCGCATGGGAAAAAGTGGTTGTGCAGCGGGATATTGCCTGTCGGACAGGCCGGCGGATTGTCGCAACATCTCGTCACGCACTGCGCTGGAATCGACAAGGGCTTGCATGACATTGAGCAAGTATGGGTGAGCAATGTCGCGGGCAAGAAAGTCGAGTTGCAGCTAACCAATTTCGTTTCGGACTGGAATGTAATACCGCATTTCATAGTTCCTCGGGAAGAGCAGTGCGGCGTGCGCAATGGTTACTCTCAACCCGGGCAACTGGGCAGCGACCGTTGGGCAGCTTTGATTGGAGCATGGCATCTAATGAGCGAAGAATGTCTGGTGGTGAATTGCGGTACGGCCACCACGATAGATGCTTTGTCCGGGCAGGGAGAATTCATGGGAGGACTGATCCTGCCCGGGGTGGATCTGATGCTGAACAGCCTGTGCGACACAACAGCCCAGTTGGCGGCATGCCAGCACGAAAAACCTTTGATGGAACCACTAGCCATTCGACTAGGCGAGCAAACAACACTCGCCAAGTCGCTGGTTATGTCCGGGCACCCGGGAGAGTATGTTTCATTTCCAAAGAATACCGCCGATGCGATGTTCAGCGGAGTGATCCAGGCAAGTTGCGGAGCGATACAGCGGCAACATGCGCTGCTGGACCATGACCGCGCGCCGGTGGTGTTAAGCGGCGGCGCGGCGGAGGTGTTGCAGGAACATCTGCATATGCCGTTGCGCATCGCGGATAATCTGGTTCTGCAAGGATTGTTAATAATCGCCCAGGAAGCGAGTGAGGCATGAGGACATTTTTCTGGTTGTTATTGCTGGCGAATGTGATTCTGTTTGCATTGATACAGCAAGGATGGGTATGGCGTGATGGGCCGGTGGCGCAAGCCCAACCCGGCCTGCATGAGGAGAAGGTCCGTTTGCTGGATGATACGCCAGTTGCGCCGGTTCCTGTATCGCGCGCACCCGTTCCTGCTCCGCCTGCAGTAACGCATCCGCAACCCTTGAAACCGCCGCTCTCTGTAGCCAACTCTTCTCCGGCCGCAAGCGGAGCGAATGCCCAGGTATGTCTGGAGTGGGGTGATTTTTCGGGGGCGGAATTGAAGCTGGCCGCAGACGCGTTGTCTGGAATGCAACTCGGCAATAAACTGGATAAACGTCAGGTTGACCAGGTCATCCGCTATTGGGTATATATTCCGCCCCTGAGAAACAAGGCTGCGGTTCAGCAGAAAGTTGCCCAGCTCAAGGCGCGCGGCATCGAGGAATATTTCATCGTGCAGGATGCCGATCCCTGGCGAAACGCAATTTCACTCGGTGTGTTCAAGACGCAAGAGGCCGCGGAAAACTTCCTGGATGTTTTACGCGCCAAGGATGTGCGCACTGCGCGGGTGGGCGCGCGTGCCGGCAGGCAAAAGGCCACGATATTCATCCTGAACGGTGTCAGTCCCGCGGCAGTGACCGGATTGAACTCACTGAAGAAAGATTTTCCGGGTAGCGAACTGAAGAATGTTCCCTGTGCGCATTGACAAGGCGGGCCGAAATCTGGAGAATGCCGCGCTCTTTGCGGTGATATAGCTCAGGTGGTTAGAGCGCAGCACTCATAACGCTGAGGTCGGTGGTTCAAATCCACCTATCACCACCAAAATAGCAACAAAAAAACTCCAGCCCGGCTGGAGTTTTTATTTATGCACTGCAGCAGCTCGGTTATTTGAACAACTGTTTGATCATGAACAAGGAAAATAATATTGCTGCAATTGCTGTTCCTACTGCCGAGATTGTCGCGATAATTGCCATTTTTCCCCTCCCGAGAGAATTAGATTAAACACAACTACAAAAACAAGTGCGACGAATCGTAGCACAATTAATTTTTGTAAACAACTATTCCATTCCATAGAAGAGAGAGTCCGGCGCATTCGACGCAGACAAGGGGCTGGGAAACTAAAACGGTAGGGCTGTTTATAAACAGCCCAATCAGGTGTTTATTTGCTGCTGAATACCTGGGTTAACATCCACGCGGCGAATCCAATTGCGAGTGCTGCAGTAAATATAGATGCAACAGTAGCGATAAAGGCCATTATTTTTTCTCCCTATGAGTTACTGAACCCAACCATTTACAAATAGTTGACTGAAACTGTTTGAAGTATACAAGTGTTTTAGTAGGGATTACACACAAATAAAGTATGGGTTTCGATAATTTAATGCGGTTGTCACGATTAAAGGTAAATTGGAAAGCTATATGATTATCTGGGTATCATTACGCCGTGTTAACTAAACTTTATATCAAAACCTACGGCTGCCAGATGAACGAGTACGACTCGGACAAGATGGCCGACGTATTACGCGCCTGCGAAGGCATGGTGCAAGCTGAAAAACCCGAAGATGCAGATGTGATTCTGTTCAACACCTGTTCCATACGCGAAAAGGCTGAGGAGAAAGTATTCTCCGA
This sequence comes from Pseudomonadota bacterium, assembly GCA_049320585.1. Taxonomy (GTDB): domain Bacteria; phylum Pseudomonadota; class Gammaproteobacteria; order Burkholderiales; family Gallionellaceae; genus Gallionella. The sequence continues at coordinate 99,607 of JBMOQB010000009.1, read as the reverse complement.
TCTGGGGCGGGTGCGCATGCTGAAGCATTCCAACCCGAAGCTGCTTATCGGCGTGGGTGGCTGTGTGGCCAGCCAGGAAGGGGCTGCGATACTGCAGCGTGCCCCGTATGTGGATGTTGTGTTCGGTCCGCAAACTCTGCACCGGCTGCCGCAGCTGTTGCAGGCGCGCCGTGCGACCGGGCGCTCACAGGTGGATATCAGTTTCCCGGAAATTGAAAAATTCGATCGGCTGCCTGCAGCTGTGCCGAATCATATCGAAGAGTCGCGGACCAACCCGGGTGCAGCTTATGTGTCCATCATGGAAGGTTGCAGCAAATACTGCACATTTTGTGTGGTTCCCTATACCCGCGGCGAGGAGGTGTCGCGCCCGCTGGCTGATGTGCTGCGCGATATTGAAGAACTGGTGGATAAGGGGGTGAAAGAGGTTACTCTGCTCGGCCAGAACGTCAATGCCTACCGTGGTACGGGCGATGATGGTGACACAGTGGACTTTGCCTATCTGGTGCAGTCCATCGCCGCGCTGGAAGGAATCGAAAGGCTGCGGTATACCACCTCGCATCCCAGGGATATGTCGCAACGGCTGATCGATTTATACGCAACCCAGCCCAAACTGGTCAGCCACCTGCATCTGCCGGTGCAGTCCGGCTCGGATCGAATTCTGGCCGCGATGAAGCGCGGCCATACCGTGCTGGAATATAAATCTATCATTCGCCGGGTTCGCTCGGCCCGCCCGGATATTTGCATCACCTCGGATTTCATCGTAGGGTTTCCCGGCGAGACCGAGCAGGATTTTGAGGCGACAATGAGATTGGTCGGCGAGGTGGGTTTCGACAACAGTTTTAGCTATCTGTACAGCCCGCGTCCCGGTACGCCGGCTGCAGAATTTCGCGACGATACGCCACACGAAGTCAAGTCGGCACGATTGAAGCGCTTGCAGGACCGTGTTGCGGAGCATGAAGCAGAAATAGCCCAATCGATGCTGGGCACGACGCAACGCGCGCTGGTCGAAGGTGCATCGAAAAAGGACGGGAAAGAGCTGGCAGCGCGAACAGACAACAACCGCATCGTAAACTTTAACGGCGCTACTAGTATGATCGGGCGATTCGTCGAAGTGAAAATTACCGAAGTGGTGCGCCACACCCTGCGTGGGGAACTGGTATGAACAGTGCCCGGAAAAATTGCTGCGCAAATCATGGATGATGCGATGCAAACCTTGCAGTTCGAGCTTGAGCCAGTGGACAATTCGCGGCTTGCCAATCTGTGCGGTGCATTCGACGAGAACCTGCGCCAAGTCGAGACCGCGCTGGAAGTCAGTATCTCCAGGCATGGCGAGCACTTCAGCGTGCAGGGTGCCCAGGCGGAACTGGCTCGCCAGGTTTTGCAGGATGTTTACCGTGAAGCCAAACATGACATCACGCTGGAACGTCTGCAACTCTGTCTGATCGAAGCGATGAAATGGTGCAACGAGCCGCAGCCTTCCGTCGACTCGGTGCCATTGTTGATGACGCGCAAGGCCGAAATACGCGGCCGCACACCTCGCCAGAACAGCTATATACAGGCAATCCAGGAGCACGATATCACCTTTGGCATCGGCCCGGCAGGTACCGGCAAGACCTACCTAGCGGTGGCTTGTGCGGTGGACGCGCTGCAGCGCGAAGCGGTGCGGCGCTTGGTATTGGTAAGGCCGGCGGTGGAGGCGGGCGAGAAACTCGGCTTTCTGCCCGGCGATCTGGCGCAGAAAGTCGATCCATACCTGCGCCCCTTGTATGATGCCTTATATGACCTGATGGGACTGGAAAAGGTCAACCGGGCGTTCGAGCGCGGCGTAATCGAGATCGCTCCGTTGGCTTATATGCGCGGCCGCACGTTGAACCATTCCTTCATCATTCTCGATGAAGCGCAGAACTCCACCCCGGAACAGATGAAAATGTTTCTTACCCGTATCGGGTTTGGCAGCAAGGCGGTGATCACCGGTGATGTCACGCAAACCGATCTGGCACGAGGGCAAAAAAGCGGTCTTAACGAGGCGCGCAACGTGCTTAAAGATGTCCGCGGCATTGCGTTCAGCGAATTTTCCGCGGAGGATGTGGTGCGCCATCCGCTGGTGCAGAAAATCGTCACGGCCTATGAAAGATATGAGCAGAACAACACCGCATAAAATCTCTCTGGCCGTACAATATGCCAGCGAATCTTCACTGGTGCCAAGCCGTGTGCAGCTAAGGCGCTGGATCAGGGCAGCGCTGAAGCGAGATGCTTGCATCACGCTACGCATCGTCGATGAACCGGAAGGCCGGAAATTGAACAATGATTTCCGCGGCAAGAATTACCCGACCAACGTGCTGACTTTTGTGTATGACGATTGCGTGACACAACCGCTTGCCAGGAAGCACAGCCTGCTTTGTGGCGACGTGGTCATTTGCGCGCCGGTGGTTGAACGGGAGGCGGTTGCGCAACACAAAGAATTGCTGGCACATTACGCTCACCTCACTATCCATGCCGCTCTTCATTTGCAGGGCTATGTCCATGAGGACGAAAAGGATGCCGCCGCAATGGAATCACTGGAAACCGCGCTGATGCTAAAATTGCATTATCCTGATCCTTATCAAGCTAACGGGCTTTAAAAAATGGACGATTCCGAACCCAGCAAACCCGGCCTTCTGGAACGCCTTTCCGCGTTTCTGCTGCGGGAGCCGGAAGACCGCGAGCAGCTGGTTGAGCTGTTGCATAGCGCCTATGAGCACAATTTGCTGGATGCTGATGCTTTGTCGATGATGGAGGGCGTGCTGCAGGTGTCCGAGCGGCAGGTGCGAGAAATCATGATCCCTCGCGCGCAAATGGATGTCATCGATATCAGTGAGCCACCGGAAAAGTTCATCCCTTTCATGATAGACACCGCGCACTCGCGCTTCCCGGTGATCGATGGTGACAAGGACAATATCATCGGCATCCTGCTGGCCAAAGACCTGTTGCGGTATTACGCCGGTGAGGAATTCAATGTGCGCGACATGTTGCGTCCGGCAGTCTTTGTGCCGGAGGCCAAGCGTCTCAACGTGCTGTTGCGTGATTTTCGCAGCAACCGCAACCATATTGCCCTGGTGGCGGACGAATACGGCGGAGTGTCCGGCATGGTGACCATCGAGGACGTGCTGGAGCAGATCGTTGGTGACATCGAGGATGAATACGATTTTGATGATGATGAAGACAACATCATCGCGGAAGCATCGGGCCAGTATCGCGTCAAGGCGGACACCGAGATCGCCGATTTCAATGCCGCGCTCGGCACGGAATTCAGCGACGAAGAGTACGACACGGTCGGAGGCTTGGTGCTCAAAGCCGCCGGGAGGCTGCCCAAGCGCGGCGACCACATCGAAATTGGCGGGTTCAGTTTTACCGTGCTGCGGGCGGATAGCCGCAGACTGCATTCTTTGCTGGTAAAGCAAGGCAAACCTGCGGCAAAAAAAGCCTAAGGAAACGCCGAATAAGTGTCTGCGCGGGCGGATCGTTGCGTTGCGCGGGGCTCACATCCTCGCCTATCTCATTGATATGTCTCGGCTGTAGCGCTCCGTGTGCCTTGCGCTTCATCCTGCTCGCCGACTTATTCAGCGTTTCCCTAATTGTTTTGACGCGATTTTCATCATGTGGCCGTGCCCTTGAATGGCTGAAATTTCGAATAGGTGGCCTTATCAGAAATGTTGGTATATCTTTGCCTGTAACGCTCCGGGACGGATGCGGCCAAAAGACGGACTGGTCGGATTTGCCCCGGTGAACAGACTAAACTTAAGCACACCCGGATACGACAGGGCAGGGGATATGTATGTTTGATGAGTTTGATCGGGAAGTCTTTGCAAGCGGAGAGCTTATTTTCAAATATGGCGACGAAGGTGATTGCGCCTATCTTATCGAAGAAGGGATAGTTGAAGTTTTTGTCGTGGAACAGGGCAGGGAGCGCCGCATCAAATTGATGGGCAAGGGTGAATTGTTCGGGGAAGTGTCCCTGATCGACCGTCAACCGCGCACTGCAACCGTCAGGGCGGTTGAGAAGGCAGTGCTTGTGCCGATCCAAGGCAAGCTGGTGGATGGATTGCTGGAAAAGAGCGACCCGATCCTGCGCCATTTGCTGCTGGTGATACTCGAACGTTTCAGGAATAAGTTCAATGGTCCGTCGGAGCTTGCGACCGATACAAAGATCTCGCTGGAACAGTCTATACGCCGCAGTGCCGCCAAGGGGGAAGCAACACAAAAGATAGCCCTCGCGCATGGGATGTCGCGCGCGTTATCACACGAAGAGTTTCATCTTCATTATCAGCCGATCTGCGATCTGGCCGATGGGCGAATTGCCGGATTTGAAGCGCTGATACGCTGGCACCATCCAACCGAAGGGGTGATGCTGCCCAAGGATTTTCTGTGGATCGCCGAGCAGACCGGCTTCATCCGCGAGATCGGAGTGTGGACGCTTGATCGCGCCTGCCGGGATTGGCCGGAACTGAGGAAATTCACCGAACATGCAGCGCCATTCATCAGTGTCAATTTGTCTGGAGCCCAGTTAAGCGATGAAACGCTGGTTGACGATTTAAAGGCCATCATCGCCAGGCACAATATGAAGCCGACAGAACTGAAACTGGAACTGACGGAAACAGCCATGGTCGATTCTCCCGAGACTGCGTTGAAGATCATGAACAGACTGATCGAATCGGGCTGCAGTATCTCATTGGATGATTATGGTGCAGGCCATTCCGGATTGGGGCATTTGCAGCGTTATCCGATCAGCACGCTGAAGATAGACGCGGCTTTCATCAACTCCATCGAAAATTCCGTGCAAAGCCAGGAGATCGTCCGCTCTACACTCGCTTTGGCGCATTCGCTGGGCATAAAGGTGGTCGCCGAGGGCATCGAAAGAAAAGACATCAGGGCGATTCTTTTGGGAATGGGATGTGAAACCGGACAGGGATGGCTATTGGGTTATCCGGCCAGCCTGCAGGAATGGAAGCTGGGCAAGACAAAAAACTGACCCGGTGCCGGTCTAGAATTGTTCATCCGTGCCCAGATAGCGCCACTGCCCCACCGGCAGATTTCCCAGCTTCACTTTGCCGATCCGGATGCGCTTCAGTCCGGTAACTTTCAATCCGACCAGTTCACACATGCGGCGTATCTGGCGTTTTTTCCCTTCGCGCAGCACGAAGCGCAGCTGGTCTTCATTCTGCCAGGTCACCTTTGCGGGTCTGAGATATTCGCCGTCCAGTTTGAGGCCCTGGTTCAGCAAAGCCAGTCCGCTGCCCTCCAGTTTGCCCTGCACGCGCACCAGATATTCCTTGTCCACGCCGGAATCCTCGCCGACCAGTTGTTTGGCGATACGGCCATCCTGGGTGAGCACCAGCAAACCTTGCGAGTCGATATCCAGGCGGCCTGCCGGGGCAAGGCCGACGAGTTGGCTGCGGTGAAAACGCAGCGGCGACGCATCTTCTCTCCAGCGCGTCGCATCGTCCAGCAGGGTGATGGCCGGTTTGTAATTGTGCTCGGCTTGCCCGGACACATAACCGATCGGCTTGTTGAACAGTATCGTCACGCGCTGCTGCTGGGTGTTCTGCGCTGCGCTGCGCAAAGTGATTTGCTGGTTCGGATAGACCTTGCTGCCGAGCTCGCTGACAATCTCCCCATCGACTTCCACCCAGCCTTTTTCGATATAGCTGTCCGCTTCGCGGCGCGAACACAGTCCGAGCTCGGACATGCGTTTGGAGAGGCGGATTTTTTCCACGGGATTGTTTTCAATTAACCTGGTTGAAGAATGATTTAAGCACAAAGTAATGCGGGAAGTAAAAGCACAGTATGCCGTGAAATAGCGCATCCTGCGGAAATTATTCAACCATTGCGCAGTGGCGATTTGCCGAGTTTGCGTTGCAGCGTGCGGCGATGCATGTTGAGCGCGCGGGCGGTGGCAGAAATGTTGCCGCCGTGCTCCAGCAACACCCGCTGGATATGATCCCATTCCAGATTTCCAATCTGGGTGGGCTGAACCTTAAGAGGAAAATTGCCGTCTGCCGAATGGCCAAATGCAGAGACGATCTCGTCGGCATTGGCCGGTTTGGCAAGGTATTGGGTCGCGCCCAGCTTGATTGCCTCGACTGCAGTCGCGATACTGGCATAACCGGTCAGCACGACAATGCGCGTGTTCAAGTCCAGTTCGTGCAGTCTCTTGACCAGAACCAATCCCGACGCGCCCCCCATTTTCAGATCGATTACCGCGAACTCGGGCGGACAGGTTTCCACCAGCGGAATGGCCTGTTCCACGCTGTGCGCCACGCTGACGCAGAAGCCGCGTTTTTCCAGGGCGGGTTTCAGCACCTTGCAGAAGGTGATGTCGTCATCCACCAATATCAGCGAGACCGTATCTTCGCAATGTTGATTCATGCCCCGCTCCGTGCAATCGGCAGTGTCAGCAACGTGGTTGCACCGCCCCCCTCGCGATTGAACAGCCGCACCGAGCCGCCCATGCGCTCGATGGTAGCGTTGGCGAGGAACAAGCCCAGTCCGTATCCTCCTGTTTTGGTGGTGAAGAATGCCGATCCGGATTTGAGTATCGCCTCCTTGCTCAGCCCCTCTCCATGGTCATGGATCTCCAGTGTGAAATTCTCCGCATCCCAATGCGAGCGAATCTCGATCGACTGTGGAGCCGCATCCGCCGCGTTGTTGAGCAGATTCATCAAGGCGGCGCGCAGTGTCGCATCCACGCTGATGAGTGGTGCGGGTTGCGTGCCATTGCAGTGATACCGGAATTGTGCCGCAGGGCGCAACAATTGCCATTCATCCAGCACCTCTGCCACCAGGCGGTTTGCAGGTCGCAGCGAGGCGGTTCCGTTGTCTTGTGCATTTGCCAGGATCTTGTCGAGGATGCGTTTGCAGCCGCGCACCTGTTCATCAAGGATGGACAATCCGTCACGCCATTCAGGCCGCGCTTTAACATCGTGCCGCAGTTCGCCGATCACTACCGCCATCGTGGACAGCGGCGTGCCCAATTCATGCGCTGCGCCGGCTGCCTGGGTGCCGAGTGAGACGATACGTTCGTTGCGCAGAATCTCCTCGCGAACGCGGGCTAGCATCTCATCCCTGCTGCGCACCGTTTGAGCCATCTGCACCACGAAATAAGCCACCACTACCGCGCTGATGACGAAGCCCAGCCACATGCCCAGCACATGTGCGCTGAATGCGCTGTCGCCATCATGTTGATGGTTGTGCGGTAGCGGGACGTAATAGACCATCAGCACGCTATAGCAGGCCGCGGTAAGTGCCGCCATGCCCCAGGAGTAGCGGCCCGGCAGCGTTGCGGCGGCGATCACCAGCGGCAGCAGAAACAGCGAGATGAAAGGGTTGGTCGATCCGCCGCCGTAATACAGCAAGATGCTGAGCGCCAGAACATCCGCGCACAATTGGATGAACAACTCCAGGTTTGAAACCGATTTGCCACTGCTCAGGCGCATCCAGCTGAACAAATTGATGGACGCAAGAGCGGCGATTGTCAACAGCATCGGCGGCCAGACCAGCTTCAACTCCAGGATTTTCCAGACAACCGCAAGCGTCAGGAGTTGTGCCGCGATCGCCACACTGCGCAACGTGACCAGGCGGCGTAACTGGCTATGGCCGGGCAGAGGGGAAAGCATCGTGCTGTTCATGGTGCAATTGTAAGCGGAGGAACTGGCATGAGTTGCGGCAATTTGCCGCCTTCCCGGAACAACTTGTCGCTTTCAGGAGATGGGCCAGGAAATATTCCGGTTTGGAGATTCCTTCAATAACTGCGGCTGACTCCCACTGCGAACGACCACGGCGCGGTCAGCTGGCCATAGAGGCTTCCGGCAGGGTCGGGATTGGCGTATTGATACAACGGCAGTTGCACAAAGCCATACAGCCTGGTCGCCGGCGCGATCACGAAACTCAGACCGGGACTGAGGTTCAGGCTGCGTCCGCCGGAGTGCGGATTGGCATCCAGGCCGCTGTCGCGTTCCTTGAACTGCGCATTCAGCTGCAGCAAGCCGGTGAGTGCGGGGGAAATCGCGTAGTGGCTGCCAACATCCAGCGCAATATCATTGCCCGGACGATAGTCATCCTTGGTGCTCAAAGTCGATTGCGCTTGCCCGCTGACGAACCAGCCCCATGGTGTATCCTCCAGATCCTTATGGTAATACGCCCCCAGAATCGCGTCGGTACTGCCACTGCCCGGTTGCAAACTTCTTTCGCCGATTGCACCGGGCTGGAATTCCCAATCGGTGCTGCCGGTGGGGAGCTTCAGGCCAAATCGTACTCCGCTGCCGGAATGGTGGCTGTCGGCATCGTGATTGGCGGAATCGAACCTGTAATTGCCCACCACGCGCATGTCGCCGAGCTTACTGAAACTTCCCCGTTCAACGGTCCCGCCGCCAAGACCGTCGGCGATCGTATGCGAGTGGTCGCGCATCACAACAGGCAAGCCAAGTGCGACGCTTAACTGCTGATTGATCGCATAATCAAGATCCAGATTCAGGGTTTGATTGATGGTGCGCAGATTCTCAACCTCGTCTCCTGGTGCAGCCAAGGCCGGGTCGTTGGTCACTTTCGACGAGCCGGCGCGCGGGGTGTCGGCTTTGGCGTAGGAATAGCGCAAATCGACGCGCAAGCCTTCGTCATTCACCAGCCCCTGAGTGTCCCAATGAGTATTGACTGCGCAAAATGACGAGCCGCACGATGCGTAGGCGCTGGCAGCAGCGCAAAGCAATATGGCAAACAGCAGTTTTGTTTTCATTTGAATTCCCCCGTAGTTTTTTGTAATGCAAAGCTGCGTGGCGATGCTAGCAAATCTGCTGTGTCCAACGCTGCGGCATAATGCCGCACCCCCGCGTTTGCAATTCTGGTTCGCGAGTTTGGAAATTCGCTCATCGAATCGGTTATGCTGTGCGGGAATATCGGCAGGCTTACAGCAAAATTTTTGCATGAATTTATTGAATAAATATTCCGGAGTGGCATTTCTGGCCGGGGTGGTTTGTGTGCCCGGCTTTGCGCCGCTCAGGGTTTTCCCCTTGCTGGTGCTGGCGCTCGCTGCGCTGTTCGCGTTGATGCATCGCGCCGACTCGCCGCGCGCTGCGGCGTGGCTGGGATTTGCTTTTGGCCTGGGGCTGTTCAGCGCCGGTATCAGTTGGATCTATGTGGCGCTGCATGACTACGGCGACATGCCGATGCCGCTGGCTGTGCCGGCCACGCTGTTGTTCGCCGCCTTCCTCGCCCTGTTCCCCGCACTGGCCGGTTATGCACAGGCGCGCATCCCGGTGGCCGGCGGGCTGCGCCCGTTGCTGGTGATGCCTGCAATATGGGTGCTGTCCGAATGGGTGCGCGGCACGATCTTCACCGGATTTCCGTGGCTGACGCTGGGCTACGCACATAGCGATAGTCCGCTGGCAGGCTACGCTCCGTTGTTCGGCGTGTATGGAGTGTCGCTGGCGGCGGCAGTGAGTGCCGGCTTGCTGACCGTGTTGTTGCGCAAACGCTGGAACAAACATGGACGGATCGCATTGGCGGCACTTGCCGTGTTGTGGATTGGCGGCGCAGCGTTGCGTGACGTCGCATGGACGCAACCCAACGGCGAACCGTTTAGCGTGGCATTGATCCAGGGCAACATTCCGCAACGACTCAAATTCAATGAAGACGCATTGGTCGGCACGCTGGAGACTTACCGTCGCCTTGCGCTGCAAAGCGACGCCCGCCTGACCGTGCTGCCGGAAACCGCACTGCCATTGCTGCGCTACGAAGTGCCGCAAAATCTGATCGAGCAATTGAGCGATCATGCCAGACAGAACGGCGGCGACGTGCTGATCGGTTCCTTCGATCGCGACCAGGGCGGTTACTACAACAGCGTGTTCACGCTCGGTTCGGCGGACGAGCAACACTACCGCAAACACCATCTGGTGCCGTTCGGCGAATTCATTCCGCTGCGGCCGTTGCTGGGCTGGTTTATCAACGGGGTGCTGAACATCCCGATGGGCGATCTGGCGCGCGGCGGTGAAGCACAGCCGCCGTTGCAAGTGGCCGGGCAGCAGGTGGCGCCGGATATCTGCTATGAAGACGTGTTCGGCGAGGAAGTCATCCGTCATCTGCCGCAGGCCAGCGTGTTGCTGAATCTGACCAACGATGCCTGGTACGGGGAATCCCATGCTGCGGAACAGCATAACCAGATCGCCCAGATGCGTGCGCTGGAAACCGGCCGCATGATGCTGCGTGCCACCAATACCGGCGTGACTTCCATCATCGGCACGGACGGCAAGGTGCTGCAGCAATTGCCGCAGCACCAGGAAGCCGTGCTGCGCGGGATGGCGCAGGGTTATGCAGGCATTACGCCCTATGTGCGCTGGGGCAATGCAGCGGTGTTGCTGCTGACCGCGGTTATGCTGGCTTATGCATGGACACGGCGCAATTCCTCTACAGCTCCTCCCCTGACAAGGGGAGGCCGGGAGGGGTTGAAGTTGGAATGAACTGGTTCTGTTACATCCTGCGCTGCGCCGATGACACCCTGTACTGCGGCATCACCAACGATCTGGACAAGCGCATCGCGGCGCATAATGCCGGTACGGCGTCCAAATACACGCGAGCGCGCGGGCCGGTGGAGCAGGTGTTGGTGGAGAGTTACGCTGACAGATCTGCTGCGCTGAAGCGCGAGATGGCGATCAAAAGTTTGACTCGCGCGAAGAAATTGGCGTTGATCCGATCAAGATTGAGATGACTTCATCATTTGATTGATCTGGTTTTTAGATGGATGTCTGAGATTACCCCAAATGAGGCGCTCGGCCTTCTCCTAAGCGGACGTTCAACGACTGGCTTTTAGCGACGAACACAAGCGAGCCCGCTGCAACCTCAGGTTAGGCAAACAGTACAAGCAAGTATAGAAATGCAACGACGATGACGACAAAAACCATGAGGGCCTCAACCTTTAAGAATCGTGCCATAAAGCCGAAGGGCGGAAGCGACGGCAGATGATCTGATACCTCAAGAGTTCCGCCTTCTCCGTAGGTCTTTCCGAATGTCGCAAGTTGAAGTTCGGGCTTAAAATACTTATTCTCATAATGCCGAGCCCATGCGAACCAGAAACGATAGTACGCGCAGTGTCGACGGAGAACGAGAAACCACGCGATACATAATAAAAGCCCGGCGATTGCTAGTACTTTCACAAGAGGGATGAAATGCGGAAACAGAGGGGGAGCCGTACCGGCAAGCACAAATATGCCGGCGTGCGCAGCCAACATCCCGGAAAAGCTGCTCCAAATAATTTGGCCTTGGGTGGTAATAAGCGTTAATGCAGATTGATAGCCAAGAACGGCCTTCTCTTCAGGGGTCATGAGTCCTCCTTGTTGATACGCGTTAACGGGGGAGAAGCGTCGGCTATCTTCCTTAGGCAACCTAACAGTTACTCAACAGATTCATTGGTTTTGGCTATTGAAAATCGCGGTGCATGTAGGTTCACGATAAGTGTGTGATTCATTGATAGCCCCACAAATTTATCTGTGAGCTTATGCATCATAGTACAGACAGATGAAGTCCGCTTCTTTCTTCCGATCCAGACAATGCCTTTGAGCCTCTAAAGCCGATGCGTCAGCCAGGTGGATAGGTCCGGGACGGAGGTAATCAAGCCGAGATGGAGCAGTATCGCGCTGGTATTGACCGCGATTATTATTTGGTACCGGATTTCTTTTTCTGCATGGCCGCATCCTTTTCCTTTTTGACCAGTGAAGCAGTAGCGGCGACGCTCCTGATCAGGTAGTTGCCGATCACGCTGTCGAATTCCTGATATACCGGAAGCAATGCCCGTTGCCATGCGATACGCTCCCTGTCCGACAGGACATACACTTCGGTAGCAGGGTTTGCAGTTACATTGGCCAGCGCATTGTCATTCTCCCTCTGCGCCAGATCCCGCTCAAAGCCGGTTGCTTCGTTCATGGCCAGTGTCAATACTTCGCGTATATCGTCCGGAAGATCATCCCAGAACTTTTTGTTCACGATGACCGCATAGCCCACATAACCGTGATTTGAAATCGTCAAGTGCTTCTGTACCTCAAACAATTTCTGCTTGTTAAAGCTTGAAAGCGGATTCTCCGCGCCATCCAGCAGGCCCTGTTGCAGGGCTGTATAGACCTCGTTGTCAGGCATTTCCTGCGGGTTTGCGCCGAGGGCCTTGATTTGTGATTCGAGAACTTTGGAAGGCTGGATGCGAATTTTCAGTCCTTTCAGATCGGCCACCTTATGCATGGCCTTGTTCGAACTCATCTGCTTGAAGCCATTGTCCCAATAGGCCAGGCCGGTCAAACCTTTGGCGGATAGTTTCCTGAACAGGCTTTTCCCGATTCTGCCGTCCGTGACGCGGTGCAGGATCTCTTCGCTTGGAAAAATATAGGGCAGGTCAAACAAGTCGAACGCATGCAAGCCCATGGCCCCAAATGCCGAAAGAGATGGCGCCAGCATTTGCACGGCACCGCTCTGCAGTGCTTCGATCTCTTCCCGATCATTGTAGAGCTGGCTATCCGGATAGATTTCGACCCTGATTCGGCCGTTGCTGCCCTGTTCTGCCAGTTGCTTGAATCTTTCCGCCGCATGGCCTTTGGGTGTACCGGGCGCGTCCACGTGACTGAACTTGATTACGATCTCGCCCTCTGCGTGGGAAAAGCCGCTGACTGCGAGCGCAAGAAGAAATATCAACGTGGTACGTAACTTCATGGTCACCTCATAAAAATGGACTATGGTGAATGTGCGGGGTTGTTTGCCTGGACATGCCTGACGCTACGCGAACAAATCAACCAAAGACTCGCCCCGAGTGACAGAATATACAAGAGACCGGCGTTGAATACCACAATCAAGGGATTGCCGGCATTTCGGAGAGACCGGCATGATGTGCTGACGGCAGCAACGGAAAACCAGTAAAATGCGCACCTTTGCAAACGCCTGGAACCACCGGATGCTTACCTTTCAGCAAATCATTCTGACGCTGCAGAATTACTGGGACAAACAGGGTTGCGCGCTGCTGCAGCCCTATGACATGGAAGTCGGCGCGGGAACTTCGCACACCGCGACCTTCTTGCGTGCGCTCGGTCCGGAGCCGTGGAAAGCCGCTTACGTGCAGCCTTCGCGCCGCCCCAAGGACGGGCGCTACGGTGAGAACCCGAATCGCCTGCAGCACTACTACCAGTTCCAGGTCGTGCTGAAACCCGCGCCCGCCGACATACTCGAGTTGTACCTCGGCTCGCTGAAAGAACTCGGTTTCGACCTGAAAAAGAATGATGTCCGCTTCGTCGAAGACGACTGGGAAAATCCGACACTGGGCGCGTGGGGCCTGGGCTGGGAAGTGTGGCTGAACGGCATGGAAGTGACGCAGTTCACCTATTTCCAGCAGGTCGGCGGTATCGACTGCAAGCCGATCACCGGCGAGATCACCTACGGGCTGGAGCGCCTGGCGATGTATCTGCAGGGCGTGGAAAACGTGTTCGACCTGACCTGGACCGATGGCGTCAGCTACCGCGACGTGTACCACCAGAACGAGGTCGAACAATCCGCCTACAACTTCGAGCACAGCGATGTGGAATTCCTGCTCGGCGCGTTCGGTAGCCATGAGAAGCAGGCCAAGCATCTGATGGAACAACAACTCGCGCTGCCCGCGTATGAACAAGTGCTGAAAGCCGCACACACTTTCAATCTGCTAGATGCGCGCGGCGCGATCTCGGTGACCGAGCGCGCTGCCTACATCGGCCGTATCCGCAACCTTGCGCGCAGTGTCGCGCAGAGCTATTACGAGAGCCGCGAACGGTTGGGCTTTCCGATGGCGCCGCGCGAGTGGGTCGAGCAGATGACCAAGAAGGTAGCTTGAGCATGACGTCAAAAAATCTGCTGGTCGAATTGTTCGTCGAGGAGCTGCCGCCAAAGTCGCTGAAGAAGATAGGCGATAGCTTTGCCGAAGAGATTTGGTGGAAGTTGAGTACTGCCGGACTATTGGCCGATAAAAGCGGGGATAGTATTTATGGCGAAACGTACATCGCGTATGCGTCGCCTAGGCGCTTGGCAGTCTGGGTTAAGGATGTCTTGAGCAAAGCGGCAGATAAATCCGTATCGCAAAAGCTGATGCCTGTCGCTGTCGGCCTGGATGCGAACGGGCAGCCCAGCCCTGCATTACTCAAGAAACTCGGTAGCATGGGGGCCGATGTGTCGGTCGTGCCACAACTCAAGCGCGCGATGGATGGCAAGGCGGAGGCGTTGTTCTTCGACAGCGTGATGAAGGGGGCGACGCTGGCACAAGGCTTGCAGATTGCACTCAATGAAGCGCTGGGCAAGCTGCCGATCGCCAAGGTGATGACCTACCAGCTGGCCGATGGCTGGAGCAGCGTCAATTTCGTGCGCCCTGCACATGGGCTGGTGGCACTACACGGCACGGACATCGTGCCGGTCGGCGTGCTGGGTCTGAGTGCCGGACACGAGACGCAAGGTCATCGCTTCGAGGCCAGTGTTGCTAAGGTAGTACTGAAGGATGCCGACAGCTACGCGCAGCAGCTGGAAAGCGAAGGTGCAGTGATCGCCAGCTTTGCCGCGCGCCGTGACGAGATCGCCAAACAGATCGCCGCTGCCGCCGCCAAGGAAAACCTTAAGCCTATCGAAGATGACGCCCTGCTGGACGAAGTGACCGCGCTGGTCGAACGTCCCAATGTGCTGGTTGGCAAGTTTGAAAAGGAATTTCTGGAAGTGCCGCAGGAGTGTTTGATCCTGACCATGAAGGCCAACCAGAAATACTTCCCGCTGCTGGACAGCAAAGGCAAGCTTACCAATCGTTTCCTGATCGTGTCCAATATCCACCCGGCTGATGCCAGTCTGGTGATCAGCGGCAACGAGCGCGTGGTGCGCCCGCGTCTGGCGGATGCGAAGTTCTTCTTCGACCAGGATCGCAGAAAAACCCTGGCCTCGCGCGTGGAAGGTTTGCGCAAGGTTGTGTATCACAACAAGCTCGGCACACAGGGCGATCGCGTCGAGCGGGTATGGGCGATTGCGCAGGCGATCGGTCTGAAACTGGGTGGAAACACGCTTGCCGCACAAGCGGGTGAAGCGGCGATGCTGGCCAAGGCCGATTTGCTTACCGACATGGTGGGCGAATTTCCCGAGTTGCAAGGCATCATGGGACGTTATTACGCGCAACACGACGGTTTGAGCAACGACATCGCATTTGCAATCGAAGACCATTACAAGCCACGCTTCGCCGGCGACGAATTGCCGCGCGACATGGTAGGTGTCTGCGTGGCATTGGCCGACAAGCTGGAGACCTTGGCCGGTATGTTCGGCATCGGTGAGATACCGACCGGTGACAAAGACCCGTTTGCATTGCGCCGTCATGCCTTGGGCGTGATCCGGATGCTGATAGAAAAGGAATTGCCGCTTGATCTTGCCGATTTGGTTAACGTTGCCTTCGACGATTTCCCAAAAGAACTGTTGGGCGCTGCCCGTAAGGATGTTCTGTTCTTTATATTCGAGCGACTCGGTGGGATGATGCGCGAGCAAGGTTACTCGGCCAATGAAGTGGATGCTGTGTTATCAAATATTCCGCTTCAAATATATCTCGTCCCGAAAAAACTTGAAGCGGTGCGTGCTTTCGCTGCTCTGCCTGAAGCGGCGAGCCTTGCCATTGCGAACAAGCGTATCCGAAATATCCTCAAAAAAGCACCACCAACCGATGATTCTGCCATTGACATAAACAAACAATTTGAGAGTCCGGAAGAAACTGCACTTTTCAATGCGTTAAATAATTTGGCCCCTGTGATACATCGGCATTTCGAAAATCTTGCTTACAAAGAAGCCTTGATTGAGCTGGCCAAATTCAAGGTTCCGGTTGATAACTTTTTTGATAAAGTTATGGTGATGGCCGATGACCCGGCTGTGCGGAATAGTCGCCTAGATTTATTGCGAACCTTGAATGGCCTTATGAATCAGGTCGCAGACATTTCCAAACTGGCAGCCTGAGAACTTATGGATAAATCAGCTATGCAACTCATCATTCTCGACCGCGACGGCGTGATCAATTTCGATTCCGATCAGTTCATCAAGAACCCGGAGGAATGGAAGCCTATTCCCGGCAGCCTGGAGGCGATCGCGCGGCTGAATCAGGCCGGCTATCGCGTGGTGGTGGCGACCAACCAGTCCGGCGTGGGGCGCGGGTTGTTCGACATGACAACGCTGAATGCGATACACGACAGGATGCATAAATCCTGTGCTCTCGTCGGAGCGCGTATCGACGCAGTGTTCTATTGTCCGCATGCCGCGGAAGCGAATTGTCCTTGCCGCAAACCAAAAAGCGGGATGCTGGAAGAGATTGCGGCACGCTATAACCTTGGCAGCCTTGCAGATGTGCCTGCGGTCGGAGATTCGCTGCGCGATTTGCAATCTGCCGCCGTGCTGGGTGCAAAGCCCTATCTGGTGCTTACCGGCAAAGGCAAGAAAACCCAAGCGGCGGGAGGAATGCCGGAAGGCACCCGGGTGTTCGCCGATCTTGCCGCGGTGGCCGCTGAACTGATATAAGCAACAAGGGTGATATGCTGGTAATGCGCTCGCTGGTTTTCCTGCTTTTGCAAATCGTCATCACGCCGATATTCTCGGTGCTGGCGCTGCTGACATTCCCATTCAACCCGTTAACACGATATCGTTTCATTTCTCTGTGGGCGAAACTGATGCTGCATTTGTTGCGTCTGGTGTGCCGTATACGTCATGAAGTGCGGGGCATGGAAAACCTGCCCAAGGAACCATGTGTCGTGCTGTGCAAACATCAGTCTGCATGGGAGACGCTGGCATTGCAAAAAATCTTTCCGCCGCAAGTGTGGGTATTGAAACGCGAGTTGTTGTGGATCCCTTTTTTTGGCTGGGCACTGGCGCTCACCAGTCCGATCGCCATCAAGCGCAGCGATGGCAAAGGTGCGATAAAACAATTGTTGAAACAGGGCAAACAACGGATCGCGCAGGGCTTCTGCGTGGTGATCTTTCCGGAAGGGACCCGCATCCCGTTCGGTCAGCGCGGCAAATACAAGATCGGCGGGGCGCTGCTGGCCGAAAGCTGCGGTGTGCCGGTGGTTCCGGTCGCGCACAACGCCGGTAGGCTATGGGGGCGCAACGCGTTCAGCAAGCATCCCGGCTTGATCACCATGAGTATCGGTGCGCCGATCGAAACCATGGGCCTCAAGGCGGAAGAGATCAATAGGCGTGTTGAAGCTTGGATCGAGAGTGAAATTCAGCAGCTCCCCCATTGATGAACACCTCTGAAAACCTACTGCGCGATTCGATAGCTGCGTTACGCGGTGCTCACTCCTCGTCTATCTATATGATATGCCTCGATCGTTGCGCTCCGTGCGCCTTGCTCTCGAACCGCTCGCTACGGTTTCTAGAGGAGTCCAGATGTTGAAACGCCTGCGAACATTGACAGTTCCACCCAGCGTCGAGCAGCGCGCCGCACTGCTCGACGGCAAGCACATCACCTATACGCTGAAGCGCAGCAGCAAGCGCCGCAGCATCGGTTTGCACATCGATGAGCGCGGCCTGACCGTAAGCGTGCCGATGCGCTCTTCGGAGAACTGGCTGCACAGCGTGCTGCAGGAAAAAGCCCGCTGGGTGATAACAAAGCTGGATGGCTGGAAGCAAGTGAACATACTGGCACAAACGTGCTGGGGCGACGGAGGAACGATCTCCTACCTGGGCGAATTGCTCAGTCTGCGGGTAGTGCCGGGTTTGTTCGTTACTCCGGCGTGTCGCAAGGGCATGGAGTTGTGGGTGTTTGTCGCCAATGGCAGCGGGCCAACTGACATTGAATATGCCGCTTCATGCTGGTACCGGCGCGAGGCAGAACGGTTGTTTTTGGAACGTGTGGCTAATTACGCGCCATTGCTGAATGTCGTGCCGAGCTCGGTAAAGCTTTCTTCGGCGAAAACTCAGTGGGGTTGCTGCACGGCAAAGGGTATTGTGCTGTTGAACCTGCAACTCATCAAGCTGCCATTGCGCTTGATTGATTATGTGGTGGTGCACGAGCTCGCTCACCTGCGTGAAATGAACCATTCTGAAAAGTTCTGGGATGTGGTAGGGACGGCGTGTCCGGATTATGCAGGTTTGCGCAATGAGCTCAAGACCATTTCTATGTGAAACAGCTAAATTGGTATTATATTCTATGCTGGTGGAAATATTGTTATAAAGCATCGCTGTATCTGCTATTCGGCAAGGTGTCGTTTACTTTATATCAATGGCGGATAGAATGGCTCCGGATATGCAGCGAAGAGCCGGGCGCTTGCTGAGCGCAGCCATGCAGGCTGCCGGGTTTGATGCACGGCTGTTGAAGCCCGGCAAGTGAGGCACGTTCGCCTCGACAAGAAACTGAATGGGATTGTATGAACAGGTCGGAAATTCTGCTGAACATCATGCTGGTAATGGCAGCGATTGCATCAATATCGGCGCTGGCATTTTTTTACCAGAAAACCCAAGCCATTGATCTGCGCGAACAAAATGAAGTTTTTGAACTGATCAGCGAGTTAAGGGTTATCGATAATCGTTGGGATTTCGAAGTGCAACGAGCGCGCAATGATTCAGGCGGTGTGCCTGCTTCGATTAGCGTGGATGCGGGAGATAAAGCACTGCGGTCCATCACTCGCATAGCTCAGCGCACCACGAGCAGCGTCCTGAGAGCGGGCCTGACCGATCTCAGAAAAGAGATACAACTGAAAGCCGAGCTTGTCGAGAAGTTCAAGATTGAAAATAACATTACCAAAGATGCGCTCCAGACTATCCTGAGGGATGTCGTGACACTCGAAGCGCAGTCCGCCAAACGGAAATCCAAGCCAATCGGGCTGATACAGGTTTTGAGCCAACTGTCTGCCATTGCACCCCAATATTACATGCAGGCACAGGATTCCCAGCGCACAAGTCTTGAAGGGGCCGTCAACCAGTTGCGTGAAGCCCCCGGCGATTGGAGCGATAAAGTTGAACAAATAGAGATCGCGGTGCAGAACATGCTTGTCCATCGGCCGGTCGAGCAGGAATTATTCAGCCAATTGCAGGTGCTGACCTCCGGTCCACGCCTGGTCAGTATGGCTTTGGCCTACAACAACGAGCTGGAAGCGATTTTCGAGGAAAAGGAACGCTACCGTATCTACCTGATTTACTACTCCGGAGCATTGCTGGTTCTGCTTGCCTATTTGGGATTCAAGATCAAGGCGGCGAATCAGCGGCTGGAGCATCGCGTCGTGGAGCGCACCCGTGAATTGTCAGAGGCCATGAAGCACCTAAGGGAGTCCGAGGCGCAACTGATACAGTCCGAAAAAATGTCGTCTCTGGGTCAGATGGTGGCAGGTGTCGCACATGAGATCAATACGCCGCTGGCATACGTCAAGAACAGTCTGGGGGCCGTATCAGAGCAGCTTCCCGGTATCAGCAGCACGCTGGATCATTGTGAAAAATTGGTCGCGCTGCTTAAGGCCGGGGACAATCCCGATGAACTGTCCCGGGAGTACGCGCAATCTTCGTCGCAAATCGCGCAGCTCCGCAAGCAGAATGTCATCGAGGAACTTGGCGGGCTGGTCAAGGATGGCTTGTATGGCACCGGGCAGGTCGCGGAAATCGTCGGCAACCTCAAGAATTTCAGCCGTATCGATCGCAGCAAGGTGACCAGTTTCAACCTGAATGAAGGTCTGGAAAGCACCTTGTTGCTGGCAAAGCATCTGTTGAAAACAGTCACGGTCGACAAGCGGTTTGGTGAAATTCCGGCGATTACCTGTTCACCGTCGCAGGTTAACCAGGTGTTCCTTAATCTGATCACCAACGCTGCGCAGGCGATGCCTGATGGGAGCGGCAGAATCATATTGACTACCCGCGTTGACGGGGAAGGGGTGGCAGTCGAGGTGGCGGATAACGGCAGCGGAATCCCCCCGGAAGTCATGAAGCATATATTTGATCCGTTCTTTACCACCAAGGAGATCGGCAAGGGGACGGGGCTCGGACTTTCAATCTCCTACAAAATCGTCGAGCAGCATGGCGGTCATATCAAGGTTGACTCCAAGGTTGGGGCAGGCACCAGATTCACAGTGTGGTTTCCGCTAAAGGCTTCTCAAGAAGCCGAGCTTGAAGGGTAATGTCCGGCAATGGCTACTCCGAAGAAAATCGGCAAATATGAAATTCAGGGCGTGCTGGGAACGGGCGGCATGGGCCTGGTCTACAAGGGCTGGGATCCGTCGATTGCACGTGCTGTAGCGATCAAATCCATCAATAAAACGCTGCATCAAGGTGGCGAACTTGGCGGGGCGCTAAGCCGCTTCCGACAGGAAGCACAGGCCGTCGGGCGCCTGGTGCATCCGCGCATAGTACAGATCTACGACTACATCGAAGATGACCAGGGCGCTCATATCGTCATGGAGATGGTCAACGGCAAGACCTTGAAGCAGCTTCTTGACCAGAAAACCCATTATGGAATAGCCGATGTAGGATTGATAATCCGGCAGATTCTAGACGGTATCGGCTATGCGCATGAATATGGCGTGGTCCACCGCGACATCAAACCGTCCAATATCATGATCAATGAAGACGGGCGCATCAAGATCAACGACTTTGGCATTGCGCATCTTGAATCATCCGAACTGACTCAAATCGGCGATGTTCTGGGCACTCCTCACTATATGTCGCCCGAACAATGCCTCGGCACCGAAGTCGATGGGCTTGCGGATTTGTTCTCGATCGGCGTGATTGCCTATGAGCTTCTGACTGGCAGCAAGCCTTTCACCGGCAATTTCGCGACGGTCATGAACCAAGTGATAAATTCCCAGCCAGCCAAACCTTCCCAGTTGAATCCAAAACTTTCAGCCAGCATGGATGAGGTGCTGCTGAAGGCGCTTGCCAAGAAAAAAGCAGACCGTTACCAGAATGCAAATGAATTTTCCGAGGCATTCAGACGTGCGATAGATGATTCACTTGGTGTGTCTGAAGTAGATTCCGGCGTTTCGACAACTACTTCCAGCATGCTGCTCAATGCTTCTAAACATCTGAACATCGCCAAAGCCCAGGAAGTTTCTGACGATAGCGTTACGTTGGCCGTGACAACAGAAGATAGCCAGATCAGCCTTGATACCAGCATCAGAAAAGCTCGAATCCTTGTGGTTGACGATGAAGAGCGTATTCTGACTGCCCTGAAGTCGCTATTCCGCCAGAGATACCATGTGTTTTGCACCACTGACGGCTACAAGGCGCTCGATTTTTTGAAGAAGTACCAGATGCATGTGATCATTAGTGATCAGCGCATGCCGGGCATGCTGGGAGTTGAATTGTTGCGGCAATCCCGGGAAATTTCTCCACGCAGCGTGCGTATCCTGCTGACCGGCTACTCTGATCTTGCCGCGATCGTCGGCTCGATCAATGACGGTGAGATTTATCGTTTCATCAGCAAACCTTGGGACAACCGGGCGTTGCAGACGATTGTAGCCGAGGCGGTGACGATAGGGCTTGAACTGGCGGATACCAAAACAGCGCTGGCCGAATTGCCCCCGAATATGTCCGCTGGTGTGCTGGTGATTGAAAATGAGGAAGATATTTTCAGGGTTACCCGCGAGCTGATTAGCGGCCTGTGCCCGGTAGTTTCTGCCACCGATGCGGATACGGCGTTGCAAATCATGCAAACGCGCGAGATTGCGGTCGTGATTGCGGACGTCGAACCGGGGAAAGGGCAGCTGGTAGCGATGTTAAAGCTGCTGAAGCAGGAACATCCGCAGATATTGACCATCGTCACCATCAAAATGGCTGACTCTGAATTGGTGATCAACCTGATCAATCAGGCGCAAGTCTTCCGCATCCTGAACAAGCCCATAAACGTGAGCATGCTGAAAAGTCATTTGTTAGACGCGCTGAAGCGCTACCTGACCTTTAAGCAGGCTCCGAACTTGTTGCATGAACACAGGGTCGCGTCCTTCCAGCCGGCGCGCGAGGACGCTGCAGGCCAGGGAATTTTTGACAGAATCAAGTCGATGCGGGGACGGTGGTTCGGCTTAAAATGATTATTCTGATGATCAAAACCTGCATTAGCCGGTTTGCTTTTTTTACGGCAGGAAAATGGCTGTAATCTTGCTCTGAAGCTGGCATAAGTTTTATCAGGCCGCTCATCGCGAAAGCGCGTCAGTCATCTATAATTCCACTTTGTATAACTCTACGAAGGTAAACGATGCGTTTTGCCGCTGTCTTGCTTATTCTTTGTGCGCTTCAGGGTTGCGGACAGAAAGGTCCGCTTACCTTGCCTACAGCCCAACCTCAGGCTTCTGAGACACAACAACCTGAAATGCAAAGATCGGGTGCCTCATCTTCCCTGCAAAGCCAATGAACATGGATGATTATTTTCATAATCAGGGTGACCAGCTTCTTGTCGAGCGGGTGCCTCTGGAAGATATCGCAGCGCAGTTCGGCACACCCTGTTACGTTTATTCGCGCGCATCGCTGACGGATAGCTGGAACCAGTTTGCCAACGCCTTGCGGAACCGCGAGCACCTGATATGTTACGCAGTGAAGGCCAACTCCAATCTGGCGATCCTGAATGTGCTCGCGCGCCTGGGCGCGGGATTCGATATCGTGTCCGGCGGTGAACTGCAGCGGGTTCTGGCAGCGGGAGGAGATGCGCGCAAAGTGGTGTTTTCCGGAGTGGGCAAGACTGCTGCCGAGATGCGCCTGGCTCTGGATGCGAATGTGTTGTGCTTCAACGTGGAATCTTCGGCCGAACTGGAGCGGTTGAACGAGGTGGCACGGGCAATGGGAAAGATCGCCCCTGTCAGCCTGCGCGTGAATCCGGATGTTGATGCCAAAACCCACCCTTATATCTCCACCGGATTGAAGCAGAACAAATTTGGAGTGGCTTATGGCGAGGCGGTTGCGCTTTATCGGAGGACGCGCGATCTGAAAAATCTGCGCATCACTGGCATGGATTGTCATATCGGCTCACAACTAACCGAGGTCGGCCCGTTCATCGCCGCAGTGGAAAAGATACTGAAGATGGCGGATGTATTGGCGGATGAGGGAATGCATCTGGAACATCTTGATCTGGGCGGCGGCTTGGGAATTTGCTACCGTGACGAGAGCCCCCCGGCTATTGCTGATTATGTCGCTGCTTTGCTGTCCGCACTGGGCGATCGCAGAGAAAGGCTTATATTGGAGCCAGGCCGTGCTCTGGTCGGCAATTCCGGAGTGCTGCTGACGCGGGTGGAGTATCTCAAGCACGGTGAGGAGAAAAATTTCGCCATCGTGGATGCCGCGATGAACGACCTGATGCGCCCCGCCTTATATGATGCCTACCATGAGATTTTGCCGGTTGTTCGTGAAAACCATGTCCGGCAAAGTTATGAAGTGGTCGGCCCGATTTGCGAGACAGGCGACTTCATCGGTCATGCGCGCGACTTGGCGATTGCTCCGCAATCCTTGCTGGCTGTGCTTTCCGCAGGCGCTTATGGGATGAGCATGAGTTCAAATTACAACACTCGACCGCGCGCCGCCGAGGTGATGGTGGACGGCGACAAGGTGCATCTGGTGCGTGAACGCGAGACGATATCCCAATTGTATGCAGGGGAGAAATTGCTTTCCTGAATGTTGTAATTAACACGAACTATTTCGCGAAATTTGTTGCACGATTATTTAAACGTGGATAAAGTGTAGATGCCACAAGCGTTTCAGGCTGTTTGCAAGGCGTTTGGGTGGTCGAGTGAGCTGAAGTAATTATTCAATAACTTTATGGAGAATGAAAATGGCAACAGCCAAGAAACCAGCAGCCAAAAAGCCGGCAGCAAAGAAACCGGCAGCAAAGAAACCGGCAGCAAAGAAACCAGCAGCAAAGAAACCAGCAGCCAAAAAGCCAGTCAAGAAAGCCGCAGCCAAGAAACCGGCAGCAAAGAAGGCCGTGAAGAAGCCAGCAGCCAAGAAACCGGCAGCCAAATAACAGCCTTGACCTAGGGGCCAAATTCCGCCCGCAAGGGAGCGGATGTGGTACGCGGCCTCATTTGGTTTTCCAGACAACCTTGACGACAACCCGTTTCCATTACGGGGAAGCAGTGGGTTTCCGCTTTAAATCAGAAATATTGTCGCCAGCCCCAGAAAGATGAAGAATCCGCCACTGTCCGTAATGGCGGTAATCATCACGCTTGAGCCTATTGCCGGATCTCGCCCGAATTTTTGCATAAGCAGCGGAATAGCCAGGCCGACGCTTGCACCCACCATCAAATTCAGCAGCATTGCGCTGGTCATCACGATTCCCAGCGGTATACTGTGATACAGGTAGTAAGCGAATAATCCTGCGACACCGCCCCAGACCATCCCGTTCAATCCGCCAATAGCCAACTCTTTCAACAGCATGCGGCGGGCGTTGTCATGTGTGATTTGGCCCAGCGCCAACGAGCGGATGATGATGGTGGTGGTTTGGTTCGCGGAATTGCCTGCAATGCCTGCCACGATCGGCATCAGGGTGGCCAGCGCGACGAATTTTTCAATTGTCCCCTCAAAATTTCCAATGACGCGAGAGGCGAAAAATGCGGTGCAAAGATTCAGTGCCAGCCACAGCCAGCGGTTTTGCGCGCTTTTCCACACCGAAGCGAAAATGTCTTCTTCCTCGCGCAAACCGGCCTGATTCAGCAATTCTGTTTCCGATTCCTCACGGATGAAATCCAACACCACGTTCACTGTCACACGCCCGACCAGTTTTCCGTCTTCATCCACTACCGGTGCGGAAACCAGATCGTATCGTTCAAAAGCCTGCGCGGCCTGTTCTGCCTTCTCCTCCGGGTGCAACTGTATGGTGTCGGTCAGCATCAGGTTGCCGACGATCACATCCGGTTCGTTTACAACAATGAGATTGATCGGCAGCACACCCTTGAAGCGATCATTGCGATCCACCACGAACACCTGATCGGTGTGGTCGGGAAGCTCGTCAAAACGGCGCAGGTAGCGCGATACCACTTCAAGGGTGACGTCATCGCGAACCTGAATCATGCTGAAATCCATCAGCGCGCCGACCGAATCTTCCGAATAAGACATCGCTTCGCGCAACTGTTCGCGTTCTTCGATGGACAGCGACCTGAATACGTCGCGCATCACGAGTTGCGGCAAGTCTGGCGCGAGGTCGGCGATCTCGTCGGTGTCGAGATGTTCTGTCGCTTCGCGCAACTCTTCGCGGCTCATCGCCGCGATCAGCGATTCCCGGACCGAATCGGAAACCTCGATCAGGATATCGCCATCACGCTCCGACTTGACAAGATCCCATACCAGCAAACGCTGCTCGATGGGCAGGGCCTCCAGGATGTAGGCGATATCCGCAGGGTGCAGGCTGTCCAGTAAGCGTTTTAGCTCGGCGATGTGCTGTTTTTGCGCCAGTGTGTCGAGCAGGCCGTGGCGGTCCTTGCGTGGAAGTTCCTGCCGGTGGATTACAGCTTCAAGCAAGGCGTGTTTGTGCAGCAGAGACTCCACCTGCTTGAGGTGGTTCTGCACATTTTCGGTGTAGTGGCCTTCCTGCTTGATGTTGGTCATGGCACGCGCCTTGGAAGCTGTCTCTTTGATCGCGCGCTATTGTAAAGAAATCGCCGTTTGTATGCTCAGGGAATTTCCATGCTGTCCATATGCATGAGAATGAAATCGGCCTTGAGCAGCATGCCTGGCGCTTCACGGTGCCTTTCGTAGTAACGCGGAGCTGGCACTATTGCGGCGAGCCATGCGGCCTGCTCGGGGGAAAGCTGAGCCGCGCCTACCTGGAAATAATGGCGCGCCGCTGCCTCGGCGCCAAATACGCCATTACCCCACTCGATGATGTTCAGATAGATCTCGAAGATACGCCGCTTGTCCATCACGATTTCGAGCATCACCGTGATCACCGCCTCTTCCAGCTTGCGCCAGGGAGAGCGCTTGGTGGAAAGAAACAAATTCTTGGCGAGCTGCTGACTGATCGTGGAGCCTCCCGCGACGATCCGGCCTTTCCTCAGATTTTTTTCATAAGCCTTCTGGATGCCTTCCCAGTCGAAACCTTCATGATCGACGAACCTGGCATCCTCGGCGGCGATCAGTGCATGCTTGAGGTTGTTGGAGATATTTTCGTAAGGAACCCACTTATGCCGGAGTTCGGCATTCGGGTTCCTGTCCTGCATGACCTCCAGGCGGGTTTCCATGAATGCGCTGGTGGACGGGTTGAATTTCACCCACCAGCAGATATGCGCGAACAGCCATATCTGGTACAGAACCAGCAAGGCGAAGAATATTTTCACGCTGCGCCAGGCCCAGCGCACTATCCAATTCTTGATCCTTCTCATTGCTGTGTGCGCAGCTTTGCGATGACCGGCGCAGTCTCGGGACGTACTCCGCGCCAGATGAAGAACGACTCGGCGGCCTGCTCGACCAGCATGCCGAGGCCGTCCGCGACGATGGCGGCGCCGTTGGCGCGCGCGAATTTCATGAACGGCGTTTCCTTGCCATACATCATGTCGTAGGCAAGAGCACCGGGCGCGAAGATGGTTTTTGGAATATCCGGCATTTCGTTTTTCAAACCAGCGGAGGTGGCGTTGATAACGAGGTCAAATGGCCTATCCAAAAAATCTGAATTGCTGTTGCGTGCTTGGTTATCCCGATTTAGTTCTTTATAAGATAGATTATTTGGCGTTCTAGGGCGGATTATTGATAAGCCAGGATAGCTGCTGCTAGTAACAGAGGTGGCAAGCGTTTCAGGTGCGCTCTTGATTCTTTCTGTAATTATTTGCGCCTTTTCATCTGTTCGGTAAGCAATACATATTTCAATAGGATGAGAGCTCAGTAAAAATGCTACACCAACTGCGGCTCCACCTGTACCCATTAACAATACTCGTTTTCCGGCAATCTCATATTTTAAATTTTGTGTAACATCCCTTACCAAGCCAATACCATCGGTATTGTCGCCAAAAATAGTGTTGTTAGTGAACTTGAGCGTGTTCACCGCTTGCGCTGCTTGTGCGCGAGCGCTCAACTCAGTAGCGATGTTGAAGACCTCGTGTTTGAATGGCACCGTGACGTTGCAACCCTTGTAACCCTCTTTGCGCAGCCGCTCGACCGTGGCAGCAAACCCGTCCAGCGGCGCGAGGATGGCCTCGTAGCTGATGTCCTGTCCGGTCTGCTCCGCAAATATCTTGTGGATCTGCGGCGACTTGCTGTGTGCGATTGGATTGCCGATGACGGCATATTTGTCGGTCATGATGATTACTCGCTTTCCAGCCTGTCCGACTGGGTGAACGTCCAGGTGCGGGTGATGGTCAGGATGTCGGTATCCTTGGTGATGTTGGTGGGCAACGGGGCATAGGGCGCGGCAAGTTTGACGATGCGCATCGCTGCCGCGTCCAGGATGCGCTGGCCGGATGATCTGCTCACTTCCATGCTTTCCAGGCTGCCGTCCGCGCGTATCGAGACGCTGAGTTGCAACCTTCCATAGATATGCTGGCGGCGCGCCTGATCCGGGTAATTCAGGTTGCCGATGCGCTCGACCTTTACCCGCCAGTCCTCGATGTACTGAGCGAAGCGATATTCCTGTGTACGTGCGCCGATGAATTTGCGGCGCGGCAGCTTTTGGTAGGCATCCCAATTCTTGCTGATCTCCGCTTCGAGGCGTGCGATCTCAAGGCTCCTTTGTACCAGATCGTCGCCGCTGCTGGCTATGTTGACGGGCTGTTTCCTGAGTTCCGGGATCACCACGCTGCGATCGCTCTTCAGTCTGGTCAGCATGCGTTTTGATTCCTCTTCCAGTTCAGCTACGCGTCTGCTGCGGCGCTCGGGAACGAACTGCCGGTCGTCGCGTATCGTCGGCAGCGGGGTTTTCGCCCGCCGGTCATCGGGGGTATTCCCGCCGCCATCCAAGTTGGCTTGCGCCAGCGCATCGGCCTTGATCGGCCTGGATTTCGATTTGCTGTTCACCAGTACGACCTGCAGCGGTTGCATCAGGCTTGCCGTGTTGCGCGGATCGGGCATCACCAGGGCTATGCCGAACAAGGCGAAAACGTGCAATGCAACGGATAAGCCCATCGATAAATACATGGGTGTCCTGGCTGGGGCGGGCAACGCCGCCGCTCCGGCTGTCAGGCTTGGCAAATCTCCTCCTCCACTGTTGCGACAAAGCGCGTCTGCAGATTCAGTTCAAGCAAGTCGATCGCGGTTATGGCCAGCAGCACACGGGTGTTGGCGGGCGTTTCCGGCAGCGATGGCGCGCGGAAGATCAGCGGAATATCCGCAAGCTTCACCAGGTTTTCGCGCAACACAATCGCATCAACGATAAGCTCGCGCAGCGATTCGTTTGCCCCCTCGCCCGCAACGCGGGAGAGGGCTTCCTTGTTAGCTTGCTCCTGCTGCAACCAGCGCAAACACCAGTAGCGTTCCATGTTTCTCTGAAATTCGCCGTAGATGCCATACATGGTGTCAAAATCGCGCATCGTGGCGTACAGGTCGGTATCGTTCTTTGGGTAAGCAGGCTCTTCATCACGCAGCATCGCGATGATCTGGCGCTGGTTGACCATATCCACATAGCGGCGCAGCGGCGAGCTTGACCACATGTATTGCGCCACACCCAGGCCCTGATGCGGCCCCGCGACGGTGCTCATCCTGACTTTGCCGTTGCTCTGGGTGCGGTAGATGCCTGCGAAGCCGTGTTCGGCAATATGCTTGCCCCACTCGCTGTTCACCAGGATCATCAGTTCAGAAACCACCTTGTCGATGGGCGAGCCGCGCCGCCGTTGCGTGATGCTGACGCGGTCATTCTCGATATGGAAGTTGTATTCCAGTTGTTGCGTGCTGTTGTCGGCTGGCTTGCCGCGCTCAGCTTCGAGTTTTTGCACCAGATCCCATAGCAGCTTCAGCTCGCCGGCATGGGGATAGTCGAGCTTGCCCGCCGCCAGCGTTTCCTCGTTGAACAGGGGTTCCAGTGTGTCATGGCGCAGGTTTGCGGCGATATGTATCCGTTCGATGCGGCTCTCGCAGGACAGTATCGCAAGTGATTCACTGTCCACTTCGATGTACATCGACAGGGCGGGACAGACGCGGTCGGCGCACAGCGTGAAAGCCTGCACCACGTTATCCGGCAACATCGTGATCTTGTCCCCGGGCATGTACACGGTGGACAGACGTTGCGCCGCGACCAGATCGCCCGCAGAGCCGCGCGGCAAACCCAGGGTTGGCGCGGCGATGTGCACGCCGACGCGCCAGTTGCCATTCGCCAGCTTTTCCACCGAGAACGCATCGTCGATCTCGGTCGTGGCGGCATCGTCGATACTGAAGGCATGCACGCCGGCCAGCGGCAACTCTTGCCAGGCGCTCAACTCGACCGGAGGGAAGCCGGTGCCCTTCGGGAAATGCTCGAACAGAAAACGCTGCAAATGAAAATCCTGTGTGGAAGGCAGCGCGCCGCAACGATGCAGCAGGTGCGCGGCGGACAGATGCGTTGCGGCGCAAGCAGCTTCCAGCGCCTTGACTTCTATGGTGTTGCGGTCCGGCTTGAATAGTATATTCGCGAGATGTTCGGTGAATTCGCCGGGCAATTCAAAGCGGGTGAGTTGCCCGGTATAGCGCGCTTGCAACTCCAGTTGCTGGCGTTTGCGCTCGGCGCCGGCCAGCGCGGCCTTGAGCACATCTGGCGGCGCGGCGCGGTAACGGCCTTTGCCTTTTCTGTGAAAATAAATCGGCGCGCCGTGCAGCCTTATCAGGGTGGCCGCCGCTTCCAGCGGGCTCGGCACATGGCCAAAATACTCGCCGGCGATCTGCTCAAACCCGAATTCATCGGGAGGGCAGCATTCCCAGAGGAAATCAACCTCGATCCCGCCGGCGATGGCTTCCGCCTGCGCGATGAATTCATCCAGCGCAGGCTGGGTAAAGCGCAGCATCACATTGGATGCCTTGACCTTGCTGCGCTTGCCGGACACGCTCTCGATCTGGAACGAGGTGGTGTTGTCGGCCATGATGCTGCCGACTTTGAAACTGCCGTCTTCTTCGTAAAGGATGTTCATCGAGGAGTGCAAGAAAATTTGCCGGGAATTATATCAGTTCGGGCAGGCAGCCCAGACTGGCATCGGCAACAAAAAAAGCCGGCTCACGCCGGCTTTTAGCTGCGCAAACATCAGGCTACTTTGTTTTCTTTTCAGATTTGGCGTCAGTTTTTACATCCGCTTTGGGTTTGGCTTTTTGTTCCAGTATCCATGCCACCAGGATCTTGATATCCGCATCGCTGATAGACTGCCGTGTGCCGGGCATGGGCATCACCCCCCACGATCCCGAGCCGCCGGTGCGAACCTTTTTCTCCAGTTTCTCCTGGGCTTCCTTGTCGTCCCGGTACTTGTCGGCTATTTGTATTAAAGACGGGCCCACTGTTGTCTCGGAAAGATTGTGGCAATTATTGCAGTTGCCCTCCTTGAAAATGGCCGGTTCCTTATTGTCAGCGGCAAGCGTGGAGGTGGAAACCGACAGGGCAACTGTCATGGCCAAGAGATAGCAAGCTTTCATTTTGTGCTCCTGTGGAAAATTCGAACAATCCGGGCCGGCGGTCAACCGGGCCGGCAGCGAAACATGGCGCGCCGATTATAGCAAAATTCACCTCCCGGAAAGCCCGGGCTTGCGAAGCGGCAGTGGAACTGTATGAAAACCCCAGGCAAGTTCGGTTCAAACAGGCCGACTGCCAGCGAATCGATTACTTTTGCGACAGTATCCACTGGACGATGGTCTTGATGCTTTCGTCGCTGACCGATTTTGGCGTGGCCGGCATGGGCATGGAACCGAACGAACCCTTGCCGCCATTGCGCACCTTCGCTTCCAATTGAGCCTGTGCATTCGCCGTTTTCGCATACTTGGCGGCAATATCCTTCAGGGATGGTCCCAGCGACGCGCTGGCAGCGGCATGGCACATGCTGCAGTTGCTTTGCTTGAACAGCGCCTCGCCATCGGCTGCGGCATACGCAGGGGCAGAAACGGACAGGGAAGCAGCGATAGCGATCAGATAACGAACTTTCATAACGGTCTCCTTGGAAGAAAATCAATGCGTACAAATTACGCCTGGCGATGAGCAGTGTTTTGATTCAAATCAAACCGGATCAAAGCGCCCGCAGTGATTGACTTTAAACTGCGCCGCTAGTTCCTCAAATGACTCCTGCTTGATGCGCCTGCTCGTCGGCAAAATAACTGCTGCGCACCATCGGGCCGCAGGCCGCATGGCTGAACCCCATCTCCTTTGCTGCCTGCTCGAACATCGTGAACGACTCCAGCGGCGCATAGCGCAGCACCGGCAAATGCCCGTCGGAAGGCTGCAGGTATTGGCCGATCGTCAGCATGCTCACGTCGTGCGCGCGCAGGTCGCGCATCACCTCCAGCACCTCCTCGTCGGTCTCGCCCAATCCCAGCATCAGGCCGGACTTGGTCGGAACGTGCGGGAAGCGCGCCTTGAAATCCCTGAGCAGCTTCAGCGAGTGCGTGTAGTCTGCGCCGGGGCGCGCCAATTTGTACAAACGCGGTACAGTTTCCAGATTGTGGTTCAGCACATCGGGCAGGCTGGCGGAAAGAGCGTACAGCGCCTCTTCCAGCCGGCCGCGAAAATCCGGCACCAGGATCTCCAGGCGCGTTGCGGGCGAACTGGCGCGGATCGCAGTGAGGCAAGCGGCAAAATGCTGTGCGCCGCCGTCGCGCAGATCGTCGCGATCCACGCTGGTGATGACCACGTATTTCAGCTTGAGCAGACCGATCGAGCGCGCCAGGTTGGCCGGTTCTTCGATGTCCGGCGGCAAGGGCTTGCCGTGCGCCACGTCGCAAAACGGGCAGCGCCGCGTGCACACGTCGCCGAGGATCATGAAGGTCGCGGTGCCCTTGCCGAAGCATTCACCGATGTTAGGGCAGGACGCCTCTTCGCACACCGTGTGCAGTTTGTGCTCGCGCAGCATGCGCTTCACGTCGTGATAGCCCTGCCCGCTGCCGGACTTCACGCGTATCCATTCCGGCTTGCGCAGGCGTTCCTGCAACGGCACGATCTTGATCGGGTTGCGCGCGGTCTTGGCGTGGCTGGTTTGTTTTTCGATAGTGCTCATATTTTCATTATTCCATATAGCTGCATAACCTGGCTTCCCTGTCGTTATTTGAACAGCTTCAGATAGGCGTCGAACACGTACATCTTGCCACGCTTGCCGCCGGTGATTTCCTTCAGTATCCCGAACCGCTCCAGATCGGCGATCAACTTGTATGCCGACGCAGGGGATACTCCCGCCACCTCGCCTGCCTTGACTGCGTTTACCACAGGGCGCTGGTACAGGTAATACATCACCTTCTGCGCATTCGCCGTGCGGCTTCCCAGCGTCTGCAACTGTGTCTCCGCCTGCTTCTGCAACTTGAGGATGTTGTCGAAGGTCGTGGTGCTGCTGCGCGCTGTCTCGATCACCCCCACCAGGAAGAACTTGAACCATTGCAGCAGGTCGTTCTTCTCGCGCACCCGCATCAGGTTGTCGTAATAAAGCTGGCGGTTTCGCTCGAAAAAATCCGACAGGTAAAGCACCGGCTGCTTCAATATACCCCGGCTCACCAGATACAGGGTGATCAGCAAACGCCCCACGCGCCCATTGCCGTCGAGAAAAGGGTGGATGGTCTCGAACTGGTAATGCACCAGCGCGGCCTTCAGCAATTCTGGGAAATACTGCTTATCGTTATGCACAAACTGTTCCAGGTCGCCGATTAATGCACCGATGGAAATATGCACCGGCGGCACAAAAATCGCGTCGTTGATACTCGCCCCGCCGATCCAGTTCTGGCTGTGCCGGAACTCGCCCGGCGTCTTGTGTTTGCCGCGCACGCCCTGCATCAGCGTCTTGTGCGTCTCGCGGATCAGCCGCGCGGAAAAAGGCAACTTCTGCAACTTCGCGACCGCTTCATTCATTGCCGCCACGTAGTTCTGAACCTCTTCCCAATCGTCGCGTTTATCCAGTGCCACATCCTCCTTGTCCAGCAGTGCCTCCTCCATGGTCGTCTGTGTTCCCTCGATCTTGCTCGACTGACTCGCCTCTTTCAGCACATGCATACGGATGAACAGGTCGATGTTCGGGATGTACTCGGAATACATATCCAGCCTGCCCAATTCGCGATCCGCCTGGCCGAGCAACTGGAGCAAGCTCATATCATCCACCACCCATGCGCGGTTGATGGGATTGGGCTGGAAGCTTTTGTAGTGTGCCTGCTGAACCAAGCGGCCAGACTGGAAATTCTTCACCGGAATTCCCCCTAAAATCTAAAATTAAAATAACCTGAATGCTATTTTAGATTTTACACAAAAACTAAAATAACGCCAAGCACTAATTTAACTGGCCGGGGAATAGGGGTCAGCTCAGCCTTGCTCATTTAATCAGTCAAGTATAAGTCAAGCTATGCGTCAAGCCGGGCGAGCGTCCCGAAATCGGCGGCGGTCAGTGCATCGAGGCGGGTGTTGATAAATGCTATCCGAATCTAGACAATTTAATTAGTGAAGCCGGGTCAAGCAAATACCGCCACCATTTCCGCAATAACAGCTACTTCGCCACTATTTTCTACCTCAAGCACAATAGGTTTGTAGTTCGGATCAGTTGAGAACGGCTTGAGGGTTATTCGGCTGTGCTTCCAGCCGGCATCCTCACTAACCATTTTCTCACTCTGATAGATCTTGATGGTGTAATGGCCGCCAGTATCTGGGTCCTCAATACTTCGGTGCTGCACCAAAACAGTTTTCCCTTGTCTTGTGCCTACTGGATTTAGGTTAAAAAGGCACCACGAACCGTTTGGTATACGCTTATTCATGGATTCGCCAACTACTCTAGCAACGAACTGGCCTGAGTGAATTCTGAAGCTGTCAGGCAGCTCCACCCATTGATATTGATCGAAGCTATTAATGTCTCCAGCCAGTGGCACTTCATTTACCAATTGCATTTCACTGAACAGACCTGCAGCTATAGCAAGATCATAAATGGGCACAGCATTTACATAAGGTTTGACTTCACTCGTTTTAAGCAGCCTAAGCGTTAGTCCTTCATATTGATCATCGTTACTTGCTAGAGCCTCCTCATTCGCTTTTTGTGCGACTACAGCAGTTTCTTGATACTCCTTCGCCGTTCTGCCCATAGCCTGTTTAAACCAAGAATTGGTTTCTTCGTCTGTGCAATAAATATAACAGCCTTTCATGCCGCGGGTCATGAGAGTACGGTAGGTGTTTTTGATGATTGCATCAGCCTTTTTCTTGGCGGATTGAGGATTTTCCCTAAGTGATGTCTGGTAGCCTCTAATAGAAGCATCTGTTCCAGCTCGTTTGGCTGCATCGGTTACCGTTACGCCATCACGGATGACGAAATCGGGACCGATGATTACGCCGATATAATCGGTTTCTAGTCCCTGACAGGTATGGATACAGCCGACTTCGTTAACCGAGTCGGGTTTGCGTATCCACAAGTTACCGTCACTGGCTAGATTCCATTTCATGGCAAAGTTGTGTTCTTCGATGGTAATGTCATTCAGCGTTGCATCGTTCTTACTGACCCAGTTCCAACAATAACCAGCCACAAGACGAGCCTTGTTGTTAACACGGTTCTTTTCAAAGATTGCTTCTCTAAGCTCATTGGGTGAATCAAACACTCGGAAGTCATAGTCGATACCTTCCAGAGTTTGATTGGCGGTTTCGCGGATTTCCAACGTGCCATCTATCCATGCGAGGTAACCGTCTGAACCGTTACAACGGAACTGAGATTGCAATTCCAATTGGTGCACGGTGGCCCCGAGCCGTTTAGCCCAAGTCTTGATCTCGCCAGTCTCCCCTATGTCTTTGAAAGTGACCCTCTGATCTTCATCAATGAAGAAGACACTGAACTTTGCAGCATTGATGATTTCTTTGATCTGATTTTCACCCAGATTTTGGAACATGCCCGATTTTTCATTGAGACGATGTGCCTCATCGACAATGAGGGCGTCAAACACGTTGGCATCTGTTTCGGTATAAACACCAGACCCCTTGAACAAGTTATCGATATGACTTTTTCTAAACGATCCGGTCAACAGCGAGGTATAGACGGTACGCGGGGCAGCATTTTTGGTGACGTACTGGGTTACCATTTTGTCGTTGGTGAGTGCTACCAAAAGATTCACAGCCACCACGGATTTCCCTGTGCCTGGGCCGCCTCCAACAATGAGTACATGCTTGTCTTTGACCGAAGCTTTTCTGGCCAGTGACAATGCTGTTTCATAGACGATCTTTTGATCATCTATCATCAGAAATTCTTGGTTGCCTTTTAACAACGATGCGAGCTTGTCGGCAAGACTCTTGGACGGCCGGATTCTGCCCTTGTCGATCCGATACATTACTTCGCAGGTATCACCGTATCTGACATAGCGCTTGATAAAGTCGGCGAGTCTTTGCGCATCCTTGCGGAGGAAGGCAGGAGCTTTGCGGGTGTGATATTCGTAGAAAGGAGCATTAATAACCTCATCCGATACGCAATTGTGCAAATAGGCACAGGGCTGCAGACTGATGTTTTCCAGTTGCACGGTTTCGTTGAAGTCCTCCAGCAATGCTGCATATGTCCAAGCCTGATATGAAGGATGACTGACTTCGCGCTCCGCTCCACCAACGAATGTTCTGACAATACCATCCATTGAAGTAGCCTTGACGCTCTCCCACTGCTTTAGCTCGATGATAATGGCGGTGACCTGCTTGTTCTGGCCAAGGCCAGTGAGAATGAAGTCTATGCGCTTGTTTGTTTGCGGGAGCGTATATTCAATTGCAACACCTGAGTTAGCTGGAATCTCATCATCGGCGAGTACTTGGCTCATATACAGCATTGAGTTACGCCAAGCAGTGATTTCGTTCTTACTAGTGGAATGCCCTAAGTGGCGTTGGAATGAGGCAAGGATTTTTTGGTCAATAGTATCGGCACGAACGTCGTCAAGAAACTCGGTTTTCGTGGATGCGTAAACCAGCACTTCAACTCCTTAGAAAGGTCATTCGTATTCAGTATATTTTTTGGAACTGCCGCGAACTTTCTCCGACGGATACTTCTTTGCATTGGCCTCTAATTTATTGCTAACCGCCCCCATTAGATCGACATTTAGTTTGTCAGCAATTCTAATTAGATAGATTTGAATGTCCGCTAGCTCTTCCTGTACCTTATCTAATTGCTTTTGCTCCATTGATCTTGACTGCTCTTCGGTTAGCCATTGGAAATGCTCAACCAATTCTGCCGCCTCAACTATCAACGCCATTGATAGGTTTTTGGGGGAATGAAACTGATCCCAATCGCGCTCTTCGGCAAACTGACGAAGCCGCACTTTAAACTGATTAAACTCTTTCATAATTTAATTTCCAGTTTACATTTTCTTAGGGCTAGAAGGGGCAACTTGATTGACTCGTTACGACTACCGGCACACTGACTAGCGACGAATCCTAACAGATTTCAGCCCACCAAATTGACCCCGGACTGTAGTTCGTTGATCGGAACGGTGATGCCCAGCTCGCATGCTTGCGTGACGCTCGACCCCGCATAGCCGCACGGGTCAATGTGTTCGGCGCGCGTTTCGGCTTCATTCATTAGGGAGAAATGAGTCAAGTATAAGTCAAGTTTAGTGTCAAGCCGCCTCGATCGACCCTTGGCGTATAGGATGTGTCGACGGCGCGGACATGCAAAGAAAACGGAATTTTCTTATCACGTCACCGGCGATATGTTAAAGAATCGATGGTTTCTTATCACCTCTGAACCATATCTGAGGATGTCCTCGATATGGTTCGTGCCTGTTTCCAGCATCGAAACGCAGGGCTTATTCCGGATGCTGCTTCGACTCGAAATGCCGCTGTAGTCCGTGGATCAGATTCTGCGCCAGCTCGGCTTGCAGTTCATTGATGGGGACCGTGATGCCCAGCTCGCAAACTTGGGTCACCCGCAATCCGGCATGACCGCACGGGTTGATGTTGCTGAACGGGGTCAGGTCCATGTCCACATTGAACGACAGGCCGTGATAGCAATAGCCGTTTTTGATCTTCAATCCAAGCGCGGCGATCTTCGCATCTTGCGTAAACCCCGACAAATCTGCTGCGCGGTCGGATTGCTGCGTTGCGCGGTGCTCGCCACCTCGCCTATCTGTCTGATATGTTTCGGGCGCTGCGCTCCGTGCGCCTTGCACTCCAACCGCTCGCGACGATTTTTCGAGGTTTACGTTCACATACACGCCGGGCGCATCCTCGCGGCCTTGCGCGACAACGCCGTATTCGGCCAACAAGTCGATCACGGCCTGTTCCATCAGGCGCACCAGCTCTCGTACATTGATCTTCCAGCGCCGCATGTCGAGCAGCAGATAGGCGACGATCTGGCCGGGGCCGTGATAGGTGATCTGCCCGCCGCGATCGATCTTTACGACGGGTATGTTTGTGCTGTGCAACAGGTGTTCGGGCTTGCCGGCCAGACCCTGCGTGTAAACCGGCGGATGCTGCACCAGCCAGATCTCGTCGCGAGTGTCTTTGGTCCGTTCCGCGGTGAAGCGCTTCATCGCATCCCAGGTCGGCCGATATTCGACCAAGCCCAGCGATTTGACATGCGGAATCATAGGACCATCACGATCGAAGGATGATCGCACAACTCCTGATACAGCGCATCGAGTTGCTCGCGCGAGGTGGCACGCACGGTGCAGGTCAGGCTGATGTAGCGGGCGTTCCTGCTGGCGCGCATTTCCATGCTGGCGGCGACAAAGCCCGGATCATGTTTAGTGACCACTTCCAGCACGGCCTGGGCGAAACCGGCCTGCTGCTGGCCGAATATCTTGATCGGGAATTCGCAGGGATATTCGATCAGGCTTTCGGTCAATTCGATTTTTGGCAATTCTTTCATCGTTGTTTATTTATCCGGTGCGCATCACATCGCGCTTGAAGTCCTGATACAGTTTGTACATCCTGGCGAACATCGCACCGGGCTTGCCGGTGCCTACCGGCTTGCCGTCCAGTGTGGTGATCGCCAGCACTTCCTTGGTGGAGGAGGTGAGCAATAATTCGTCCGCGCCGAACACTTCGGCAGCGGCGATGCGCCGGACTTCATGCGGGATGTTATTTGCTGCGGCGATTTCCAGCACCACGTCATAGGTGATGCCGGGCAGCATCAGGTTGTCCTTGGGCGGCGCGAGCAGCTTGCCGTTCTTTACTACGAAGATGTTGCTTGCGGCGCCTTCCGTCATAAAAGAATTGTCGCGTATCAGGATGGTTTCCGCGCAGCCCGCATCGACCGCCAACTGGCGCAGCAGCACGTTGGGCAGCAATGCGATCGCCTTGATGTCGCAGCGCAGCCAGCGGTTGTCCGCCGCGCTTACCGCGCCTACGCCGCTGAGCAATAGTTCGGCAGGCGGGGTGAGCAGCGGATTGCTCATCATGAACACCGTCGGCTTGACCGGCGGATTGGGGAAGGCGTGGTCGCGTTTGGCGACGCCGCGCGTGATGTGCAGATACAGATATTGGTCTTGCCCAGCATTGCGCTTGACGAGCTCGTTGATGATGGCTGTCCATTCCGCCTCGCTGTGCGGGTTGGCGAGTTTGATGCCATCCAGGCTGTGTTGCAGACGGCGCAAGTGCGACTCCAGGCGGAACACCTTGCGCGAATACACCGGAATCACTTCATACACGCCATCGCCAAAGATGAAGCCGCGATCGAGCACGGAAATCTTCGCTTCCTCAATGGGCATGTACTGTCCATTTAGAAAAATCGTCATTTGTTATCCCTTATTGAAAAAACAGCCGGATGCTGTCCCATCCGCGTGAAAATACGTTGGCCAGCGGCACGTTTTCCAGTGCCACCAGCGGGAATTCCGCGTAGGGCTGGCCGTCCAGCGTCAGTTTGAGCACGCCCAGTTGCTGCCCACCGCTGATCGGCGCAAACACAGGCTGGCGCGTTTCCATGGTGGCCTTGAGCTGGTCACGCGTCCCTTTCGGGATGGCCAGAAACAATTCGCGCCGGAAACCGATCGGGAGGTGGCTCTCGGTGCCTTTCCAGATGCGCAGGTTGGCGACCGGCTGGTTTTTGTCGTAAAGCCTTGTGGTATCGAAATTCTCCAAGCCGAAATTCAGCAGCTTCTGGCTTTCGGATGCGCGGAGCCGGTCCGAATCCGCGCCGAACAGTACAGAGATCAGGCGGCGGTTGTTGCGTTTGACCGAACCGACCATGCAATACCCGGCAGATTCGGTGTATCCGGTTTTCATGCCGTCCGCGTAAGGATCCAGCCACAGCAGGCGGTTGCGGTTTGCCTGGGTGACATTGTTGAACGTGTAGTTGCGTACGGAAAACAGCGGGTAGTGCTGCGGATAGTCGCGCACGATGGCGGCTGCCAGCAGGGCCAGGTCGTAAGCGGTGCTATAGTGTTGCGCATCCGGCAGACCGACCGGATTGGCGAAATGAGTGTTGTTCATGCCCAGCCGTTTCGCTTCCTGGTTCATCATGTCTACAAATCCCGCGGTGCTGCCGGCGATATTGACCGCCAGCGTGATGGCTGCGTCGTTGCCGGATTGCACGATCAGGCCATGCAGCAACTCATCCACGCTGACGGTTTGGCCTGCCTTGAGCAGCATGCGCGATTCACCGCTGATATAGTGCACCGCAGCAGCGGGGACGCTCAGCTTCTGCTCCAGTGTGATCGTGCCGTGCTTGATCGCGTCAAAGGCCAGATAGGCAGTCATCAGCTTGGTCAGTGAAGCAGGCTCCATGCGCGCATCCCCGTTCTGATCCACCAATACCTGGTTGCTGGCATAGTCGTATAACACATAAGACTTTGCTGCCAGGACAGGTGCGGCAGGTGCCGGCGGAGTCAGTGCTTGGCCGGCTGCGGGCAGCATCAGGCTGATGAGCAGGAGTACGAATTTCATGGTCATGAATGATTATTGCGGTCAGCCATTATATTCCCTGCACCTCGCCGGGCGATAGTAACGACATAACTGATCCTGTAAATGCTTGTATCGCTTCGGATGGGTATAATTCGCACATTTCGTTATTCATTCAAAATACTCAGTGGAGATCCATCATGCATAAGTTGTATCGGTTCTGTGGGCTGTTGGCAGCCTTGTTATTGAGCGCGAATGTTTACGCGGGCGACATTCAGATCGAAGGTGCATGGTTGCGTGCTACCGCTCCGGGGCAGGACGCTGCGAGTGTGGATCTGTCCATTACCAGCAAACAGCCGGCGATATTGCTTGGGGTGTCCAGTACCGCCTCCAGGGCTGTGGAGATGCACAGCATGACGCACAGGGAGGGCATGATGAAGATGCGCGAGGTGGAGGCCATTGAATTACCCGCCGGCAAGCGAGTCTCTCTTGGCGAGAGCGGCTATCACCTGATGCTGGTCGGCCTGAAAGTCCCGCTCAAGGCAGGTGACAAAATACCTTTGACGCTGACCATCAAGCTGACCAATAACCGCACAGTGAAGGTCAAAGCAGTCGCGGAGGTGAAACCGCTGACCGCAACCAAAGCGCCATCACAGCAGGGCGAGCATGAGCATATGCATATGGACTAAGTGAGCGTTGGCTTCGTTGCAATCACAGGCGGCGCTTGCCGCCTGATTTATTTCTGGCCCTGCGAATTTCCTTCTGGTGTAGAATCCGCGGCAAATTATCGAGGAAATTTCATGCCGCTTTCCGCCGCCACCGCCGAACAAAAGGCGCACACGCTTTCCGAGGCGCTGCCATACATTCAGCGTTTTTTCGACAAGACCATCGTTATCAAATACGGCGGAAATGCGATGACCGATCCGGTATTGCAGGAAAGCTTCGCGCGCGATGTGGTTCTGCTCAAGCTGGTTGGCATGAATCCGGTGGTGGTGCACGGCGGCGGGCCGCAAATAAACGAAATGCTCAAGCGCGTCGGCAAGCAGGGCGAGTTCGTCCAGGGTATGCGCGTGACCGACGAAGAGACCATGGATATGGTCGAGATGGTGCTGGGCAAGATCAACAAGGACATCGTCAATCTGATCAACCGCTCCGGCGGCAAGGCGGTCGGGCTGACCGGACAGGACAGTTCATTCATACGCGCGGAAAAACTGATGCTGGAGAGTGCCGCTGAACCGGGCAAGATGCTCGATATAGGGCTGGTCGGCGATATCGACAAGATCGATCCGGCGGTCATCACCTTTCTGGACTCCGGCGATTTCATTCCGGTCATTGCGCCGATCGGGGTGGGGCCGGATGGGGAGACGCTGAACATCAACGCCGATGTGGTCTCCGGCAAGCTGGCAGAAGTGCTGCGCGCCGAAAAGCTGGTGCTGATGACGAATACGCCGGGGGTGCTGGACAAGGACGGCAAACTGTTGACCGGCCTCACCCCCAGGCAAATCGATGACCTGGTGGCGGACGGCACGCTGTCCGGCGGCATGCTGCCCAAGATCGCTTCGGCGCTGGATGCGGCGCGCGGCGGGGTGCGTTCGGTGCATATC
The DNA here is from genome assembly GCA_049320585.1 of Pseudomonadota bacterium. GTDB lineage: Bacteria > Pseudomonadota > Gammaproteobacteria > Burkholderiales > Gallionellaceae > Gallionella. The sequence continues at coordinate 58,162 of JBMOQB010000009.1, read as the reverse complement.
ATCGATGGGCGGGTGCGCCATGCGCTGCTGCTGGAAATCCTGACCGACGAGGGTGTGGGTACGCTGATAAAAAGCAAATAGCTTCTCCGTAAGAGCCAGCTTGCTGGCGAGAACGAGAGCCGCGAGTTTCGAGGCGTGGCCAAACGAGCGCAGCGAGCTTTGCCATGATCGCGAGCAAGCCCGCTCCTAACAATGCACAATCTGCGGACAAAAATGCAATGACGAAGCGGGTCTGGATTTTTGACCTCGATAACACGCTGCATAATGCTTCGGCACATGTGTTTCCGCACATCAATCGCAGCATGACCGCTTATTTGCAGCTGCATTTGCAACTGGATGAGGCGGCAGCGAATGATTTGCGGGTGCATTACTGGCAGCGCTATGGCGCGACCCTGAGCGGATTGATGCGGCACCATGGCACTGATCCGGAACATTTTTTGCGGAATACCCACCAGTTTCCGGAGTTGGACCGGATGGTGTTGCGCGAACCGCGTCTGCGCCATGTATTGAAAGCGTTGCCGGGCAGGAAAGTGGTGTTTTCAAACGCGCCGTCCAGCTATGCGCGTGCGGTGCTGAAGCTGTTGCGCGTGGATGATCTGTTTGATGATGTGATGGCGGTCGAGCACACGCGCTTTCGTCCCAAGCCGGACAGTTTCGGCTTCCTGCGCTTGTTGCGGCGGCAGCACATCCGGGCAGCGCAATGCGTGATGGTCGAGGACAGCCTGGAGAATCTGCAAGCAGCGAAACGGCTGGGGATGCGCACGGTGTGGGTGAATGCCGGCAACCGGAACTCACCCGGTGTGGATGTGAAAGTCGCTGATGTGATGCAGTTGCCCAAAATTTTGGGCCGTATAGGGTAATTGATAGAGAGGTGAACATGGCCGCAAAGCCGGGCGAGAGAAAATTGCAGATCTTGCAAACTGTGGCCGAGATGCTGGAACAGCCCAAGGGCGAGAAGATCACCACGGCAGCACTGGCCGCGCGGCTGGAGCTTTCCGAAGCGGCGTTGTACCGCCATTTCGCCAGCAAGGCGCAGATGTTCGAAGGGCTTATCGAATTCATCGAACAGACAGTGTTCGGCCTGATCAACAAGATCACCCAGGAAGAAAAAAGCGGAGTGAGGCAGCTCGAAGGGATCGTGGCCATGCTGCTCAGTTTTGCGCAAAAGAATCGCGGCATGGTCCGCGTGCTGATCGGCGATGCGCTGGTGAATGAGGACGAGCGCCTGCAACAGCGCATCAACCAGTTGCTGGACCGCATCGAGGCTACGCTCAAACAGTCGCTGCGCATGGCCGCTACACTGGGTGAGCTTGGCGAGGCGGTGGATGTGGGCGCGCACGCCAATTTGCTGGTGTGCTATGTGATCGGCCGCTGGACACAGTTCGCCAAGAGCGGTTTTACGCGCGAACCGATGGCGCAATGGCAGGCGCAAATGGCAATTCTATTGAAAAAATGACAAGGCAGAAAAAATGATTTTGATCCTGAATTCCAATGTCACAGAACAATCCGCTGAATATCAGCAGTTGCTGGCGCATCTGGCCACCTTGCCGGGGATAAAGACCCGCGTGCATCTGGAACGCGGCAGCGAGAAGACCTTGACGGAGATCTATCTGATCGGCAATACCCAGTCGCTGGAAATCGAAGACATGCAAAGCCTGCCATGCGTGGAACGCGCGGTGCGTGTCTCCGAGGAGTACCGTATCCTCGGGAGACACAAGGACGATCAGCGTCCGACCCATTTCGAATACAACGGTGTGCGCTTCGGGCAGGATACGCTGAATGTATTCGCCGGCTTATGCGCTGTGGACAACCGCGAGCATGTCGAGATCATGCTCAAGGCTTTGCGCGACAACGGGCAGGTTTGCACGCGCATGGGCGCGTACAAACCGCGCACCAGCCCCTATGCGTTTCAGGGGCACGGAAAATATTGCCTGCCCTACGTGTTCGAACTGGCTGGCAAATACGGCATCAAGGTGATCGCGATGGAGATCACCCATGAATCGCATCTCAATGAAATCAGGGAAGCGCTGCACCAGACCGGAAATCCGACCGGCGTGATGCTGCAGATCGGCACGCGCAACACGCAGAACTTCGAGCTGCTGAAAATCGTCGGGCGGCAAACCGGCATGCCTATCCTGCTCAAGCGCGGCTTCGGCATCACCCTGGACGAATCGCTGAATGCGGCGGAATACCTGGCTTCCGAGGGCAACCGCAATGTGGTGTTCGGGCTGCGCGGGATGAAGACCAATATGGGCGACCCGCATCGCAATTTCGTGGATTTCGCGCATGTGCCGGTGGTCAAGCGATTGACGCGCATGCCGGTATGTGTCGATCCGTCACACTCGGTCGGTTCGCGGCAGGCAGCACCGGATGGGATACTCGACATGGTGCATGTTACGGCGCAAGGGGTGATGGCCGGGGCGAACATGGTGCTGGTTGATTTTCATCCTGCGCCTCCGAGGGCTCTGGTGGACGGGCCACAGGCAATGCTGTTGAACGAGTTGCCGTATTTTCTGGAAGATGTCCAGATCGCCAGGGAAGCGTATCTCCAGCGTGTCAGGTTACGCCAGCGTCAGGGATGAGGCTTTAGCGTTGCGCCTTGCGCATGATTGGAGAGTGCCACGCTTTCACGACAGCTCGCTGGACGGCAAATTGCCTTGATTCGTCCATGCGCACCACATTGCTATCGGTCTCGCCGGTTCCACCCGTCTGACAGTTGATTTCCTGCCCGTCCAGCCACTTCAGTATGGGCAGATACTCCTGCCTTTCGGCAAAGGTGCCGGCTTCGTCCATTTCGAACACGCCCAGGCCTTTTCCCGCAGCGCGGATATAGTTGTCCGAATCGCTGATGCTGGTGAGATACGGCAGCTTCAGTGAAGTAAGAAAACGTTCCAGTGCTTCGCGCGAAGGAGAGTCGCTGCGCAAACGGTTGGCTACCACCGCGATCTTGGTCTTGGCAACCGATGCCCCGCCGATCTGGAACAGTTCCTTGATGAAATCGGCAGTGGCGTGAATATCGATCGGAGATGGCACTACCGGGACCACGATGTAGTTCGACCTGCGTACCATTTCCTGCAACAACAGGCCTTTGGTTCCGGATGGCGCATCTATGACCAGCACTTCGGTGCCGACCGGCACCCACTTCTGCAAATTATGCAGGGTGCTGGCTCCTTTGGGAGGAGCGGCATTGGCGCCGTGGATAGTCCCTGTGTGGCCGGGCCGCACCCGCAGCCACTGCAGGCAAGATCCCTGAGGGTCATAATCGAGGATGGTAGTTCGGAGTTTCCTGCTGGCGTAATAACTGGCGAGATTGGTGGTCAAGGTGGTCTTCCCTGATCCCCCTTTGGAGTTTATGACCAGTATCGACAGCATCTTGCGCCCCCTTTCTGCGATTTATAGATTTGCATGTGCTCGAATCGACATAGGTTCTGCTGGTACCCCGTATTTGCATTCGGTGATTTATCCGCTATTTAATCATGTTTTGGGCAAGTCAAGTGATATTTTTGTGGATACAGCGAAATTCTGCAAAATACCCCGGAACCGGCAGGTATTTTCAAGCGCCAGGCAGAGGCAGCTTTACGGAAATTTATTGAATTTGCCCGTGGCGCGGAATGCTTCGAGGCTCATGACCTTGTCCTCGATGCGCGACCCATAACCGTTCGGGCGAGGTGAATTTTCCTGAGCCGGGGAAACTCTGAGTCTTTTATCAGTTGCCATGTAATGGCCGTCCACCCACTGCAATATGGGCAGCAGTTCCCGTCTCTCCAAAGCTGTGGCCGCCTCGTCCATTTCGAATACCGCCAAACCTTGTTCCGCGGCATGGAGATAGACTTCCGAATCCCGGATATTGGTGAGAAACGGCAATTTCAGCGAATTGAGGAAACGTTCCAGGGACGCATAGACTGAAGACGAGGAACTGCGTACCCGGTTGGCCACCACCGCAATCTTTGCTTTGGAGGTGCGCGCGCCGCCGAACAGGAACAGCTCCTTGACAAAATCGGCGGTGGAGCGGATATCGATAGGGGAGGGCGCGACCGGGATCACGATGAAATTCGTCCTGCGCACCAGTTCCTGCAGCAATATTCCCTTCACGCCGGCCGGCGCATCTATGATCATGACTTCGGTGTCCGCAGGTATCCAGACCTGGGAGCTGCGCTGTACAGCCGCACCCTTGGGCGGGGCCGCATTGGCGCCGTGGATTTTTTCTGCGTGGCCCGGCCGCGCTTTCAGCCACTGCATGCTTGATCCCTGCGGGTCGTAATCCATCAGCGCTGTTTTGACTTTCTTGCTGGCGTAATAACCGGCAAGATTGGTGGTCAGGGTGGTTTTCCCCGATCCCCCTTTCGAATTTATGACCAGTATCGTCAGCATGGACCCCCCCGGTTCTTCGGAACAACGGCTGGCAGGCTGACCAAGTCCAATGTGTTTGCGAAGCGATCAAGCGACATGGTCACTGGCAGCAAGATTCTGGATGTAGGCTGCGAATGCAGGATCCTCGCCGCGCAGCAAGACGGGCAGTGCGGTGCGGAAATCCGCCCGATTGCACCACTCTCCCATATAGTCTTCCCAGGAACGCCAGCGTCTCAACTGTATTTCCGCCATATCGTCCTCATAGAGTAACAGATAAGCACGTTCGAACAACGAGATCAGCATGCTGAAAATGATGAACATGCGCTCGCGCTGTTCGGCCGAAAGCGCCGGCGTCTCTTCGCTGGCAAACAGGCGCAAATCGGGATTTTCCAGCGCGATCTTGAGGAATTCCTGATAATTGTCGGAAAGCAGCTGATAGACTTCCTCTTCCTCGTTGTTGCGCTCCTTGCGTTGCTCGAAGATGAATACCGCGATCGCCAGCGGCAGGCCGATGACGGTAACCACGTAACTCAATAGTTCCCAGGTTTCAAGAGCAAGCATCAGATCAGCCCCATAGCCACCAATGCGATGAACGCGGCGAACAGCGCAAAATGGCTGATGCCCTCGATGGCATTGGTCTCGCCATCATGCAGGTTGTTCATCACGGTGAAAAATGTCAGCAGCAGCATGCCGGCCTGGATCGGCGTGAGCGCCATCTCGATGCGCTCGCCGTTGAGCAGCGCGATGGTTTCGATCACCGGCAGGGTGAGCAGCACGGTGGCGAGCGAGGCTCCCAGCGCGATGTTGACCGTGGTTTGCATGCGATCGCGCTGTGCTGCCCGGAGCGCGGTGAGTATTTCCGGACTGGCGGAAATCAGGGCTACCAGCACGGCGGGGATCGCCTTCGGCAGACCGCTGCCAGACAGGCCGGCATCCAGCAGCACCGACAGGATTTCCGAAAGCAGTCCGACCAGCACGATCGCTCCCAGCATCACGCCGACATGCAGCACATTCGGGCTGTGTACCATATCGTGCGCCTCCTCATCGGTTTCATCGGTGTATTCGAAGAACCGGCGATGCTCCACTGTTTGCAAGCGCAAGAATGCCAGATACATGATCGCCATGATTCCGACGGAAAAGGCCGAATAAACCTGCCACTGCGATTCCGGCACGAAATCCGGGATGAACATGCCGATGCCGATGGCGACCAGCAGCATGGCGATGAACGAGTTGGCCGAATCAACATTGTATTTGGTGTTGCCGTGTTTCAGGCCGCCGAGGATAGCCGCCAAGCCGAGGATGCCATTGATATCGAACATCACGGCGGCGAAAACCGTATCGCGTGCCAGGGTAGGATTGGGTTCACCCTGCAACAGTACGATCAGGATCACCACCTCGACAGAAACGGCGGCCAGCGTGAGTATCAACGTGCCATAGGGTTCGCCGAAGCGCATCGCCAGCACTTCGGCATGGTGTGCGATGCGGAATGCCACCGTGATGATCGCAGCGAGGATCACCAGCAGCAAGCCCCACAGCGTTGCGCCGCCCTGTTCAATTGCAGCATGTTCAAGCGTGTAGCCAATTGCCAGCAAGATCAGCGCGATGGCGATCGCGAATTCGGATTTGAGATATTTCATTGGGTAATTGGACAGGGTCGCATCACGTGTGCAATATTAACCCTAACTGGTTGACCGGTATAGTCAAGGTGCATATCATTCAGGCCACACAATAATCGCTGTAATAGGACTTTAACCAGATCACGGCAAACTTGTGCAGTGTAGTCTCAATCTAAATTTAAATCAGTGAGGTGACTATCATGGCTGAACAAAAAGCAAAGCCTGCCGCAAAAAAAGCGGTTGCGACCAAAACCGGCAGCAAGGTTGCCGCAAAGCCGAAAACCACTAAAGCGACATTGACCACGACGGCCAGGAAAACGCCGGCGAAAAAGACTGCGCTTGCCAAGCCGCGCAAGACCAAGCCAAGCACAGTAAAAAAAGCCGCAGCTCCTGCTGCGAAAAAGACAGTTGCCGCAACCAGGACAGCCGTTGCGAAAAAGCCGCAGGCCGCCAAGCCAGTTGCGAAGAAGGTGAAAGCAGCGAGGATTACTCCTGAGGAACGTTATCGCATGGTGGAGACAACGGCTTATTTCATTGCCGAACGGCATGGTTTCCAAGGCCGTTCCGATGAGCATTGGGCGGCTGCCGAGCTTGAGGTCGCAGCCATGTTGGGGCAGTAGATTCCGCGGTGCGAATGCACGCCATGTCCACACATGAGCAGTTGTCCGGCGGATGAAGATGTCTGCCAGGCATTAGCATAGCGAAGCATCAGAACCAGAAGCAGGGCCTTCGGTTACACCTTATGCCTGCACAGTCATACCAGAACGAAGCCGCGGCCGCACATAATTTCATGGCAGAAACAGGGATGTATCCGTTCAATTAAATACACCCGCCGTTTTCATGCTACGCTGATTCCTGTTGAGTACAGTTCAAGGTGTGGCTATGAACCAGTCAATCAAGCTTGAAGCCGTCTCGCAACCACGCACGATAGAACGTATCGTGACCGGCGTGCAGACCAGCGACGGTGCCGGCGTCAAACTGACCAGAGTACTTACGCAGAATCTGCAACAGCGGCTTGATCCGTTCCTGTTGCTCGACAATTTTCGCAGCGACGACCCGGGCGATTATCTCGCAGGTTTCCCTGACCATCCGCACAGAGGCTTCGAGACCGTCACCTACATGATCGCCGGCCGCATGCGCCATCGCGATAACGCCGGCAACGAAGGGCTGCTGCAGAACGGCGGCGTGCAATGGATGACCGCAGGTCGCGGTGTGATCCACTCCGAGATGCCGGAGCAGGAAAATGGAGTCATGGAAGGCTTCCAGCTCTGGTTGAATCTGCCGGCCAGGCGCAAGATGATTCCCGCCTGGTATCGCGACATACCCAGGGCGGAGATCCCCGAATACGTCACGGCGGAGGGCGTTACGGTGCGCGTGATCGCTGGAACCAGTAACGGTGTTGCCGGTGCGATGACGCGCGAGGACACCGAACCGTTGTATCTCGACATCGACCTGCCGGCGGACAGCCTGTTTTCGACGATCTTGCCGGCAACACACAATGCCTTTGTCTATGTCTATCGCGGCGAGCTGACGATAGGCGGCACGCAGCTGGGAGAAAGCCGCATGGCGATACTTGCCAACACTCCGCAGGCAGATGGTGTGGTGATGGTCGCATCAGGTCCGGCCAAGGCCATTCTGGTTGCCGGCAATCCGCTGGGCGAGCCTATCGTCCAGCACGGGCCGTTCGTGATGAACAAAAAGGAAGAGATCTTTCAGGCCATCAGGGACTTCAACGAGGGACACCTTGCCGATGCAAGGTAAGGCTTCACGACGTTTCATCAACCAGCAGCATTAACAGAGGGAGGATCAAGCATGAACACATTGAACCAATACGGCCCCTTGGCGGGCCGCATCCTGATCGCGCTGATCTTTGTATTTGCGGGATTCGGAAAAATTACCGGTTTCGAAGGCACAGTCGGTTACATTGCCAGCAAGGGACTGCCGTTGCCCCAGCTGGCAGCAATAGGCGCGGTCATCGTCGAGCTGGGCGGGGGTATCATGCTGGTGCTGGGCTGGAAGACACGCTGGGCTGCTGCGGCGATATTGATATTCACCGTGCTGGCAGCGCTGATTTTCCATGATTTCTGGGCTGCGCCGCCTGACCAGGCGCAAAACCAGATGATCCACTTCATGAAAAACATGGCCATCGTGGGCGGGCTGCTTTTCGTGGTGATACATGGCGGTGGAGCATTGAGTTTGGACCGGGGCGACAAAAAGTAATTCAACCGGCGCCATCCGGCAGGCTTGTGCGGGAGAACAGGGTCAGCTGCTACAAATCCCGGCGCCAAAGTGTTTCAGAAACTGCATCCGTCCGGTTGGTGCAGCGGCTCAGCACGAACAACAGATCCGACAGGCGGTTCAGATAGGGCAGCGCATACTGCGGTGCTGGATCGCCTTGCATCAGCAGCGCCAGGTCACGTTCGGCGCGGCGAGCTACGGTGCGCGCCACATGACACAACGCGCCGGCGCGTGAGCCGCCCGGCAGGATGAATTCCCGCAACGGCGGCAGGCCGGCGTTGTAGTGCGTGATCTGTTCGTCCAGCCAGGCGATCTTGCTTTCAGCAAACGCATCCTGTGTTGGCAGCGCGAGCGCACCACCCAGATCGAACAAGTCATTCTGGATCTGCAACAATACCGCACGGATGCCGGGTGCAAGGGATTCGGCGAGCAGCACGCCGAGCTGGCTGTTCAACTCGTCCACACTGCCCAGTGCGGCGATGCGTGCGTGGTCTTTGCCGAGACGGGTGCCGTCGGCGAGGCCGGTTGTACCTTTGTCGCCGGTACGGGTGGTGATTTTGGACAGTCTCATACAAACCTCTGTGGAGTCGTAGGGTGCGTGGAACGCACCCTACATTATTGTTGTTCCAGACACGCCAAGTATACCGCCGCATCCGGCTGGGTGCGATTGCGCTGCGCCTGCCAGATCATCTCGCTGAGGCATTCCATCATGCGATGTTGCGCCTCGTGTTCCGATTCGAACTTTTTGGTCAGGCGCGCGAAATGCGCGCGTATTCCCGGTGGTTGATCGATCGAGATCTGTTCTTCAATGGTCATGTGCATCATCAGGTGCAGGAAAGGATTGGTTGCGCCTTGCTCCGGCAGGTAGTCCGTTTCCTGATGCTGTTGCGGATTCTCCAGCACGGCAAAGTATTCGGGATGCTTGGCGATGAGCTGTGCGGCGAGGTCTTCCAATGGAGTGAGCAATTCTCCGGCTCTGCGCTTGCGCCAGGATTCGAATAAAAAATTGCGCGCTTCATTGCGGGAAGGATTGAATAGCAAAGTGTCTACTCCAAAATGGATAACAACCCGCCGTCATTCCGGCTTGCGCCGGAATGACGGATTATTTATTGTCTTCATTCTTGTCTTTGTATTCGCACAGATCGAAAATTATGCACACACCGCATTTCGGTTTGCGCGCCTGGCAGACATAACGGCCGTGCAGGATCAGCCAGTGATGCGCGTCATGCTTGAATTCGTCCGGGACGAACTTGAGCAGTTTCTTTTCCACTTCCAGCACATCCTTGCCGGGCGCAATGCCGGTGCGGTTCGACACGCGGAAGATGTGCGTGTCCACCGCGATGGTGGGCTGGCCGAACGCGGTGTTCAGGATCACGTTGGCGGTCTTGCGTCCCACGCCGGGCAGGGCTTCCAAGTCCTCGCGGGTTTGCGGCACCGCGCCGCCGTGCCGTTCCACCAGCAGGCGACAGGTCTGCATCACGTGTTTGGCCTTGGTCTTGTACAGGCCGATGCGCTGGATGTATTCGCGCAGTTTTTCCTCGCCGAGCGCGAGCATCGCCTGCGGGGTATTGGCGACCGGGAACAGCTGCCGCGTCGCGGCGTTCACGCTGACATCGGTGGCTTGCGCCGACAGCACCACCGCGACCAGCAGCTCGAACGGCGTGGAATATTCCAGCTCGGTGGTGGGGTGTGGGTTGGCCGCTTGCAGGCGCAAAAAGATTTCGCGGCGTTTGGCAGGGTTCACAGTGCCTGTTGTATTTGACGGAGCTGCCCTTCCGGTTCAGGCAAGGCTTGCCTGACTGTTTCCCAGACAACATCGAGGTTGATGTCGAAATAACCGTGAGCCAGGCGGTTGCGCATGCCGCGCATGCTTTTCCATTGAACCTGCGGAAATTTTGCAACGAATGCGGGGTATTCGTCGGCCAATTTGGTGGCGGCCTCGCCGATCACCATGATATTCAGGATCACTGCTTGCTGCGTTTTCTTGTCGTGCAGGAAGTCAGTCTTGCTGATGCCTTCCACATAGCTTTGCGCCAGTGAAAGTGCCTCCAGCATGTGGGAAAGATAATCGGCCTGGCGCAACTCGCGCTGGGTCATACCGGTACGGCTTCCTTGAGAACAGCGTCGCGGAATTTTGCCGGCAAGTCACCCGGCGTGAGGATGTCCACCGGTATGCCCAGCAACTGTTCAAGGTTAACTTGAAGAGCGCCCAGATTTAACAGGGTGGTGCCCGGCAACGGGTCAACCAGCAGGTCGAGATCACTGTTATCCGTATCGCCGCCATGCAGCACGGAGCCGAACACGCGCGGATTCCGCGCAAGGTTCTGTTCAACCATGCGGCAGATTTCGTTGCGGTGCGAAGCAAGCAATTTGGACGGTTTCATTGTTGAGGTTCCGGGTATTCTGTGTGCAATCATACAGAAAATTTTCAGTTTAGTGCATGCGCCGAGAGCATCGCCGCGACCGGCAGCTCGAACGGCGTCTTGTGTTCCAGCTCGGTGGTGGGATGATGGTTGGCCGCTTGCAGGCGCAAGAAGATTTCGCGGCATTTGGCGGGTTCATGAGTTTGGTCTGAAAAACATCAATTGAGAAACTACGTTTATTACACTCTACCCGAAATCAATATCATTAAGCCTATCTGGACGCATCTTTGTACGATTTACCTTATCCAGATTTGCACGTTCTAATGGGGTGAGTAGAACCAACTTGAAATTCCTCTTTATCCACTTTTCAATTTTAATTTTGTCTTCTATTTTGCTTAGTTTATTAAGCAAAGCTATTGTGTATGCCCTTTTGGGAAATACATGCTCAATTTCCACCTTTCCATTTTTCTTATGAACCGCTTTTGCTTTCTTGCTGAAAACAGCTCCGTGATAGTCACGCAGCTTGTTTATGTGAGTCAATCCTGGATAGGCGACCTTGAGTGACAACAACTCCGCAATTCTTTCTGCGCTATGGATGGCCCCGACGTTGTCGTTTAGTCCCTTATCGTGCATGGATATTCTCCACACATTAAAAGAGCGCAATGCTTCAATTAAGGTTTCGGTGGAGAGCGTGCTAAAAGTTTTATTTAATTTTTTACCCATTGATAACTTGAGCTAAGAAAAGCTCAGTGCGCTGCAGGCGCACACCCGCCATCCGTCGGCGCAACGGTGGCGCTGCTGCCTTTCAGCTTCTGTTCGGCGCGCAGGTTCAGCCAGTTCTTGCCGGCGATCAGCATGCCCAGCGTGATGAATGCGCCGGGCGGCAGGATCGCGAGCAGGAAGCCGTGGTAGTTCGGCACTACTGTTATTACCCAGGCCTTCGCCGCTTCGCCGAACACCAGGTCGATGCCGGACAGCAGTGTGCCGTGGCCGAGGATTTCGCGGATGCCGCCGAGCACCGCCAGCACGGCGGTCAGTCCCAGTCCCATCGCGAGGCCGTCCAGCGCGGATTGCAGCGCGGGATTCTTCGAGGCGAAGGCCTCGATGCGCGCGAGCACGATGCAGTTGGTGACGATCAGCGGGATGAAGATGCCCAGCACCACATACAGGCCGTACATCCAGGCGTTCATGCTGTACTGCACGACGGTGACCAGCACCGCGATGATCAGGATGAATACCGGGATGCGCGCCTCGTTCGGGACAAGGTTGCGGATCGGTGCGATGGCTGCGCCCGACAGCGCCATCACCAGCGCGGTCGCCAAGCCCAGGCTCACTGCGTTGACCACCGAGCTGCTCACCGCGAGGATCGGGCATAGCCCGAGCAGTTGCACCACGCCGGTGTTCTGTTTCCACACGCCGTTGTAAAGAATGTCCTTGAATTCCTGAGAGGTCATTGCTTTTCTCCTTAAACCCCTCCCGGCCTCCCCTTGTCAGGGGAGGAGTTTGGGGCGGTTTGTGCAAAAAGTTTCAGAAGATTCATTTCCTGTTTCCATCAACACTTTCCGACTTCCTCTGTTCCTCCCCTGCACCCGCAGGTGGTACGCCGGTGGGTTCTCCGCTGCTTCGCATCGACCCTTCCGCAGACAAGGGGAGAGCGAAGCGAGGGGCCTTAGGAGGGGTTGGGGTGCGCGTTGCAAATAATTCATCTCGATGCTGCGCGTAATACTGCAACGCCTTGTGCACCGCTTTTACCACCGCGCGCGGGGTGATCGTCGCGCCGGCCATGTAGTCGAACTGGCCGCCATCCTTTTTGACTTTCCAGTCGGCATCCTTGTGGTTGTCCAGCGAGGTGCCGTCGAACACGGTGATCCATTTGTTCTTTGCGATCTCGATGTAATCGCCCAGGCCCGGCGTTTCCTTGTGCGATATTACGCGCACGCCGCCGATCCTGCCATCGCTGTCTATCGAGATGATCAAACGGATCTTGCCGCTGTAGCCGTCCGGCGCGATGACCTGCAGCACCGCGATGGAAGGTTGGTGTTTCAGACGGCCGAGATAGGCGACGGTCGTATCTTCGTTGCCCAGCAATTTGTCTGCCGCCAGTTCTGCGGTGTCCTTGATGATGTCGTTATCGTAGGTTTCAGCGGGTGCGATCTGCGTGACCAGTTTCAGTTTCTCTTTTTCCTCGCTGCGCGCGATGGGTTCGTGCGTGAGCTGGTAGGTCAACGCGAGCAAGGCCGTGCCGATCAGCGCGAAGAACAGCAGGTTTGCCGCGGTGTGGAAAGAAGCCTTCGCCATTGTTCGTCTCATGGCTTGCCCTCTTTGGATTTCTTGCCGAATACTTTGGGCTGTGTGTGTAGCACGATCAGCGGCACACAAATGTTCATCAGCAGCGTGGCGAACGCGACACCGTCGGGAAAGCCGCCGAACACGCGGATCAGGTAAGTGAGCAGACCGGCGCCCGCCGCGTAGACCAATCGACCCAGGTTGGTGGTGGGGCTGCTCACCGGGTCGGTAAGTATGAAAAACGCGCCCAGCATCGCCGCTCCGGAGAACCAGTGGAACAGCGGCGCGACGTAATGTGTGGGATCGACCAGATGGAAGATTCCGGCGATGGCGAACAGCGTGACCAGATAGGCGGTCGGGATATGCCAGCTGATGATGCGCGCGGCGAGCAGATAAAGCCCGCCGAACAAGAATCCCCATGCCACCATTTCGCTGCCGTGCCCGCCTATCTGGCCGTAGATAGGCATATTGAGGATCTGCTGGACGGATTCTTCGAGATGCAAGTGCGTTTTCAGCGTGTCCAGCGGCGTGGCCATCGTGAACGCATCCAGTGTCAGGCCGTTTGGAAGCAAGCCGAGGAAAATGTATTGCAGCTGCTCCATGAAGCCGAGCTCGGCCAGCACCAGTCCACCTTGTTCCAAACCGTGGGGGGCAACCCAGTGTGTCATCTGCATCGGAAACGAGATGATCAGTACCGCGTAGCCTACCATCGCCGGATTGAACATATTGTTGCCCAGTCCGCCATACAGATGTTTGGCGATCGCGATGGCAAACGCCGTTCCGACCACCACCAGCCACCACGGCGCCAGCGGCGGGATGGAAAGGGCCAACAGCCAGCCGGTGAGCAGCGCGCTGTTGTCTTTCAGGAAGGGCGCGATCGGGCGGTTGCGCAGCTTGAGCATCAGCGCTTCGGTGACTAGCGCGGTGAGGCTGGCCAGCGTGATCGAGACCAGGATCGCCGGACCGAAATACCAGACGTATAGCGCGATGCCGGGTAACAATGCCAGCAACACCTTGAGCATGATCTGCGCGACATTGTCCGGTTTGCTGATGAAGGGAGAGAAGAATGCGGCCATGTTATTCCCTGGGGTGCTCGACATGCGATTGCGCAAGTTCACGGATATGTTCGCGACGGATTTCGATGTCGGAGGAAACATTTTGTTGCGGCGGTTGCGGTTCGGAGTTGCCGGATTTGGCGGCCTGCGCCGCCCGTTCCTTGGCAGCGAGTTTCTCGGCCTTCTCCCGTTTTTCGCGCTCGATACGATACTGGTGGAACTCGTGGCGTTCGCGCGCGCTGTCTGCAGCCTGCTTCTCCTTTTCGCGCGCATGGATCTCGCTCTTGGCGAAACGGTAATACTGCACCAGCGGGATGTGGCTGGGGCAGACGTAACTGCACGCGCCGCATTCGATGCAGTCGAACAGGCTGAATGCCTGAGCCTTGCCGAATTCTCTGGATTGGGCGAACCAGTACAGATCCTGCGGCTGTAATTCTGCCGGGCACACTTCGACGCAGCGAGTGCAGCGGATGCACGGAAGCGCAGGCGGAGACGGCGGAAATAATTTTTCCGACGCGGCGATGACGCAGTTGGTGGCTTTTATTACCGGGACATGCACGGCGGGCAACGGCATGCCCATCATCGGGCCACCCATGATGTAGCCATTGCTGTCCGGCAGAGCCTCGCTCAGTGCCACCAGCTCATCGATAGGCGTGCCGATCAACGCCTCATAATTCCGCGCCTGCCGGACATTGCCGGTGACGGTGACGACGCGCGACAGCAGCGGCTCGCCATGCGCGAGGGCACGGTAAGCGCTATAGGTGGTGGCGACGTTGAAGCATTGCACGCCGATGTCGGTGGGCAATTTTCCGGAAGGCACTTCCAGTCCGGTGAGCACGCGTATCAGCTGCTTTGCCCCGCCGCCGGGATAGATCGTCGGTATCGTGACGACTTCAAAAGGCATTCCGCTATCTGTCACCGCCTGCTGCATCGCAGCGATCGCTTCAGGTTTGTTGTCTTCGATGCCGATCAGCACTTCCCCTGCATCCACCATGAAGCGCAGCATTTCCGCGCCCTGCACGATCTCTGCCGCACGCTCGCGCATCAGCATGTCGTCGCAGGTGATATAAGGCTCGCATTCCGCGGCATTCAGGATCAGGGTGCCGATCTTTTGTTTGCCGATGCGCAGCTTGATGTCGGTGGGAAATGCCGCGCCGCCCAAGCCCACCACGCCAGCCATGCGCAGCAATTGCTGCAGGTCAGACGGACTGTGCTTGCGGTAATCGATCTCCTTGAGTGGTATCCATTCTTCCTTGCCGTCCGGTATCAGTGTGGCGCACAGATTCGGCAGTCCAGAAGGATGGGCTACGGGCTGCATGCCGATTGCGCTGATGGTTCCCGAGGTGGGTGCGTGTACCGCACTCGAAATGAAGCCATCCGGCAAACCGATAAGCTGGCCCTTCAGCACATGGTCTCCGGCCTGCACGACCGGTTTCGCGGCCTCGCCGGCATGCTGGTGAAAAGGAACGATCAGCCTGGAGGGCAGCGGTGCAGGCGCAATCCCAAGCAGCGTGGACTGTGTCTTGTTGCTGGGCGGATGGATGCCGCCGTGGAAATGATATAGCGCTCTCATTCAGTCGGCGTCAATGCGAATGCGGGATATTTCCACTTCCAGCTGGTGATTTTTTCCTCGATCACCACCATGCTGATGCAATCGACCGGGCAGGGCGCGACACACAACTCGCAGCCGGTGCATTCTGCGGCGATGATAGTGTGCATTTGCTTGGCCGCGCCGGCGATGGCGTCCACCGGGCAGGCCTGGATGCACAAGGTGCAGCCGATACATGTGTTCTCGTCGATAAATGCAACCGATTTGGGCTTGGGTGCGGCGGTATCGCCGCCAAACGGTTTGAAATCCACGCCGAGCAGGTCGGCGAGTTTCCGGATGCCTGCTTCGCCGCCAGGCGGGCAGCGATTGATGTCGGCCTCTCCCGCTGCGATCGCAGTCGCATATGGCTTGCAGCCGGGATAGCTGCATTGTCCGCACTGCGTTTGCGGCAGGATCGCATCGATCTTGTCCACCAGCGGATTGCCTACGGTGCGGAATTTGATCGCGGCAA
The DNA here is from genome assembly GCA_049320585.1 of Pseudomonadota bacterium. GTDB lineage: Bacteria > Pseudomonadota > Gammaproteobacteria > Burkholderiales > Gallionellaceae > Gallionella. The sequence continues at coordinate 42,194 of JBMOQB010000009.1, read as the reverse complement.
AACCCAGCACCGCGCCGAGTACGATGGCGATTGCCGCCATCACCAGCAACGCACTCAACATTATTTGATCAACCCCGAGAAACCCATGAAGGAAAGGCTCATCAGTCCCGCCGTAATCATCGCGATCGCCGAACCCTTGAAGATCACCGGCACGTCCGCGCCTTCCATGCGTTCGCGCATAGCGGCGAACAACACCATCACCAGGGTAAAGCCCAGCGCCCCGCCCATGCCGAAAAAGATGGATTCCATGAAGTTGTGCTTGGCCTGCACATTGAGCAGCGGGATGCCCAGCACCGCGCAGTTGGTGGTGATCAGCGGCAGGTAGATGCCCAGCACCTGGTGCAGCACCGGACTGGTCTTCTTGATCACGGTTTCGGTGAATTGCACGATCCCGGCGATCACCACGATGAATGTCAGGGTGGTCAGGTACGACAGTTCAGGCCCGAGCAGATATCGGTTGATCAGGTAGCTGGAGCCCGAGGCCAGCGTCAGCACAAAGGTGGTCGCCGCACCCATGCCGATGGCGGTCTCCAGTTTTTTGGAGACACCCATGAACGGGCACAACCCGAGAATCTTGACCATCACGATGTTGTTCACAAACACCGCGCTGACCAGGATCAGTAGATATTCAGTCATTGCAGGGCTTTCAAAATCAGGGCGCGATTATCCCCTGATTCATAGGCTGCTTCAACCGCGTTCGTGGTATATGGATATTCCCTGACGGTCTGTCAGTGCCATCACAGAATGACCTTGGTGCCGAGTTCTACAACCTGATTGGCAGGCAGATTGAAGAAGCTCGCTGCCCCTTCAGATTGGCGCGTCATCCAGGAGAACAGGGCACTACGCCACGACGGCATGCCGCCCGGGCCATCCGCGACGTTCGAGCGAGCGATGAAGAAGGTCGTGCTCATCGGTTCGAGTTCCACACCGTGCGCAGCCAGCCCTTCCAATGCCACAGGGATATCCACTTCCTGACGGAAGCCGAAGTGCAAAGCGACGTCGTATATGCCGGGCGCGAGCCGGGTCACTTTCAGGCGCTGTTCCGGTTCGATGTAAGGCACGTCGGCAGTCACCACATGCATGAACACTGTCTGCTCATGCAGCACCTTGAAGTGCTTGAGACTATGGAACAGTGCGCTGGGCACGAAGGCCGGGTCCGCCGTCAGATAGATCGCAGTGCCCGGCACGCGCGGTACATCGGGTTGCGTTCCGGCGATGAAGGCCGCCATCGGAATGTCGAGCTTGCGTCTTTGTTCAGCTATAAGGCTGCTGCCTTTTTTCCAGGTGGAAAGCAGGACGAACAGCACCAGACCAAGCGCCAGCGGCATCCAGCCGCCGCTCACCACCTTGGTCAGGTTGGAGCCGAAGAACAACAATTCCAGCAAAGCGAATACCGCCAGCGCAGCCAGCAATGGCAGCCGTGCGCGGCCAGGCAGCATCAGCGTGACGAAGACGGTCAGCAAGGTGGTGATGATCATGGTGCCTGACACGGCGATGCCATAGGCCGCTGCCAGTGCGCCGGAGGAGCCGAATTCGAGCACCAGAACGATCACCCCGGCCAGCATCATCCAGTTCACGGCGGGAATGTATATCTGCCCGCGCTGCGAATCGGACGTGTGGCGGATGAACAGGCGCGGCAGATAACCCATGCGTATCGCCTGCAGGGTGATGGAATATGCACCCGAGATGGTGGCTTGCGAGGCGATCACCGTGGCGGCGGTCGCCAGCGCGACCAGCGGCAGCATGAACCAGTCCGGCGACAGCAGATAAAAAGGATTCTGTATCGCGTCCGCCGATCGCAGCACCAGTGCGCCCTGTCCGAAGTAATTGATCAGCAGTGCAGGGCAGACCAGTCCGTACCATGCCAGCCGCACCGGCTTGACGCCGAAATGTCCCATGTCCGCATACAATGCTTCGCCGCCGGTCAGCGCCAGAAATACCGCCGACAGCAGCAGGAACATGCCGGTGGGATGTTCGATGGCGAAGGTGATGGCATAAAGCGGATTGAGCGCGCGCAGCACGGCGGGTGTCTCCACGATACTGATCAGGCCGAGTACGGCCAATGCCGCGAACCACAGCAGCGTCACCGGGCCGAACAGTTTGCCCATGCTGCCGGTGCCGTGCCGCTGGATGAAGAACAATCCGGTGAGCACGCCGATGGTGACGGGGATGATCAGTTTTTCCAGCGCGGGGGCGGCGACGCTGAGTCCCTCGACGGCGGAGAGCACGGAGATGGCCGGGGTGATCAGTGCATCGCCGTAGAACAGCGCGGCGGCGAAGATGCCCGCCGTGGCGATCAGCAGTTTCCAGCGCGAAGAGCCTTGTGCCGAGCGGTTCGCCAATGCGGTTAATGCGAGCACGCCGCCTTCGCCGTTGTTGTCGAACTTGAGCATGACCCACACATACTTGATCGAGATGATCAGCATCATCGCCCAGAACAATGCCGACAGCGCCGCCAGCACATTGGGCTCGGTGGGGGCGAGACCGTGCGTCCCGGCGAAGGCTTCCTTGAAGGCATACAGCGGGCTGGTGCCGATGTCGCCATACACCACACCGAGCGCGGCAAGTGCCAGTACGCCGGTGCCGGATTTGTTGTATTGGTCCATCCAGCCCCTTTTCATTTTTTTCCGCGAAGAACGGGGCGGCACTCTACGCTCACGTGAGGTGGAATGCAATCTGGAGCAATTTGTATTGAGCTTGCCGATACGTGATGTTCGACAAGCGGAGTAGTGCTTGAATTTGCGCCGAATCAATAGCGGGACGCCGAAGTGTGCTCTGTGCCCCTGATTGCTTCTGCGCACTCGGTCACCAGCTCCCACCCGCGATAGATCATGCCGCTGTAGATCTGCACCAGCGATGCACCGGCCTGCATCTTTTCCAGCGCGTCTGATCCTTTAAGGATACCGCCCACGCCGATGATGGGCAGCGCGCCTTGCAGTTCGGCGGCAAGCTGGCGGATCACGGCGGTGGATCTTTCGCGCAGCGGCGCGCCGCTCAGACCGCCGGGTTCCGCGCCATGCGGAAGATTCTCCACATCCTCGCGCGACAGCGTGGTGTTGGTGGCGATCACGCCGTCGATGCGATATTTGATGAGCAGCGCGGCGATCTGTCTGATCTGCTCGTTGTCGAGGTCGGGGGCGATCTTCACTGTCAACGGCACATATTTGCCGTGCGTGTCGGCGAGTCTTTGTTGCTCTGTCTTCAATTGCGCGAGCAATGCATCCAGCTCATCGCCACCCTGCAACTGGCGCAGGTTTTTGGTGTTGGGCGAGGAGATGTTAATGGCGACGTAGCTGGCATGTTGATACACCTTGCGCAGACCGATCAGGTAATCGTCTGCCGCTTTCTCGATTGGCGTGTCGGCATTCTTGCCGATGTTGATCCCGAGGATGCCCTGGTATTTTGCCCGCTTCACGTTTTCGATCAGCTTGTCCACGCCGTCGTTGTTGAAGCCCATGCGGTTGATGATGGCGTTGGCTTGCGGCAGGCGGAACAGGCGCGGCCTGGGATTGCCGGGCTGGGGCAGCGGCGTGACGGTGCCGATTTCGATGAAGCCGAATCCGAGCGCCGCCAGCCCGTCTATGCATGCGCCGTTCTTGTCGAGTCCGGCGGCCAGGCCGACCGGGTTGGGAAATGTCAGCCCCATCACGCTGCGCGGATCATCGGCTGGGGGAGAAGCGAGCAGTTTGCTCAGTCCGGTGGCGAGCAGGATGCGCAGGCTGCCAAGCGTCAGATGGTGAGCAGTTTCAGCATCAAGCGCAAACAAGGCGGGGCGGATCAATGAGTACATGGATAGCTTGAGCGACCTCTGGTAATTCGTGTTTCCCGCATGAGCTATGACAGGGCAGTCAGTTTTTCTTGGCGATCACGGGAATGGGGAATTTTTTCTTTTGCCGGAACATGGTCCCGCGTTGCTTGCCGCGCCAGTTTTCCGAGATCACGTCGCCGAGCTGCAGACAAAGCATTCCAAACAGCGCGTAACCGAGCTGGGCGAGCAGCGGATGATCCAGATTGATTTCCAGGATGCCGCCATTGAGCTGATAAGCCGTTGCGGCGAGGTTGGCGACGATGATCCCCGACACTGCGGCGAATACTACGCGTGCCCAGTTGCCGCTTTTCAATCCGTCAAAAATCGTGCTTTCGTGCCAGAGCAGTTGCAATGCGGCCAGCAGCAGCAGCGGCGCCAGCCACAGCAGCCAGGACAACTGCTCAGGCCATGCGGTTCCGCCGAGCAGGCCGGTCGCGCCGAAGACAAGCAGACTGGCGGCAAGGGCTTCATCGGCGGGAACAGGCAAGGCGATGCCGCGGGACAAATATTTTAGTGCGCCAGGCAAGGAGCCCAGCAAGGCGCGGGTGCCGAGAACAGCCGGAGCGAGTGTTGCGAACAGCGGGGTATAAAGCAACAGCTGCACGGCCGGATTGTCCGGTTGGGTTGTCCAGCTCGACACGAACAGGTTCAGATAAACCAGCAGCCAGACCAGCATCGCTCCTGCCGCGCCCATCCATAAAAAGTAACTGCGCTGCGCCTTGAGCGGGTTGTTGCCGGTGAACAGTTCGTTGATGTGATTGACGAGCAGTATGTATCCGGCCAGCATCAGCGTGGTGAGCAATGTCGCCGGAGCATTCGCGATTGCGCCCGGCGTATCGGCGGGGAATTCATGCCATTCCGAACCGCTTAGCCAGAACCCGGCGAGCGGCAATGACAACAGGGAAAGCACAAAGATGCCTAGGCGCGTTTTCATGGTTTTTGCATTTGGGCGGAGCCCAGGCCGGATGCGTCGATCGCAAGCCATTCTCCATCTATCAGACCCTGTGCAGGCCGGTACTGGGTCTTGTAGGCCATTTTCCGGCTGTGCGCTATCCAGTAGCCAAGGTAGACGAAGTCCAGACCGAGTTTGCGGCAAAGTTCGATTTGCCACAGCACGTTGTAAATGCCGAAGCGTGCCTGAGGCAGACCGGGCTCATAGAAAGTATATACCGAGGACAGGCCGTCGCTGAGCAGATCGATCACGCTGACCATGCGCAGCGCGCCCTGCCTGTCCTGATAACCAGCGACTTGCCCGCTTGCGGGCTTAGTCGAATGGCTATAACCAATGACTTGCCCAGCGTTTTTTGCTGGGTTAGTCAGATGGCTAGTAGTCATATCAGTAGTTCCATCAGCCCGGTCGAAGGGATCGCGAAATTCCACCAGCACAGAATCGACGTGGCTTTGCAGCAGGAAGTTCTGGTAAGACTCGCGGTCTTCATTATCCATGCCGCCATCCTTGTGGCGCGCATTCTGATAACGCTGATAGAGGTCGAAGTGCTCGGGGTTGTCCTGCAGCGGATGCAGCGTTGCCGCGAGACCGGCATGCAATTTCCATGCGCGCCGCTGCGAGCGGTTCGCCTTGAACTGTTTGGCCAGAACGCGCAGCGGAACGCAGGCGTTGCAGTTATCGCAGCGCGGCCGGTAGGTATAGGTTCCGCTGCGGCGGAAACCGTGCCGCACCAATTCGGAATATACCGGAGTGTTGATCAGAAAAGCGGGCGTGGCGACCTGGGAGCGCGCCTGCAAATCAGGCAGGTAGCTGCACGGGTACGGCGCGGTCAGATAAAAATGCAGCGCGGAAAGCGGGATGTCGTTAAGCAAGCTCATGTAAAAAGGTCCGGGTCGAATTTCCAGTCAGCGACCGGTGCACAGTGTACCAATTCCTGCAGGCTTGCGATAAATTCGTTGCGTGGAATTTCCCGCGCTCCGAGCGAGGCGAGATGCGGCGTATGCATCTGGCAATCGATCATGCCAAACTGCCAGCGTTCAATCTGTCCGGCGAGATGCGCCAGCGCGATTTTCGAGGCATTGCTGACCCGGCTGAACATGGATTCGCCGTAGAACATCCGTCCGATACTGACACCATATACGCCGCCGGCGAGTTTGCCCTCTATCCATACTTCCACCGAATGCGCGTAGCCCAGGCGATGCAACGCGCAATATGCCGCGATCATGTCTTCGCTTATCCATGTGCCGCCTTGATGGCCCTTTCTTGGCGCGGCGCAGGCGCGCATCACTTGCTCGAAAGCGGTATCGAAGCGAACCGAATGGAGGCCCTTCTTCAATATCCTTGCCAGCGTGCGTGAAATCCTGATCTCACCGGGGAACAGCACCATGCGCGGATCCGGGCTCCACCACAGGACGGGGTCGCCGGGATTGAACCAGGGGAATATTCCATGCCGGTAGGCATCAAGCAGGCGCATTCCGGACAGGCCGCCACCCGCGGCCAGCAGGCCATTCGGTGTGCGCAGTGCTTGTTCGACGGGTGGGAATGGTGCGTTATCGGTCAGCCACGGAATCAAGTCAGCCCCTTTCCATCTGTTCATCGGACCAATTAGTGGTTATATTGTTCGCAGTTTCAGTCAAAATAAGAGTCGGCAGGGAGAGCCAAGATGCTAGCTGGAATATTTGGTAAAAAATCCGACCATCCGATGGCGGACATCAAGTCGGTGCAAGCGTTGCTGGAGGATTTGCCAAAGGATGACGTGCACAAGCAGCTCATGGAGCTTACCGAGTGGATGGAGTCGGTTTCGGATAATACCGATTTCAAGCCGGATCACCAGTTTGCCGTGTTGCGCCTGCTGGACGAAGCTGCCCAAACACACGTTCGAAAATTATCACGCGAGTATTTTACCCCGAACGAGCCGGGTAAATTCCAGGAAAACCGCATGTGGCTGGTGCTGGGCAATTTGTCGAGCCATACCGCCGCGGGTTACTACAAGGTTTTCGACCGCTATTGCAAGGCTGAAAAAGCTGGCAATGCCTTGAAGGCACAGCTGCCGTTGCTGTTGGCTCGCACGGTGAATGCCATGGCGGTTCAACTGAAATTCATCAGTGTCCGCTATGGGCATGTCGACAAGACATTCTGGTCAAATCTTGCGCAAATATTCAGTCACGCCGAGCAGCAAGATTGCCTGAATGCTCCGGTAAATCTGTACACGAGCATGACGGGCAATACTTCGGTGAAATTCGAAATTGGCCACTTGCTTGGCTGGTATGGTTGCGGCGTCAATGCCTTGAAACCACTGTATATGCATCTGACCGAGCGCCTTGTGGCTCAATATTGTCTGGATATAGATGTGCACGCACAGCAAGGCCAGCAAGATCTGTTCAGCTTCGATTTGAACCGTCCGGCCGCCCCGAAGCGGGTCAAGGTGGAAACAAGTGCCAGCCCGACTACGCGCTATGTCAATATGACCGGGGTGAAATCAAGGCTTGAAGCGCTGATTAAAACGCTGGGAAAGAAGGTCATTCCGGGAGAACTTACCATAGGCGTGGGGTACAGTCCGGAACTGATGCTTGAGGCTGCCCAGTATCTGCTGAATTACATAACCTCCCCGCCGCTGCGGCGCAATGTGCGGCGTAGCGTCAAGATCAATATGAATGTGGTGCAAGGTTTTGCCGATACCGTGGAACGCACCAACGCCGGTTTGAATTTCAATCAGCAAAAACCGGCGCAATGGCAGATTGAGGATATCAGTTCCAATGGATTCCGCACCGTATTGCCGGCACAGGTTGGCGATGACATACGCGTTGGCAGCTTGCTCGGAGTGCAGCCGGCCGGAGTTCAGAGTTGGGGCGTGGCAGTGGTGCGGCGCATGATGCGGGATGACAAGAACCAGTTGCACGTGGGAGCCGAGATGCTGACTAATCAGGTAACTCCGGTAGCATTGGTCCAGGGTGGCGAGGGCGGCGGAGCATTCGAAGACGGGCAGACTGCTCTGTGGCTTTATGAGAAACCGGGCGAACTGGATGGCGGAGCCAGATTGCTGATGAGGGCTGAAACGTTTTCAAGTCACCGCAGTTTGTTGAGCGAGCTCAATGGAGAGGATTATCTGCTGATCCCGGTCAAACTTCTGGAAAGCTGTCTGGATTGCGATCTGGCGCAGTTCCGTCTCATCAAGCAGGAAGGAAGTTCGGCGCATATATAACCTGGCTCGGCTTGCAATATCTTTGCGCGGTTGTTCCGCGTCAGTTCAACCGTTCTGACAGCCAGATTTCGATATCGCGCAATTCCTGCTCGCATACCGCGTGCTGCATGGCGTACTCATGCCACTCGACCGCATAGCCAAGCCGGATCAGGGCATCCCTGGATGCGACACCCAGCCCAAAAGGGATGACCGGATCGCTGCGGCCGTGCGCCATAAAAACCGGAGTGATCCTTGTGCCCGGCAGGGCTTCGGAGTTGGCGCTGTCTGACAAAGGCAGATAAGTGGAGAGCGCCAGCACCCCGGCCAGCGGGACGGTCTGGCGCAGCGCGGTGTGCAGCGCGACCGCGCCGCCCTGGGAAAATCCGGCCAGAAAGATATGGTCCTGCGCGATGCCGCGCGCCGCTTCCTGCGCGATCAATGCTTCGATCCCGCCTTGAGATGCGCGTATCCCTGCTTCATCCTGTTGCGTGTCAATGGCGGAGCCGGAGATGTCATACCAGGCGCGCATCACATATCCTCCGTTGATCGTGACCGGACGCTGCGGAGCGTGCGGAAATATATACCGCACCGCGGCCGGCAAATTCAGTTCCTCGGCTATGGGCACGAAGTCCTGCCCGTCGGCACCCAGTCCATGCAGCCAGATGATGCTGTGCTGCGGTTGCTTGCCGGATTCAAGAACTATCGGGGCAGGGTTATTGGGCATCATTTATCTTGGGGAAAAAATTAGTCCACGAAAAACACGAAAGACACGAACAAAACAATATATTGCAGTGGTTAAGTCTTTCACCCTTTGGGTGACGATTTGCAGATTGGTATCTCTCAGAATTTTTCGTGCTTTTCGTGTTTTTCGTGGACCAATCGCCGTTTTTAGGTTTATGTCGATTCGGGAATAATCTCTCTCAGCACCTGAAATATCTCGCGGAAATTTTTCGGCGGTTTGCCGGCCTCGATTTCCTTTTTTGTGTTGCGTATCAGTGTGCGCAGGTGTTGCGCATCGGCTTGCGGGTGAGCTGTGAGCAGTTCGGTCAGGGCTTCGTCGCTTTCCAGCAGCCGGTCGCGCCAGCGTTCTAGTTGGTGCATATATGCGACATGTTGCTGTGAAGTGCCTTTCCATGCATCCAGTTTGGCCAGGATAGGGGCGGTGTCGACCTCGCGCATCAGCTTGCCGATGTATTGCATCTGGCGCCGCTGCGCGCCGAACTTGTTGATGTTTTTCATCTCGCGGATCGCATCGCGCAGGTTCTCGGGCAGATCGAGTTGCGCGAGTTGATCTTTGCCGATCTCGGTCAATTCCTTGCCGAGATCGCGCAATTCGTGCATCTGCTTCTTGATCCTGGTCTTGCTCGGAGGTGGTTCTTCTTCATCTTCGGCCACCACGGGTTGGTTGCGCAGCCCGCGGCCCCTGGTGTAGGTGTTATCTGCCTTGCGCGCATGGGGCCGGATGACTTCTACTTCGCTGTCATCATGTGCCACGGCATCATCATGCTCATCTTCATCATCGCCCAAATGAATATGCAGCGGTTCATTTGCGTCGTGGCCTTTATTGTGCGGATTCATAATGGTTAGGGTGTCTGGGCTTAATGCGCCGTGGCGATGCTGCTATGATACCGCCTTTCGTCATTTATCGATTCTGTTATGAGCAAGCTTGTGTCATCTGCCGCACGTTCCGTTGTTTCCGCCCAAGGCAGGTTTTCCCACTCTGCCGATGTGCTGCGCAACATCGCGCAGGACATGCTGGCATATGCCAGACAGCGCGGTGCTTCAGCCGCGTCCGTCGAAGTGTCGGAAGGCTTCGGCCAAGGCGTCACGGTGCGCCATGGTGAGGTCGAAACCATCGAATACAATCGCGACAAGGGGCTGAGCATTACCGCCTATATCGGCCGGCAGAGAGGCAATGCCAGCACCTCTGATTTTTCGCCCAAGGCGGTGCGCGATACCGTGGATGCGGCGTTGTCAATCGCGCGCTATACCGCCAGCGACGATTGTTCCGGTCTGCCCGATGACGACATGCTGGCACGCGACTGTCCCGACCTGGATCTGTATCATCCGTGGAATTTGCCGGTGGATGAAGCGATACCACTGGCCAAGGAATGCGAACAGTCCGCATTGGATGCGGACCAGCGCATCAGCAATTCGGAAGGCGCGACGGTGAACGTGCATGAAGCACAATTCGTGCATGCCAACAGCCTCGGTTTCATCGGCGGCTATTCGAGTTCGCGCCACAGCGTCAGTTGCGCGGTGATCGCCGGCAGGGATGACGCGATGGAGCGCGACTACTGGTACAGCGTGGCGCGTGATGCCAGGGAAATAATCGACGTTCACCAGATCGGGCGCATCGCGGCGGAACGCACGGTGCGCCGTTTGAATGCGCGCCAGCTCGATACGATGCAGGTGCCGGTGCTGTTCGAAGCGCCGGTCGCAGCCAGCCTGCTGGGGCATTTCGCCGGCGCGGTGAGCGGCAGCAGCCTGTATCGCAAATCCTCGTTCCTGCTCGATCATCTCGACAAGACCGTCTTCGCGCCGCATATCCACATCGAGGATGTGCCGGACATCCGCAAAGGGCTGGGTTCCAGCCCGTTCGATGACGAGGGCGTGCGGGTGCAGCGGCGCGCCATCGTCGAGAACGGCGTGCTGCGCGGATATTTCCTCGGCAGCTATTCCGCGCGCAAACTGGGCATGCGCACCACCGGCAACGCCGGCGGCAACCACAACCTGATCCTGAAATCGGCATCAGCGCAATCCGCAGCGCCGGATTGTGCCGGGCTGCTGAAACAGATGGGACGCGGTTTGCTGGTCACGGAATTGCTGGGGCATGGCATCAATCCGGTGACCGGCGATTATTCGCGCGGTGCGGCGGGGTTCTGGGTGGAGCACGGCGAGATCCAGTATCCGGTGCACGAGATCACCATCGCGGGAAATCTGAAGGACATGTTCCGCAACATCGCCGCGGTAGGCAACGATGTGCTGGTGCAGGGTTCGCGCCAGTGCGGGTCGATATTGGTCGAGGGGATGACGGTGGCGGGGCGGTGATATGGAGTGCGGCGACACGTCGCCGCTTTTTTACGGCTAATACAACACGTCGCTGGGGTACAACAGACCCCCTCCCCTTGTGGGAGAGTAAGTCGTAGGCTGGGTTGAGTGCAACGATACCCAGCAATAGCAAAATAACAAAACCGCCGGGGGTTGCCCGGCGAAGTTACCCGGTAGATGGGTATCGCTACGCTCCACCCATCCTACAATTCTTAACGCCCTCTCCCCAACCCTCTCCCGCGAGGGGAGAGGGGGCTCCTGACGCCGCATTACCGGCCTGCCCCGCCTACATGGTAGAATTCGCCCCTTTCCCGTTTACAAACATCAGGAATAACCGCCATGTTTACCAGCAAAAGCACCATCGCCCAGACCGACCCGGAATTGTGGGCGGCGATCCAGAATGAAAACCGCCGCCAGGAAGATCACATCGAGCTGATTGCCTCGGAAAACTACACCAGCCCGGCGGTGATGGAGGCGCAGGGGAGCAAGCTGACCAACAAGTATGCCGAAGGTTATCCGGGCAAGCGCTATTACGGTGGTTGCGAGTATGTGGACGTGGCCGAGCAACTGGCGATCGATCGCGTGAAAGCCCTGTTCGGGGCAGAATACGCCAACGTGCAGCCGCATTCCGGTTCGCAGGCCAATCAGGCGGTGTACGTGTCGGTGCTCAAGCCCGGCGATACGATACTCGGCATGTCGCTGGCGCATGGCGGCCACCTGACCCACGGCGCGTCGGTGAACATCAGCGGCAAGTTGTACAACGCGATCCAGTACGGGCTGAACGACAAGGAAGAGATCGACTACGACCAGGTGCAGGCACTGGCGACGGCGCACAAGCCGAAGATGATCGTGGCGGGCGCATCTGCTTATGCGCTGGTGATCGACTGGAAGCGCTTCCGTGCGATCGCCGACAGCGTCGGCGCCTATTTGTTCGTGGACATGGCGCACTACGCCGGCCTGGTCGCGGCAGGGGTGTATCCGAATCCGGTCGGCATCGCGGACTTTGTCACCAGCACCACCCACAAGACGCTGCGCGGCCCGCGCGGCGGCATCATCCTGGCCAAGGCGGAATTCGAGAAGGTGCTGAATTCGGCGATCTTCCCCTCGCTGCAAGGAGGTCCGCTAATGCATGTGATCGCCGCCAAGGCGGTGGCGTTCAAGGAAGCGGCCAGCAAGGAATTCAAGGCTTATCAGATGCAGGTGGTGGACAACGCGCGCGTAATGGCCAAGGTATTGCAGGAATGCGGCTTGCGCATTGTTTCCGGACGTACCGACAGCCATATGTTCCTGGTCGATCTGCAGGCCAAGCACATCACCGGCAAGGATGCAGAGGCCGCGCTTGGCCGCGCACATATCACGGTGAACAAGAACGCCATTCCCAACGATCCGCAAAAGCCCTTCGTCACTAGCGGTATCCGCATCGGCAGCCCGGCGATGACAACACGAGGATTCAAGGAGCTGGAGGCGGAAAAACTGGCGCATCTGATCGCCGATGTGCTGGATGCGCCGAACGATGATGCGGTGATCGCGCGCGTGCTTGGCGAAGTGAAGAAGCTGACTGCGAAGTTTCCGGTGTATGGCTAAGAACAGGATTGAGGATCAAGGATCGAGGATTGAGGAAAAACCTCGCTTCTCGTTCTTCGTTCCTGCTCGATCCTCAATCCTCTATCCTCGATCCTGATGAAGTGCCCCTTTTGCAAAGGCAATGACACCCAGGTGGTGGATACCCGCGAAAGCGAGGAAGGCGATCATATTCGCCGCCGCCGCCGCTGCCTGTCATGCGACAAGCGTTTCACCACTTATGAGATAGTGGAGCTGCGCATGCCGCAGGTGGTCAAGCAGAACGGGATGCGCAGCGAGTTCGACGAGGAAAAGCTGCGCACCAGTTTCAATCGCGCGCTGCACAAGCGCCCTGTTCCGACCGAACTAGTGGATACCGCGATAGACCACGTGATACAGAAAATCTTCGCGCTGGGCGAACGCGAGATCGGCTCGCGCCAGGTCGGCGAAATGGTGATGAAGGAACTGCTGAAGCTGGACAAGGTGGCCTATATTCGCTTTGCCTCGGTATACAAAAGTTTTCAGGATGTGGGCGATTTCACCGAAGCGGTAGAAGCGGTGCGCAAGTCACCGGCGCGCCGCACCAGGCAGAAGCCGTAGCCATGTTCAGTGTCCAGGATAGTCAGTGGATGGCGCAAGCACTGCGACTGGCCGAGCGGGGTTTGTACAGCACCAGCCCGAATCCGCGCGTCGGTTGTGTGCTGGTGGCTGATGGAAGAATCGTCGGCAGCGGCTGGCATCGGCGTGCAGGAGAGGCGCATGCCGAGGTGCACGCCTTGCGTGAGGCAGGCAAGGCGGCACGCGGCGCGACGGCTTATGTGACATTGGAGCCTTGCAGCCATCATGGCCGCACGCCGCCCTGTGCCGATGCGCTGATTTCAGCCGGTGTCGCGCGGGTGGTGATGGCGGTTGCAGACCCGAATCCGCAGGTGGCGGGGGCGGGCAGCGCAAAATTGCGCGCGGCGGGAATCGCGGTAGAGAGCGGGTTGATGGAAGCAGCAGCGCGCGAACTGAATGTGGGGTTTTTTGCGCGCATGACACGCGGCACACCCTGGTTGCGCAGCAAGATCGCGATGAGTCTGGACGGCCGTACCGCGCTGGCCAACGGCGTCAGCCAGTGGATCACCGGCGATGCGGCCAGGCATGATGTACAGCACTGGCGCGCGCGATCCTGCGCGGTGCTGACCGGCATAGCTACGGTGCTGGCGGATGATGCGCGGCTGAATGTGCGCGAGATCGAGTCGGCGCGACAGCCATTGCGCGTGGTGCTGGACAGCCGGTTGCGCGTGCCACCGACCGCGAGAATCCTGGAAGGCGGCAACGTGCTGATCTACACTGCGACGCACGATAGCATCAAAACCGCCGCACTGAAAAAATCGGGTGCATCGGTCTGTGTGTTGCCGGGAGGCGATGGGTACGTGGACCTGCCTGCAATGATGCGCGATCTTGCACAACGCGGTTGCAACGAAGTGCTGGCCGAGGCAGGCAGCACCCTGAATGGCGCATTGTTGCGCGCCGGACTGGTGGATGAGTTACTGCTGTATGTCGCGCCGCAGTTGCTGGGCGACGGGACGCGCGGCGTGGCGCAACTGGGCGAGCTGGGCGGTCTGGATCAGCGCGTGAATCTTAAATGGCGGGATATGCGCCAAGTCGGAGATGATTTGCGCATCATGGCGAAAGTGGAAAATGTTTAGCGGGATCATTGCTGACGTAGGACGGATAATCGAAGCGGCCAGCCGCGATGGCGGACTGCGCTTGGTGATATCCACCGGGGCTTTGGATCTGGGTGATGTGCAGATCGGCGACAGCATCGCGGTGAACGGGATTTGTCTGACTGTGATAGAACACACCTCCGACACTTTTACCGTAGAGGTGTCGCGCGAAACACTGGATTGCACAGTCGGGCTGGATGTCCCGAACGAACCGGTCAATCTTGAAAAAGCCTTGCGCCTGGCTGACCGATTAGGGGGGCATCTGGTCAGCGGCCATGTCGATGGCGTGGGAGACGTCGTGTCGTTCACCGATCTGGGCGAGAGCTGGAAGCTGATAGTGCGCGCGCCAGTGGCGCTGGCGAAATTCATAGCGGCAAAAGGCTCGATCGCCATCAACGGCGTCAGCCTGACTGTCAACCGGGTGAATGGCGGCGAATTCAGCGTTAACCTGATCCCGCACACGCTGGCACGGACCAACCTAAAAAACTTGCGCGCCGGCACCCGCATCAATCTCGAAGCGGACTTGATCGCGCGCTATGTGGAACGCATGATGCAGGCCAAGATGGAACAAGCTGGGAAAGAACAAGGCAAATGACAGGAATCGCACCGGTTCAGGAAATCATCGCGGAGCTACGCGCCGGACGAATGGTCGTGCTGGTGGACGAGGAAGATCGCGAGAATGAGGGCGACCTGGTGTTCGCCGCAGAATTCGTCACGCCGGAAAAAATCAATTTCATGGCCAAGCACGGACGAGGATTGGTCTGCCTGACACTGACCGAAGCACATTGCCGGCAGATCGATCTGCCGCTGATGGTGCGCGAGAACGGCTTGCCGCTGGCGACCAATTTCACGCTGTCGATCGAGGCTGCGAGCGGAGTTACCACCGGCATTTCGGCGGCGGATCGCGCGCGCACCGTGCAGGTGGCCGCCGACAAGAATGCCAAACCCGGCGACATTGTGCAGCCCGGACATATCTTCCCGCTGCGCGCGCAGAACGGCGGCGTGCTGGTGCGCGCCGGTCATACCGAAGCGGGTTGCGATCTGGCTGAATTGGCCGGGCTTACCCCTGCTTCGGTGATCTGCGAGATCCTCAAGGACAATGGCGAGATGGCGCGTCTGCCCGATCTGATGGAATTCGCACGGCAGCATCAACTCAAGATCGGCACGATTGCCGATCTGATCGAGTATCGCTGCCATCATGAAAAGCTGGTCGAGCGCGTGACTCGACGCAAGGTGCAGACCGCTTATGGCGAGTTCGATCTGGCGACCTATGTTGACAAGACCACTCAACGTACTCATCTGGCATTGGTAAAGGGCAAAATTCGCCCCGATGCCGAGACCCTGGTGCGCGTGCATGAGCCTCTTTCAGTGATGGATTTTCTGGAGCAGACCGACCATGCGCATTCGATCAGCGTGAATCAGGCGCTGCATAAAATCGGGCAGTCTGCCTCCGGCGTGCTGGTGTTGCTGCATCGCGGCGAGACCCCGCAGGATCTGCGCGCGCGCGCCACACTGGATACGGGAAGCCAGCGAGCCGCCCAGTGGGATCCGCGCAGCTATGGTATCGGCGCGCAGATCCTGCGCGACCTTGAGGTCGGCAAGATGCGTTTGCTGGCAACGCCTCACAAGATGCCGAGCATGGCTGGATTTGGATTGGAAGTGGTCGGTTACGCTAATCACGAGTAGGGGAAATAGTTAATGAAAGAACTGGAAAAAAATCTCGACGGCAGCGGCATGCGCATCGGCATCGTGCAAAGCCGCTTCAACCCGGAGATTTGCGAGGGTCTGCTGGGCGCTTGCCGTGCGCAGTTGCTGCAGCATGGAGTTTCCGAATCTGGCATTACGCTGGCTACCGTGCCCGGTGCGCTGGAGATACCGCCGGTGCTGCTGCACATGGCGGAAAGCGAGAAGTTCGACGCTTTGATCGCGCTCGGCGCAGTGATACGCGGCGATACCTATCATTTTGAAATCGTGGCCAATGAATCGGCGCGCTGCGTCAACGAGGTGCAGCTGGCTTGCGGCGTGCCGATCGCCAATGCGATCCTCACCACCGATAACGATGCGCAGGCCCTCGAGCGCATGCTGGTCAAGGGCGGCGAAGCGGCACTGGTTGCGATCGAGATGGCGAACCTGTTGCGGGAGCTGGGATGAGTGATGTCACAGCCATGAGCGCGGTCAGCAAAGGCAGGCAGAAAAGTCCGCGCCATCGCGCGCGCGAGCTTGCCATGCAGGGTATCTATCAGTGGCGGGTGACGGGCGGTGATGAGGCGCAAATCGAAAAACAGATCCACGCCGAAAAGAATGTCGGCCGCTACGACAGGGAATTGTTTTCCCGATTGTTGCGCGGCGCATTGGGCCAGCATACGGATATCGAGGCTCTGATCGCACCGCACCTGGATCGTCCGCTGATTGAACTCAGCCCGGTGGAATTCGCGGTGCTGTTGCTGGGGACGTTCGAGTTGTCACAGCATCCGGAAGCGCCTTACAGGGTTGTCATCAACGAAGCTGTAGAACTGGCCAAAACCTTTGGCGGAACCGACGGATACAAGTATGTCAACGGCGTACTCGACAAACTTGCGGCGCAATTGCGTGCAACGGAATTTGCCGGCCGCAGCAAAGCGTGATCAGGATGATTCCGCATGACGGAATTTGATCTGATCCGCCGCTATTTCACACACGCCGCGCCGAGCGCGCTGCTTGGCGTCGGGGATGATGCCGCGCTGCTGCAGATGAGCGCAGGCAATGTGCTTGCAGTATCGACCGACATGCTGGTGAGCGGCACACATTTCCTTCCTGATGCGGATCCTTGCATGCTGGGACACAAGACATTGGCGGTGAATCTGTCCGATATGGCGGCGATGGGTGCGACACCGCGCTGGGCTATTCTGGCGGTCGCGTTGCCAAAAGCAGATGAAGCCTGGCTGGAAAGATTCAGCGCGGGTTTCTTTTCGCTGGCTGATCAGTATCGCGTGGAACTGGTGGGGGGTGATACCACGCGCGGGCCGCTCAATCTGTGTGTGAGCATATTCGGGGAGGTTCCCGCGCAGCAGGCTTTGAGGCGCGGCGGCGCGCAGATCGGCGATGAGGTATGGGTCTCTGGAACTCTGGGAGATGCCGCATTGGCACTTGCACATCTGAAAAATCATATCGTGTTGAGTGCGGGCGAACTCGCCGCCTGCGCGCCTGCCTTGCATCAGCCGCAGCCGCGCGTCGCGTTGGGGGTGGCGCTGCGCGGTATCGCCAACAGCGCGATCGATATTTCCGACGGATTGTTCGGCGATCTGGGTCATATACTCGATGCCTCTCAAGTGGCTGCGGAAATCAACTTTGCACTGTTGCCTGCCTCTACAGTTTTGCGTCCATATATGCAGCAGTCGCTGGGAAGACAATGTGTCCTGTCCGGCGGCGATGATTACGAGCTGTGTTTTACCGCGCCTGCGATGCGCCATGCCGAGATATTGAGCACCAGCACACGGTTGGCATTGCCACTGACCTGCATCGGAAAAATTGTTGCGGGGCGCGGCTGTGCCGTGCGCGATGCATCAGGCAATCTGCTCGATGCGGAGGCTGGCGGTTATGACCATTTCCGGTGAATCAATTGTGAAGCCTGGCTGGCGTTTTTTGTTCAGCCATCCGGCGCATCTGCTGGCGTTCGGCTTCGGCAGCGGTCTGGCGAGTAAAGCACCCGGCACGTTCGGCACGCTGGTGGCATTTCCGATGTACTGGTTTCTCGCGCCGCGCCTGAGCGATGCGGTGTTCCTGCTGGTGCTGATCTGGGCATTCGCGATCGGCGTGTGGGTGTGCGACATCACTGGCAAGGCCTTGGGGGCGGCGGATTACAGCGGCATCGTGTGGGACGAGATCGTGGCTTTCGTGCTGGTGCTGTTCTTCACACCGCCCGGCTGGGAATGGTCGCTGCTGGCGTTCGCGCTGTTCCGTTTCTTCGACATCGCCAAACCTCCGCCGATACACTATTTTGACAGCAACTGGCACGGCGGGCTCGGCGTGATGTTCGACGATCTGCTCGCGGCCGGTTATGCGCTGATGTGCCTGGCCTTGATCAAAAGCATGCTGATCTAGCGGAAGTGACGATGCGTACCGGGTTGCTGCTTCTGCTGTTGGCCTGCGCGATTGCTGCGGCGCACTCCGGACAATTCGCTGCCAGAGTCATCGCTGTTCTCGACGGTGACACTATATTGGTAATGCGCGACAGCGGCCCGCCGGTCAAGGTTCGGCTGGCCGACATCGATGCGCCGGAAAAGGAGCAGCCGGGTGGCATCGCCTCTAAAAAATCACTGTCTGAACTGGTGCTGCACAAACAGATAGACGTGGATGACCGGGCGACAGACGCCTACGGCAGGCTGGTGGCGCACCTCACGGCGGACGGCAAAAGCGTCAACGAGGAACAAGTGCGGCGCGGCATGGCGTGGGAGTATTCCAATTACCATGGGAACAAGACATACGTTTCGTTGCAGAGCGAGGCGCAGCAGGCCAGGCGCGGCTTGTGGGCGGGCGCAGAGATCATGGAGCCGGCGCAATGGCGCAAGCTGCATGCCGCTGAAGCGCCAGCAACAACGTTGCATGCAAAACCTTCAGTACGGGCAACGGAAGACTACACTTGCGGCAGCAAGCGGCATTGCTCGCAGATACGCTCGTGTGACGAGGCGCATTTTTATCTCAGCCACTGCGGCGTGAAGTCGCTGGACCCGAACCGCGACGGCGTGCCATGCGAGCCTTTATGTGCCGGGAGGTGACGGTGTGTTTGTTTGAGCATAACAAGTGGTTTTATCGATAACTTGCTGTGAATTTTCCACAAGCGGCCAATAACTTTCCGCGATCAATCCGGGACGATTTCCCATTTTATTCCGCTGTTGTCGCAGCGCAACGCATTCGCCTTGGTGTCCCAGTCGCCGAGCACCCAGCGTTCGCAATTGTGCCCGTCAAGATGATGCAGGTGGCGTGCCGGGCGGTGGGTGTGGCCGTGGATCAGCCGCGGATAGCCGTGGTCGCGCAGCAGGGCGGACACCGTGTCGGTATTCACGTCCATGATGGACATCTGCTTGAGCCGTTTCTCCTGTTCACTTTGCTGGCGCAGTTGTTCGATCTGCTTCTTGCGTTGCGCCAGCGGCTGCGCAAGGAATTGTTGCTGCCAGCCGGGGCTGCGTACCCGGCGGCGGAAAGCCTGATAATCGTCGTCGTCGGTGCATAGTGCATCGCCGTGGCTGATCAGCGTGGGCGTGCCATACAGATCGAGCATAGTGGGGTCGTTCAGCAGTGTGGCATTGCAGGCGCGGGCCAGTTTTCCAGCCATCAGGAAATCGCGGTTGCCATGCATCAGGTAGATTTGTATGCCCTGTTCGCTCAGTTTGCGCAGGGTGCCGGTGATGGTGCGGTGAAACGGGTCGTCCAGATCGTCATCTCCTGCCCAGTATTCGAACAGGTCGCCCAGGATATACAGTGCTTCTGTTTGCGGGGCTATATGTTCGGCGAAATGCAGGAACCGTTCACTGCTAAGCGGATGCGCGGCGCTCAGGTGAAGATCAGAGATGAACAGGCTGTGTGACATTTATTGCAGGGATTAAAATCCCTCTCCCTCAATCCCTCTCACGCTGGCGGGAGAGGGAAGCGCGTTTGCGCAGGAGAGGGAGTTACTTCACCGCTTCCGCCTTGGTGATGATGACGTCTTCCAGCGGAACATCCTGGAATCCTGCGCGGTTGCCGGTCTTGACCTTGCGTATCGCGTCCACCACATTCATGCCGTCTACCACCTTGCCAAATACGCAATAGCCATAGCCTTGAGGGTTGGGTGCGCTGTAATTCAGGAAGCCGTTGTTCTTCACGTTAATGAAGAATTGCGCGGTGGCCGAGTGAGGGTCGTTGGTGCGTGCCATCGCAACAGTGTAGATGTCGTTCTTCAAGCCGTTTGCGGCCTCATTTTTGACCGGAGCGTTGACCGGCTTTTGTTTCATGCCTGGCTCGAAGCCGCCGCCCTGAATCATGAAACCATCGATCACGCGATGAAAGATGGTGTTGGTGTAGAAGCCGCTGTTTACATATTCAAGAAAGTTCTTCACGGTGTTGGGCGCCTTTGCGGCATCCAGTTCCAAAGTAATGGTGCCGTGATTGGTGTGAAGTCTGACCATGGTTTTTGTTCCTTTATCGAGTGAGTATGAGAGCGGGGAGACACAGCAAAGCAGCGATGCCAAGAGTGCGCTGAGCAGATTTTTCATGTCACGCGCCTCCTTCATAGACAATTTGCCAGCGATCGCTGTTCTTGATCCAGTATTGGCGTTTCCTCATGCGATTGGATAGATTGCTGCTGCTGTAGTCCTGTTCGAAGTTGATCACCGCCAGCCCAGGTTGTTCCGGATAGGTGAACACACTGAGATTGGAAATGCCGACTTTGATCCATGACTTCGTGCTGTTCACCAGTTGCTTTTTCTTCGCCCATGACTGGTAATCCATGCCGTCGCTGGAGAAGTCACGCGCGTAATGTCCGAGATAAGCGTCGGTGTCCAGACTGGCCCAATCCTTGCGCCATTGTTCGGCTTCCTGCAGCAGTGCATCGCGCTCGCGTTCGTCCTGTTCGGTGTTCCAGTCCATCCGGTTGGCAATGATGACCGGGGTGACGCCTACCTGCAGGTAGGGAACCAGTTTTTCCAGGTCTTCGTTGGCCAGCACCACGCAGCCGTTGCTGGCGCGGGGCGGGCGGCTGTAGGTGTCGCTGGGTGTGCCATGCAGCCAGATGCCGCTGCCGTTGCGGTTGTTCTTTCGGTCCCATTCGTTGGGGTAGCTGAGCGGATAAGCGCCGCTGCCATACATATCGGCAAGCTGGCTTTTTGGCAAGCCGGCCTTGACGAAATACACGCCCAGGGGCGTGCGCTGATCACCTTCCGAGACTTTTTCCGTGCCAAGTTTTCCGATGGTGACATAGAAGTCCGTGACATAGCGCGGTTCGCCATTCACATTCTGGTAGACGAAAAGCGTGGCACGGCTGGTATCGACCACCAGCGCGTATTTTTGCCCGGCATCAAGTTTCCATAAAAAGCGCGGGGTGAGGCTGGTGTCAGAACGGGATAGAACCCGTTGCAGGCGTATCCGGGCCTCATCGCGCAGGTCATCAATCTGATCGTGCGGTGCGTTGGACGCGCTGCCGAAATTATCGATTGCGCCTGCGCGAGCCATCAACAGGTCGCCCTTGACCAGTTGCGCCAGCTTGAAATTCGGATTGACACTCAACAGGCTGTCTACTTCCTCGAGCGCGATGTCGAGACGATTGTCGTTGATGGCTTGCAGGCTTTTCACCAACTGCGCTTCGCTGCCGCGTTCATCCGCGCCGGGCGGTTCAGGCGAGCCATGTGCCGAGCTTGCCAGCAAGCCACACAACAACCATGGAGTGAATGCAGGGCGCAGCATGGTTTACTTTGATCGCTCTTCCTGGATCAGCCATTTGCCATCGGATTTCACCATCAGCAATGCCTTTTTACCCGAGGCTCTCAGGTGGCTGGCACGATAGGATTGGCGAAAACTGACCGCGGCATGGTCGGTATCGCTGAATTCCACTGTCGCATTGCTGATGCTGACCTGGATGGATTTTGGCGTCGTGACACGCTCCCGGCGTGCCGCCTCCCAGTCTGTGCGGTTTTCATGATTCGGCGTTTTGAAATCCGCCGCATAGAAGGCCAAGTATTTGTTCGCATCTTGGGATGACCATGCTGCAGCCCAGGCATTGACAGTTTCTAACACTTCCTTGCTCTGGTCTGCCTGGGGAAGCCTTGGAACGCCCGGAGCAGGTTTGACGGCAACCATTGCCGACGGCTCTGCTTGTGCGGAGACAGAACTTTTGACCGCTTTGATTGCGGCGGGCGCTGTCGCTTCGGAATTGGCGAGGGCAGTACTGCTCTGCGTAGAGGCGGAAGAGTCATGGTTGCCATCCCTGAACAGATCCTTGATCATCGCCAGTTTTGTTTGCGTGGAGGCGCTGCTGCGATCCAATTGCAAGGCGCGGTCATAAGCCTGGCTGGCCATCTTGGCGTAGATGTCGCCGAGATTTTCATGCGCTGTGGCATAGCTGGGGTGGGTCCGGATCGCCATTTCCAGCGCCAGTCTGGCTTTTTCATATTGGCCATGGCTGGCGTAGAGCACAGCCAGGTTGTTGTACGGCTCAGGGAGTTCCGGATAGTCTTCGGTCAAAGCCGAGAAGATCTTGATGGCGTCCATGGTCTTGCCTTGCTCGGTGAATATCAGACCCTTCAGGAAGCGTGCCTGTGCGTCCTTCGGCTTGGCGGCAAGATAGCCATTCACTTTGTCCAGCGCCTGGCTGTACTGGCCTTTCTTGAACAGGCCGTTCGCATCTTCAATATCACCGGCATATGCGATCTGGCTGGCGAACAAAATCAGTCCGCAGATGGGCGGCATGATTAGCTGATAAAGACGGAAAACTATTTTCATAGTGGCATGGTTTCGGTACGTTTCGCTAGAAGTGCCTAGATTTGCTTGGATAGCGGCTGATTCTACCAAATAACCCGGGCCTTTTCATCGATTATCTCCGCCTGAGTTACATCACGTTTTCGAGTAGAATCTGCACCATTAAAAAAATTCTACGAGTTCATCAAGAGACAAGTAATGAACAGCACTTCCCAACCGGCCGTTTCAAATTTTATCCGCAGCATCATCGATGCAGATCTGGCAAGCCGCAAGCATAGCAGCATCGTCACGCGCTTTCCTCCTGAACCGAACGGTTATCTGCACGTCGGCCACGCCAAATCCATTTGTCTGAATTTCGGTCTGGCGCAGGATTATCAGGGAAAGTGCAACCTGCGTTTCGACGATACCAATCCGGAACGGGAAAGCGAGGAATACGCGCGGTCCATCCAGGACGACGTGCGCTGGCTGGGCTTCCGGTGGGACGGTGAAGTGCGCTGGGCGTCAGATTATTTCGAGCAGTTGTACCAATACGCTGTCGAGTTGATAAAAAAAGGTTTGGCTTATGTCGATGATCTGACCCCGGAGCAGATGCGCGAGTATCGCGGTACGCTGACCCAGGCCGGAAGAAACAGCCCGTATCGCGAGCGCTCGGTGGCGGAAAATCTCGACTTGTTCGGGCGCATGCGCTCAGGTGAATTCGCCGATGGCAGCCGCGTGCTGCGTGCCAGGATAGACATGTCCTCGCCTAACATCAATCTGCGCGACCCAGCTATCTATCGCATCCGCCGGGCGCATCACATCCGCACCGGGGATGCGTGGTGCATCTATCCGATGTATGACTACACCCATTGCATCTCCGATGCGCTGGAAGGGATCACGCATTCGCTGTGCACACTGGAATTCGAAGACCACAGGCCGCTCTACGATTGGGTGCTGGATAACATCACTATCTCCTGCCACCCGCGCCAATATGAATTCTCCCGGCTGGAGTTGCATTACACCATTACCAGCAAGCGCAAGCTGCTGCAATTGGTGAACGATAAGCATGTGAGCGGCTGGGACGACCCCCGTATGCCCACTATCAGCGGCATGCGCCGGCGCGGTTACTCGCCGGAAGGTATTCGTGAATTCGCCAAGCGTATCGGCGTCTCCAAGAGCGAGAATATCGTGGACATGGCCGTGCTGGAAAGCGCGATCCGCGACGACCTTGAAGACAGGGTTGCGCGCGTGATGGCAGTGATTAATCCGCTCAAGGTTGTGATCACCAATGCGGATGGAGCGCAATCGCGCGAGGCGGACTTTCATCCCAATCATCCCGAATTCGGTAAACGCGCTGTGCCGTTTGGTAGCGAGTTGTACATCGAGACCGACGATTTTGCAGAGGTTCCGCCATCGGGATGGAAACGCCTCACTATTGGTGGAGAGGTGCGTTTGCGCCACAGCTACGTGATGCGTTGCGACGAAGTGATCAAGGACGCACAGGGAACAGTCGTTGAATTGCGCTGCAGTATCGACCATGACACGCTGGGCAAGAACCCGGTCGGGCGCAAGGTGAAGGGTGTGATCCACTGGCTGTCATGCTCGCACGCGTTACCCGCGGAGATGCGCTTGTATGATCGTTTGTTCTCAGTGCCCGAACCGGACGCCGACAAGGATGTGGATTTCTGCAAATATTTGAATCCGGCTTCGTTTACTCTGGTGCAGGGCTGGATAGAGCCATGTGTCAAGGATGCGGCGCCCGAAACACGCTTCCAGTTCGAGCGTCTCGGCTACTTCTGTGCAGACCGTCGCGACCATAGACCTGGGAGCAAACTGGTGTTCAATCGTACGGTTATGCTGAAAGATACCTGGCAAAAGGAAACGAGGTAGGTGCTGGGTCTGATTCTGCGTCGCTACAATGCACAAGGCGCATGATTTTTTCATGCGCCTTGTATATGTTTGCGGCTGGCGATCGCCAAGCCGGGATGAAGTGTTATTTGGGAGCAGTCGCCAGATGGGTCACGCCGCCGAAGCTGCCCACCCATTGACTGCCGTCAGGAGCGGTAGTCATGGAAAAAATAGTATTGGAGAACAGTCCGTCGTCGGTGGTAAATACTTTGAACTTGCCGTCGTCGAATCTGGCCAAGCCGTTGTTGGTTCCGATCCACAATTTCCCTGACGGATCTACATGCAACATGAACACATGGTTGCCTGGCAGGCCGTCGCTCATGGTGTAGTGGGTCCATTTTTTACCGTCGAAGCGCGATAGTCCGCCGCCCCATGTGCCGCACCACACCACTCCGTTGCGGTCCACTGCCAGAGAAACGATATAATTGGGGTTGAAGGCAGATCCAGTGTCTCCCAGTCCCATTTCTTTCTTTTGTTTGGCGTGGTGCTCGGAGAACTTGGCGGGGTCGGTGCCGAACTGGGGGTCGTTCTTCACTTTTTCGAAAGGTGCGCCGACACCTTTTTTGTGGTTCCAATTCTCCCATTTGTCGTCCTTGAAGCGTGCCAGCCCTCCCTCGGTTGCCAGCCATACCTCGCCATTCTTGCCTTCTTCAAGACTATACACCCAGTCATTCGGCAGGCCGCCATTGGTGTTTTCCACCGTGTATACGTCCCACTTGGAACGGTCATGCAAGTCGCCGCCACGGACCCGGTTGGCTCCAGACCAGGTTGCGATCCAGATATCTCCGTTGCTGATTTTCAGCGTTTTGTAGACGAAGGCATCCGCCAGCCCATTGGGGACATTGAGATTCTCCCATGTCTTCTGTTTCTGGTCATATAGGGACAAGCCGCCACCATAAGTGCCCAAGGCGATGTTTTCTCCCAGCTTGCCGACACTGAACACGCCGTTGGAAAGCAGGCCGTTGGTGACGTTGAAAATTTGGTATTGGTCGGTGCCGGTATCATGGCGAATCACGCCGCCAGACGTTCCGATCCAGACGATTTTGCCGTCAATGAATATCGACTTGACGTTGCTGTTGCCGACACGAAAAACAGTGAACTTGGCGTTCGGATCGGGCTGGATTTTTCCTGCCAGGGCTGCTTCCTGGCCGAGCGGAGGATGGCCGGCCGGCAATCCCGAGCCTGTTTGCCCAGCTGCTTCAGCCGCTGGTTGGCCGGATTTCTTGGCGTTCATGGTGTAGATTCCGGCTGCCACGCCAACCGTGATTACCGCGATTGCTGCTAAAAGTTTGGTATTGAGTTGCATGTATAAATCCCCTTGAGTGCCGTTAACTGTTGAATGTCGAATTGTGCGCTATATCTTCTCACCGGCCGATGCGGGTTACGCCGCGCCGCGAGCCGGCCCAGACGTCCCCATTGGGTGTTACGGCAAGCGCGTACACGTGGTTTTCGAGCAGACCGGCCTCTTTCGTATAGTTGTGCCAGTTCTTGCCGTCATAACGGCTGATGCCCCCGCTGGTGCCGAACCACAGCACTCCGCTGGGTTCCTGGGCGATGCTATATACTATATCGCCTGCCAAGCCATCTTTGGTGGTGTAATTGTGCCAACTGGCACCGTCGAAGTGGCTTACCCCGCCGCCCCATGTGCCAGCCCAGATCGACTGATCCTGTGACACATGGATACAGAACGTGTAGTTGGGGTTGTAAGTGTGCTTTCCATCCCCCGACAACATGCTCAAATCATGGCGCATGCGTGTGCCAAGTCCGGTGTTTGTGCTTGCGGGCAGGTTATCGGTATTGGGTGCGCCAAGTCCGTCCTTGTGATTCCAGGAGCGCCAGGTCTTGCCGTCAAACATGGAAACACCGCCCTCGGTACCGAACCACACGCGGTCTTGTTTATCCACGGCGATACCGTACACCCACTCGTTTATCAACTCCTTTACGTAGCTGGTGAATTTCATCGTTTTCAGATCGACGTGATTGACCCCGGCCCAGGTGCCTATCCACAAGTCGCCGTTATGCTGGCTGGCAAAAGAATAAACCCAGTAGTCTGCCAGTCCGTGCATCGGGAAATAGGTTTTCCATATGCCGTCACGATAGCGCGAGACGCCTCCGGCATTGGTACCGAACCATTTGTAACCTTCTGCATCCACGCTGATGGCGAACACATATTCGTTTGCCAGGCCGCTGTCGCGGGTGAAAGTGTTGCGCAAGTTGAAAGTGGTAAGGTCTATCTCGTTAACGCCGACAGAAGTGCCTACCCAGAGTGCGTTTTTTTTTGGGTCTACCGTGAGAGCCCTTACATTGACATATTCGCCTACTTCGAATTTTTCGATCACGCGGGGGAGCGGGGTGTTATCGGGCTTTGATTCAGCGCAAGCGACGCTAACACACGCGAGACCAAACGCGAATAACAAAGTAACAGCTGAGTTTTGCATAATTTCAGAACAGATTGATTGAGTGGAGAAGGTGCTGGGATGGGCGCTTGTGTTCAGGGTGCGAATCAATTCAGGGTCTCATCGGGCCGCTATTTTCCAAGGTGCGCAAGTATGCGATCACATCCATGATTTCTTCGTCTTTCAACATTCCTTGAAAGGCGGGCATGGCATTTTTTCCTTCCTTGATTGCAGCCAGTATGAACACGTCAGGGCGCAACAATCTTTCGCTATGTGCGAAATTGGGCGCATCGGGCATGACGTTGACGCCGTCTGTGCCATGACATGTGGCGCAATGACGGGCATAAAGCTTGCCGCCCTTGTCAATATCCCCGGCATGGACATTTGCCGCTCCTAATACCAGCAACAAGGCCGCGAACAGTCCGGGTGCAATAACGTATTTCATTTTATGTAATATCATTTTGCTTGTCCTTGTCTGGATTTTCTAGCTGCTTCCTCGTCCGCTTTCTTGATCTCGGCGGCTTTTTCCTCGCGTTTCTTCTTTTCGGCCGCCAGCTTTGCTTCAAACTCCTTGGTTTGGGCTGCATCCAGAGCTATTTTTTTAGCCTCCCAGTATTCGGCTTGTTTTAGGTCAACAGGCACAGGCAGCCCGGACGCATTCCCCTTCCGGTATGCACTCTCCAGTACCTTTACGGCATTTAAATTATCTTTATCGGCAGCGAATTTGAACCAGTATAGCGCTTGATCAGGATCTTTCCTGATTCCCAATCCGGTAAAGTATGCTCTAGCCAAGCCAAATGCCCCGGCTGGATCACCTTGAAAGGCTGCCATGATATACCAGCCTGTTGCCACATCATGTATCTCGCTGTAGTCAAGCAGGTCTCCGAGACGAGCCTGGGCAGGCAAGTAATTTTGTTGAGCAAGCTTTTGGTAAATTTGACCGGCATTCATCATTTCCTGCTTGTCATAGAAATCATTCGCGCGCGACATTTCCTCAGCGATATCTGCCAGCGCAACCGAACACGACAGGCACCAAGCCAAGATGCTGATTGGTAATACTAATTGACGTCTTGCATACATCGTTACAATCTCCATTTGATGTCTTTACGTAACGGAGTTTTCAGGGCTGAATTCGACCCGAACGATTCTAGCAGTGGCTGCTTGAAGCTGCAATAGCAAGCCATTTCCGGCCGCTTTTTAGTCGATTGGTAGCATGCACGGAAACCTTTACACCTGTAATCAAGTGGATTCGGCACCAAAAGCAAGCTTGGACAAATTGATTTACCGGGTATAGGAAGTTGGAATCGTCAATCCGCCCGGCTCTCAATTTGGCTATTGAGCTTTTCTTGAAGCGGTTTGGTGCTGTCAAATTCTTCCAGCTTGCGGTACAGGCTGGACAGGCCGATGTCGAGCTTTTGTGCGGCGGCACGACGATCTCCGCCGGCTTCTTCCACTGTCTTGAGGATGATGGCTACTTCATATTTTTTTACTTGCTCGCGCAATGTGCCGGATAGCTGCAGTCCGACATCCGGTATTGAGGGATGGGTGATCTTGGAGATCTGCGGTGGCAGGTCGGATAACGTGATGCGGCCACTGTCAGCCATCACCAGTGCGCGATCGATGACATTTTCCAGTTCGCGCACATTGCCTGGCCAGTCATAATTTACCAGGATTTCCTCGGCTGCCGGATCAAGTGAAACCGGGGTGCCTCCGCTGCCCATGCGCCGTGTATTGCGTTGCAGCAGAAACCTGACAAGGGCGGAGAGATCCTGGCGTCGCTCGCGCAACGGCGGGACGTTGATGTGAAAAACGCTCAGCCGGAAGTACAGATCTTCGCGAAACTTGCCTTGGGCGACCATTTCACCAAGGTCCCGGTTGGTGGCGGCGATTATCCTTACATCCACCGGTCGGGCCACTTCGCTGCCAACTGGGCGTACCGCCTTTTCCTCGATCACGTGCAGCATCTTCACTTGCAGCGCGAGAGGCAGTTCGCCAATTTCATCAAGGAATATGGTTCCGCCATTCGCTTCCAAAAATAACCCCTTCCTGACTTTGTCTGCACCGGTAAAGGCACCCCTGGTGTGGCCGAAAAACTCACTTTCCACCAGATTTTCGGGTATGGCGCCACAGTTGACCGGGATGAAAGGACCGTCAGCGCGAGGACTCTGCTGGTGTATCAAACGCGCGACAACCCCTTTTCCCGTGCCGCTTTCGCCGGTGATCAGCACGGTGCTGTTGGTGCGTGCTACTTTGGCAGCCATGTGCTCCATTTCGCGCATGGCCGGGGAATTGAAACCGAACACTTCCTGGTTGGCACCCAATACCAATCTGCGCAGCACCCGGTTTTCCGCGCGCAACCCGCCCAATTCGCCCACTTTGGTCAGGCGGTGCAGCAGCTCCTCGTTATTGAGGGGCTTGATCATATAGTCGGCGGCACCTGCCTTGATCGCTTCGATTGCCGTATCCACCGAGGCGAAGGCGGTCATCATGATGAAGGCGGTGTCTATTCCTGTAGCGCGTGCCTGACGCAATACCTCTATACCGCTCAGTCCCGGCAGCTTGATGTCGCACAGGACGATATCCAAATCTCCTTTGGCAAGCCTTTCCATTGCGGCCTCGCCGTCCCCAGCCTGCTCAACGGTATGTCCCGCTTTGCGCAATTGGGCAGCCACCACCTGGCGGATGGCCGGTTCATCATCCACGACCAATACCTGAAGAGAATTCATGATGTTCCGCCCTCCTCATCGGCGGGTAGAGGAAGAATCACCTGCACTTTCGTTCCTATTCCGGGAGTCGAATCGATTTCTATGGTGCCGCCGTGTCCGGTGATGATGGAATAGCAAAGTGACAAGCCCAGCCCGTTGCCCTTGCGCTTGGTGGTGAAGAAGGCCTCGAACACACGACTGAGCGTATCCTTGCTGATGCCGCAACCGTTGTCCGCTACGGTCAATCTCACGTTCCTGTTGATTACCTCGGTATGCAGGGTAATCTCCTGCGCGCGGTTATCTGCAGTTTCCAGTGCATCGGCAGCGTTGATCAGCAGATTCATGATCACTTGGGTAAGCTGATCCGCTACACCATAGATTGCAGGTAATTGACTGTCCAGATTGAGTCGCAAGTTTACCCGCCGCATCCGTTTGTCGTAACCCATCAGGCCGGCGGTCGTCCGGACCAGGCCGTTCAGATCCAGCAGTTGGCGTTCCAACGGTTGTGGTGCGGCAAACTCGGATATTTCGCGGGTGATCGCTGAAAGCCGATGGATGTGGGTCTGAAGCATAGCCAACTTGCTGCCCTCGGCCATTTTTCGTTTCCCCGTTGATTGTTCAACGACCATTTCCTGGAGCACGCCAGACATGGCCGCGATGGGGTTGCCGATTTCATGGGCCACTCCGGCGGCCAATGCGCCAACTGCGGCCATTTTTTCCTGGTGGAAATATTTCTGGCGCGCGATCACCAACTCCTTTTCCCTCTCGTCCAGAGCTCTTGCCATCTGGTTCACCGCTTGCATCAATTCACCCACTTCGTCGTTGCGAGTCACCGGAGTCAGCACATTACGTTCACCCCTGATGATGTCCAGAGCCCTGGCTTTCAGGGTATGCAGGTCGTTGGTGAGCCGCGTGAAAAATAATCCGATGATCGCACCCAGCAGCAGCAGGCCGATCAATCCGAATAACAGCGAGGCAAGCGCTGCTGAGTCCCATTGCATGTGGAAACGCTCAGCAGTGGCGATCTGATCGCGCCTCGATTCATCGATATGCTGAGTAACCTCGATCTTGACCTTGAGCAATTCGGAATTCATCGCAGCCAAAGCCGCTGCGGAAGGATGCTCGGTGGCCTGCGCCAATGCCTGCTCGACTCCTGCAAGGTTAACACTGGCGTAAGGATAGCGCATTGTCAGTTCGGCGTTTTTTCTTTTTAGCAATTCGAAATTGGACTGGAAACGTTGCACCACCGAATTTTGGTCGTCTTTGTCCGAGTTTATGAATACCGCCATGACAATGTGAAATGCTGTTGCATCCACCTGTCTGAGCTGTTCCTCGACTTTATACAGATTCTGCAGCCTTTCAAATTCGTCAACCAGTTCCGCCTTTTTATTAAAGGTAAAGGTGGTAAGCAGCACCGCATAGATGACAACAGCTGCAAACGCCAGAAATCCCTTTACCCGAAGCGGAACTTCAGAGTCAGCCCTGATTGCTATCTCGCTTATTGGTGGCTGCGCCTGATTGATTGCAGGCAAGACGGCGTTTTCTGCCACTGATGCGTTCATCGCAGAGTTTTCAGAATGATGTTGTTCATGTGCTAATTGTACGCCGCAATGGCTAGCCGAGCCATTTCAGGAAAAATCCAGCCGGGCGTTGAAAAGAACAGGAGCTGTTTCTCAATATTCAGACCTTGCTTCCCAATCCATGGAAATCTTTGGTTGCAGGGTGGTTGAATATGAGCCTGCACGCCAAAGCAAATTTGGCCGTGCCATTTCCTGCAAAATAAAGCGCGTCAATGGCAGGCACCTGCGCAATCAGCCTTTAACCAACTGCCGCTCGGTTTAAAGTTTACTACTCCAAGGAGAGCTTCTCTGTAATAAGGCCCATTGCTATAGCCAGCGGGGGGGGCAGTAGCGGGAGCGACAGTGCCTTTGGGCACAGTCTGTCCGGCGGACAGGATGACGGGTCCCGGCGCAGTTTCGCCGCCGGTCGCAGTGATCTCAGGGCCAAGGTCATATAGATTGACCAGGAACGCCTTGTTTTTCCAGCCGTGAGCCGTCCCAGTATGGCACATGGTGCAGCGATATGTGCCATTTTCTGATGGAGGCCAAGATGGAGCAAGGGGCATACCCCCTTGTGTGGTGTAGAAAGCATGTCTTTGATGAAGATTGTTGATTGGCTGACCCCAAGCATCAACGCCGCTTCCGCCGAAACCGCTGTTCAAAGCGGATGCGGGTGCACCGCTCGCATCGGCGTACTGATTCTCATCGTGACAACGGAAACACAGAATGTTCGACCCGATGGTATGAGCAGTGTTGGTATTCCAGGCACCCTTCAGTATGAAGTTCTCGGTGCTGCCGTGCGGTCCCCACGAATTGCCGTTCTCACCGCCGAACGGCATTACGCCTTCGGCAGGGTTGGTTGCCGAACCATGGCAGTCGCTGCAATACATGGTCTGGTTGCCGACAGCGTTAACAAGGGTGGCGGCAGCTGGACCGTCGACATCGGAACCATTCCACGGGCTGCGCCAAGTGTTCGGGTTGGCCGTGCCTGGCATCAGGCTGGTACGTCCGGTATTGCTCATCACCGGGTGCCACGAACGGTAATTATTGGCGGAATAGGCTGAGGATGCGCCGGAATCTGTGGTGCTGGCGGGAGTGCCTTTGTGAGTGGCCGGCGCCTGGAATTCCATGGCTGTGTCGGAGTAATAAAGTAATCCATTGGTGCCGGAGAGTGTGCCGCCACTATACCCCAAGGGTAAAGCGGTGGGGTCAGTTTCGTCATAAGCATAAGGGGAATGACATTTGAGGCAGATCTGGTACTCGCGCGTTACATATGTGCTGGAAACGTCAGTTGGCGCATTGTTGCCGCCATCGCCGCGCTTCACCACATAGCTGAAAGGATGGGTGCTGAATTCGGCGGAGAGAAACTGGGGTTCCACGCCGAAAGTGCCGCGCAGCGAACCTGACGCAAGATTGTCGTGGGCGACTGTATCGCCGGCAGCGATGACATGCTTGTGGGTGCCGGCGGCGGCAGGCAAGAGCGGGTCATCGTTGAATAGGCGGTTTTTGGTCACGCGGTGCGGGTTGTGGCAATCGGTGCACTCTGCATGGCGATCGCTGAGTGAACCCCCTGCGCTTATTTTGCCCAGCACCGCCTGGGACTCCATGGCGTCTTTGCCGCATCTGCTGCCGCTTATGTTGCAGCGCGCAGCTGTGCCGCCGGCTATGCTGTCATCGAAACTGCCGCCGATATCGTGTGACTCCGGCTGCCTGGAGACGGGCATGTGTATCGGCAGCGTGAAATCGTTCTTGATGTCGGGCACAGTGGTGAGCGGGTTGAGAATACTAGTCCCGAAATTGCTGTGGCATTGATAGCAAGTTTCCTCGGTGGCTGGATTGCCGCCGCTCTTGGGTGTAGTCGGGCTGTCGGTTCCTTCCCGTAACAGGCGTTTTGCGCCCTGTACTGTGTGGTTGTCGTGACAGTTCAGGCAAGCCGCTTTCCAAACCGGGGTATTGACCGGGATGTCGCGCTCGGCGGCGGCTGCATCCAAATAGGTTTGGTCCGCCACAAATTGATTGGCGTGAGCTGAGTAGGCCCATAAGATTCCGCCTTTATCATGGCAGGCCAGACACATGGTGTCGTTGTCTTTGTTGTAGCTCCCCCCCAAAGGCTGAACCTGCTGGAGGCGGTTGCCGCGCAGAAACTTGTGGTTGCCCTTGCTGGGATCGGATTCCCAAGTATGGGGGTCGTGGCAGGTAATGCATTGCAACTGGTCGTTGTCCAGGGGGAAAAGCGGCTTGGGAAAAACGCCGGCGATGCGGTTGTCTACGATCGGAGTGCTGCCTTCGATAATAGGCGGCATACGCAATTCACCGTCATTGTTGGCGAGGGTGATGTCATAGTTGAATGCTATAGGGTGATCATTGGTCAGGTCGATACCCAAATCTCGCGTATAGCCGGTAAGTTGGCCAGCACCATCAGGAATACTGCCCGCATTCGTGCCTTCCATTTGGATTGTGACCGGTCCGGCGTTGTTCAGTACACCAACCGTTCCGATTGCCAGTGTTCCATCGTGACAGGATAGGCAAAGTTTTGATGCGGCGCCAGGTTGATTCGTGATGGCATCCATGGAGGCTGACGTATAGTTGGTGTAAGTCAGGCTTGAGATTTCGCGGTTCCAAAGCGGTGCCGTGACCTGGTCTTTCGCATTATGGGGGGTATGGCAGAATACGCAAATCTGGTTTTCGCTGAGCGCTTTGACCGGGCCGGGGCCGCTTGCTGAAAAATTGTGTTTGGTATTCGCAACATTAGTCACTATTGCAGCAAGAGCGATGCCGCCTGTACCGAGTAACAGTGCGATACTGGCCAGTACAGGCTTGGTCAGACGTGGCAAGCGGTGATTTGCGTTCATTGCGCCCCTCCAAAAAACTGCAAGACCGTTATTCTGCCATTGAACATGTCGGAGATATATATTTGGTCATGACTGTCGGTCCAGACACCGGACGGAAGGTAAAATTCCCCGGTTTCCTTGCCGGTGCCGCCCAGCGCCAGCAAAGTCCGGCCCTGATTGTCGAAAACCAGCAAATTGTCGTACAGCGATTCTATCACGTAAATATTGCTTTCACTGTCCACCGCCACGCCTTTGGGACGCACCATGTCTCCCA
The DNA here is from genome assembly GCA_049320585.1 of Pseudomonadota bacterium. Lineage (GTDB taxonomy): Bacteria > Pseudomonadota > Gammaproteobacteria > Burkholderiales > Gallionellaceae > Gallionella. Next base: position 7,854 of record JBMOQB010000009.1, on the reverse strand, counting down.
CATACAGACCACGTTTGCCGAATTTCCTGACCACGTTTCCGTCCGGATCCAATACTTGGATGCGTGAGTTAAGCGTGTCTGTCACATATAGTTTGTCTAAGGCGAAGGCAAGATGGGTCGGGGAGTTGAACTCACTCGTGCCTTCGCCGCGCCGTCCAATGATTTTCAACAGCTTGCCGCCGTCTGTGAATACCTTGATGTCGTGGGTGCGGGTGTCCGCAACATAAACCTGTCCGCGCTGGGGGTCGCGCGCCAGTCCAGTGGGCCGCTTCAGAATATCCTGGCCGAACTCGCCGACCGGGTTGCCTTTGCGATCCAGCCTGATCACACTGTGCAGTTCGGCATCCGCAACCAGTATTTCGCCCTGCGCTCCCAGTGCGATGCCTATCGGCGAGACGAATGGAACATTTGCGCGCGCCCTGTCCCAAATTTCCAGTTGCCCCGCGGGTTTGTCAAAAACATACACCGCAGCGCGGCTGATATCTGTGACAAATATACGCCCTTCGGCATCTACGGTACCGCACTGCGGCCGGCGCAGCACGACTGGGTCGGGGTTGTGTCCGGCGAGGCCGGTCAGCCACTCGAACAGTTTCGTGGCAGTGCTGCGAGTTTCCAGTTTCTCAGGGCGAAAGTTGTTCTCGCCTGTCAATTCGCCGATATAGCCATAGCGGGGTTTCTCAGTTCCGGCAGGCCACACTTTCGGGGTTTCCTGGCTGGTGTTGTCGAAGCGGAAAACTTTAGGTGTCTCAGCGCAACCGGCAACGAGCAAAGTCAGGCTGAGCAAAGCGATAGGGTACTGAAGTTGCGGGCACATGAAATTCTCCTTGACACTCAGCCTCAGGCGGCCGGCTAAACCCGGTATGACAAGCAATTGTTGCCAAGGGCCGGATTGTATTGGGCGGTCGGATAGCGGGAATAATAAAACGCAGGATTCACCACTTGCCCGGCCCCCCCGTAGTGGGTCCGCCTTGCACCCCGCTTTCCAGCCCGGGAAGTCCGGAATGGCACAATTGGCAGTTCTGCGGTCCCCAGGCGATTTTGTTATTGTGGCATTTGCCACAGAATCTGCCTTCAATGATGTCGGCCATCTGAATATCGTTGGAGCCTGCACGCATCTCGAATCCGACCTCGGTGTGACACACCCTGCAACGGAAGCGGATGCGGTGGAACCAGTGCGGGAAGATCACCGGACGCATGCCCGCCTGTTCGGCACGCTTATTGATCACCACGTCGCCATATTCGGCGGCGGCGGGCGGGGCAATCAGCATCAGTAGTGCGAACAGGATTACGGATCCCGGCAAATAACGGCGTGCAGAGTGCCAGACGCGTGCATGCAGGCCGGAAGTCATTTGTGCATTTCAAGTTCTGTGACAGGCTTTTTCAGATCCGAGCGCTTTACACTGTGGCAGTAAAAGCATTCGACCAGAGGAAATGCCACTGCGCCGTGGCAACGGCCGCAGTACTCTCCGCTCAGCACATCGAACATGCCGAACCGAGTGGCACCTCGCCTGGACTTGAACAGCCATTCATGGCAATTGGCGCATTCCAGCCATTCGGTATGTTTCTTGTGCGGGAACAATACCATGGGCATTTCAGCTGTTCTGGTTCGTATCACATCCAGGTCGAGCACCTGCATCTCGTAATTGTCGTCCAGAATGCTGGAGCGCGGATCTATATATCCCTCTTCAATTGCCTCGACCCAGCGCACTTTGTTTCCGGAAAAAGCGCTGGGCAGATAAAACAGTGCTTCGGCCGGGTTTTGCAGCTGTTTTGCACCGGGGCCGGCCGGATCGTGCAACCCGTCCGCATTTATTGGCAACCACTGGCCGGGACCATCGGCTGCGAAGACCTCCACTGCCGCCGGCGCAGTTTGTTCGTGCACCCGACTTGAACACCCAGCGAGCAGCAGTCCTATAGACGCAACAAGCAATATTTCAGTTATACGGCGTTTCATGGTGATTATGATCAAATTTTGACAAGCATTATTCAGGCACTTCCAGTCCTATGGTGCGCAGAGCCGTCTGCAGGCGTTTGGTGGCTTCTTGCAGTGTCTTGATGGCGGCAGGATGGTTTCCGTCCGCCGCCTGCTTTTCGGCGGCACCCTGTGCCGTGCGGCCTTCGTGCACATATCGCTCGCTCAGCTTGAGCGTATATTCGTCGGGCTTGAATTGGGCGCGTGCGATCGGGATCAGTTCTTCATAACTGCGGTAGCGCGCCAACTCGTATTCAAATTCTTCGGCGGGTGACTTGAAATTGGTATCGTAGACGAAGGCCGTCGAAGCCAACAGTTCGTTGAGAACGGAAATATATATTGCGTGCACTTTTTCCAGCAGTTCGGACGCCTCAGTATATTGGCTGTCACGCATCAGCGTCTGGGCGCGGTGAATCAGGACTCGGGTTGGCTCGATCTTGGTGTCGTAATTCTTTACGTCTTTCGGCGGCATCCCCTTGCGCACATCCTGGTAGGTGGCATCGAAAGCACGCACGTCGTCAAGCAATTCAGCATAATGTGCGCGCTGCTTTGTCTCGACCTGCAGTGGATCAGACGAAAGCCGGGCTGCATCTTCCAACACGCTCAAAGCTTCGTCCAAGAACGCACCTGCCCATACCATATTGCCTGCATTGAAGGCTTCATTTGCCCTGTTGTAAAGGGTGCGAGCCAATTCCATGGGTTGCTTGATTTGGCCATCGTTATTGCTGGCGGCGCGCTCGGCGAGCGGAGATTTGGCCAGCAGCATTTTGACCAGTTGCATCTCCTGCAAAACTTCTTCACGAGAAGGCTGGACAATAACATCGTCTGCCAAGGCAGGAGATGAGGCGAACATTGCCAAGAGCGGTAGCCACAACGTCATGGCTGTCCGAATCACGGTAGCACCCCGATAACGTCCAATGTCCCAAGTCGTGTCATGGCCCTGCCGGCCCGCCCCCGTTGACCGCCACTTTTTTCGGCTGGGAGTGGCAGCGTTTGCATTCGGAAACCGGGAAGGCGACCTTGCCGTGGCACACACCGCACTTCTGTCCGAGTATTATTGCCGCCATGTTGATCTGGTTGGCGCCTTTGCGCGGAATGAAAATGTCGGGATGGCAGTTGGAACAGGCCAACCACAAGGTGTGCTGCCGGTGGGGGAACACCACATCCGGCATCGAGCTTTTGGGCACACGGACGATGTTCATATCCATGACCATCGGTTCCGCGCCCGGGTCGGTGCGCTCCCAGCGCGGCTTGAGATTGCCGTCGTCAAGTGCTTTCACCCAGTTGACCCCGTTTCCAAGCCCGGTCTCGGTCTGCGGCAGACCCTCATAAGCCTCCAGCGGAGGCTGCAGGAGCATGGTTCCCTCATTGGTGGGATCGTGGATCTCGTCATCGCTCGCCGCTTGGTGTGGAACCTTTGTAACCTTCAGCAACCGGTTGAAAGGGTTCGCTCCTCCGGCGATAGCGGCGGGCCGGGTTGAATATTGGTACTGCTGCACCGGAGGTGTCGTCGCTGCGACTGCTGCTGCCGGAGCATCTGCCGGAGCGGGTTTGGTTTTGTTTTTATTAACCTTGCTCTGTGCGGGTTCGGCCGCAGTTGCAGAATACAGCGGTGCAGCCAGAAGTGCAGCCAGCAATGGGCAGAGCATCAATTTGGATAAACGGTTCATGTGACCTCCTATTTCTTGCCAGTCAAGGGATTGGTCGGGACGGCCAGTTCCTGCATCGTGCTTTCGTGTATCTGGATCGGTGTGCCGGGCTTGCCGGAATGGCACAGGATGCAGTTTTTTACCGACCAGGCAACTTTGCCGTTGTGGCACGCTCCGCAGTATTTGCCTTCGATGATCTTGTACATGTTGATGTCGTTGCCGCCAGCCTTGAACTTGAAACCGAGGTCGGCATGGCATACCTTGCAACGGAAGCGAATGCGATGGAACCAGTGCGGGAATACCACCGGGCGCATGCCTGCGGCATCGGAGTAATTATTGATTACCACGTCGCCGTACTCGGCCATAGCAGGCGCAGGGTCGACCAAGAAAGCGGCCAGGGCCATTGTCCAGACGAACAGCAGCCGGCCCATCAGGGCGGGCCTGTCTGGTGCCGGGGCAATTGTTTTTAGTATCGAGGATTGCATTTCTTCCCTTTCATCTCTGTTGAAGAATCTCTGGCTCGCGGTTCAACCAGATGGCTTAACCGTTGAATGCCGTGGGTGCAGCTTTTATCCATATTGAAGAATAACTCAAGCGATGCTTTGAATCCAAGCATTTTATGTGCCAGCCGATCTCCAAATCATCAGTTAATCCGGCATTGTTCCCTTTGATTTGCCCAGCCATACCAGGGCCGCTGCCCTTATCACCGGACGGTTTTCTGACAGCAGCGAGTTTGCCAGGAAATTTTCCGGTCGCTACTTAAATAAATATCATTGCCGCGGCATCAGAAATATCTTTTCACGGAGAACCAGATCAATGATCGTGACCGGCCATCGCCCTCCTTCGACAGGATCACCTTGAAATCCGCAGTAAGCAGCCCGACTACATAAGACAACGAGTTTTCCCAGTCAACAGGCCCCTGATTCTTGGGGGACGCAGCCAACACCGGAAGAGGTGCGCGGCTGTAGGCCCGCAGAGAGGAGTCAAACGATAGCCGAGATACATTGAATGCGCGCCGATGATTGTAATTAAGGTTGGCTGAGGAACTGGTATAAGTGGTCGAATTTGGCGTTGACGCGCTGATTTGACGCGTTGATTGAATAGATAATGAACCGGAGATGGTCGAGTTGCGGTTGATTTCCTCGGCGATCGATCCATTAAGTCCGAGGAACTGGAAAGTGTCCTCGGCACTGTTCAGCGAGCGCGAGTCACGCCCGTTCAGGCTCAATGAAGTTTTATCGCGGCGCAAATTCGCCGTGGCGGAATGAATGAGCCTGGCAATGGCCTGGCTGCGGGTGCTCTCGGTCGCCTGGAACATCTGGTCAAATCTCAGATCCAGCGTTCCTTTGCCGAGCATGATCCTGCGGCTCAGGCTGTGGCTTGGGCTTACCGATACAGTTTGGGTGCTGCCGGTTTGCCAGCTGGCTGAACTGCCGGACGGTTTGCTGCTGCTGGTACGATTGGTAATGGCGCCGTTCACCCTGCTGCTGTAATGGTAGCTATCCAGGTCGAATGAAGTAATCGGGTAATTCGCAGTGGCGCTTTGGTAGGTGCTCAAGTTGTTGGATCTTCCCGAATTATTCTCACTCACGCTGACACTGCCGCTCGCGGACAGGGTAATATATTGGGACATCCTGTAGTTCCCTCCCAGGCTTGCATTGACAAACTTGGTGTAAGTGGAATTTTGATTGGATTGGTAGTCGGAAAAATTCACCCTTGCGGCGCCTAATAATGTATAGGGTGCTTTAAGCGGTTGGAAGGATGTGACGTTATTCAACTCGCGGTTTCTCAGGATGTTGGTGTTTTGTGGTGCGAATTCATATGAGCTTCTCAGGATCGCATTGTTGTTCACGGTAAACTGTGAGCTTGGCGTGTATCTGTGCTGGGCTGTCACCTGGTTTAATTGCAAGCTCTGATTGTGATTTTTTTGCGTGTTGCGCTGGCGAAATCCGTCCATCAATAACGTCTGGCTCGCAAAACGGTTCGACCCCAGGCTGAAGTTCCATTCTGACTGCCTGAATAATTCGGGCGCGTTGTCCTCCGTTTTGTTGCGGTTGTAGCCGAGCTGGTATCTTTCCAGGCCCTCCTTGGGAGCATAGCGCTGTAACAAGTCGAGCCGGGTGGTTTGATAGTCAAGGGTGCCCAAGCCAGGCCCTGATAAATTTTGAGTTTTGGTGATGCGCGCTTCGAAGGGGTAGCGGCTGTATGGCACCAGAAATAAGCCGGTGTCGCCCAAGATTGAATTGTTTGACGTACTGTTATCCTGGAATTTGTTCTTGGAGGCGATAAAATTCAAATTGGCCCTCACTTGGGCTATCCAAGGCTTGTAGATGTAGGTTATGGCTCTGCCCTGCAGGTTAAGAGCTATTCTTTGCCTTAGCGTCGGGCTGGCGCCGCTGGTGCTGCGTTGCTCGATGTCATATCCGATGTTTCCGCTTAACCGGGTGGAAATCGGAGCGAGCCGCATTTTTGCTGCGGGTTTGGCTACCGCCCCGGCTTCTGCTGAAGCGGGCGGGTTTACCGTGGCGGGTTCGTCCGCCGGGAACGCAGGATACGCCCAACCGAAGGCCAGCCATGTCAAGGACATGACACAACACTTTCGGCCTGCGCCAGTCGTTCTAATCGGCTTCGATGTCAGCATTTTTGTTATGTCATAAAAAATCTGAGCATTGTGTTAATAATATTCCCGCGCACAAGACAAGTATTGACTGCCATCAGTGATGGGCAAGCAATAACCAAGCCGTCCCCTTTGCGAAATGGGGCAGGGCCGCAACAACGGCAATTTGGCCGGCAGTTTGAAATTCCCCGAAGCCGATTGATTGATGCGCAGGGAAGGGGCGCCGCACTTGAATACTCCCGGAAACTTCAAGTCTGTTGCGAGTTTCCCGCCGTAAAAATTCGCGCAACTTTACTTCCCTGCCGCGGGTTCCCCGGCTGTCTGGGTCTCGGGTAGAGCAACCGGCTTCGCGGTTGCTTTCTCGGCAGGCTTGGGAAGAGGCAGGAAGCGTGACTCATCGACTGTTACAGGAGTTTTTTTCCTGAGCTTGGCAATGAGAGATTTCCATGCGCGTTCGCCTTCTTCGGCCATGTACAATTCGCGGGCGCGCTCCCTGACGGCATCAAAACTGCTTACTTTTGCTTTCTTGCGGTCTGTCAGCTTGAAGATTCCTATCCCTTCCATCAGTCCGACCGGATCGGATATTTCGCCTGGCTTGAGTTTGTCTATGGCTTGTTGCGACATTTCCGACAGCATGCCGCCGTGCAGGTAGCCCATGTCGCCGCCTTGGTTCACGGTTTCTTTATCGCCGGAATGGAGCTTCGCCATTTCGGCGAAATCGGCGCCTTCGCGCAACTGCTTGACCAGGACTTCTGCTTTTTTGCGTGTTTCATCCCAGACGGGCAGTCCCGGTTCTATGCTGAGCAGAATGACCGAGACCCGCAGTTGCTCCGGTTCGGTGAATTTGTCCAGGTTGGCTTGGTAATAGGCATGCAGTTGTTTTTCGCTCGGCGCGCGCACCTTGCGTACCCGCTGCTCCAGCTGGCTGATCAGGCTTTCCTCTTCGTACCGCTTGGCAAGTACCGGAAGTGCGCGATCGCGGATTTTTTGCCATTGCTCGCTGCCGGCATTGCGCTGGTCATATTGTTCGAGCTTTTGCTTGACCACTTCAGTATCAGGTCTGAGTTTGATTCGCTTGGCCTCGCTCAGCAACAGGGCATCGGTGACCAGTTTGTTGCCGATTTCGCGCTGCAGTGCCGCGACTTCTGCTTCGGGTGGCTTGCCATGGTAAAAGCGGCTGCGGCTCGCGTCAGCGTAGGCGCTATTGAAGTCGCGCCAGGTGATGTCGGTATTTCCCACCCGGGCAAAGACTGCCGGAGTGCTGCTGGGGGTACTGCTGTCGGGTGCGCTTGCATCGGCGGCCAGCGCCTCGGCGCCGAACAGCACGCCGATAATCAAGGCGGTCAACGCCGGCCAGATGCTGTTGAGGGTTGGTTTCTGATTCACTGTTGGATACCTTTCATTTTGAACTGTAAGGGGCAGGTTGCTGACCTGTCGTTGCTCATGCAGGGCCGCTAAGCCACTGCTGCATTATCCCGTGCCCGCGCCAGAAAATCCAGACAAAAAAAAGCCAGACGTTTCCGTCTGGCCCGCCTTGCGGCGCTATGTTACATGCTGCTTACTTGACGTGGCAGGTCAGGCAAGTTGCGCTGCCGTTGTTGCCGCTATTGTGACGC
>JBMOQB010000008.1:0-25612 GCA_049320585.1 Pseudomonadota bacterium | reverse complement strand
TTGTCTGACGACCATAGCGAGTTGGTCCCACTCCTTCCCATCCCGAACAGGACAGTGAAACGACTCCGCGCCGATGATAGTGTGGATTACCCATGCGAAAGTAGGTCATCGTCAGACTCCTTACAAACAAAAAACCCGGCCTCGTGCCGGGTTTTTTGTTTGTGTGGTTTGTATCGCCTGACCTGCTTGAGTTTATGACAACACGCCGCATCGCGGCTTGTTGCGGCGAAGGCTAACTTCACTTGGGAAGTTAAGCCCCAACGGGGCGGCCATAGCCAAAGTAGGTCATCGTCAGACTCCTTACAAAGCAAAACGCCCAACCTTGTGTTGGGCGTTTTGCTTTATGGGATTTGATTGGTGACCCCGTATCAAGTACGGGGCAGGCTCTGCTTGAGGCGCTGACAAGACGCTCGCATAGCGAGCTTCATGCGGCGGAGGCTGACGTTCGCTTCTGAATGTTAGCCCCAGCGGGGGCGGCCAAAGCCAAGGCAGGTCATCCCTTCGACAAACTCAGGACAGGCGTCAGACTCGTTAACAAACACCACAGCCCTGATTGCGAGGGTTTTGGTGTTTCAATCATGTAATCACAATGAATTGCTTTGACAAAGCAATGGGCATTTCCGATAATGCCCGCGGCTATTGATGTGAACATCTGAATGGGTCGTTAGCTCAGTTGGTAGAGCAGTGGACTCTTAATCCATTGGTCGAAAGTTCAAGTCTTTCACGGCCCACCAAATAGCAGGGGCTTGAATAAACTCCAAGTTCTTTCTTGTTTCGAATGCATATGGTATTGCCCGAGTAGTCCGCGACCAATTATGTTTGGCGCACAGGGTACAATCGACTTCAGCCGTGGCTTTAGCCGGCCGCTTCAATTATCATCCAACATGATGGAATTGAAGAATATTTCTTAAGGCTATGCAGAACGTATCGAGTGTTCGATGGCGAATGCGCAGCTTAAAATGAATTGGCGGGTCTCCCCGCATTGCAGGGCAGTGAACCTGGTCAGGTCCGGAAGGAAGCAGCCACAGCTACTTACTGCAAGTGCCGGGGGTAAGGCTCGCCTCCAATTTGGACTTTTTTGTGCTATGGACAGGAACCCGACCAGCGTTTATTCATTGGTGCAACCAACAAGCCCAGTCAGGTTGCCGGGTTTTGTCGAACAGATTTCAATTTTCATTCCTGGTGTGGTGTGACGTGTCAGCCACAACCGTCCTGGCGCGCAAATGGCGTCCCAAAAACTTCTCGGAACTTGCCGGGCAGGATCATGTGGTTCGCGCATTAAGCAATGCACTCACGCAGAATCGTTTGCATCACGCTTACCTGTTCACCGGTACCCGTGGGGTCGGGAAGACCACCATCGCGCGCATTTTCGCCAAGTCGCTGAATTGTGCGACGGGTATCACCGCTACACCGTGCGGTGAATGCAGCGCATGCAGGGAGATCGATAGCGGACGCTTTGTCGATCTGATTGAACTGGATGCCGCATCGAACACCCAGGTCGACAATATGAGGGAACTGCTTGAAAGCGCGCTATATGCGCCGAGTAGCGGACGCTTCAAGGTTTACATCATCGACGAAGTGCACATGCTGTCCAAGTCAGCCTTCAATGCGATGTTGAAGACGCTGGAAGAGCCCCCGGGGCACGTGAAATTCATTCTCGCCACGACCGACCCGCAGAAAATTCCGGTAACGGTGTTATCCCGTTGCCTACAATTCAACCTGAAGCAGTTGCCGCCAGCATTGATTGCAACGCATCTGCGGCATGTTTTGGAGCAAGAACAGATCCCGTTCGAATCGGGAGCCATCGCCTTAATTTCTCGTGCCGCGCAAGGAAGCATGCGCGACGCGTTGAGCCTGCTGGATCAGGCAATAGCATTTGCCTCCGGAAATGTAGGACAAGAGATGGTTCACACCATGCTTGGTGCAGTTGACCATGGTTATTTGTTCGACTTGCTGGTGGCATTGCACGAGCAGAATGGCGCCACCCTACTCGAGATTTCGGACAACATGGCCATGCGCAGCATAGCGTTTGATGCGGCCCTGCAGGAATTGGCGACCCTGTTGCATCGCATCGCGCTAGCGCAGGCCGTGCCACAAGCGATTGCTGACGACGAACCTGAGCGCGATCGTTTGCTTGAATTGGCGCAGGTGTTCACTGCGGAAGAAGTGCAATTGTGTTATCAGATTGCCATACACGGACGCGACGAAATCAATCTGGCGCCAGATGAATATGCCGGTTTTACCATGACAATGTTGCGTATGCTGGCGTTTGCGCCTGCCAAGGGAAATATTCAGCCGGCAAGGTTATCACCCGCTGCTGGCGAAAAGCCAGGTGCGATTTCAACCGTAATCCCCGGAGTCGGCGCGCCGGATAGTGAAATCTCACCGGCCAGCCGGTCTGCGGCTGTTCCGGGTGAATCAGCATCGAGTTCCATCGCTTCAGGCGGAGGAGATGCTGGTACGATTGAAACCGTGACTTCCGGACAGCCTGACTGGGGTGTGTTGCTCGAGCAGTTGAATGTTCAGGGAATGGCGCAGCAATTGGCAAAACACTGCACGCTGGAAAGTCTTGCTGATCGGCAAATCACTCTGTGCTTGTCCCAAGAGCAAAGGCACCTGCAGGCCAACAAAATGGCAACCGAGAAATTGCAGGCTTGCCTGAGCGAATATTTTGCCAAACCCATGAAGCTGAAAATTGTTTTGGGCGGAAGTGCAGCGCCCACGCCTGCGGTGATTGAGCAGAAAACCAGGCAATTTAAACAGCAGCAAGCGAGTGATGCGATTGCGCAGGATGGCTTTGTACGCGAAGCCCAGGCAGAGTTGGATGCCATCCTGATAACAGAATCGATCAAAGGAACCATTTAAACCGGCGTGACAAGATCAGGAGAGTGAAAATGATGAAAGGCGGATTGGGCGGGATGATGAAGCAGGCACAGCAAATGCAACAGAACATGCAGAAGGTGCAGGCCGAATTGGCTGGTGTGGAAGTGGAGGGGCAGGCGGGTTCGGGCTCGGTCAAGGTGACCATGACCTGTGCCCATGAAGTGCGGCGGGTGACATTGAGCGATGGCGTGTTATCAGATGACAAAGAGATGCTGGAAGATTTGATCGTGCTGGCCACCAATGATGCGATGAAAAAGGCGGAGGCCACAACTCAGCAGCGCATGAGTGCATTTACTGCCGGCATGGGCTTGCCACCCGGGATGAAGCTGCCTTTCTGATGATGCCTTCACGTTTGGAAGAGCTGATCGCTGCGCTGCGCTGTTTGCCTGGCGTAGGTCCAAAATCGGCGCAGCGAATGGCATATCATCTGCTGCAACGCGACCGTGCCGGGGCGCTTGCCTTGGCGCATGCGCTGGAAAACGCCATAGCAAACATCAGGCATTGTCGCAAATGCAATAATTTTTCCGAACAGGAAATCTGTGCCTTGTGTTCATCTCCCAAACGCGATAACAGCCTGCTTTGCGTGGTTGAAATGCCCGCCGACTTGCTGATGATGGAGCAGGCACAGTGCTATCGAGGTTTGTATTTTGTGTTAATGGGGCGGCTCTCGCCGCTTGACGGCATCGGAGCGAAAGAATTGCATCTTGACCGCTTGGTCAGACGTGCACTGGAACATCCGTGTGAAGTGATTCTTGCTACCAACTTCACTGTGGAAGGCGATGCCACAGCACACTATCTGGCGACTCTGCTGCAGTCTCAGGAAGTCAAGGTTTCCCGCATTGCACGAGGCCTGCCGGTTGGAGGAGAACTGGAACAGGTGGATAGCGGTACACTGGCGCAGGCGGTTTTGGAAAGACGGGAGGTATCAGCATGAGTGAGTCCAGCATGACAGATGCTCATGGTTACGGATTTTTAATATGCATTTCTGGATTTTCCCCTTCAAGTTTATCCCCTCCGTTTTTTAGCTCAGTTTGTCCTGCCAAACCCGAGTTAGCCAAGTTTTGCTGAATCAGCCATGAGCGAGCACGGCGAAAAACTGCAAAAAGTGCTGGCTCAGGCCGGGCTCGGTTCGCGGCGAGCAATGGAAGAGTGGATAGTCGCCGGGCGTGTCACGGTGAACGGTGAGCTGGCTACATTGGGGATGCGCGTGATGGAAGGAGATCTGGTGCGGGCGGATCGCCGCGCCATTCGGGTCGGCAACCAGGCTGGTGCAACGCGAATACTGCTGTATCACAAGCCGGAAGGCGAGATTGTCAGCCGCGATGACCCCGGGAAACGCGTCAGCGTGTTCGATAACTTGCCCAAGTTGCGCGGACAGAAATGGATCGCTATCGGCCGGCTTGATATCAATACCAGCGGTTTGTTGATTTTCACCACATCGGGAGAACTGGCAAACCGCTTGATGCACCCGCGCTTTGAATTCGAGCGGGAATATGCGGTGCGTGTGCAAGGTACCATGACAGAAGCCCAGATCAACCGGACGCTGAAGCAGGGTGTTGAACTGGATGATGGTTTGGTCAAGTTTGAAAAACTTGAAGATCGAGGCGGCGAGGGATTCAATCACTGGTATCTGGTGATGCTCAAGGAGGGTCGCAATCGGGTGGTGCGCCGCACTTTTGACGCGCTGGGACTGCCGGTGAGCCGGCTGATGCGGATACGTTTTGGTATAATCAGTTTGCCCCCTCGCCTGAAGAGGGGTATGACCGCGGAATTGGGCAAGGACGAGGTGAATCGGCTGCTGGATTGGGCAGGGTTGACCGATCGTACTGACCAATCGCTCCAGGATTTTCAGGCAACCCGCCAAGATATCCCGGATCATTCAGACAAAGCCAGACATCTTCCGGCCGCCAGAATAAAGGGTATCAGACGGGCCGGTCCAACCACATTGAGGAAAAGTAAAACTGGTGTAAAACGCTGACTACCTCTAGAATCCGTGGGGTTGATTTCGGCTAGCTGGCAAGCCGAATTGTTGAAATAACGGCTGAAGCCGGAATACTGGAAATTCTAATGGAAGAGCGCGGCAGTAAGACAATTATGTGCAGTGTTTTCTTCTTGGATATTGTCGGATATTCCAAGATGTCCGTGACTGGACAAATTTCACTGAAGGAAAGATTTAACCGTTACCTTTCCGCCGCCATAGAAGATGTTCCAATAGCAGACCGTATCATTCTGGATACCGGTGATGGCGCGGCAATAAATTTTCTCGGTGATATTGAAGAAGCATTAAAAGCTGCGCTAGCCCTGCGCGAAAAATTGCTCAGTGAAGACCCTGACATAGCGCATCCATTGCTGGTGCGGATGGGGATAAATCTTGGCCCGGTGCGACTGATCAGGGACATTAACGGTCAGCCCAATATCGTCGGAGACGGTATCAACGTTGCTCAGCGGGTGATGGGTTTTGCAGATGCAAGCCAGATACTGGTGTCGCGTTCGTATTACGACGCGGTATCGCGTATCTCCCCGCAGTATGCCGGGATGTTTCATTATCAAGGCTCGCGCACCGACAAGCATGTGCGCGAACACGAGGTGTATGCGATTGGCTATCCCGGCGACAAAACGACCATTGGGAGAGCGGCCAGGCTTTTCTTTGAAAGATCCGAAGGCCCATTGGGCAAGGCATATGAGCGCGCCACTTTGCTCTGGCGTTCGCTCGTTGCAAGAGCGGATTACTTGTTTCGGCGCGCCGAACCGATGCAGCGGGCGCTATATATCGGTGCCGGTGCAATCCCCTTGTTGCTCATCATATTGCTAGTGTACCTTAAGGGGCACGATGATATTCCCGCCAAATCCGCAGAAATTGACCAATTGGCAGCGGTCGCGATACAACCCGGTTCGGGAGTCGCAGGGTTATCATCTCAACCGGACTTGACGGTTGTACAGGGGTCGTCTGTCGAGGAAACTGCCGATGCGAGGACGGATGAAGTAGCAAAATCCGGGGGCGGCTCTGGACCGGCAAACGGGATTATCGCCGAAAGCAAGCAGATCGATGAGGCGAAAGCAGCAGCCAAAACAAAATCGGAGACTGGAACCCAGAAAGTCCTGCCAAAAAAGGAAGAGCATGATGCGGTCGAGAGAAAATCCGAGTTTAAGGTGTCAACTGGCGGCTCGGGTGCTTATCTGGCAGTTAAGTGCCTGGCTGGATCCGAGGTGTTCCTGGATGGTACGAAAAAGGGAAGGATTAGCGATTCGACTGTGACCATACAGGCGGCCCCGGGCCCGCACACGGTGATTGTGAGTCATCCGAGCGGGGTGGATTCGCGAAATATTGTATTTGAAGCGGGTAAGACAGTGCACATTAACCCAAACTTCTGTGATTAGCCAAGACCAGATATGATGGTCAAGCTTGCGCAGTTGGCGCGAACAAGAGAGGCATATTCGGGTGAACGCGATGATTAGCCAATTAGGTCGCTATGAAGTGCTCGGTGAACTTGGACAGGGCGCGATGGGGGTGGTCTACAAGGCTAGAGACCCATTGATAGACCGGGTTGTTGCGATCAAGACCATCAACCTCGCGCTTGCCCTTGATGAAAAGGAAGAATTCGAAAGCCGTTTTTATCAGGAGGCCAAGGCAGCCGGCCGGCTTAGCCACCCCAATATCGTGACCATTTATGATGTGGGCAAAAATGGCGATATAGCTTACATCGCGATGGAATTCCTGGAAGGGCGGGAGTTGCGTGACATCATGAACGATGGCGGGTTGTTGCCCATCGATCAGGTGCTGGATATTGTTGCTCAGGTAGCCCAAGGATTGGCTTATGCGCATGAACATGACATCGTGCATCGTGATGTCAAGCCATCGAATGTCATGATAGTACGCGGTAAACACGTAAAGATCACCGATTTTGGTATAGCGCGCATGCCTTCCTCTGCAGTGCAAACCCAAACCGGAATGGTGCTTGGTTCACCGAAGTACATGTCTCCAGAACAAGTGATGGGGAAGGTCATAGATCAACGCTCGGACATTTTTTCTTTGGGGGTGATGCTCTATGAGATGCTGACCGGGCAAGCCCCTTTTAACGGCGATAATGTCAACGCCATCATGTACCAGACACTGAATGCGATACCAGTGCCGCCCAACACGCTGAATCCGGAAGTGCCGGAAATGATCAATTTTATCGTGGCCAAGGCTTTGGCCAAGAAAGCGGAGGATCGTTACCAGAACGCCCTGGATTTTGCAGTTGACTTGCGCTCCTGCCGGGAAACCTTGCATCGCTTCAGCCAGAAGACAGATTCATCGGTGGCTGCCGCCAATGGCGAGAGAAAATTATCACACGCAATCGATGTTGGCGGGCGGGTAGGTACTCGCGAAGAAGAGGCTATGGCATCCTCGCTGGCGGGGTTGTCCAAGGCATTTGACTCTACCATCGCAACCATGCGGCTGGCTGCTTTGACAGCCAGCAGCGAAGATGTTGATGAATTGTCCAAGACCTTTAAAATTCCCCGCCCGACCGCCGAGGAAATCATCAATGCTGCGCCGCGCGCCAAAGCCGAGCGGCAAAATCAGTTCCGGCCGGATACCAAATCAAACGACGGGAGTTTTTTGTTGCTGATAATTTTGTTGTTGGTATTGCTAGGCCTGATTTCGATTATTGTCTATTGATTTTGAATTGACTCCTACGGAAATGGCGATCAGACCCTCGCCGACATTCGCTGCATTGCTGCTGTTCATTCATGCGGCAGTTGCAACCGCCGCATATCTGACCGATATCCCCCTGCCAGCCAGACTGGCATTGCTTGTGCTGATCACATTAAGCCTGGTTTATCATCTGGCGCGCGATGTTATTTTGTCGCTTCCAGATTCATGGTGCGAGGTTACGCTGGTTCCGGGCGGGTTGTCCGTAGCTACTGGGGATGGAACTTGTTGCTCTGGTCATTTGGAAAACAAGATCACGGTCAGCCCATATTTCATCGTGCTGCGCGTCAGGCTGGATGGACGCCGCCAGCCTGTCACCAGGGTCATTTTCCCTGATGCGCTGGACGCAGGCGAATTCCGCAAGTTATGCGTTCAACTGAAGTTTTCCTGATTGAATCAATGGGACAGTATTGTTGGCTGCGGATTTGATTGTGTATCCGGATAATCCTTGCTGAAATGCAGGCCGCGGCTTTCATGGCGCGACAAGGCGCTTTGCACGATCAACTCGGCGTTCAGTACCAGGTTGCGCAATTCAAGCAGATCCGAGCTGATATGGAAATTGGTGTAATACTCGTTGATCTCGTCCTGCAGCAATTGGATCCTGTGTTGCGCGCGTTGCAGACGTTTGTTGGTGCGCACGATACCCACATAGTCCCACATGAAATGGCGCAATTCCGCCCAGTTATGCGCGATGACAATTTGCTCGTCGGCATCGGTGACGCGGCTTTCGTCCCATTCCGGGAGCGCAATGATTTTTTGGGCGGGTTTGCCGAGAATGTCTTGTACCGCCGCATCGGCGAATACCAGGCACTCCAGAAGTGAGTTGCTGGCCAGGCGGTTGGCGCCGTGCAATCCAGTGTAGGCGGTTTCCCCCACTGCATACAGGTTCTGCACATCAGTGCGGGCGTGCAGATCTGCAACGACCCCGCCGCAGGTGTAATGGGCTGCGGGAACCACCGGAATCGGCTCTTTACTGATGTTGATGCCCAGGCTGAGGCAGCGCGCATAGATGGTCGGGAAGTGCTCCTCAAGAAATTCGACAGACTGATGCGAAATGTCCAGGTAGACGCAATCCAGCCCGTGTTTCTTCATCTCGAAATCTATCGCCCTGGCCACCACGTCGCGCGGGGCGAGTTCTGCGCGTTCATCGTGGCCGGGCATGAAACGCGTGCCATCGGGTAATTTCAGGATGCCGCCCTCGCCGCGCACCGCCTCGCTGATGAGGAAAGATTTCGCGTGCGGGTGGTACAAACAGGTCGGGTGGAACTGAATAAATTCCATATTGCCCACGCGGCAGCCGGCGCGCCAGGCCATCGCGATCCCGTCGCCTGTTGCTGTGTCCGGGTTGGTGGTGTAGAGATAGACCTTGCCGGCCCCGCCAGTTGCCAGAATGGTGTTTTGTGCGGCGATGGTGATTACTTCTTCGGTCAGGCAGTTGAGCGCATAGACACCGTAACAGTGATTTTCCGACCTGCCAATTTTCTTGCCGGTGATCAGGTCAACCGATATATGGTTTTCCAGAATGGTGATGTTCGGGTGCCGCAGTACGCGCGAGGCCAGGGTTTCCTGCACTGCGTGGCCGGTCGCATCGGCTGCATGAATGATACGTCTCCGGCTGTGGCCTCCTTCGCGGGTGAGGTGATAGCCCATCTCGCTGGAAACGTCCCGGGTAAAAGGAACCCCCTGGCCTATCAGCCAATCTATCGCGGCTTTGCCATGCTCGACCACATAGCGCGTGACGGCCTCGTCGCACAGGCCGGCGCCAGCGGTCAAAGTGTCCTGGATGTGCGCGTCCAGAGTATCGTCTGCCGACAGTACCGCCGCAATTCCGCCTTGTGCGGAACCGCTGGCACCATCCAGCAGGGATTTTTTGGTGATCAATCCCACCTTGCGATGCTCGGCCAGCTTGATCGCCATTGTCAGTCCGGCGAGGCCGCTACCGATGATCAGTGTGTCAAATTGCAGCAATTGGATTCCCGATTCTTTGATTGACATTAAAGACTATAGCAAAACTGCTGCGTAACCATGCCGGATTTACCGACAGGAACCGATTTCCCCTGATCCAGCCGGAAGTCGCATATCAAGCCGATGCTGACGCGGGTAGCGCAGAGCGGTTATACTTGCATTTTTGAGAAATCGCGCACCCCTCGCACAACTGGGTCAGGCAATGCCTTGCCAGCCGGAGGCTGGACGGAATTGACACTGGGGGCATCGCAGGGTGCCCGGAACCTTCGGTTCCACGCTGGTGGAGTTGCAATACCTTAATGGAATAGTCAGGGATGGCAGACCGGGAAGTTGATCAGCAGTTGGTTGAACGCGTCCAGCGCGGTGATAAACACGCCTTTGATTTGTTGGTCTCAAAATATCAACGCAAGCTCGGGCGCTTGATTTCCCGCTTTGTGAAGGATCCGGCCGAGGCAGAGGATGTCACCCAGGAGGCTTTTATCAAAGCGTACCGTGCGCTGCCCGGGTTTCGCGGCGAGAGCGCATTTTATACCTGGTTATATCGGATCGGCATCAATACGGCAAAGAATCACCTGTTGGCGAATAAACGCCGTCCGCCGACCAGTACCCCGTTTGACTCGGAGGAGTCAGAATCTTTCGAAGAAGCCAGCCTGCTCAGGGAAGTGAACACCCCGGAAAATGAACTCATGAGCAAACAGGTTGTCGATGTGGTGCAAACTTCATTGCAGCAACTGCCGGAGGACTTGCGCAGTGCGCTGACGCTGCGCGAAATCGAGGGATTGAGTTATGAGGAAATCGCCACTGTGATGAATTGCCCGATCGGCACGGTGAGGTCCAGGATTTTCAGGGCACGCGAGGCCGTAGCGGAGAATCTGCGGCCATTGTTAGAAACCAGCAAAGGTAACAGGTGGTAGATATGAAAAAAGAAATTTCTGTATTGATGGACGGCGAATTATTCGAAGACGAAGCGGAGAGCCTGTTTGACCGTATCGGTCGCGGGACGGATGCACACAAGGACTGGGAGCTTTATCACTTGATCGGAGATGTGTTGCGCCAGCCGGA
The DNA here is from genome assembly GCA_049320585.1 of Pseudomonadota bacterium. Taxonomy (GTDB): domain Bacteria; phylum Pseudomonadota; class Gammaproteobacteria; order Burkholderiales; family Gallionellaceae; genus Gallionella. The sequence continues at coordinate 15,009 of JBMOQB010000008.1, read as the reverse complement.
TCACATCCATTGCGATTTGAGCGCAAAAGTCCGTGAACGGATGCGGGATGAACCTACGGTACTGGCGCCGCGCAGCCATGCAGTAAAACGAAAGGTTCGAACTGTTGCGCTGTCAGCTGCGGCCTCGCTGGCAGCTGTCGGCGTGGTGGCCTGGATGTCGCAACAGATCGGTACTGAAACCCTGCCTCAAATGGCCATGCAGGATAATGCGTTGCGCCCCGTCAGCATGCAAATCCAGCCCAAGTCCAATGATTACCTGATGGCACACCAGGAATTCTCTCCCAGTACAGACATGAATGGCGGGGCTTCCTATATACGCATGGTCACTTACAGTTCCGAAGGAAAGTAGCGATGAAGCTGCTAGTCGCTCCTTGTGGAAAACTGTTGGGGGGGTTGCTGCTTGCGGTTGCGGCCAATGCATATGCAGGAGAAAGTCAGTCCTGCCTTGATTGGCTCAAGACGGTGGCTTTTGCGGGGCATCAAACCGATTACACCGGGGTATTCGTATACCAGTACGACAATCGCGTGGAGACCTCGCGCATCACGCACCTTGCCGAAGCGGACGGCGAATATGAGAAGATCGAAAGTCTGGACGGCCCCAGGCGTGAGATAGTCCGTCATCATGGGCAAGTCTGGAGCTATATCAACCACAAGATGGTTCAAGTGGACAGTCATCAGGGCCACGGCAGATTCCCGTCGTTGCTGCCGGACCAGCTATCCAGGCTGGGTTTGAACTATCAGCCCAAGCAGGCGGGTACCGAACGTGTGGCCGGATACGACGCCCAGGTAATCGTATTTCAACCCAAGGATAATCTGCGCTACACGCACAAAATCTGGGTGCATACCGATTCCGGATTGTTGCTCAAGGCTGCAGTGCTGACCGACAAAAATCAGGTGGTGGAGCAGTACGCTTTTACCCAATTGCAAATCGGCGGAAAAATAGACCGCTCATGGATGAGCAAGACTGCTGCTTCCGCCAGGAAACAGGGTTTGTCAGCAGGAGCAAGCGGGTCGGAACTGCCGGAACCGGGGAATACAGGCAAACCGGTTGCGCCCACGAGTAGCGGATGGGTGGCTGACGCGATTCCGCCCGGGTTCCAGAAAACCATGGAGATACTGCGTCCGATGCACGGCAAGCATGCTCCCGTGACACAAATTGTGTATACCGACGGGCTCAGCGCAATTTCGATATTCATCGAACCCGATGATGGGGACGAAGATGATGTGACTGGCCTGAGCAGCCGTGGCGCGGTGAATCTGTACCACAAGGTATCGGACAGCCATTTGATCACCGTGGTCGGTGAAGTGCCGCCGCGCACAGTAATGCAGGTTTTCGATTCGGTGCGTTTCAACGGCAAATGAGCAAGCTCGAGACACGCGCCGTAGTAATCCGGATAGACGGGCAGCATGCCATGGTCATGGCGGATCAGGCAGATGGCTGTGAACAATGCGCCGGCAAGGGCTGCGGGGCGGGCAAGCTGTCCCGGCTGTTTTGCAGCAAACCGCGCCAATTCCAGGTGATTAACCCGGTCAATGCCGGCGTCGGCGATGAAGTCATCGTATCGGTAGCCGAAGGCGCGGTGATGCGCGGGATAGTCCTGGTATACCTGATGCCGCTGGTATTGCTGCTGATAGGCGCTGCGCTCGGCAACTGGCTACAGCTGGGGCAAAGCGACAGCTATGCCGCCGCGGGCGCCATGTCAGGTTTGGTGGTTGGTTTTGCCATTGCCAGATGGCTTTCGTTGCGGCAGGGCGAGAGTAGATTCCAGCCATATATCGCCCGGCACTGTCAGGAAAAATTGTAAGGAAAGTGCGAACCAGGTATCGCCTTTAATGCCGATGTTCTGTAATAAAATTTTCAATTGGAGCATGACATGCTGAAAAGATTTGCTACATTGTTCTTGCTGGCTGCGGCAGTGGTTGCCGGTTCATCGGCGCACGCCAGGGAATTGCCGGATTTCACCGGACTGGTGGAAAAGCAGGGATCTGCGGTGGTGAATATCAGCACCACGCAAATCATACGCAACACCCAGACATTTCCCAATATTCCCGAGAACGATCCGTTCTATGATTTCTTCAAGCGTTTTGCGCCGCAGATGCCGCGTGAGCAGGAATCACAATCACTGGGTTCGGGTTTCTTCATCAGCGCGGATGGTTACATCATGACCAACGCGCACGTGGTGGATCATGCCGAAAAGATAACCGTGCGCCTGACCGACAAGCGTGAATTCAGCGCCAAGGTCATCGGTGCGGACAAGCGCACCGACGTGGCATTGCTGAAGATCGAAGCAAGCGGTTTGCCGATAATCACCAAGGGTGACCCAAACAAACTGAAGGTGGGTGAATGGGTGGTCGCTATCGGCTCGCCGTTCGGTTTCGACAGCAGCGTGACAGCCGGCATCGTCAGCGCCAAGGGGCGCACCCTGCCGCGAGACAATTTCGTGCCATTCATCCAGACCGATGTGGCGATCAATCCAGGTAATTCGGGCGGCCCGTTGTTCAACATGAATGGCGAAGTGGTCGGCATCAACTCGCAAATCTACACCCGCTCCGGCGGTTCGATGGGGCTGTCCTTCGCCATCCCGATCGATGTCGCGATGCAAGTGGCTGACCAATTACGCACCACCGGCAAGGTGGTGCGGGGCCGTATCGGGGTGACCATTCAGGAATTGACGCGAGAATTGGCTGAATCGTTCGGCTTGAGCAAACCCAACGGCGCGCTGGTCAGCAGCGTTGAAAAGAACGCTCCGGCTGACAAGGCCGGCATCGAAGCCAGCGACGTGATCCTTAAATTCGACGGCAAGCCGGTGGACAATTCCAATGATCTGCCGCGCATCGTGGCGGCGACCAAGCCGGGCAGCAAGGTGGCAGTCGAGTTGTGGCGCAAAGGAGCGTCCAGGCAAGTCACTGTGGAAGTCGGGCAGATGCCCGAGGAAGGCGGCATGACCGCTCCGGCAACGAATCAAAAAGGCGACGGGTCCGAAAAGATCCCGCGTTTGGGCATCGCTGTCAGCGAGCTGAGCAAGGAGCAACAGCAAGAGCTGGATGTTGCCGGCGGGCTGGTGGTGGAAAACGTAGAGGGGTCTGCTGCACGTGCCGCAGGTTTGCAGCAGGGCGATGTGCTGCTGGCGATCGGCAATGTGCAAATCCGTTCACTCGCACAATTCAACGATTTCCTCAAGCAGGTGGCCAAGGGTCGGAATGTGGCGCTGCTGGTGCGGCGCGGTGAAACCGTCCTGTATGTGGCAATCAGACTTGACGAAAAATAGTCCTGATTGTCAGCCAGCAGAACAGGCGCCTGTCCGTATGAATCCGCCGGCAACAAAATGGCTGGCGTGTGATGGCTGCTCACCGGCATGGAAAGTGATACCGCCATTACCAGGGTGCCGATAGCCATTTCTGCCGTTTGAATCATGGTATCCGGAGCAATCACAGTCCTGCATGACCCGCCCAAATCGGCTAAAATCCGCGTCTTTGCAAAAACACCGTTTTGGGCGCGATTTTTATTTTGGACTCCATGCAGCTAATCCGCAATTTCTCCATCATTGCCCATATCGACCACGGCAAATCAACTTTGGCAGATCGCATCATCCAGCTGTGCGGCGGCTTGTCCGACCGCGAGATGGAAGCGCAGGTGCTCGATTCGATGGCGCTGGAACGCGAGCGCGGCATCACCATCAAGGCGCAGACCGCAGCCCTGCAATACAAGGCGCGCAACGGGCAGGTTTATAACCTCAACCTGATCGACACGCCGGGTCATGTGGATTTTTCCTACGAGGTATCGCGCTCGCTGTCGGCTTGCGAGGGTGCGTTGCTGGTGGTGGATGCATCGCAGGGCGTGGAAGCGCAGACCGTGGCGAACTGCTACACCGCGCTGGATCTTGGCGTGGAAGTTGTGCCGGTGCTGAACAAGATAGACCTGCCTTCGGCAAATCCGGAAAACGCGATTGCGGAGATAGAGGACGTGATAGGCATAGCCGCGCATGACGCGGTGCGCTGTTCGGCCAAGACCGGCGAGGGTGTGCAGGACGTGCTGGAAGCATTGATCGTCAAGGTGCCTCCCCCCAAGGGCGATCCCGAGGCGCCCTTGCAGGCGCTGATCATCGACTCCTGGTTCGACAACTATGTCGGAGTGGTGATGCTGGTGCGGGTGGTGAACGGCACGCTCAAGCCCAAGGAGAAGATCCTGCTGATGGCAACGGGTGCGCAGCAACTGACCGAACAAATCGGCGTGTTCACGCCCAAGTCCGAGCCGCGCGAAAATCTAAGCGCCGGTCAGGTCGGCTTCGTCATCGCCGGCATCAAGGAACTGAAAGCGGCCAAGGTCGGCGACACCATCACGCACCTTGCCAAGCCTGCCAGGCAGCCGTTGCCCGGCTTCAAGGAAGTGCAGCCGCAGGTGTTCGCCGGGCTGTTCCCGGTCGAGTCGAACCAATATGAGGCGCTGCGCGACTCGCTGGAAAAGCTCAAGCTTAACGATGCTGCGCTGCAGTACGAGCCTGAAGTCTCGCAAGCCCTGGGTTTCGGGTTCCGCTGCGGATTCCTCGGGCTGTTGCATATGGAGATCGTGCAGGAGCGGCTCGAGCGCGAGTTCGACATGGACTTGATCACTACTGCACCGACCGTGATCTACCAAGTGGTGCAGCGTGACGGCACTGTATTGACAGTGGATAATCCGTCCAAGATGCCCGATCCATCCAGGATCGAGGAAATACGCGAGCCGATCGTCACGGTGAACCTGTACATGCCGAACGAATATGTCGGCGCGGTGATCACCTTGTGCACGCAAAAGCGCGGGGTGCAGATCAATATTTCCTACCACGGCAAGCAGGTGCTGCTGGTATATGAAATGCCGATGGCCGAGATCGTGATGGACTTCTTCGACAAGCTGAAATCGGTATCGCGCGGCTATGCATCGATGGACTATGAGTTCAAGGAATACCGCGCGGCGGATGTGGTAAAGGTGGACATGCTGATCAACGGCGAGAAAGTGGATGCGCTGGCGATCATCGTGCATCGCGCCAACAGCCAGTATCGCGGGCGCGAGGTGGCGGCCAAGATGCGCGAGCTGATCCCGCGCCAGATGTATGATGTGGCGATACAGGCGAGCATAGGCTCGAACATCATCGCGCGCGAGAACGTCAAGGCGATGCGCAAGAACGTGCTGGCAAAGTGCTATGGCGGCGATATCTCGCGCAAGAAGAAATTACTGGAAAAACAAAAGGCGGGCAAGAAGCGCATGAAGCAGGTGGGCAGTGTCGAGATTCCGCAGGAGGCATTCTTGGCGATCCTGCGCGTGGACGATTGATTGACTTGGAAAAGCATTTTGTCCACGAAAAACACGAAAAGCACAAAAAAACACCAAAGAAATACCAAGCTGTAAATCGTTACCATAAGAGCAAAGGATTTTTAATCCCTGCACCATTTTGATTTGGTTTATTTCGTGTCTTTCGTGGACCAGAAAAAGTTTTTGGGATTTCTAAGGAGTAGTAATGGATTTTGCGCTGATAATGTTCGTGTTGCTGCTGGTGACCGGCGGGATCTGGCTGCTGGATCGCTTCATCCTCGCAGCCGGGCGCGGCAAGGATGTTGCCGAGCCGTGGTGGGTGGAATATGCCAAGAGCTTCTTTCCGGTCATCCTGATCGTGTTCTTCATCCGCTCGTTTCTGGTCGAACCGTTCAAGATCCCTTCGGGCTCGATGATCCCGACGCTGCAGGTGGGCGACTTCATCCTGGTGAACAAATTCACTTATGGCATCCGCCTGCCCATCATAAATCGCAAGCTGGTGCAGTTCAACGATCCGCAGCGGGGCGACGTGATGGTTTTTCACTATCCGGAAAATCCTTCCATGGATTATATCAAGCGTGTAGTCGGCATTTCCGGCGATACCATCGAGTATCGCGGCAAGCGGCTGTGGGTAAACGGGGCCGAGCAAGCGCAGGAACCGGATGGGGATTACAATTATGTCGAGCCGGGCCTGAACTTCGTGCATACTGAAAAGCGCATGGAAACGCTGGGTGAGCGCAGGCATGCGATACTGGTCAACCCCGAGATGCCGACCTTGCGGCTGGGCTCGGTGGCGGAATTCAGCGGCCGCGAGAATTGCAGTTACGATGACGACATGGTGCGCTGTAAAGTGCCTGAAGGGCACTACTTCATGATGGGCGACAATCGCGACAACAGCCGCGACAGCCGTTATTGGGGTTTCGTCCCCGACAACCAGATCGTCGGCAAGGCATTCTTTGTCTGGATGAATTTTTCTGATTTGAAGCGTATCGGTCTGTCCATATAATCACGCAACAGGAGGAGAACAATATGAATAATGCAATGCCGGTGCAACAACGCGGGCTAAGCTTTGGCGGGTTTATTTTTGGCGCTTTCCTGCTGGTGATTGTTAGCATCTCCCTGCTTAAACTCATCCCGGCGTACATCCAGAATGCGCAGATCAACAGCGTCTTTAACGAGATCGTGCACGATCCAAGCATGGACAAGGCATCGCCGCGCGAGATCCGGAATGCGTTCGACAAGCGCGCCTCAATCGACGATATCACCGCAATCAAATCCGATGAAATCGAGATCGCCAGCGATGGCGGGCGCCTGGATCTGAGCGCGAGCTATTCCGTCAAGGTTCCGCTGTTCGGCAATGTCAGCGTACTTCTGGAATTCAATCCGAGCAGTGACAGATAAACACGCCCGCAGGGTGCGGGATCACCATGCCGATAGCGGAACTCCGCTGGACCCGGTGCGGGACGGCAGCAAGCTGTGCGAACTGCTGGCCTATGACTTCAAGGATCCGCGGCTGTTGCAGCGGGCCCTGACACACCGCAGCTATGCGCCGGAGCATAACGAACGCCTTGAATTCCTCGGCGACAGCATCCTCGGCTGCGTCATCGCAAAGCACCTGTACAGTTCCTGCCCGCAATTGAGCGAAGGCGAGCTGTCGCGGTTGCGCTCCAATCTGGTCAAGGAGGAAACCCTGGTGATACTGGCTGAGCAACTCGGCTTGGGCAACCATTTGAGGCTGGGCGAGGGAGAACGCAAAAGCGCCGGTTTCCGCCGCCCGTCGATCCTGGCGGATGCCGTGGAAGCGTTGTTTGGCGCGGTATTCCTGGATAGCGGATTTGCCGCAGCCGAACAGGTAGTATTGAACCTGTACCTGCCTTATCTGAGAAAAGTGGATGTGCAGACCCTGGGCAAGGATGCCAAAACCATGTTGCAGGAATATCTGCAAGGAAGGCGTATCCCTTTGCCAAACTACACCGTGGTCGCCACCCAGGGCGCGGCACACGCGCAATCGTTCCGGGTCGAGTGCGCCATCCCATCGCTCGGTATAAGCGCGCACGGCGAAGGCAGCAGCCGCCGCAATGCCGAGCAGCAGGCGGCCCAGGCAGCCTGTCAGCAGTTGCCGGTTGTGAAATGACAGCAGCGAATTGACAGAACAGATATGACAGAACAGCAAACGGATTCCGGAGCAAACTACGGAGCGGAAGGGATGCATAAACCTTTTCGCAGCGGCTTCATCGCCATCGTCGGGCGTCCCAACGTGGGCAAATCCACATTGCTCAACCACCTGATCGGACAGAAGATCAGCATCACTTCGCGCAAGGCACAGACCACGCGCCATCGCATTCACGGCATCCACACCGACGAGCACAGCCAGTTCGTGTTCGTGGATACGCCGGGTTTTCAGACCAAGCATCTCAACGCGCTGAATCGCGGCATGAACCGCGTGGTCACCAGCAGCCTGCGCGATGTCCAGGTGGTGGTGTACGTGCTGGAGGCGTTGCGCTACGACGAGCGCGATCAGGAAGTGCTCAAGCTGTTGCCGGATAACCGTCCGGTCATCCTGGTGATCAACAAGATCGACCAGGTGGCGGACAAGGGACAGTTGTTCGCGTTTTCGGAGCGGGTCGCGCAGGATTTCAAGCATGTCCTGAGCCATGCCGAAGGGTTTGCCGCGATCGTGCCGGTCAGCGCCAAGCTGGGCAGCAAGCTGGACGAGTTGCTGGAAGCGATACGCAGCCGTCTGCCGGAGGGAGGGCTGATCTATGACAAGGACGACATCACCGATCGCAGCGAGCGTTTTCTCGCCGCAGAAATATTGCGCGAGAAAGTATTCCGCTACACCGGCGACGAGCTGCCCTACTCGACCAGCGTGGTGATCGAGCAATTCAAGATGGAAGGCAGGCTGCGCCGTATCCATGCCGCAATCCTGGTCGATCGCGAGTCGCACAAGGCGATGCTGATCGGCAAAAGGGGCGAAAAACTCAAGGAGATCGCCACCCAGGCGCGGCTGGACATGGAAAAGCTGTTCGATGGCAAAGTGTTCCTCGAAGTGTTCGTCAAGTTGCGCAGCGGCTGGGCCGATGACGAACGCGTGCTTAAGAGTTTGGGATATGAATGAACCAACCCCTCCATACCTCCCCTTGTCAGGGGAGGCCACTCGCTCCTCCCCTGATAAGGGGGGGCTGGGAGGGGTTTAATGTCTCAGCCGCACAGGCATAAACAGCAGGACGAACCGGCCTTCGTGCTGCACAGCCATCCGTTCCGGGAAACCAGCCTGATCCTCGACGTGTTCAGCCGGTCGCACGGGCGGCTGGCGATCGTGGCGCGCGGTGCAAGGCGCCCCAGGTCCGGTTTGCGCGGCCTGTTGCTGGGTTTCCAGCCGTTGCAGCTGAGCTGGTTCGGCAAAGGCGAAGTGCGTACCCTGCACAATGCAGAGTGGCAGGGCGGGCAGCCGTATCTGCAAGGAACGGCGCTGATGTGCGGGTTTTACCTGAACGAATTGCTGGTCAACCTGCTGGCGCGCGACGATCCCCACGAGCGGCTGTTTGACTATTACCGCGCCACGCTGCAGCGCCTGGCGCACCAGACCGACCATGCCGCTGCGCTACGCTGCTTCGAGAAGCATCTGCTTCAGGAACTGGGCTATGCGCTGGTGCTGGAGCGCGAAGCGGGCAGCGACAAGGCAGTCCGGCCGGAACTCTGCTATCGTTATGCCGTGGAACGCGGGGTTCTGCCTGACGAGGGCGCAGAGTCGTCCGGCATACCTGTGCTGGGCAAGACACTGCTCGACATGGCGAACGATGACTATGCCGACCCGGCCACCGCGCAGCAAAGCAAGCAACTGATGCGCGCGTTGTTGAACCACCATCTGGGCGGCAAGACACTGCACACACGCGAACTGATCAAGGATTTTCAGAAACTATGACGCATTGAATTGTCATCGCATTCACCCCCTCCCTAACCCTCCCCTGCAAGTGGGAGGGAGTTGGCTCCTTCCCCTTATCAGAGGGGGAGAGCGAAGCAAGGGAGCAACTGGGATGAGGGTACAATTTAAATGCCCTGCTGAACAAAAAAGGAAGTTGGAATGATCAAACTGGGACTCAACATCGACCACATCGCCACGCTGCGCCAAGTGCGCGGCGCGCGTTACCCCAACGTGGTGAGGGCCGCGCTGCTGGCGGAATCCGCCGGCGCGGATGCGATCACCCTGCACCTGCGCGAAGACAGGCGCCACATCCAGGATCGCGATGTGGAAGTGCTGCGCGACATGCTGCAAACGCGCATGAACCTGGAGAGCGCCGTCACCGGCGAAATGATCGCCATCGCGCTGCGCATCAAGCCGCACGACCTGTGCCTGGTGCCGGAGCGACGCGAAGAACTGACCACTGAAGGCGGTCTGGACGTGGTGCGCTATTTCGACGATGTCAGGGCGGCGTGCGAACGCTGTGCCGAAGCGGGCATACGCGTGTCGCTGTTCATCGACCCGGAGCAAAAGCAGATCGATGCGGCGCGCCGGACCGGCGCGCCGGTGGTGGAACTGCATACTGGAAAATATGCCGATGCGGACAGCGTGCCGGAACAGCGGCATGAACTGGAGCGGCTCCGCGTCGCGGCGGTTCATGCCCATGCCCACGGCCTGCAGGTGAATGCCGGGCATGGCTTGAACTACCACAACGTGCAGGACATCGTCGCGATCCCCAATCTGGTAGAGCTCAACATCGGCCATGCCATCATCGCCGAGTCGCTGTTCATCGGGCTGGAAGCCGCGGTAAAAAACATGAAAGCATTGCTGGCAGGACAACAGTGATTTTTGGCATCGGCACCGATATCGTTGACTATGCACGCATAGAAACACTGTGGTTTCGCTATCGGGATCGCTTTGCCGAACGCTTGTTGAGCGAGCGTGAGTTGCCGGAATTCCGGGCACATGACTTTCAGGCGCGCTTCCTGGCTAAGCGTTTTGCGGCCAAGGAAGCCTTTGCCAAGGCGGTGGGCAGCGGTTTGCGCGTGCCGGTCAGCCTGCGCCGCATCAGCGTCACGCATGACGGGCTGGGCAAGCCGGCGTTGCAATTCGACGAAACGCTCCGCCTGCATCTTGCCCGGCTTGGCATCAATGGCCACCATCTTTCGATCAGCGACGAGCGTGACTTGATCGTTGCGTTCGTCGTGCTGGAGAGCAATTAGCAGATTGCGGCCATGGACTTAATCAGAGGTTCCTTTGTGGGTGCGCTTCCGGTACAGCGCATCGGGAATCCACCATTCTTCCAGCACCTGCATGGCAAACCTCCGGTTCGCGGAATCTTCGCTGAAAGCGACGTTTTCCAGGAAAGCGGCAATCACGGCCTCCTGTTCTGTTGTGAGGGATGCGAGCCGGGGAGGTTCCCTGTCGGGCGGCCGCAAATTGTGGAGCAGCCCTTCAACCGCCATCCCGGGATCGTCCATATGCCGGAACGTGTAGTCGATCAGGCGGGGCAGGTAGTGCCGCCAGGAAGCCGGGTCGAGATAGGCAAGACCCCAGAAGGTATGAGTCTCAAGGTACGCATCTGTCGGCTCATCGAGAACCGGGTCAAGCGGCGGTGCGATGTCATAGCTGTCCTCCGCATACCCGCCGCGCAATGTCATCCGCGGGGCGGCCAGGGCATCGGCATGGAACGCCTCGCCGGCCCGGCGGCAAATATCCGAACGAATGGTTTCATTTTGCATGATATGCCTGACCCTAATCAGCTACCGTGCTCTTCAGCCCACGCGAGAAACACTTCAAGGATACGCTCCAGTTTTGTTTCGTCGCCGGCCCCGTGCCACGTTCCATTTTCGATGCGGCAACTCAGCCAGCGTGAACCAAGTGCGAAACGCCGGGCATCGACTCCTTCTGCTATTTCGGTGAATGCAAGCGTTTGTAACGGCGTGCCCATGAGGCTGATCTTTACCCACCATCCGGGATTATCGCAAGACTCGATGGCAATGCCCGAGGAATGTTCCCATTCGCCATTGCATTGACGCGAGTACCAGGCTTGCAGTCGTGCGAGTGCGGTCATGGCAGCTGGAGCAAGTCAAGAACTTGCCGCAAAGTTACACGCCTACGATTGGTTTTCACTGGCGCTCCATAACTGATGGAATAAATCGGCTTCAGTTACCGAAAAGCAATAGTCGTTATCTGCTTTAATGGTACGCCCATTGGCTCTGAACTCTATTTCGCGACCATTGTTCAGTCGCAGATTAACCCAATATTCGGGAGCGTACTTGCAAAGGCCGACAGAGCTTGCTCCATTCAATGACCTTATGAATTTGGCGACATCCTGCTTGTTGAGCGGCCGCGGCTTGGCTCCGTGTTTTGCGATGTTGATGCTTGCGACCTGGGCGGAATCAATGAACAATTTTTCTGCCTGGTCAGCGCATGCCCCGAAACAAATGCCGCAGATTACAACCAAGGCAGCGAACCTGATCATGTTAGGGAACATAATGTTTGTGCGGAGCGGGTTCGCTCGATGAAGGGTCAGGCCGCTGCAGCACTGCGGAAAACCTCTTGCATGTTGAGCAGATCGCGCGACAGTGCAACCGAACTTATTGACCTGTAGCGTGGTGATTTTGGCATTTTGAGTTTTTCTACAGCCTCAACGTTAAAATTGAGGGGCTGCGCGCTTTTGCAGTCCCGCTTGCGCGCAGGGTTATGCTACACGCGCAAGTGTAACCTCCCAGCCGGGGAACACGAGTACGGCAGGATGGCATTGGAGGGCACGAGCAAAAACCTTTGCGCGTTCGACTCCCAAATTCACTCTACCGTTTTCGATGGCTGAGATAGTGGCTTGAGGGATACCCGTAAGCTCAGAAAGTTGGCTTTGGCTCAATTCCTGGAGTTCGCGCAAAATGCGAACAGACTCACCCACCGAGACTTCAACTCGTTTTTTTGCGGGACGAAATTCTTTCATATCATGGCCTCCTGTAATCGTGGGCGGTAACTTGAACAATTTGAATCAGCAACACATTGGCAACAACCCGGTAAATCACCCGCCATTGGAGCCCTAGCCGGGAACAGCGATGGCCTTTCCGTTCGCCGGACAGAGCTTCATCGTGGAACCCCTTTATGGCTCTCAAACCAAGCGGTCCAGAGACTCTGGCAATGTCTTTCCATTTCTCGTAACGCTTCAGAACCTCCGTAGGGACGGCACCAGAAAGCTGTTTGTCAACGCGACGGTGTTCTTCAATTTCCCACATGCCGCATTATGTATATACTAATAATAGTATGTCAAGAGCGCCGGTTTTAGGGTGATGCATAACGTCTTGCTGAGCGGTGCGCGGCTTCATGCGCGTCCGCTCGAACTAAAGTTAGATTCGCGTTATTTTGTGACCATGATCGTAGCCGCCGAAAGCTCCTTAATCACTTTGTCTCGCTTCTCTGGCGCCAAAGCTTGGGTCTTTGTTACGTAGGCCAGACGAAAGATATTAAATTTGCCGTATATGACCCTCGCCACTTCATGCTGGTCTGCATGCGGAGGGCAGTTCTTGAATTTCGATTCATAAAGAATACTTGCCTCTTCAGTTTCGGTTCGGAATCCCTGTGCAATTACGTTTTGTACAAAACCGTTAGGGCATAACTTTGCATCGTCCGCATGTACGCGAGCGACCAAGGCATCTATAGGTTCGGGGTTGGTTGGCTTCCTAAGCGTTTGCAACGTAAATAGTTCCGTCCAACTGTCGATTTTCTCTCCGGGCCTTACAAACTCAACGATACGTTGATTTTGATCTGAAGCTTGATGACCCACAGCCCACTCTTTGGGATCAAATCCCCCCAATAAACCCTCTTGATACGAAGGGCCACGCTGAAGCTCATTGTCTAGGGCGTTAAAGATTTTGGACGTCCAATCCGAGGCCGTGACATTTACAGCAATGGCTCGCTTTGAAACAACTTCGACTTCCGTTTCGCTTCCGGATCTTCTATAACAAAAGACACCCACACGTTCTCCCCAACTAGTGAGGGACATTCCGTAGTCAGCAAGAACAGAGCATTGCGTCTTGTCAGATTCCTTGATGGCGCCGCCAGTCTGGGCTATTGCTTTCGGTATCATGACCCAAACCTCTTCAAGGGACGCCCTATATATTTTTTTCTGGCCCGTTCCTTGAGCGCTCTTTGCTACCTCTACAGATGCACACCCTACGAAAGTCGTAAGAACAAGGGCGCTCAATAATGCGAATACACTTTTTGAAATTTGCTGCATGGTAACTCTCCCATATAGTGCTAACGGAGCGCAGTTGAGCGACCCTCTCGACTGACGGGTTGGGCTTGCGGATGTTAGACATTGCAAGCGAATGTTTTGAAGCAGTACGCGGCCATCGCAAACGGACGCTCTTGAGCGTCAGCCGCGCCGGGCCGCTTCGATCGCCGCGATGTCGATCTTTCTCATCTGCATCATCGCCTCGAAAGCGCGCTTGGCTGCGGCACGATCGGGATCGGCGATTGCGGCAATGAGCGCGCGCGGCGTGATCTGCCACGACAAGCCCCACTTGTCCTTGCACCATCCGCAGGCGCTTTCCTGACCGCCATTGCCTACGACCGCGTTCCACAAGCGGTCGGTTTCAGCTTGGTCGTCAGTCGCAACCTGAAACGAAAAAGCCTCGTTGTGCTTGAACGCGGGGCCACCATTCAGGCCGAGGCAAGGGATGCCGATCACGGTGAACTCTACCGTCAAGACATCGCCCTGCTTGCCGTCGGGATAGTCTCCGGGTGCGCGAAGGACCGTTCCTACCGCGCTGTCCGGGAACGTCTCCGCGTAGAACTTTGCGGCGTCCAGCGCCGTGCCGTCGTACCAGAGACAGATTGTGTTCTTGGGGCCCATATTCGTTCTCCGTTTGTGACCGTTTACATGAATCTTACCCGCGCACTCTCCTCCTCACATCACCACATATTATTCGCCATCTTTTTACGCCGGGTCAATTCTTTCGCGCTTGGCTCGATACTCGCGAATGAACCGGGCCGGACATCGCCAATAGGCACATAGGTGCTCATCACAACGCCAGTTGTTGAAACCTTCGAAGCCACGAGCCGCAGTGCACATGGCCTTGCACCATTTTCAAACAATCGCTTCCCGCGGCCAAGAACTACCGGAAACGTCCATACGTTGTATTCATCAATGAGCGATGCGGCGTGCAGCGTCTGAATCAGATTGCCGCTGCCAATGATTTGAAGGTCGTGTCCGGGCTGAGCCTTGAGCGCGGTTATGGCTGAAACGATGTCACCGTCAAGTACCGACGAATTGTTCCATTGCAATGACTTCAAAGTGCGGGACGCCACATGCTTTTTTGCCGCATTGAGCGTCCTAGCAATCGGATCATCCTCTGGTTGGTAAGGCCAATATGCCTCGAATATTTCGTAGGTTTTGCGCCCGAGCACAAGTTCTCGATCTTTACCATCGAAACCTGCCGCAGAAAGATCCGCCTCTGCATCCATGAAAGCGAACAACCAACCACCTAACGTGAAATTTCCGGTTGGATCTTCGGTCGGTCCTCCAGGTGCCTGCATGACACCATCCAGTGATGTAAATGTGGACGCAATGAGTTTCCTCATATAACTCTCCTACGATTGCATGACATTGTGCGCGCTAACGTAATATATGGACTCCCCCGTTTTGCAAGAAAGATGGTTTTCTGGTTTGAGAATCTGATTGCAGCAATATATCCGGCCTACTGTTGAGCTTGTCAGCTCTGGCCCTGATGACATTCGCGCACGG
>JBMOQB010000007.1:0-29400 GCA_049320585.1 Pseudomonadota bacterium | reverse complement strand
CTTTGCGGGCGGTCTGTTGCGTCAGGCTCCTAGCGAAGGGAATAACCATTCGCGTTGTCGCCTTTCTTGCATCCCATCCCGCAAAGCCGAATTCGCGGCCATGTGGGACTTAATCAGAGGTTCCCTAGCTTTTCCTTGCCGATCGCTGCTCTTCCAGCATCCGCTCGATGCGCTCCAGCCGCGCGGATACGTCCCTGAGCATGCGATCGGCCTCTTTCTCCTCCCGTTCGACCTTCTCTACATCGCCGCCGATGAAGAACGCCGCCAGATTGGCGGTCAACAGCGAGAGCAGCACCACACCGAACAGGATCACGAGCGACGCGAAAAATCTTCCCGCACCAGTGTGCGGCACGACATCGCCGTAACCGACAGTGGCCATGGTCACCCACGCCCACCATATGCCGTCCCATGCCGAACCTATCGAAGGATCGATGCGCGACATGATGATACCGGACAACACCATGGTCACCAGTGCGACGATCAGCGTAGCGCCAAGTTTGTGCTGCGAGAGCAGTTTGCGCGCCGACTTCGACATGCGTATCAGCAGCGCGAGCACCAGCACCAGGCGAGCGCTGCGCAACAGGCCTGCCAGCGGCGCGAATTGCCAGAACCAGGGAAAGCCGCCGGTGATGATGACGAGATTCAACCAGTTTCCGAACAGGTAGGCTCGTTTGTTCTTCACTTGAAAGGTCAGAACCGCCGTTTCGAGCAGGAACGCAAGCCAGACCAGCCAATCGGCAAGGCGCGCCAATTCGTGCGGAATGGCGCGCGTCTCTTCCAGATACCACTGCACCACGATCCAAAGCGCCAAGCCCGCCATCGGCCACTCAAGGCGACTGGCCCACTTTCTGGCTTGAGGACGCTCGTGCTCTGCGACACCGGCGATTCCGAGCAGATGAATGACACTCACTTGGCGATATTCTCCAAGCCGCCCATGTACGGGCGCAACACTTCGGGGATAACCACGCTGCCATCGGCTTGCTGATAATTCTCAAGCACCGCTACCAGTGTGCGGCCCACCGCGAGACCCGAACCATTCAACGTATGCAGCAATTCCGGTTTGCCCTGCGCGTTGCGGAAACGCGCTTGCATACGGCGCGCCTGGAACGACTCGAAGTTGCTGCATGAAGAGATCTCGCGGTAGGTGTTCTGCGCGGGCAGCCACACTTCGATGTCGTAAGTCAGCGCGGCAGAAAAACCCATGTCGCCGGTGCACAACTTCACCACGCGATAAGGAAGATTCAGTTTCTGTAGGATGGTTTCGGCATGGCCTAGCAATTCTTCCAGACCTTCGTAAGATTTTTCCGGATGCACGATCTGCACCAGCTCTACCTTGTCGAACTGGTGCTGGCGTATCATGCCGCGCGTGTCGCGTCCGGCGGAACCGGCTTCGGAACGAAAGCACGGCGTGTGTGCGACGAACTTCAGCGGCAGTTGTTCCAGTGGCACGATCTCGTCGCATACCATGTTGGTCACCGGCACTTCCGCGGTGGGAATTAGATAAAATTTCTTATTGCCTGTCACCATACCCGAAACGACTTTTTCACCCGTTTCCTTGAAATGCTTTTCATCAGCCTGTTTCATTTTCTCATGCTGAGCCTTCTCGTCATTGGTCAATATGGCACCAGCATTTACAGAAAACAAATCTCCCTCGAACTTAGGCAACTGGCCGGTGCCGCGCATCGATGCCGCGTTCACCAGATACGGCACATATACTTCGGTGTAGCCATGCTGATCGGTGTGCATATCCAACATGAACTGCGCCAGTGCGCGATGCAACCGCGCCAGCGGGCCCTTCAGCAACGAGAAGCGTGCGCCGGAGATCTTTGCGGCAGTCTCGAAATCCAGCCCGCCCAAGCCTTCGCCGATGCTGACGTGATCCTTCACCTCGAAATCGAACTTCGCCGGCGTACCGATCTTGCGCACCTCGACGTTGTCCGCTTCCGACTTGCCGACCGGCACGCTCGCATGCGGTGTGTTAGGGATTATCTCAAGGAACTTCCTGATTTCTTCTTGAAGTTCAACCAATCGAGCTTCCTTATCTTTTCGTTCTTGAGCTGCCGCCAACTGATTTCGCACTAAATCAATAACCTCTTCATCATCCATTCCATGACCGGCCCCGCGTAATTGCCCAATCATCTTATTAATTCGGTTACCTTCAGCCTGAAGATCTTGCGTACGAATTTGAATTGCCTTGCGCTCGGCTTCCAGTTGCTCAAACTTAGCGGTGCCCAGTGTGTACCCGCGTGTCGCCAAGCGTGCGGCCACAGCGGCCAGATCGTTGCGTAATGTTTGTATGTCCAGCATCTCATCTCCAGCGTAGGGTGGGTTAAGGCGAAGCCCGAAACCCTCCGAATACGAATGGTGGGTTACGCTGCGCTAACCCACCCTACATTTTCTTTTTTGCTTTTGCATCCAGCCCGCGCAAATGCGCCAGCTTCTCAGCGATCTTAGCTTCCAGCCCGTGATCGGTGGGCCGGTAAAAACTCACTTCCGGCATGTCATCGGGAAAATAATTCTCTCCCGCCGCGTAGCCTTCTTCCTCGTTGTGCGCATAACGGTAGCCCTTGCCGTAATCAAGCTGCTTCATCAATTTGGTCGGCGCGTTGCGCAAGTGCAGCGGCACTTCGCGCGAACCGTCCTGATTGACGAAAGCGCGCGCGGCATTATACGCGACATACCCCGCATTCGACTTCGGCGCGCAGGCCAGATACAGGATGGCCTGCGCCAGCGCCAGCTCGCCTTCCGGCGAGCCGAGCCGCTCGTAAGTCAGTGCGGCATCCTGTGTCAGATGGATCGCGCGCGGATCGGCCAGGCCGATATCTTCCCACGCCATGCGGACGATGCGCCGCGCCAGGTAACGCGGGTCTGCGCCGCCGTCCAGCATGCGCACCAGCCAGTACAGCGCGGCATCCGGATTGGAGCCGCGCACCGATTTGTGCAGCGCGGAGATCTGGTCGTAGAACGCTTCGCCGCCTTTGTCGAAACGGCGCAGGTTCTGCGCCAGTGTGTTGTCAAGGAACGCGCTGTCTATCTTGCTCACGCCCGCGGTCTGCGCCGCTGTCTGCAACTGTTCCAGCGCATTGAGCAATCTGCGTGCATCACCGTCGGCATAGCCGATGACGCGTTCGCGTGCGTCATCATCGAACTCCAGTCCCGGCAAAGCCTCCTGACGTGCACGCTCGAACAACTGTTCCAGTTCCTCCGCCGACAGCGCATGCAGCACATAAACCTGGGCGCGCGACAGCAGCGCGTTATTGACTTCGAAAGACGGATTCTCGGTGGTCGCGCCGATGAAAGTGACCAGGCCCTGCTCGACAAAGGGGAGGAATGCATCCTGCTGCGATTTGTTGAAACGGTGCACTTCATCCACGAACAGGATGGTGTGCCTTCCGCGCTGCTGCTGCACGAGCTGTGCCTGGGCGATGGCCTCGCGGATGTCTTTCACGCCGGACAACACCGCCGACAGCGGCACGAACTCGGCATCGAATGCCGAAGCCATCAGCCGCGCCAGCGTGGTCTTGCCCACCCCGGGCGGACCCCACAGGATCATCGAATGCAGTTTGCCGGATTGAAACGCCAGCCGCAAAGGTCCGCCCTCGCCCAGCAAATGCGACTGGCCGATGACTTCATCGATATTCCTGGGACGCAGCCGCTCAGCCAATGGCGCGGCGGGTGAAGGCGTATCAAACAGACTGTCGGTGGGCATGAACTCTGCAGTGCTATTCACTCAACACATCGGCGCCCTTTGGCGGGGTGAAATGGAACTGTCGATCCGGAATCTCCGGATTGCGCTGCGTCGCGGAAAATCTCAGCACGGTCTTGTTCCCGAACGTATCGTACAGCTCCATGATGGCCAGACCGGCCTGCGCATCGAAAGCCATGCGTATCTTTTCGAAACCGCTGTCTTGTGCTTTGGGTATCGCCAGCAACCATTCCAGGCGATCCCGGCTGCCGTCTTCTGCGAGGGCAAAGCCGCGTTCGATCTCGTTGCTGCCGGAAAGCAATGCAGCCGGGCTGCTGCCCAGAGCCGCATCCAGTTTCTTCACCGTCACTTGGTTCAGGTCGGCATCGTAAAGCCAGAATTTCTCGCCGTCGCCGACGATAAGCTGTTCGTAAGGCTTTTGGTAAGTCCAGCGGAATTTGCCGGGACGCTGGAACTGCATGACCCCCGACGACCTCTGGATACGTTTGCCGGTCTGATCAAAAACCTCCTGGGTGAAATCCGCCCGGGCGGAATGTGTCGCTGCAATGAAGGAATTAAGTTTTTCGATTGCCGCAGCGTGTGCCGTGTGCGGAAAATGGAGCAGCATCAAGGCAGCAAGAATATATTTCATTGTTACTTCTCTATGTGAGGAATTATGGGACGTGGGAAAAGAATGGGCAGCAAGGTCTGCGCTATCCTCATTCCCGCCGCATCGGCGCGATCACCTCGCGGTTGCCATTGCTTTGCATCGGCGACACCAGGCCGGCAGCTTCCATCTGCTCGACCAGCCGCGCGGCGCGGTTGTACCCGATACGCAAATGGCGCTGCACCTGCGAGATCGAAGCGCGCCGCGATTTGAGCACGATCTCTACAGCCTGGTCGTAGAGCGGGTCGGCTTCCGCATCCATGCTCACCATCCCGTCCCCGTTGCCTTCTGAATCTTCCAGCGAATTCAGTACTCCCTCGACATACTGGGGCGAACCCTGTGCTTTAAGATGTTCGGCGACCCGGTGCACCTCCTGGTCGGACACGAACGCACCGTGCACGCGCTGCGGAAAACCCGTGCCGGGCGGCAGGTACAACATATCGCCCTGTCCCAGCAGGGTTTCCGCACCCATCTGGTCCAGTATGGTGCGCGAATCGATCTTGCTGGACACCTGGAACGCCACGCGCGTCGGCACGTTGGCCTTGATCAGCCCGGTGATCACATCCACCGAGGGGCGCTGAGTTGCCAGCACCAGATGGATGCCGGAAGCCCGCGCCTTCTGCGCCAGGCGCGCGATCAATTCCTCGACTTTCTTGCCCACCACCATCATCATGTCGGCGAGCTCGTCGATGAACACCACGATCAGCGGCAACTCTTCGAGCGGCTCGGGGTTCTCCGGTGTCACAGTAAAAGGATTGTTGAGCGGCTGCCTGTCCTTGATCGCATCGCGCACCTTCTGGTTGTATCCGGCGATGTTGCGCACACCCAGCGCGGACATCAGCCGGTAACGCCGTTCCATTTCCTGCACGCACCAGTTCAGCGCCGATGCAGCCTGGCGCATGTCGGTGACCACCGGCGCCAGCAGATGAGGAATGCCCTCGTATACCGACAACTCGAGCATCTTCGGGTCGATCAGCAACAGGCGCACCTGTTGCGGCGTGCCCTTGTAGAGCAGGCTCAGTATCATCGCGTTGATCGCCACCGATTTTCCCGAACCGGTCGTGCCCGCCACCAGCACATGCGGCATCTTGGCCAGATCGGCGACCACCGGTTTTCCGGAGATATCCTTGCCCATCGCGATGGTCAGCATCGAGCCCATCTCGGCATACACCTGCGAACTGAGTATCTCGGACAGCCGCACCATCTGCCGTTTCGAATTGGGCAGTTCCAGCGCCATATACGCCCTGCCGGGTATCGTTTCCACCAGACGTATGCTCACCACCGACAGCGCGCGCGCCAGATCTTTCACCAGATTGGTGATCTGGCTGCCCTTAACGCCGACCGCAGGCTCGATCTCATAGCGGGTGATCACCGGCCCCGGATAAGCGGCCACCACTTTCACCTCCACGCCAAAATCTTTCAGCTTGCGCTCGATCAGACGCGAAGTGAACTCCAGCGTATCCGCAGAAACGACCTCGACATGCTGCACCGCCTGATCCAGCAGATGCAGCGGCGGCAGCGGAGAATCATGCATATCGGCGAACAGCGATGGCTGTTTCTCCGCCCTGGCACGGGCTGACTTGGCCACCTCGAACTGGGGCATTTCGATATGTATCGGGAGATGTTCCTCAACGCGCTTTTTCTCCTCTTCAACGACGGCGACGCGCTCACTCACCGCCTGCGCGCCGATACGCCGATCCTGATGCGTCTGCCAGGCAAGGCGCGCCAGCTGCCAGGCATTTTCCAGCACTGCTCCCAGCCAGTCCACGAAACGCAGCCAGGATAAACCGCTGAACAGACTGAAGCCGGCGGCGATCAGCGCAAGCAACAGCAGCGTCGCACCGGTAAATCCAAACAATCCTGGCAGCGCATCACCCAGCACTATGCCGAACATTCCGCCGGCGCCGGGCTTGCCATCCTGGTTAAGCGGCAGCGCGACGTTCAGCGTATACAGGCGCATCGCTTCAAGTGCGCTGCTGGAAAGCAGCAAAACCCCGAATCCGGCCAGCGAGACCCACCATGCACGCCTGCAGAAGATACTGTCGGGGCGCAACTGGCGATATCCCGCCCAAACCCTTTGCAACATGAATACCACCCACCACCACGCGGAAAACCCGAACAAGTAAAACAGCAGGTCGGCAAGATACGCTCCCAGCACCCCGCCGGGGTTGCTGGTCAGCGCACCGCTGGCACTGTGCGACCAGGCTGGATCGGCACGGTCATAGCCATATAACGCCACCGCAAAATACAGCGCGCAAGCGGTAAACAGCAGCCAGCGTGATTCGCGCAACAACACCCACATCTTGCCGGCCGGGGAATCAGCTCTCGCCTCAGCCATGACCGGCAACCGGATTAAATGTTTTCAAAGACACTGAATAAGTCTGCTCCATAAACATCTCCATCCCATGATCGTCCATCATACCCCAGCAAGCAATAGCCGAATATCATCGGCGATCCAAGCGGGGCGCTGCGCAAGGGGAGCGCGCAAGCGCACCCTGCCTTCGGAGTCGATCAAAAACGTGCCGACGCTGTGATCCACGCTATAACCTGAAGCAGCCGGCTGCTTCTGATAGGTAACGAAAAATGACTTGGCGGCCTGCTGCGTGGCTGCTGCATCGCCGTACAGTCCGAGGAAAGATGGATGAAATGCGGATATGAATTTCATCAGCAATTCCGGTTTGTCGCGTTCCGGATCGACCGTAATGAACAGCACCTGCACCTTGTCCGCATCCTTGCCCAGCATGCCCAGCACCTGCGCCAGATCGGCCAGCGTAGTCGGGCACACATCCGGGCAGTGGGTATAGCCGAAAAACAGCGCCACCACCTTGCCGCGAAAATCCGCCAGTGTGCGTTGTTTGCCGTTTTGATCGGTCAAGCTGAAATTCGCTCCGGCCAAAGGCATGCTGACATCGCTGGCATGAAACGGCGAAGGCAGCCCGGGCTCTTCACAAGCAGTGAGGAATGCAACCAGCAAGACCAGCATCAGATTGCGCATTTTACTTCTCCTAAAATCAACGGTCACCTTTCAGTCCGAGGGAGCGATACCACGCAATGTAGTGCCGAACCATATCTCAGGCGATGCCGGAAACCAGAAACGCCGCGCTATCTATATGGAGCAGGCAACAAATTTTTTTCGCACAGCGCAGTATGACAAGGAATATTGAATTTCATACCGCCACATGGCACGCCCCTGCCCACCCATGCACATAAAAAGTGTAGCCGACCTTGATCAGTCCATACACGCCGAAGCCCATCACTGCCAGCCCCGCCGCCAGGCGCACGCGCGGTGACTGCACCCACTTGCGGCAGCGTTCCCAGAACAATCCGATCGCCAGCAGATCCGGCAAGGTTCCCAGCCCGAACGCCGCCATGACCAGCGCACCCTGCACGGCGCTGCCGCTCGCCAGCGAAGTGACCAGCACGCTATACACCAGCCCGCACGGCAGCCAGCCCCACAGCCCGCCCAGCGCCAGCGCACGCGGCACGGTGTTCACCGGCAACAGCTTCACCGTGTAAGGCTGCAAGTGTTTCCACAAACCGCTGCCCAGATTCTCCAGGCGGCGCACCGCGCCCCACAATCCGGCAAGATACAAACCCAGCATCACCAGCATCAAACTCGATAGCGCGAACAGCAGATGCTGCACCGGCACTGCATCGCGCATCAGCAGCCCGGCCTGTCCCATCGTGCCGGCCAATGCGCCCGCCATCGTGTAGCTCGCGATGCGCCCGTTGCTGTAGGCAAGATGGAACGGCCAGCGCGCACGGTCTTTCGGCAACTGCGTAGTGAAGATGCCGACGATGCTGCCGCACATGCCGAGGCAATGCACACCGCCGAGCAGTCCCACCAAAAAAACCGCGATGATGCTGAAATCAACCATTCGTTGAATTACGTTCCAATATAGTCAAATCCAGATGCTGCGCAGCCGCCTGCGCATCCGGCTGCGCCATGTGCGGAACCACGCCGAGCAATGGCGCGGCGATACGTTCGCGCAAGGCGTCGATGTTTTCCTGCAACGCTTCCATGTCCGCATCCAGCACATTTGCCACCCAGCCCGCGCATTCTAGCCGGTAATCGGCAATGGCTCGCAGCGTCAGCAGCGCATGGTTAAGGCAGCCCAGCCGCATGCCCACCACCACGATCACCGGCAAATCAAGCTCCCTTGCCAGATCGCCGCTGTTCTGCTGCTCGTTCAACGGCACCAGAAACCCGCCCGCCCCCTCGACGATCACCTTGTCCGCCCGCCCGGCCAGCTCGCGGTACGAAGCGAGGATGCGCGACAACCCGATATGCACGCCGGAATGCCGCGCGGCGATATGCGGCGCGATGGCAGCACTGAAACAATATGGATTCACCTGCCCGCAGGTGAGCGGCATGCCGCTCGCCGCTCGCAGAGCCTTGGCATCTTCGTTGTGTCCGTCCTCGCCGCAGCCCGCGCTGACCGGTTTGAAACCCGCTGCGCGCCTGCCCTGCGCCGCGAAGGCATGCAACAGCGCGCAGCTGACCAGGGTCTTGCCGACGCCGGTGTCGGTTCCGGTGATGAAGTAGCTCATGCAACCCCTCCCCCCCTCCCCTTATCAGGGGAGGAGATCGCATCCCCCCTGACAAGGGGGGACCGAGGGGGGTTATTCCCGCTCAACTTGAAATTTGTCTGAATGATCGTCCTGCCATCCGCCGTTTTTCTTGGCTGCACTTTCCAGGCATGACCGTAGATCACTTCAAATGTCGCGGGCAGCTTGCCGTCGCGGCGCATGGTTTCATAGTTCTGCAAGATGCGCGCCCACTTCGCTTTGCCGAGCATGCCCGGCGCGCGTCCTGCGGTGGCGTTGTGCGCGCCGATGCTGCGCAAATCCTGCATCACCGCTTTCACGTCGTCGTAGGTAAGCGTGAGGTATTCCATGTCCATCACCGGTTCGGCAAAGCCGGCCGCCACCAGCATGTCGCCGATGTCGTGCATGTCAGCAAAACGATTGACGTGGTTGTAGCCGTCCACACCGTGGAACGCGGTGCGCAGTTCTTTCAATGTGTCCGGGCCGAAGGTGGAGAACATCACCAGTCCGTCCACCTTCAACACGCGCTGCAATCCGGCCAGGGTGGCGGGCAGATCGTTGCACCATTGCACTGTCAGGTTGGACCACACCATCTCCACGCTCTGCGCGGCCAGCGGCAAAGCTTCGACATCCGCGCACAGCTGCAGTTGCTTCGCGCCGCCGAACAGTTTCTGCCACCAGCGCGAACGCCCCTGCGCAGTGCGCAACATGCCCATGGCGATGTCCAGCGCCACCAGATGTGCCGCCGGATAGCGTTGCGCCAGCTGGCGCGTTCCCCAGCCGGTGCCGCTGCCCGCATCCAGGATGAGCTTCGGTTGCAGCTTGATGTAATCGAGCCGCTCCAGCATGCGCGTGCAGACCTCGCGCTGCAACACCGCGGCTGCATCGTAGTGCGCCGCTGCCTTGCTGAAGGCGCGCCGGACTTCGCGTTTGTCTATCTCAAATTCGTTCAAGCTGGTTTCTCGTTCAAAAATTCCATCACGCGCCCGAAAAATTCTTCGCGGTGCGACATGAACGGCGCATGCGCAGCACCCTTGATCTCCAGCAAACGCGCATTCGGCAACGTCCGCGCCAGAAAACGCGAGGCTTCGGCCGGACTAAGCTTATCGCGTTCTCCCGCGATGACCAAGGCGGGTTGCATGATTTGCGGCAACACACTGCGCAAATCGGATTCGCGCAGTATCGCCAACCCGCCACGCAGTGAATCCAGATCCGGTTCGCCGCGACTGAACAGGCTTCCTCGAAAATTTGACAGCAACTCCCGCTCGCGTTCACTGCCTCGCACTTGCAGTCCGAGGAATCTGCGCAATGTTGTGCTGTGATTCTTTTCCAGGTCGTCCGCAAACTGCAGCAAGGTGTCTTGCGGCATGCCGAACGGCCAGTCGTCTCGCTCGATAAAACAAGGCGTGGTGGTCACCAGGGCCAGGCGTTTTATTTGCTCCGGCTCGCGCATCGCCCAGTGCAACGCGATCTGTCCGCCCAGCGACCAGCCGCAAACGGTGATGGACTGATCGAACTGCGCGGCAAGATGCCCGACCACGCTACCCAATTTAAATGCAGCAACCGGCGCGCTGGCACCATGACCCGGAAGATCGACGCAATGCACCTGAAAGTGTTCCGCCAGTTGCGCAGACGTGTCGCGCCAGATGCCGCCGTGCATGCCCCAGCCGTGCAGCATGACCAACGGCTCTCCTTGCCCGATAACCTCAACGTGCAAGCCGGCCATTTAGCACTTCTAAAGTTGATGCAGCCATGCACGTTTCCCTCTCCTCAATCCTCTCCCGCAAGCGGGCGAGGAAGCAAACGTTTCGCTACGCGAATTTCTCATCCCTGTGCAAGCTCATGCAGAGCTTCGATCAAACGTGTCACGTCGGCCGCGCGATGCGCTGCGGACAGGGTGATGCGCAGCCTCGCCGTCCCCTGCGGCACGGCGGGCGGGCGGATCGCCGCGACCCAGATGCCGCGCTCGCGCAGGCTTTCGCTGATGTTCAGCGCCTGCCGGTTTCCGCCGATCAGCATCGGTTGTATCGCGGTGGCCGACGGCATCAATTTCCACGGCAGTTGATGCAAACCGCTGCGCAGTTGCGCGATCAATCTTTGCAAGTGCGCGCGCAATCCTTCGCCCTGTGCTATCAGCTGCAGACTCGCCAGTATCGCGCTGGCCAGCGCGGGCGGCGCGGCCGTAGTGTAGACGTAACTGCGCGCGTGATTGATCAGCGTGTCGATGACCACCTGCTCCGCCGCGACAAAGGCGCCGGATACGCCGGCTGCCTTGCCCAGTGTTGCCATGTAGATGATGCGCGGCGAAACAATGCCGGAATGCGATAGCGAACCGCGTCCTGCTTCACCCTGCACACCGAAACCATGCGCATCATCGACCAGCAGCCAGGCATCGTGCTGCTCGCATAGCGCCAGCAATCCGGGCAATGAGGCCATGTCGCCGTCCATGCTGAACACCGCGTCAGTAATGACAAGTTTGCGTCCGCTGCCGGTTTTCTCCAGCAGTTGCGCAAGATGCCCGACGTCGTTGTGGCGATAACGCTGCACATTTGCGCGCGACAACTGCATCGCGTCGTTCAGCGAGGCGTGATTGAGTTTGTCGGCAAACACCGTGCCGCCCTTGCCGACCAGGGCCTGCACCGCGCCGAGGTTGGCCATGTAGCCGGTGGAAAACAGCAGTGCGGCAGGTTTTCCGACGAAATCCGCCAAAGCGATCTCGAGTTCATGATGTGCTTGCGTGTGACCGCTCACCAGATGCGCTGCGCCTGCACCGACGCCATAGTGCGCCGCACCCTGCTGCAGCCCAGCAATCAGTTGCGGGTGATTGGCCAAGCCGAGGTAGTCGTTGCTGCAGAACGACAGATAAGGCTTCCCGTCAACATTGATGTGCGGCGACTGCGGGCTTTGCAGCATGCGCCGCTGGCGCAGCAACCCCAGCGCAGCACGTCCCTCCAAATCTTTGTGCAGATCCGAAAATGGCATGCAAAACGTCCTGGCAATCCGGATTTCTAGTGTTGCACGGCGAAGGGATACATTCCGAGTTTATCCAGCAGTGCACGATCGCGCTCGACATCGGGATTGCCGGTAGTCAGCAGTTGTTCGCCATAGAAGATCGAGTTCGCCCCGGCAAGGAAACACAGTGCCTGTATCGCATCCGACATCTGTTGCCGCCCGGCCGAGAGCCGTACCCGTGCGGCAGGCATCGTGATGCGCGCCACCGCGATGGTGCGCACGAAGTCGAGCGGATCAAGATCGTCGGTTTGCGCCAGCGGCGTGCCCTCCACCTTGACCAGATTGTTGATCGGCACGCTCTCGGGATAGGGGTCGAGGTTGGCCAGTTGCGCGATCAGGCCGGCGCGCTGCGTGAGGTTCTCGCCCATCCCGACGATGCCGCCGCTGCACACATGCAAGCCGGCCTTGCGCACGCGCTCCAGCGTGTCCAGCCGGTCCCGGTAATCGCGCGTGCTGATGATGTCGCCGTAGAACTCGGGCGAGGTGTCCAGATTATGGTTGTAGTAATCCAGCCCTGCGGCGCGCAGCTGTTCGGCCTGCGCGCCGTTCAACATGCCCAGCGTGGCACAGGTTTCCATGCCCAGCCCGCGCACCGCCTTGACCATCTCCACCACGCTGGCCAGATCCTGATCGCTCGGTTCGCGCCAGGCAGCGCCCATGCAGAAGCGTCCCGCGCCGCTCTGCTGCGCGGCTTTGGCGGCCTTGACCACCTCATCCACTTCCAGCATCTTGCGGTTCTCCACCCCGGTGGAATGGAACGCCGACTGCGGGCAATAGCCGCAATCTTCGGAACAGCCGCCGGTCTTGATCGACAACAGGGTGGAGAGCTGCACCGCATTGGGATCGAAATGCTCGCGGTGCACCTGCTGTGCGCGGAACATCAGGTCGGCGAACGGCAGTTCGAACAGCGCTTCAACATCCCTCACGTTCCAGCGCTGCGGAGCAGATGATTGTTTTACCGGGCGGACAAATTCTATGGTTTGGGTATTCATGTTTTCGGATGTTGGTATGATGTGTTTTTTCGGTTCCCTGACAGCCCTATCCCGCAAGCCGGGACAGCCGGGGAAGAATCTACCTGCAACAGCGCATCATCCTGGAAAGGACCATGCCTTGTCAATTTTACGCCACGCCAGACTGAACATCCGCAATAGAATTGAGCATGTGCTGCCCGCGCAACCGTGCGTGCTGTGCGGCAGCATGAACCATGACGGACTCTGGTGCGGCGACTGCGACCAGGATTTGCCCTATCTCGATACCCCGCTCTGCCCGGTCTGCGCCTTGCCGACACCCGCAGGGCAAGTATGCGGGCAATGCCTGAAACAGCCGCCGCTGTTCACGAACACCGTTGCTGTATTCGGCTATTCCTTCCCGCTGGACAAACTGATCCAGGCCATGAAGTACGGCGGGCAACTCGCCCTGGCACGGGCCTTCGCAAAAAAGATGGCGCAGCGCATCAAACCAACCACGCTGCCCGATTATGTGGTCCCGATGCCGCTGCATCCCGCAAAGCTGCGCGAACGCGGATTCAATCAGTCGTTACTGCTCGCCAAAAAAATCGCGCATGATCACGATTTAAGGCTGCTGCCCGACGCATGCCGGCGTGTGCGCGACACACCGCCGCAATCCGCCTTGCCCTGGAAGGAGCGCAAGAAAAACGTGCGCGATGCGTTTCACTGCGATATCGATTTGACCGGCAAAAGAGTGGCGCTGGTTGATGATGTGCTGACTACCGGAGCCAGCCTGGACGCGCTCGCCGCCGCAGTTGGGCAGCGGGGCGCAACCGAAATCGGCGCGTGGGTGGTGGCGCGAACGCTGCCTCATTCATAAAACAAAGGCGGCAGCCTTGTACCGAAGCCCCCGCATCAGATTTGTTGGCCTCTAGTCATTGCCGATGATTCCATGCACACGTGAATAGCCGCGGTCGATGCCTTCCAGCAATTGGCCTTCGGTTATAACTGCCACGTCAATTCTGCTGTTCAATATGCTGGCAATTTCGCCGGCAGCTTTCAAATCCGTAGGGTCAGCCATCCCGACCAGCATCGAATCATTGCGCGCCTCCAGCACAATCGCCTGGAGCCTTCGCGCCTGATTTTCCGACAACAACCTCACCAACTCGGGTTTGAGGTGAAAATTCCTGAGTTTGACGTAGGGAATGCCCAGTTGTTTGGCGAGAGACTCGGAAATGTTTTCTTCGGTAACGAAGGCGTTGTTCACCAGTATACGCCCCAACCTGAGCTTCACTTGCTTTTGCTGCTCAAGCACTAACGCAAGCTGACCCTCTGTAATAAGTCCCTGCTTAAGCAGCAAGTCACCCAAGCGAATTTTTTCCGAAAACGTCATAATTCCTCCCCCGAGCAATTCTTACGGGCTACAAGTACGGAAGTTAGCCCTTTTCCCCGTAACTGGCAAGAACCAGACGAATTATTATGTTCCACATCATTCTCCATCAACCAGAGATTCCGCCGAATACCGGCAACATCATCCGGCTGTGCGCCAACACCGGCAGCCGCTTGCACCTGATCGAACCGCTCGGCTTCACGCTGGAGGACAAACAACTGGTTCGCGCCGGGCTGGACTATCATGAATTCGCGAAACTGCAAGTCCACAAAACGTTGCGGGACTGCCTGGCTGCATTCGACCCGGCGCGCGTGTTCGCGCTCACCACCAAAGGCTCGCATGCTTTTCATCAAGCGCAATACAGACCAGGCGATGCATTCCTGTTCGGCCCGGAAAGCCGCGGACTGCCTGCAGAGGTGCTCGGCCGGTTTGACGCCTGCCAACGGCTGCGCCTGCCCATGCTGCCCGACAACCGCAGCTTGAATCTGTCCAACGCCGTTGCGGTGGTCGTTTACGAAGCGTGGCGGCAATGCGGTTTCGAGCATGCAAAGGCATAGCTTAGCCGGAGCGGGACGCGCCCCTATGCTGCATTGTTGAGGAATATCTCCAGCAGATCATTCAGAAACCGTTGCCCCAGCGGCGTAGGCGCGATGCGCTGATGATCCCGGAATAGCAATCCGCGCTTTTCCGCCGCTGCCAGTTCGCTTCGGATCGTGAGCAGCGGCAAGCTGGTGCGTTCCTGAAATAACGCGCTGTCGAATCCTCCATTCAGACGCAGCGCGTTCATCATGAATTCGAACGGAAGTTCCCCGCTGCGCACCGTGTTTTCAGTCTGTACCGGTGCGGCCAGCGCTACTTGCTGCATATAAGCCTGCGGTTGCTTGTAGCGCGCCTGGCGTATGATCTTGCCGGGGAAACTCAGCTTGCTGTGTGCGCCTGCGCCTATACCCAGATAATCGCCGAACATCCAGTAATTGAGATTGTGTCTGGCACGCCGTTTGGGCAGCGCAAACGCAGAAGTCTCGTAGTGCTGATAACCTTGTGCTGCCAGCATCTCCTCGATGCGTTGCTGCATGTCGCTGCTTGCCTCGTCATCCGGCAGCGCAGGCGGGTTGCGGTGGAACAGCGTGTTCGGTTCCAGCGTCAGGTGATAGCAGGACAGGTGCTGCGGCGAGAAAGCCAGCGCGCCCCGCACATCCTGAAGCGCTTCGTCCAAAGTCTGGTTGGGCAGTGCGTACATCAGATCGAGGTTGATGTTCTCGAAATGCTGTTGCGCGATTTCGATTGCGCGCCTGGCTTCGTCTGCTGAGTGGACGCGCCCGAGCGCCCGCAGATGCGTGTCATTGAAACTCTGGATGCCCATCGACAATCGATTCACTCCCGCCTCGCGATAGGCCGCGAAACGGCCCGCTTCGGCCGTACCGGGATTCGCTTCCAGCGTGATTTCGGCGTTGATGTCCAGCGGCAACAGCATGCGCACCTGGCGCAAGATTTCTGCGATACTTTCGCCGCTCAATAGACTGGGCGTGCCGCCGCCGAAAAAAACCGTATACACCTTGCGCCCCCAGATCAGCGGCAAAGCCAGCTCCAGATCATGGATTAGGGCTGCAACATATTGCTGTTCGAGTAGCTCATGGATTCTCCCCTCTCCCCGGCCCACTCCCTGCAAGGGCGAGGGAGTGCGCACCTCGTGCGAATTGAAATCGCAATACGGGCATTTGCGCGCGCACCATGGGATATGGATGTATAACGACAGCGGCGGCAATGCCTGCAGATTCACGGCTTGCGATTTGAGGGCGAAGGGATGCAGGATATGGCTGGTCATGATGGTAGTGATGCAGGAAGATACCGGTTGCGAAACCTGCCCGCCGGTTTTAAATGTCCCTGGAAACGAGCGCCCCGACCGATGATTGTTGACTTACAATACCGCAAGGCTGAGTTTATCGCACCTGAGAATGGCTGATACTCCTAAGATTAACTGATACTTTAGACGAATTAACCGCGCAAGGGTAATAACATGATTCATTCCCCCGAGATACTCAAAGTTCTGGAATCAGCACCCTTGTTCCTCGGCATACCCAATCACTTGCTAGCCAGGCAATTAAGCGAATCACGATTGCACCCCTTGGCCGCCGGCCAAGTACTGCTGGCTCCAGGCCAGCCTAACAATACAATCTACATCATACTGTCCGGGCGCCTGCGCATCCAGTCACAGGAATCCGCAGGCGAGCCGATCGCGATTCTGGGCGAGGGAGAATGCGTCGGCGAGATGTCCATGCTGGGGGACGAGCCTGTTTCCGCATACGTCGTGGCCGGCACTGACTGCAAACTGCTGGCCATCGACCATGCCGCGATGTGGGAACTGATCAACAGTTCGCATGCTGCCGCGCATAACATGCTGAACATACTGACCAGACGCATACGCAATACCAACGAGATCGCGGCAGAGAACCTTGAGCAGCAGCATGGATTTTCAGGAAGCTCGATGGTGGACGAACTGACCGGACTTTACAATCAGCACTGGACGCAGCAAAAATTCGAGCGCCATCTGCACCGTGGCATCGTCGGCAACAGACCGAGTTGTCTGCTGCTGCTGGAGATGGATCAGTTCAAGGAATTCACCAGCAGGCACGGGCAGCTTGGCGGCGATCAGGCACTGAGGGATGTCGCTTACACGGCACTGTCCAGTCTGCGCCCGGATGACCAGGCGGGACGCCACAGCGACGAGAAATTCGCGATCTTTCTGCCAAACACCTCCATTAATGATGCATCCACTGCTGCGGAAAGGCTGAAGACGACTGTCAGCCAGTCTCTGGTAGTGCTGCCCAGCGGCGATGCCTTGCCCTCCATCACCGTATCGATAGGTGTCAGCCAGGCGCGCGCGGACGATACATTGGTCAGCCTGTTCGATCGCGCCGACGATGCCTTGCAGCTTGCCAGGGGCAGTGGCGGCAACTGTGTAAAGACGGTGCAATAACACCCCGACCCGCAACCCGCATAAAACGTAAGAGGTGTAGGGTGGGCAAATTTGCCCACCGATCCTTCCGCGTGGGCATAACCGGCCCGCGTAGGGCGGAACGCATCGCGGTTCCGCCGCAAGGATGGCAACATCCGGTGGAACGCCCTCCGGGCTTCCACCCTACAGGACTTTCAATTTTTCCAGCAACATCCGCAATGCCTTGCCGCGATGGCTGATCTCATGTTTCTGTTCGCGCTCCAGTTGCGCGCTGGTCTTGCCTAACTGCGGTAACCAGAACAGCGGGTCATAGCCGAAACCGCCGTCGCCGGCCGGCCGCAGCGCAATCTCGCCGTGCCATTCGCCCTCGGCAATCAACGGCTGCGGATCATCGGCATGGTGCAGCAGCACCAGCACGCAGTAGTAATGCGCGCGGCGGTCTGCCACACCTTGCAATTCTTGCAGCAGCTTTTCATTGTTGCGCTCATCGGACTTGGGATCGTCACCGGCATAGCGCGCGGAGAGCACGCCGGGCGCGCCGTCCAGCGCGGTGACACAGATGCCGGAATCGTCAGCCAGCGCGGGCAATCCGCTCAACCGGCTGACGTGGCGTGCCTTGGCGAGAGCGTTCTCGATGAAGGTGGGATGCGGTTCTTCCGCTTCCCCGATACCGAGCTGCGCCTGTGTCAGCACCTCGAAGCCGAGCGGCTGCAACAAGAACTGGAATTCGCGCAACTTGCCGGGATTGCTGGAAGCGATGACGAGTTTTTGCATAACTTCGAGTACATGGTGGATTCAAATTCGTAGTGTAACCTCATCAGAATGAACCAGGTTCCATATCATCCAGTGTTTGTTCCAGCGCGTAGGGTGCCTGACGTATCGGCTGAACAGACGATAACAGGCGCTACACAACTTGTTTTAGTGGCGCCAAATTGGGCGGCAAGTATGGCAAACTACGCCATCAATCGTCCTTGTCCCCGCCCATGCGCTTGGTCACGTATTTGAGGTCGAAATCGAGGATGCGGGCCGCAAGCTTGTCGATCAGGGCATGCTTGTTCTTGTCGGCGTGATCGCCCTTCTCGCCGCGATCATCGTTGTCGTCTTCCCTGTCCGCGTCCGCGTGTTCCTTCTTGATCAGGGCGCGCATCGTCTGGATGTGTTTCTTGCCGACCTTGGGCTGGTTCAAGCGGTATGCGCTGATCGCAGATTGGAAGGAACGGTCCAACTGCGCGGAGAATGCCGGGTCGAGCAGTTTCATTGCAATCCAGGTGTGCATCTGCGTCTGGATGCGCTCCAGCGTCATGGCGGCATCGAACGGGTCAGGAACGGCGATGGCGGGGACGGCGGCGGGGCGGGGAACAAAATCGTTTTGTTCGATTACATCAAACTCTTTGGCTAATTCGCCTTGTGGGCCTTCAGCCGGAAACATTGGAACAGGCGAATGTCCACTCAACTGTGCAATTCCTATTCCCGGAATATCTCTGCTGGAGAAGCCAAACCCGCCTTGAGTGTTTCCGGGTAGCACTCCGTCGTTAATGCTGCGTATATTGAGATAACTCCAGCCGACGCGCAGCCCGCCCACATCGCTTGTTAAAGCAGTGCCAAACCACTCTCTGGGAGTAGTCAGTGCGTCAATCCCCGCCTGATTGATCTGCTCAATCGTGTTCGGATCAACGTCCTGCTCTTTTTTCGGTAAGGGCAGCGCCGAAACGATATCGGTAACGGGATCAAATACCATTACAACGAGTGATTGTCGGCTTTTCAGGCCATTGGTAACGCGGTAGGCATAGGCAATCACTCCCTCCTCCCTGAATTTAAATGTTGATTTCACTAAAGGATCAATTTTAGTGGAGGGAACAAATATGGCCTGCCTTAACCGTCTCTTTTTAAGGGAGCTTGGGTAATCCCAATAGGTAAGAGTATAGTCTCCCGTGTTCGGATCCAGAACAATGCTCTCCTCGGGTAAAGCACTTATTGCTTGCGTCGAAGCGAACAGCAGTAATAATCCAAAAAATGGCGATGTAAGTTTGATTTGATTTTGCATGTCTACTCGCTCCTATTTAACAGACGTACATGGAAATGCTGGTTGGTTTCCCCGGGACTATGAATTTTTGCATTCACCTTACTTAGCTTTGCAAGCCTGATAAAGGTATCAAAATTTGCAGGGGGAATTGCACCAGTGTTTGAGTTAGCGCGAATATCGACGACCGTACCGCGCATGTGTTCTTCATGAGGTATATCCCAATCGGCATCTAAATCAAATACCCCGCCCCACATCAGGCTGGCATCATTGATATGTAGCACTGGTGCTTGCGGGTAGAGGTGATGGTAGTTAATCGCGATGACTAACAGACGCTCAGCCGCCTTTGTGGTCAAGTAATGATTGCTATCATGCCTGCCTTTAACTGCGCCAATGACACTGCCATCCGCCTCATAAAGCGCATAGAGCCCTGAAGGGGGAATCGGCCTCAACCCATCCACCCTGACATCAATCTTCCCCGTTTTCGAGCCGCTGCAAGCGTGGCTGATGCAGGTGGCGGCGACGGTGTGCGTACCCGAAACAGCCGGCGCTTTAAAAGTAAAACCGGCATAGCCCTCCGGGTCAGTGGTGCAATCATAGGTATCCGGAATGCCGCCGGGTTCAGCAACGCAGTTGCTGCCGTCGATGGTGCCTCTGGATCTGCGCCCGTAGGCTTCGCCATGATCGTGCCCGCCGCTGCTCAGGTCTGCGTCGAGGTGGAATCTGACCACTGCCCCTTGCTTGGGTTGCCCGGTCTGGACGCTGGCCACGCGCGCAGTGATTTCCCGGGATGAGCCGGGTTCCACGTCAGGGAGCTGAGTTTGATCCTGAGGTTCCGAGAGGGTGTATTGCTCCTCAACACAGCCTGCTCCATTGGGATTCGGCACATACCCGCCAAGTATGCAGGCGCAGGGGGAACCGGACATGTTGGCCGGGCAGCTGTTGGCGGGAATGCAGTTTGTTGCTGTGGGGTCGGGCTTGAAGTCAGTGTTGCAGGTGCAGGTGGTGGTGCCGGTACTATTAGCAGGGCAGGCATTGCCATTAAGAGCGTAAAGACGTGTGTATGCAGTCGGGCCATTAGATGTGTAAGCATACCAAACTGAACCACTACCCACAACCGGCTCAGAACCAGTAGTAGAATAACCCTCAGCATAGGTATAGCCAGTTTGAATATGCAACGAAATCACATTGCAATGGTTGGCAAAAGAAAGAGTGCCAAAAGTATTTTGGCAACTGGTTCCGGAAACGTGGGACGAGCCGTAATAGTCGCCGCCATAAATCACAGTGGATTGGAGGGAAACAGTACCGGAAGCGTGAGCAGGTTTAACCATCGCCATCAACGAGATCACGATGATCGACAGATACAGGGCGATGGACAGCAAAGCAGACCGGATAAATCTTGTGCTTTTAAACGCTGGCGCAGCCATCATTTTCCCCTTGATCGTTCAAAACATATCTTCGACAGATTAAACAACCGGTTCGGTGTCATGTCCGGCGTGAGTGTCTTAATTACGCCATTGCCTGACCACCGCCTAAGGGCAGTTTAGTTTTGATTTATGGAAATGCCATCGGGTAGCTGACGAAGGGTAATGGATAACGGACAAGCGGGTACTTTCGGTTGAAGCAAGCTCGATCGGGAGATAGACCGGATGTCAGTCCTGCTCCAGTGTCGTCCTCTGCATCGCGATCAATTCCGCGATCCCGCCTTTCGCCAGTTCCAGCAGGATATCCATCTCCTCGCGGCTGAACGGATGCCCCTCTGCAGTGCCCTGCACTTCGACGAAATGTCCGCTGCCCAGCATCACCACATTCATGTCGGTGTCGCACTCGGAATCTTCAAGATAATCCAGATCCAGCACCGGCGTACCCTGATGGATCCCGACCGAGATCGCGGCGATGTAATCCCTGAGCGGGGATTCGGTGATCAGACCCCGGCTGAGCAGCTCTCTTACCGCATCGTACAGCGCGACGAACGCGCCGGTGATGCTGGCGGTGCGCGTGCCGCCGTCGGCCTGGATCACGTCGCAATCGATCTGGATGGTGCGCTCCCCCAGCTTTTTCAGGTCGACCACGGCGCGCAGACTGCGCCCGATCAGCCGCTGGATTTCCTGGGTGCGGCCGGATTGCTTGCCCTTGGCGGCTTCGCGGCTCATGCGCTCGCCGGTGGAGCGCGGCAGCATGCCGTATTCCGCGGTGACCCAGCCTTCGCCGCTGCCTTTTTTATGCGGAGGCACGCGTTCATCGACACTGGCGGTGCAGATGACCCTGGTGTCGCCGCACTCGATCAGCACCGAGCCTTCGGCATGTTTTATATAGTTGCGGGTGATGCGTATCGCGCGCAACTGGTTGGGCAATCTTTGACCGGAACGCATGGCTGGAATCCTGGAGTGTGAAAGTTGCAGGCTGGGGTGGATACGATTGATGCTATGAGATTTTCAGTATATGGGAAACCGGCTTCGCGGTTTCGTGAGCGGTTTCGCCGCTGCCCCATCGCATCGCCAGGCCGGTGACATTGTCCGAATGCCCGCTTTCGCGCTCCAGAGCCTGCTTGACCAGTCCATCCAGCACATCCGTCACCGGACGGGAAGTGAAAGAATCAACCAGTTCCTTGTCAGTGAACGGCGACCACAGGCCATCGCTGCCAAGCAGCACGACATCGCCGGATTGCATGACGACCGGCCCGCCCGGCTCCATGTAATATATTTCGTCGCTGCCGCCCAGACAATTGGTTATCTGGTTGCGATGCGGATGGACACGGGCTTCCGCGGCGTTGATCACGCCGGACTCCAGCCACTGCGACACCACCGAATGGTCGTGCGTCCTGGTCAACACTTTGCCATCGCGCAGCAAGTAGAGACGCGAGTCTCCGGCGAATCCCCAATACAGTTTTTCGTCCTGTATCAGCGCGGCCACACACGTCGATCCCGGGAAACCGCCCAATCCCATCTGGTGCGAAAAATCCACGATGCGCTCGTGCGCCCTCCTCATTGTGTCGACGAGGAACTTCATGGGATCCGGAATATGCAGTTGCGCTTGCTGGTCAAAGATTTCGGCAAACGTATCGACGATCGCCCCGGCGGCCAGCTCGCCTTTCAAGTGTCCGCCCATACCGTCTGCCAATACCATTAGCAGCGCATCGCTGCTGTAGGCATAAGAGACGCGATCCTGATTGAATTTGCGGTTGCCGATGTGGCTGGCCTGGTGTATCGAGAAGTTCATGGTGTGCGGGTTTCATCCAATAATTCCACAAGATGCAATCGTAATATAATGCGGCGCTCCAGCACAGCTTTTTTTCAAGGATCCCGCCATGATTCTGAGCATGACCGGCTATGCCACCGCCAGCGCCGAACTCGACAGCTGTTCATTGACGCTGGAACTGCGCGCAGTCAATCACCGCTATCTGGATGTCCAGTTGCGCATGGCCGACGAGTTGCGCGGTTTCGAAGGCATGTTGCGCGAAGCGATCACCGCACAGATGCAGCGCGGCAAGGTGGAATGCCGCATCAACTACGTCACACGGCCCGCACAGAACAAACCGGCACTGAACCGCGATTTGCTGCAGCAGCTTGCCGCATGGAACCTCGAGGTGCGGGCTGCGCTGCCCGATGCAGGATCCCTGACTGTGGCCGATGTGCTGCACTGGAACGGCATGCTGGAAACTCCCGGCGCCTCTACCGGCGAATTGCGCGACAGCCTGTCCGGCTTGCTGAACATCGCATTGCAGGAGCTCTCTGCCGCGCGTGCCCGCGAAGGCGAAAAGCTCAAGGCGTTTCTGCTGCAGCGCGTGGAAAAGATCGAGGCGCTGCGCGACAGCGTGGTCCCGCGCGTGCCTGCCGCGATCGCCGCCTATGAGCAGAAGCTCGCCGCGCGCCTGCGCGAGGCGCTGCAGAATGCTCCGGCACAGGATATCTGGGACGAACGCGTCCGCCAGGAGATCACCCTGTTCGCGGGCAAGATCGACGTGGACGAGGAGCTGTCCCGCTTGGCAAGCCATCTGTCCGAGATGCGCCGCATCCTCGCCCACGGCGGCGCGGTGGGCAAGCGGCTGGATTTTTTGATGCAGGAGCTGAACCGCGAAGCCAACACGCTGGGTTCAAAATCGGTGGACGCGGAAGTGTCGCGATGCGCGATGGAAATGAAGATACTGATCGAACAGATGCGCGAGCAGATCCAGAACCTAGAATGAGAGCTGTTCCCTGCAATCGAAGTTTCCAGCAACATGGCGCTCGAATGAATGTCCGGGCGCCATATATAATGAAATCGTGCTGCGACAATACCTGCCCGGCAAAACCGCTTTACGCCGGAATCCCACTTTTATAGGTGCCTCAAATCATGTCAGGAAATCTGTTTATCATCAGCGCGCCATCCGGTGCGGGGAAAACCAGCCTGGTACAAGCCCTGCTCAACATCAATCCGCAAATCGACATGTCGGTTTCCTACACCACGCGCGATCCGCGCCCCGGAGAACATGACGGCAAGGACTATCATTTCGTCAGCCGCGAGACTTTTCTTGCCATGGCAAAACGCGGGGAGTTTCTGGAGAGCGCCGAAGTCTACGGCAATCTCTACGGGACTTCGCAAACCTGGATCAGCCACGAAAACACCCGTGGACGTGACATATTGCTGGAGATCGACTGGCAAGGCGCGGCACAGATTCGCCGCATGTTCCCCGGATGCGTCAGCGTATTCATCCTGCCTCCCTCGAAGCAGGCACTGGAAGAACGCCTGAGAAAACGCGGCAAGGATAATGAAGCGGTGATCGCCAAACGCATGGCAGCGGTGCGGGATGACGTCGCCCATATCGCCGAGTTCGATTATGTTATCATCAACGACAACCTGAACGAGGCGTTGCGCGAACTCAATGCGGTGGTGCTTTGCGCCAAACTGCGCAGAGAACGGCAACTGGTCCGCCATCAGGATTTGATCAACCAGTTACAGAACCCGGAGTAAATCATGGCACGCATCACCGTTGAAGAATGTTTGACACAGATCCCTAACCGCTTCGAATTGACCCTGGCTGCCGCATATCGCGCACGCCAGTTGTCCAATGGCGCAGCGCACCTGGTGGAAATCAGCAAGGACAAGCCCACCGTCATCGCACTTCGCGAAATCAGCGAGGGCAAGGTCGGCAAGGAAATCCTCAATCGCGGCATGGCATAATCGACGTGATTGTAAATGGCCGATGCAGATTTACTGATAAAGGAGCTTTCCGCTTACCTTAAGCCACAGGATGTCGAGCACGTCCGCGTGGCCATCGAATTCAGCCGTGCAGCGCATCAAGGCCAGATGCGCCAGTCCGGCGACCCGTATATCTCCCATCCGATCGCTGTTGCAAGCATCCTGGCCCCGCTGCGCATCGATGTTCAGGCGATCATCGCCGCACTGCTGCACGATGTGGTCGAAGACACCGAGGTCACCACCGAGCAGGTCGCGGAAAAATTCGGCAAGCCGGTTGCCGAGTTGGTCGAGGGCCTGAGCAAGCTGGACAGGATCAAGTTCGAGACCCACCAGGATGCACAGGCTGAGAACTTCCGCAAGATGCTGCTGGCGATGGCGCGCGATGTTCGCGTCATTCTCATCAAACTTGCCGATCGCCTGCACAACATGCGGACGCTGGGATCCATGTCACGGGAAAAGAGCGAGCGCATCGCCCGCGAGACCATGGAAATCTACGCGCCGATCGCCAACCGGCTGGGGCTGAACGATCTCTACCGGGAGTTGCAGGACCTGAGTTTCAAGCACCTTCACCCCAATCGCTACGCGGTTCTGTCCAAGGCACTCAAGGTCGCGCGCGGCAACCGCCGCGAAGTGCTCGGCAAGATACTCGACATGCTGCGGCAACGGCTTGCCGAACATCACATCGAGGCTGAAGTCACCGGACGCGAAAAAAATATCTACAGCATTTATAAAAAGATGCAGAGCAAATCACTGGCTTTTGCCGAAGTGCTGGATATCTACGGATTTCGGGTATTGGTGAACGATCCTGCTTCATGCTATATGGCTTTGGGCGCGCTGCATGGTTTATACAAACCGATCCCGGGCAAGTTCAAGGACTATATCGCCATCCCGAAAATGAACGGTTACCAGTCGCTGCACACCACGCTGTTCGGGCCTTTTGGCACACCAATCGAGATCCAGATACGCACATACGACATGCACCGCATCGCCGAAGCCGGTGTCGCCTCCCACTGGCTGTACAAGAGCAGCCATGATTCGATCAACGACCTGCACAAGAAAACCCATCAGTGGCTGCAGGATCTGCTGGAAAGCCTGAGCCAAAGCAGCGACTCCGCGGAATTCCTGGAACATCTCAAGGTGGATCTGTTCCCCGACGAAGTCTATGTGTTCACCCCCAAAGGCAAGATACTTTCGCTGCCGCGCGGCGCCACCGGGGTGGATTTTGCCTACAGCGTCCACACCGATATCGGCAATCGCTGTATCGCGGTAAAGGTGAACCATGAACTGGTGCCTTTGCGAACCGAGCTCAAGAACGGAGATCGGGTGGAAGTGATCACCGCTGCGCACGCCAGACCCAATCCGGCCTGGCTAAGTTACGTTACCACCAGCAAAGCGCGCAGCAATATCCGGCATTTTCTCAAGACGATGCAGTCCGGCGAATCCGCGCAGCTCGGGGAACGCCTGCTCAACCAGGCTCTGCTTGGGCTGGGCGTCAAACCGCAGGACATGGATGATGCACACTGGAACAAGCTGCTCAGGGATACCGGTGTGAAAACGCGCCAGGACATTCTCGCGGACATCGGGCTCGGCCGGCGTTTCAATGTGGTCGTGGCGCGGCAACTGGCCAGCATCGGTGAGACGGTGTCGAATGAAACTGCCACCCCGGCCATAACGATACAAGGCACGGAAGGCATGGCGGTGCAGTTTGCACAGTGCTGCCGCCCGATACCAGGCGACCCGATCATCGGTGTGATCAAGAGCGGGCAGGGGCTGATCGTGCATACCCATGACTGCCCGACCCTGCGCAGAGGACGCAGCAGCAGCGAACAATGGCTGGATGTCGTGTGGGACAAGAACATCCGCCGTCCTTTCGACGTCAACATCAAGTTGCTGGCCGAGAACAAGCGCGGTGTACTGGCCAAGGTCGCCGCCGCGATCGCAGAAGCGGGAGCCAACATCGAGAACATCAGCTTCACTCATGAGGGCGAACTCACTGCCCTGCACTTCACGCTGGAAGTGAGCAACCGCCTGCACCTTGCCAATGTCATGCGAAGCCTGCGCAAGATACAGGAAGTTGTGCGTATCATCCGGGTTAAAAACACGCCGGGCTGACAGCAATGAAAAACTGTATCGTGGCTGGCGGCCACCCGTGATCGTTAAGGGCGATACAGGGCAGCGCGGATTCACGCCATATCAAACAGCAACACCTCTGCATTGACACCCGCTGAAAGTTCCACGTTTTGCTCATCGCTGTACATCAGCGCGTCTCCCGAGCCGAGCATTTGTCCATTTGCGCTGAGCATCCCGCGCGCGACATGCAGGTAAATTTTTCTGCCTGAAGGAACAGGATAGGCGAGCGTCTCCGTGCCATCCAGCAATGCGGCAGAGACGCGTGCATCCTGATGGATGCGCAGCGAGCCGGCCGCCTGATCCTGGGAAGCCAGCAGGCACCAGCGTCCGCGTTTGGCTGATGCGCCGAAAACCTTTTGCTGGTAGCCCGGTGGCAGATTCTGCTGCGCGGGAGTGATCCAGATCTGCAGCAAGTGAACGGCTTGCGTGGCCGAGGCATTGACTTCGCTGTGTGTCACACCGGTGCCGGCGCTCATCACTTGCACTTCCCCGGCACGAATCTGCTCGCTGTTGCCCATGCTGTCCTGATGGCGCAGTGCGCCGTCCAGAATATATGTGAGTATCTCCATATCGCGGTGCGGGTGCATACCGAAGCCGCTGTCCGGTTGCACGATGTCCTCGTTGATCACGCGCAGACTGGCGAAACGCATATGAGCAGGGTCGTGATAATCCGCAAACGAAAAGCTGTGCCAGCTTTCCAGCCAGCCGTGCCGGGCATGGCCGCGTTCAGATGCTTTGCGCAGAGCTATCATATTCACCTCCATAGTGCTGCAATAGTTTGAGCATTGCAGAAGCCTTGTCCAGCGTCTCCTGATACTCGGCCCTCTCGCCGGAATCTGCAACGATGCCGCCGCCCGCCCAACAGCGAATCTCGTCGTTGGAGTACACCAATGTGCGAATCGCAATATTGGTGTCCATATTGCCATCGAAGCCGACATATCCTATCGCGCCGCAGTATACTCCGCGCCGGACAGGCTCGAGCTGTTCGATGATCTGCATGGCGCGCAACTTGGGCGCCCCTGTGACAGAACCGCCCGGAAAACAGTCGCGCAGCACATCCAGCGCGTCTCGCCCTTCCGCCAGTCGCCCTTCGACCGTGCTGACCAGGTGGTGCACGTTGGCAAAACTTTCCACCTCGAACAATTTCGGCGCGCGCACCGAGCCTGGCTTGCAGCTTTTGCCCAGGTCGCTGCGCAACAGATCGACGATCATCAGGTTTTCCGCGCGGTCCTTGGGGTGATTGCGCAAGTCATCTGCAAGCAGTTGATCCTGTCGCGCATCGCTGCTGCGCGGGCGGGTCCCTTTGATGGGTCTGGTCTCCACTCTCCCGTCCCGCACGCTGATAAATCGTTCCGGGGAATTGCACAGGATCTGCGCTTGCGGCAGGTTCAGGAATGCCGAATAAGGTGCGGGATTCAGGCTGCGCAATTCCAGATATGCGCCGAAAGCATCACCTTCGGCCTTCGCGCTGAAGCGTTGCGCAAGATTTATCTGATAGCAATCGCCCGATTGCAGGTAATCCTGCACCTTCAGAAAAGCTGTAGCGTAGCTTCCCGGGGTGAAACTGGAAGTTATCCGCCCATGGACCCGGAAAGTATCGGAAGGATGTGCCGGCTTGCCTTGCAGACGGAACAATAGCTGCGGCAACATTTCCGCTGTCCCTGCATAACGTTGTTGCGATACCAGCCGTGCGCTGTGCTGCAGGTGATCGAGCACCAGGGCCCAATCATAGATGCCGACCGCCAAGTCCGGCGGCTGTCCGGCAGCATCTGCGATGTCCGGCAAGGTCATGATCCGGCGCGCCAGATCGTAGCTCCAGTAACCCAGCGCTCCTCCGGCGAACGGCACATCCGCGATGGCTGCGACCTTTTCGCCCAACAGGCCGCGCAACAAGTCGAACGGGTCGCCAAGTGTTGCTTCTGCACCCTGCAACAGCCTGCGCGACGGCGCTGCGGTTATGATGTCATAGCGACCCATGCCGCAACTGTCCAGCCACACCGCCCAGGGCAGATCTGCCAGTGCAGCAAAGTAATGCGTGGCATCGGTTCGGTATGGCAGTTCGACGCAATAGCGGCTCATTGCTTGTTCGGGGATAATTTCAGCACTTCAAAATGGCGATGAAGCTGTGCAAAGAATATATGTTGACGCATTATTTGGACGATTGGTTCGGTGCATGAATATATGCCCGAAGCTATCGGCTTCTTGAGTTCGCAATAGCTTAGTTTTACCAGCCTTTGGTAAATTGCATCACGATGATCGTAATACGATACGGTTGCAAGCGTTTCATGTATCGGAGCGGAGGGGCATCGCGCAAGATATGTGCTGCGCCGACCACGCTTTACACTTTTGCACAGCGAAGTTGAACCCACTCCGGAGAATAACTGCTCTTTAGAATGGTACTGAGCAGGACCAGCGATCTTTAGTAGTTGAACACAAAATTCAGAGGGCACCAGACCCATCCCAAGCCAAACGGTTTGTGATGAAGACACTCAGCCGTACCAGCACGAGGCTGGCGAAATAAAAAGGCGCACGCACCGATTAGTGCGCCCAAAAATTTGATCTTACTGCGGCTAGCCC
This sequence comes from Pseudomonadota bacterium, assembly GCA_049320585.1. Lineage (GTDB taxonomy): Bacteria > Pseudomonadota > Gammaproteobacteria > Burkholderiales > Gallionellaceae > Gallionella. Next base: position 290 of record JBMOQB010000007.1, on the reverse strand, counting down.
CTTACTGCCTAAGCATCTGGGGCTGTTGCCACAGCCAATACCCAGATCAGTTCGGCTTACCGATTCCCGGTGTAGGAAAAGGCCATGTTGCAGCCGGACGTACAGGTGCCGGAGACGAAGGTGCTGGCATCGATGGCTTGGACGCCATGGATGGAGCAGGCTTCTTCTTGGCTGCCGCCTTTTTAGCTGCCGGCTTTTTCTTGGCTGCCGGCTTCTTCTTGGCTGCTGGCTTTTTAGCTGCCGCTTTCTTGGCTGCCGGCTTCTTCTTGGCTGCTGCCTTTTTAGCTGCT
>JBMOQB010000006.1:0-180393 GCA_049320585.1 Pseudomonadota bacterium | reverse complement strand
CGCGAATTCGGCTTTGCGGGATGGGATGCAAGAAAGGCGACAACGCGAATGGTTATTCCCTTCGCTAGGAGCCTGACGCAACAGACCGCCCGCAAAGCCGAATTCGCGGCCATGTGGGACTTAATCAGAGGTTCCTTAGCCAATCCGCATAAAATAAAACACAGGTGCATAGATGGCGATACTGATAATTGTGGCGGTGCTGGCGGTGGTGTTGTTGCTGGCGTTCTTTCGTGCCTCGATCTGGAGCTGGCTGGTCGCGATTTCGGTGCTGGTCCCGGTGGTGGCAATCGAAAGCCGTTTTTCGGTCGATGCCTTGTGGATTATCTTTATCGCGCTGGGCGTTTTCGTGCTGGTGCTTGGCGTTCCTTTTCTGCGCCGTCATCTGTTCAGCAGTTTCATCCTGATGATTTTCCGCAAGATACTGCCGCAGATATCGGCCACCGAGCAGGAGGCAATCGATGCCGGAACGGTATGGTGGGATGGCGAACTGTTCAGCGGCAATCCGGACTGGAACAAGCTTCGCGCATTTCCAAAACCTTCCCTGAGCACTACCGAGCAAGCCTTCCTCGATAACGAGGTCGAACAGCTATGCGCGATGCTGGACGATTGGGACATCACGCACCGGCGCGCCGACCTGCCGCCCGAAGTCTGGCAGTTCATCAAGGACAGAGGGTTTTTCGGCATGATCATTCCGAAGCGTTATGGCGGACTGGAATTTTCCGCGCAGGCGCATTCGGCAGTGGTGAGCAAGGTCGCTTCGCGCAGCGGGACGGCGGCGGTCACGGTGATGGTGCCCAATTCCCTGGGGCCGGCGGAACTGTTGTTGCATTACGGCACCGAGGACCAAAAGGACAGGTATCTGCAGCGCTTGGCGCGGGGACAGGAAGTGCCGTGCTTTGCGTTGACCGGCCCGTTTGCCGGTTCCGATGCCGGCGCGATCCCCGATTACGGCGTGGTCGGATACGGCGAATTCGCCGGCCGGCAGAACGTGCTGGGCATACGCCTGACCTGGGAGAAACGTTATATCACGCTGGCTCCGGTGGCCACTTTGCTCGGCATGGCATTCAAGCTGTATGACCCGCAACAGTTGCTCGGCGGAGAATCGGATCGCGGCATCACCCTGGCGCTTATTCCCACCGACACACCCGGCGTGCAGATCGGCCGCCGTCACTTTCCGCTGAATTCAGCGTTCCTGAACGGCCCGACGCAGGGCAACGAAGTGTTCATCCCGATCAATTACATCATCGGCGGGACACAGCGCGTCGGTCAGGGCTGGCGCATGCTGATGGAATGTCTGGCGGCAGGACGTTCGATCTCTCTGCCGGCCAGCAGCATAGGCGGGATGAAGCTTGCCGCCCGCACCAGCGGCGCATACAGCCGGGTGCGCAAACAGTTCAAGCTGCCGATCGGCAAATTCGAGGGCGTCGAAGAGCCGCTGGCGCGCATCGGCGCGCATACCTACATGGTGGATGCGGCGCGCCGGTTCACCGCGCTTGCGGTGGATCTGGGCGAGAAGCCGTCGGTGGTTTCCGCCATCATCAAATATCACTCCACCGAACGCGGACGCAGCGTGATCAACGATGCGATGGATGTGCATGGCGGCAAGGGAATCTGTCTGGGCCCGGACAATTATCTGGGGCGGTTCTACCAGCAAATGCCGATCGGTATCACCGTCGAAGGCGCGAACATCCTGACGCGCACACTGATGATCTTCGGGCAGGGCGCGATCCGTTCCCATCCCTATGTGCTGAAGGAAATTGCGGCAACGCAGGACCATGATCGCCAGCGCGCATTGCGCCAGTTTGATGAAGCGCTTTTCGGACACATCAGCTTTGCGTTGAGCAACGCGGCGCGCAGCCTGGTGCTGGGTCTGAGCGGCGGACGCGGGTACCCGGTGCCGGAGGGCGCGGATACACGCCGCTACTACCAGCAGTTGACCCGCTATTCGGCAGCCTTTGCGCTGAGCGCGGATGTGGCCATGGCGGTGCTGGGCGGTGCGCTGAAGCGGCGCGAGAAGATCTCTGCGCGCCTTGGCGATGTGCTGAGCCTGATGTATCTGTGCTCGGCGACTTTGAAACGCTACGAGGATGACGGCCGTCCTGCCGAAGATCTGCCGTTGCTGCATTGGGCGCTGCAGGATGCGCTGCACAATATCCAGCAGGCTTTTGACGGTGTGATCCGGAATTTCCCGAACGCACTGGTGCGCGGGCTGCTGGGCGTGCTGGTCTTCCCGCTCGGGCAGCGTTTGCCGCCGCCATCCGACCGCCTCGGGCACCAGATATCCACGCTGCTGATGCAGCCCGGCGCGGCGCGGGACCGCTTGACCGCGGGGATGTATATTCCGAACGATGAGACGGAAGCGGTGGGGGCGCTGGAGGCAGCACTCGCCAGCACACTGGCATGCGGGCCGCTGCAGAAAATCCTGGCTGAGGCGCGCAAGGATGGAAAACTGAAGGCGCTGGAAGAGTTGTTGCGCATCTCGGAGGCGCGCGACAAGGGCATCATCGATGCGGAGCAGGCGCTGCAGTTGCAGCGCGATTACGCGCTGCGCCGCAAGGTCATCATGGTGGATGATTTTGCGCCGGAAGAGTTGACGGCTGGTAGTAAGCAGTAGGGCGGAAGCCCCGCAGGGGTGTTCCGCCACATCGGCATAATCGGCGGAACCGCGATGCGTTCCGCCCTACGCGAGCTCGTTGCGCGATAAAGTGATTATTCAACCGGGGCGGTAGGGCGGAAGCCCCGGTGTTCCGCCACATCGGCACAATTCGGCGGAACCGCGATGCGTTCCGCCCTGCGCGTAGCTTTGCGGGGACGATAGATGAAGGGAAAAATTTGCTGTGAATAGCTTGCACGACAAGGTCGTCTTCATCACCGGCTCCAGCCGCGGCATCGGGCGGGAGATCGCATTGCGTTGCGCGCGCGACGGCGCAAAGCTGGTGATCACCGGCAAGACAGACAAACCGCATTCGCGGCTGCCCGGCACGATACACTCGGTGGCCCGGGAGGTTGCGGAAGCAGGCGGGGAAGCGCTGGCGCTCCAGCTGGATGTGCGCGACGAGCAGGCGATCGAGGAAGCGGTGGTACAGACGGTCGGAAAGTTCGGCGGCATAGATGTGCTGGTGAACAATGCCAGTGCGATCAGCCTGAGCGGCACGCTGGCAACGCCGGTAAAAAAACTCGACCTGATGTGGGATGTGAACATGCGTGCGACATTTCTGGCGTCACAGGCGTGCATTCCCTATCTCAGGCAGGCGGACAATCCGCACATCCTGACGATGTCGCCGCCGCTGAATCTTGATGCAAAATGGTTTGCGCCGCATCTGGCATACACCATGTCGAAATACGGCATGAGCATGTGCACGCTGGGCATGGCGCGCGAGTTTTCCGCCGAACGCGCAGGGGGCAAAGGCATCGCGGTGAACTGCCTGTGGCCGCGCACCACGATTGCCACCGCCGCGATCGAGTTCAACTTTCCCGAGCCGATCCTGCGCGCTTCGCGCAAGCCTGCCATCGTGGCGGATGCGGCCTACGCGATCCTGACCCGCGACAGCCGTGCCTGCAGCGGGAATTTTTTCATAGACGAAGAAGTGTTGCGCGAAACGGGTGTCAGTAATTTTGACCAGTATGCGATGTCGCCCGGCACAGCGCTGTATAACGATTTGTTTCTCGGTTAAATCAATAGGGGAGAGATGCAGATGCAACAAAAGGACGTGATTTCGCCCGAACAGGCAGGCACCCTGCACGGTTTGTTCCTTGAGCGCGCCCGCCGCACACCGGACAAGACCGCTTACCGTTATTTTCATCAGGATGCATGGCGCGACATCACCTGGCGGGAGATGCTTGGCGAAGTGGCGCGCTGGCAAGCTGCGCTGTCCAAGGTGGGGTTGGCGAAGGGTGACCGTGTCGCGATCATGTTGCGCAACTCCCCGCAATGGGTGATGTTCGATCAGGCGGCGATGTCGCTGGGACTGGTGGTTGTGCCGCTGTACACCGTGGACCGGCCGGATAACATCGCCTATATCGTCAACGATGCCGATGTGAAGGCATTGTTGTTTGAAAATGCGGAGCAGTGGCAGGCTTTGCGCACAGTGCTGGATCAGCTTGGCGGCGTGCGGCGTTTTGTCAGCATCGATCCGATAAGCGACAGCGACGAGCCGCGCTTGACAGCCATGCTGAAGTTTCTGCCGGCCGATGCGCATTTGCAGCACGCGCCACCCTGCCGGGGCAGCGAACTGGCCAGCATCATTTACACTTCCGGGACCACCGGCAGGCCGAAAGGGGTGATGCTCAGCCATGACAACATGCTCAGCAATGCGCACGCCGTGCTGGATACCTTTACGGTATATGGCGATGACCTGTTCCTGTCATTCCTGCCGTTGTCGCACACCTTCGAACGCACCTGCGGATACTACCTCGCCATCATGACGGGCGCGACGGTCGCTTATGCGCGTTCCATTCCATTGCTGTCGGAAGACCTGCAGGTCATCCGGCCGACCATCATGATTTCCGTGCCGCGCATCTATGAACGGGTATACGGCGCGATCAAGGCCAAACTGGCGGATGGCTCGCCGCTCAAGCGCGCTTTGTTCAATCTGGCCGTGGAGACCGGGTGGGCGCGCTTTCTGCATCAACAGGGGCGCGGGCCGTGGAAAGTCTCGTTCTTGCTGTGGCCGCTGCTGAAGAAGCTGGTGGCGCAGAAGATCATGGATCGCTTGGGCGGCAACCTGCGCACCGCGATCAGCGGCGGCGCGGCGCTCGCACCGGAGATTTCCCACATGTTCGTCGGCCTGGGACTGCCCGTCTTGCAGGGCTACGGGCTGACCGAAACCAGCCCGGTGATCGCCGGCAATCCGCTGGAGAACAATTTCCCCGACAGCGTCGGCCAGCCGATACGCGGTGTGGAGGTGCGGCTCGGCGGGCAAAACGAACTGCTGGTGAAAGGCCCGAACGTGATGCTGGGCTACTGGAACAATCCCGAGGCGACCCGCGCGATGATCGATGCGGACGGCTGGCTGAATACCGGCGATACCGTGGGTATCAGCGATAGCGGACACATCTACATCGCAGGCCGCATCAAGGAGATCATCGTCATGTCAAACGGGGAAAAGATCCCGCCTAACGACATGGAGATGGCGATACTGCGCGATCCGCTGTTCGATCAGGCGATGATATACGGCGAGGGCAAGCCTTATCTGGTTGCACTCTTGGTGCTCAATCCGGAAGCATGGCTGAAATTCGCCAAGCAGATCAATGTGCGCGCCGACATGCCGGAATCCCTGACTGACAGCGTGGTCCAGGCCGAGGTGCTGGAGCGGATCTCGGATAAGCTGCGCGCCTTCCCGGGCTATGCCAAGGTGCATCGCGTATTGTTGCTGCAAGAACCATGGAGCATAGACAACGGCCTGCTGACTCCCACGCTGAAGGTCAAGCGGGCAAAAGTGGTCGAGAAATATGCAGATCAAATAAAGGAACTCTATGACGGGCATTAAACCCAGATTGTTCATTAGCTGCCTTCAGTTTGGTTTTGAAACGGTGAAACCTTGTAGCCCGTATGCAGCGCAGCGGAATGCGGGAAAATTGTGTGGTTCACTAAACATCCCGGATTCCACTTCGTTTCATCCGGGCTACGCTTGTTAATGGATTATTAGGGTTAAATATGAGGTGCCCATGAACGAACATCAGCAAGCGGCCACTGCCCTGCCGCAGCGCGAGCCGACCATCCGTGTGGCGGCGATGCCGTCGGACGCCAATTACACCGGCGACATATTCGGCGGCTGGCTGATGGGGCAGGTGGACATCGCGGGCAGCATCCCGGCGCTGCATCGGGCCAAGGGCCGGGTTGCAACCGTGGCGGTCAATTCCTTCGTGTTCAAGCAGCCGATCTTCGTCGGCGACGTGGTCAGCTTTTACACCAGGATCGTGAAAGTGGGCAATACCTCGATCACCGTCGAGGTCGAGGTCTATGCGCAACGCGATCCGGCCAAACCGACCTGCGTGAAGGTGACCGAAGCGACCTTGACCTATGTGGCGGTGGGGGATGACCGCAAGCCTCGGCTTGTTCCGCCGGAAGAATAGGCGCATCATAAAGCAGCGGTTCTTCAGGCGGTATTATTTCGCAATAACAATAAGGAGAGAGGATCATGATATTCAATGGAACGAGGGCCGGCGCCTTGTTGGCAGGCGCGATGCTGACGATGTCCGGGACAGTGGCGGCATCCGGTTTCGCGCTGATCGAACAGAGCGCCAGCGGCATGGGCAACGCATATGCCGGCGGCGCGGCCAGCGCCGAAGATGCTTCAACTATCTTCTTCAATCCAGCCGGCATGTCCCAGGTTAAGGGGCGTCAGGTTATTGTTGCAGGACATGCGATCAAGCCGTCGGCTACATTTTCTGATCAAGGATCAACAACTGCAACACCTCCAGTAGGCGCACCAGGCCCGCTTAACGGGGGAAATGGCGGTGATGCCGGAAGTTGGGCGTTAGTGCCTAATTTTTATTATTTGATGGATATCAATCCTCAGGCCAAGTTCGGTTTGGGGGTTAATGCTCCCTTTGGACTCAAGACAGATTATGAAAGTGGCTGGAAAGGGCGTTATCAAGCGCTGAAATCCGAAATTCAAACGATCAATCTCAACCCCGCTGTTTCATATGCTGTCAATGATACGGTTTCGCTGGGAGGCGGCATCAATTACCAGTACATCAAGGGGGAACTGACCAAAGCGATAGATTTTGGCACCATTTGCACCTTTGCCGGATTAAGCGGCCCTACTTGTCCGGCCACACCGCAATCGAATGACGGCATATTCAAGCTGACCGGTAATGATTGGAGTTGGGGGTATAACCTGGGGGCTCTGTTCCAAATCAATTCCGAAACCCGCGTCGGACTGGCCTATCGATCAAAAGTCAGCCATGAATTAAGCGGCGATGCAAACTATACCAATGTACCCAGCGCTCTTGCCGCTTCGCCGTCAGTATCGAATACGCAAGTCAAGCTCAACATAACCATGCCCGAGACACTGTCGCTGAGTGCCGCGAGCCAGGTTGGAGAAAAATGGCTGGTGATGGGCGATATTTCCAAGACCAACTGGAGCCAGTTGCAGGAATTGCGGGTGCGCTTTGCCAATGGGGCGGCCGATAATGTAACACCTGAAAACTGGAAGGATACCTATCGATTCTCCATAGGAGCCACGTATCAATATAACGAAGTCTGGAAATCAAGAATCGGTTTTGCTTTCGATAAAAGCCCGGTGTCCGATCAATACCGTACTCCGCGAGTTCCTGATAACGATCGTACCTGGTTGGCGCTTGGGGCAAGTTACAGGTTATCTCCAAATGGATCGTTTGATTTCGGTTATGCTCATTTATTTGTCAAAGATGCCTCAATCAACAAAACTGAAGTGATAGCGTCATCCTTGCCTTCCACGCTCACAGAAACCTTGCGGGGCAATTACAAGAATAGCGTGGACATCCTTAGCGTACAGTACACCCACAGCTTTTAAGCAGTGTGGATGAGAAGGGGAGGCAGTGCCTCCCCTTTTTCATTGGAGGGTTTTATGAGCGAAAACTTTTTTATCCGCAAGGTCGCGGTGCTGGGTGCCGGCGTGATGGGCGCGCAGATCGCCGCGCATCTGGTCAACGCCAACGTCGAGACGCTGCTGTTCGAGTTGCCAGCGAAAGAGGGCGACCCGAACGGCAACGTCAACAAGGCGCTCGACGGCCTGAAGAAACTCGACCCCGCGCCCGCAGCGAGTCCTGCCAGGATTTCGTTTATCCAGCCGGCCAATTACGAGCAGCACCTGGACAAGCTGCGCGAGTGCGACCTGATCATCGAGGCCATCGCCGAGCGCATCGACTGGAAATCGGACCTGTACAAAAAGGTCGCACCGTTCGTCAACGAACACGCGATCTTCGCGACCAACACCTCTGGCCTGTCGATCAACACGCTGGCCGAAGCCTTCCCCGAACAACTGCGCCACCGCTTCTGCGGCATCCATTTCTTCAACCCGCCGCGCTACATGCACCTGGTCGAGCTGATCCCGTGCACCGGCACCGAAACGTCGCTGCTCGACCCGCTCGAAGCGTTTCTCGTCTCCACGCTGGGCAAGGGCGTCGTGCGCGCCAAGGACACGCCCAACTTCATCGCCAACCGCATCGGCGTGTTCTCGATGCTCGCCACCAAACACCACGCGCAGGCATACGGCCTCGGTTTCGATCTGGTCGATGCGCTGACCGGGCGCTATCTAGGCCGCCCGAAGAGCGCGACGTTCCGCACGCTGGACATCGTCGGCCTCGACGTGTTCGCGCATGTGGTCGAGACGATGCGCGTCAATCTCACCGAAGACCCGTGGCACAGCCATTACGAGTTGCCGGAGTGGTTCAAGTACCTGGTCGACCAGGGCTCGCTCGGGCAGAAGACGAAGAAGGGCATCTACCAGAAGATCGGTAAGGACATCCACGTGCTCGACTTGAGTTCCAAAGCGTATCGCCTCTCGGAAGCCAAGGTCGACGATGACGTGAAGGAGATATTGCGCGAGCGCGACTGGGCGAAAAAGCTGGCCGGGCTGCGCGGCAACCTGCATCCGCAGGCGCAGTTCCTGTGGTCGACGTTCCGCGACGTGTTCCATTACAGCGCGGTCAATCTGCAACTCATCGCCGACAACGCGCGCGACCTCGACTTTGCGGTGCGCTGGGGCTTCGGCTGGGACACCGGCCCGTTCGAGATCTGGCAGGCCGCGGGCTGGCAGCAGGTGGCGGGCTGGATCGCCGAGGATATCAAGGCCGGCAAGGCCATGTCGGACATGCCCCTGCCGGTCTGGGTCGCCGATCCGCTGCGCAACGGCGTGCACGATCTGCAGGGATCATTTGCGCCGCTGGCAAAGACCCAGCAACCGCGCTCTGATTTGCCGGTGTACCGGCGCCAGTTGTTTCCTGACCGGCTGCTTGGCGAGGAACGCACTTACGGCGAGACCGTGTTCGAGACCGACGATATCCGCATGTGGCACATGGGTGACGGCATCGCGATCCTGAGTTTCAAGAGCAAGATGCACACGCTCGGCAACGAGGTGCTCGACGGCATCCTGCGCGCGCTCGACGAGGCCGAGGCCCACTTCAGCGCGCTCATCATCTGGCAGACCGAGCCGCCGTTCTCGGCGGGCGCGAACCTGTTGCAGGCGATGCAGGGCGTGCAGGAGAGTGCAGAATCCGGCAGCTTGCTGGACAAGATCAAGGGCGCGGCCACGCGCGTGAAATACACCATCGCGGGCGGCGGGGGGCTGGGCGACATCGTCAACGCCGCCACCGGCAACGTGCCGCGCGTCGCCGACGTGGTGAAAAAATTTCAGGTCATCTCTCAGCGCCTGAGATACGCGCGCGTGCCGACCATCGCCGCAGTGGATGGCCTCGCGCTCGGCGGCGGCTGCGAATTCGCGATCCATTGCACGCGCCTCGTCGCGACGCTGGAAAGTTACATCGGCCTGGTCGAAGTCGGCGTCGGCTTGCTGCCCGCGGGCGGCGGCTGCAAGGAAATGGCCTCGCGCGCCGCGCAGGAGGCGACGCGTTTCGCCAGCGACAACCGCGTCGACGTGTTCCCCTACCTGCGCAAATATTTCCAGCAGATCGCAATGGGCGAAGTCGCCAAGAGTGCCGAACTGGCGCGCGAGATGGGCTACCTCAAGGCATCGGACCGCATCGTGCTGAACCGCTTCGAGCTGCTGCACGTCGCCAAGGAAGAAGCGAAGGCGCTCATCGCCACCGCCTACCGTCCGCCGCTGCATCCGCGCCAGATACCCGTCGCCGGGCGCACCGGCATCGCGACGCTCAAGGCCGCGATGGTCAACATGCTCGAGGGCGGCTTCATCTCGGAATACGACTACAACATCGGCAGCCGCATCGCGGAGATCATGTGCGGCGGCGACGTGGAAGCGGGCAGCCTGGTGGACGAGGATTGGCTGCTCGACCTCGAACGCAAGCACTTCCTCGAACTGGTCGCGAGCGAGAAGACGCAGGAACGCGTGGAGTATATGTTGAAGCATGGGAAGCCGTTGCGGAACTGATTATGGAATCGAAACTGGCTTCTTTAACTCGCATCCCCAAGGTACTCGAAACGAAGCTATGTCTGTATGGTATGCCGCGTTAGCACGACTTCCAAACCGATTTCAGGTACTATTCCGCTTCCATGAACCTTGGCACTTCCCTTCAACTACTAGCTTCAGATGCGGTCGCGTCCTCTTCAGGCGCGGCGTCTCGTTGCGCGGCTGCAAACTTCCGCTGGGAGCAGGCCGTATCGGATGCGCGCACTGAGGAATACAACGCTTATGTCGGCGATGTAACCAAACACAAAGACTGGAAAGCGGAGCACAAAGGTTACGTCGGATCATTCGTTCATGTCGCCAAGGATTTGCCAAGGAGCGCCGAGTGCTTCATGGCCGTCAACGGCCAGGCTCATTTGAATGAGCAGTTGGACAACACCCCTTTGTTGCGCCTTGAGTCAATAGGTCATTTGTTCGACCATCCGTTGGTATCCGAAATCGCCAACAACTTTTGGCTCCGCTTCTTCAATTCCCCCAAAGACCTGCGCAAGGATAACTTGTCCGACGACAGCGAGGCATTGCGCACCGACTTTGTGGAGCAATGGAATAAGCAGCGCATACAGGCTCGCCCTATGTTCGCCACCTTTCTCAACAACTTTGAGGGCGGCAATCTGGATAAGCTGATTAAATCCGACTGGCCCCATATCCTGCGTGATCGCCTAGGCTTGACTCATTTGCCCAGCACGGCGGGGAAACCGCTTCCGGTCGCCTTGATGTGCTATACGCTGGATGAAGTGCGTCAGGCGCGCGCAATGGTCACCAAGAAAGGGGCTGTTGCCAGCTTTGCCCGCCCCACCGTGCTGGACGGTGAAATGACCGCCGCCTTCATCCCCGCGCCCCTGCTGCCCGGAGGTAAGAGTTACGGGCACACGCTGGATTTGGCGAGCACTGAGGTTCCCGCAACCTTCAACCCGGAACTGCTGACCTTCCCCATCGAATACCAGCCCCGGCACATCAAGGCCCTTGGCTTCATCTCGCGCCCACATGCGCTCCAGAAAGACGAGGACATACTCGCGGCGCGCAACCGACATGTGCAGGGGTTGCAATGCTTGCCCGATTGCGGCACCTTCGGCGAGGTGTTGGCATGAGCTGGCAGCAATGGGCCGACGAGTTGCGCCAAGAGCCCCAGCAGGCCGTGGCAGACTTGTTGCGCGGCGCGACGGACATCAGCCCTTACGAGCGAGTGGCACCCCATGAATTCCTGCTGGCCGTGTTGCCTCGCGGCAGCCGTCTCGTGAACCAGACCTTGCTCGGCGAGCCTCGTACTGGCTCGACGGGAACTGATACGGAAGCCGGTTTGCCTGACCTTCTGGACACCGGCTTATCGGCGTGGCTGCTGGCGCAACGCGAGGCCGCACTGCCGCCTGCGAGGAAGCTCAGCGCTTACGCCGCCCAAGTGTGCGAGGCGCTGCAATGGCCGCTGTATTTCGCGCTGCCGCAAACCCGCACCGTGTTGCAGGCCGACCGCGCACTGTGGCTACGCTGGCTGAGTTCGCTCACACTCTCGGCCTACCGCGATCCGGAATACGACTACTGGCAGGCGCTGGCCGCTCAACAGGCTGACGATAACTTGCAGTTCTTCTGGCAATCGTTCGTGGTGGAAGCAGGCCGCACCCGCTCATCGCGCTACCTCAACCTGGGTCTGCTAGCCTTGGCCAAACTCAAGATTTCGGAAGATGACAGCCTGCGTAACCTGCGGCTACAAGTACAAGCCCTCGTCAACCGCTACCAGCACCGCAAAGCATGGGGTGCATCCGCCCAGGAAGAACTGGCGGAAAACCTGCGCACTGTCATGGCGCGCAACCCCAGCCTGGATGAAGGCAACTACCGCGCCTTTCTGAGCGCCTTGCTTACTCCGCTGGGCGATGACAAAGCTGCATCGGTGTTGAGTCTGGTGGGCTTCGGCACGGTCGTGCAGAACTATATTAGAGCTATACCCAGCTCACTCTACAAACTCAAACCACCGGGCTCTGTTGAAGATACTGATGAAGCCGTCCGAGCCGTACGCCAATCCGGCAGCTTGGCACAAGCTTGGAAGATCATTCGCTCCCTGCTCATCGCTCACGAAGACTATTTGCACAAATCGGGCGATGCGCACTATTTCGTGCGAAATCTGGATCGGTGTGGTCGTGCTCTATGCGAGAAATATTCCCTGCGCGATCCGGAGGTGCGAGATCATTTGTTCCAGTGGATACACTTGTCTTTGCGCATGGATGCCGACAATCCCAGATTGTGGATGCTATGGGAGCTGGCCCTGCGCAAGGTAGACCAGCCGCAACGTGCGCAATGGGTGCTGTGGGAAATGACGCGACGCTTTCCAGGCGACCTGCATTGTCGCTTGGAACTGGCGCGTTTATTGGCCGTATCCAATACATCGGAAAATCTGGCTCAAGCCCACCGCCTGTTGCAGCAAGTGTTGCAACTGGATAACAACGATCTGTATGCCTATGCTACCTTGGCCCAACTGGCCATCCGCCGCAGGGATTGGGCACAGGCATTGAGCTACGCTCAACAAGGGTTGCGGATTGACCAAAGCCAATCGACCTGTGCGGTGTTGCTGGCACAAGCCCATGCGCGGCGCAACGAACCGGACGATTTGCAGACAGCCATAGAGCATTTGCAACGCTTCGTAACCCGCTACCCAGGGAACGTGAATGCAGAAGATTATCTGCGCGACTTATTGCAACGCCAGCAACTGGCGGAGCAAGGCCAACTTGCCGACTTCAAGGACGACGAAGAATTCGCCAGCATGGAGGCCGTGCCCGCCGAAACCGACCCCGCTTGGCTTGCCTTTGCCGAGTCGCTACGCGCGTCGCCTTCTGGAAATACACCCGTCGCTGCTTCCATCGGAGATGCGGACTCGATTGAGCGGGTGTTGCCCCTGCCGCAAGCCTTACGCCAAGCAGTGGTGCAAGGACGATGGGAGGAAGATGTGCTTGACCGTTACGAGGCAGATGCCCAACAAGAGTTCCCGCTGGAAACGCGGCTGTGGCGTTACCTGAAAACCTTAAGCACCGATTTACCGGACAGCGAGCGTGACCGCGCCAGACAGGCGGTGCAAGCATGGCTAGCTGCTGAAACCCAAGCACTCGGACAAGACAAGCAAGGCAATGAATCGTGGGTGAACTATAGCAACAAACACTGGGAGGCGTTGAACGCCTCCGCCGATGCCGCGTTGGCAACCGGCGCGGAATGGCTCAAAGACTTGCTGGATCGGTATCACCCCTTGCCCGCACCTTTGCTCGCCTGAAGCACTCGCTGAGATGATGGAGTCATCCATTACCGACCTGACTTAAGCGTCGGGTTCAAACATGAGGTGCAAGATAAATGGTCATGCAACCATACAAGGGCAGTTGCCACTGCGGTGCGATCCAGTTCTCGTTCGAGGCCGAGCCTTTCACGCATGGGGTGCGCTGCAACTGCTCATTCTGTTCCAAGGAAGCCACTCAAAATCCAATTTTTGTCGTGATACTGCGTTGCTCACAAAAAATTACTTCTTACATATTGCAACATATGTGGCGGCGTAATTTTTTGCTTGCGCCTTGTCTGACTTATAAAATCGGATTTTCAGAGGCTCCCTCACGCGGAGAGCGATGATGCATCTCTTACCGAAGACGGAGTTCAAGATCGACGCGCAGGAAGGCGCGCTGAACTATTACCAGTTCGGCAGGAAGCAGGCGAAGCACTATTTCTGCAAGACCTGCGGCATCCACACCTTCACCGAGACGACTCGGCGGCCGGGGCAATTTATCGTGAACCTCGGATGCGTGGACGGTGTCGATACCTTTGCGCTGGAGGTGACCGCGTTCGATGGCAAAAATCTGCTTTAGGTCGACTGGTGCAGCAGCAAAATTCCCTCCCCCTTGCAGGGGGAGGGAGCTGATTGCCTTTTGATGAAAGGAAGGAAGCGTCGGAAATGTTTTCGCAGGACGTAAGTCAGGCCGATTTCGAGCAGAAGGTGGTCGCCGCCTCGTTCAAGCAGCCGGTGGTGATCGATTTCTGGGCGCCATGGTGTGCGCCGTGCAAGGTGCTCAAGCCGATACTGGAAAAGCTGGCGGGGGAGTACGGCGGGAAGTTCAAGCTCGCCAAGGTGAATTCGGACGAGAACCCGGAGATCTCGGCGCGCTATGCGGTGCGCGGCATCCCCGCAGTGAAGGCGATGGTGGACGGCAAGATCATCAATGAATTCACCGGGGCGCTGCCGGAGGGCATGGTGCGCGACTGGCTGGACAAGATCATTCCAAGCCCTGCGGAAGTGTTGCGCCGCGAAGCGCAGCAACTGGTGGACAAGGACGATCTCGATGGCGCGCTGCGGAAACTGGCGGAGGCCGCCAAGCTGGACCCGAACAACGAGGTGGTGCGCGTGGATAGCGCGGAGATATTGCTGGCACAAGGCAATCCGGATGAGGCGCAGCGCCTGCTCGACACGCTGAAGGACCCGGACATCCTGAAGGATGCGCGCGTGCTGCAGCTCAAGGCGCAGGTGCGGCTCGCGGAGATGCAGGAAGAAGGCGAGAGCGAAGCGGAACTTGCTGCCGCCATCAAGGCAAACGAAAACGATCTGGAAGCGCGGCTCAAGCTTGCGAATGTGCTGATCGCATCGAACCGTCCGGCAGAGGGCATGGACCAGTTGCTGGAGATTGTGCGGCGCGACCGCAAGTTCAGGGATGACATCGGGCGCAAGACGCTGCTCGACGTGTTCAACCTGCTGGGCGGCCAGAACGAACTGGTGGCGGAATATCGGCGCAAGCTGGCGAGCCTGCTGAGTTGATGTCAGCCGCCGTATGTTGAGGATTTTGTATGCTTGAACTCAGGCCGACTTGCGAAAACTGCAACAAGGCTTTGCCGCCGGATTCGCTCGAAGCGCGCATTTGCTCATACGAGTGCACGTTTTGCGCAGCGTGCGCTGATATCCTGTTGGGCAATGTGTGCCCGAATTGCGGGGGAGGCTTCGTTCCCAGGCCCGTCAGGCCTGCGAACAACTGGAAGGATGATAGCTGTCTCAAGAACGATCCGGCGAGCAAGACGGTCATACACAGGCCGGTTGATCTGGCAGCCCATGCGCAGTTCGCGGCGCGAATAAAATTGATACCGCCCGAAAAACGGTAGCTTGATGTCATGTATTGGAGATCATTGCCGAGACCTGTTTAGAGTGCTATTATTGGCTCCATTAAATGGAGGGTTAACCAAATGGCACATGTGATCTTGGCGGAAACGACCGCCAGTGTTTCAGAACTGAAAAAGAACCCGATGGCGACGGTCGCGGCCGGGGAGGGGTTTCCGGTGGCGATCCTGAACCGCAACGAGCCGACTTTTTATTGCGTTCCGGCCAAGGCGTATGAAGCTCTGATGGACAAGCTGGAAGACATGGAGTTGAATGCCATTGCAGATGCGCGCTTGAAGGACGGCAAGAAGCCGGTGCAGGTCAAGCTCGATGAGCTATAGGCTGGCTTTCCATCCCGATGCGCTGGCGGAGTGGCGCAGGCTGGATGCGACGGTGAGCGAGCAGTTCAAGAAGAAGTTGGCCGAACGCCTGCAGCATCCGCGAGTCCCGGCGGCGAAGCTGGCGGGTCACAAGGATCGTTACAAGATCAAGCTGCGCAGTGTGGGGTATCGCCTGGTCTATGAAGTGCGGGATGCCGTGTTGCTGGTGATCGTGGTTGCGGTCGGCAAACGCGAGCGCAATGCGGTTTATCGCACGGCGGCGAAGCGTTAGTCATGCAGGCCGGGCTTTGCCCGACAATAATTTTGTGGCGGGTAGAGCCCGTCCGCTACTAAACCCCTCCCAACCTCCCCTTGTCAGGGGAGGAGCTTAGCTCTGCCCCTGACAAGGGGGAGCTGTAACCAGCGCTTAACTATCGTCTTTTGATGGCCTAGTCGAATGGCTAGTGGTTTTATCAGAGGGGGTTTGGTTTTGCTCAATACCTGATCCTTACGTTAGGAGAAATAAATGACCAGACAAGTCCAGGAAGCCTACATCGTTGCCGCGACGCGCACGCCGGTCGGCAAGGCGCCGCGCGGGATGTTCCGCAACACCCGTCCCGACGATCTGCTGGCGCATGTGTTGACCAGCGTGCTGGCGCAGGCGCCTTCGCTCGATCCGGCGAGCATAGGTGATGTTATCGTCGGTTGCGCGATGCCGGAGGCGGAGCAGGGCATCAACGTGGCGCGCATCGCGTTGTTGCTGGCGGATCTGCCGAACACCGTGCCGGGGCTGACGATCAACCGTTTCTGCTCTTCCGGCTTGCAGGCGGTGGCGCTGGCGGCGGATCGCATCCGTCTCGGCGAGGCCGACGTGATGCTGGCGGCGGGCATGGAGAGCATGAGCATGGTGCCGATGATGGGCAACAAGATCGCGTTCAATCCCGCGATCTTCGAGGATGAGCATGTAGCCATCGCTTACGGCATGGGTATCACGGCGGAAAAGGTCGCAGAACGCTGGAAGGTTTCGCGCGAGGCACAGGATGCGTTCGCGTTGCAGAGCCATGAGCGCGCCATCGCGGCGATCAAAAACGGCGAATTCAGGGACGAGATTACACCATACCATATCAGCGAGCATGTGCCGGACATGAGCAGCCGCGAGGTGAAGGTGAAGAAGCGTGACACAACACAGGACGAGGGACCTCGCGCGGACACGACGCTGGAAGCGTTGGCGAAATTGAAACCGGTGTTTGCGCAGAAGGGCTCGGTCACGGCGGGCAACAGTTCGCAGATGTCGGATGGCGCGGCGGCGGTGCTGCTGTGTTCCGAATCCGCGCTCAAGCGCTACAACCTGACCCCGATCGGCAAGTTCCTGGGCTTCAGCGTGGCGGGCGTGCCGCCGGAGATCATGGGCATCGGTCCGAAGGAAGCGATCCCGCGCGTGCTGAAGCAGGTCGGGCTGAGGCTTGACGACATCGGCTGGATCGAACTCAACGAAGCGTTTGCCGCGCAGTCGCTGGCGGTGATCCAGGATGTCGGCCTCGACCCGAAGATCGTCAATCCGCTCGGCGGCGCGATCGCGCTGGGCCACCCGCTCGGCGCTACCGGCGCGATCCGCACCGCGACGCTGCTGCACGGCCTGCGCCGCCGCAAACAGAAATACGGCATGGTGACGATGTGCATTGGAACTGGCATGGGGGCAGCTGGGATTTTCGAAGCGTTATAGTCGTATCCAGAGAATGTCGCAGCTATGCAACGCTACCGCCGAAATTTCGGGCCGAAGTCCACGGAGATGCTGTTGAAGGCCGGTATTGCGACCGATGAGCAGCTGACCGGCATGGGCACGATTGCGGCGTTCCTTGCGGTTAAGCGCGCAGGCTGTTCGCCCAGCCTGAATTTTTTGTGGGCGATCGAGGGCGCGCTGAGCAATCGTGACTGGAAAGTTGTCGCAAAAGAAGACCGCCTGCGTTTATTGATGCAACTCGAAGATGCGGAAAAATCAGGCGGCTGATTGCTTGGAATTAATGTCGTTGAGGGGATGGAAATGAAAAGAATATGCTTGCTGATTAGCGGTCTGTTTCTGAGCTGGAACGCCAGCGCGCTCGATCTGGCAGGCATTCACCTGGCCGATAGGATGCAGATAGGCGATGCAGTCTTGCAGTTGAACGGCGGGGGTATCCGCACCAGATTCTTCTTCAAGATATATGTCGGCGCGCTGTACCTGCCGCAGAAACAGACTTCTGCCGAAGCGATCATCGCCGGCGAGCACGAACATCGTATCGCGATGTATATCCTGCACGAATTGAGCGGCGAAAAATTGTTCAATGCCTTCAACGATGCGATCGAGCAAAATCATTCTGTAGCCGAGCTGGCGGCGCTGGATGCGCAGATTCAGCAGATGAAGCAGATATTCGAGGCGGTGCATGAAGTGAAACCGGGCGATATCATCATGCTCGATTACCTGCCGGATAGCGGCACCAGAATCACCGTGAACGGCACGGAGCGCGGAATCATTGCGGGCGCGGCTTTCAATCGCGCATTGCTCAAGGTCTGGCTGGGCAAGCATCCGGTCCAGGACGATCTGAAGAAAGGCATGCTGGGTGGTTGATGCGGCCAGCCTGAACGCGGATGCGCAGTCCGCCAGAATCGACCGCGCATCGCTGGAAGCCGCTGTTCGCGCGCAAGGTGTGGCTTTTCAAGAAGCGATCTCTGCCGGGCATGAGCATCTGTTTGCCGATACGGTGGTGTTCGTTACGGCGACCCAAGTCAGGCAGATGGGTGAGGTCATCGCGGCGGTGGAGCGGGTGGTAAAGCTGCCGGGATGGATGAAAGATGCCCCTCTCCCGCAAAGAGCCCCTCACCTCAATCCTCTCCCGCTAGCGGGAGAGGAGGCAAACGAGAAAGGCAATCTTCAATCCCTTGGCGTGTTCTACGGCTACGATTTCCATCTCAACGAGCAGGGCGCGCACCTGATCGAGATCAATACCAACGCGGGCGGCGGGTTTCTTAATGCTTTGTTGATCGAAAGCCAGCGTGATGCAATGCTATATGGATCACCTTCCGTTCATGCTGATGCTTCGACAAGCTCAGCACAGGGTACGCCAAGCGTATCGAAGCATGAAAGTTCACCCTTCGATACTTCAGGGCGAACGGATGTTTCCCTGGATGATGTATTCATCGAGATGTTCCGCAACGAGTGGCGGCTGGCGCGCGGCGATGCGACACTGAAGAATGTCGCCATCGTGGACGAGCAACCGGAAGCGCAATATCTCTTTCCGGAATTCCTGCTGGCGAAGGCGATGTTCGAGCGCGCCGGTATCGCTGCGTATATCGCCGATCCGTCTGCGCTGCAGCCGCGCGATGATGGCTTGTATCTCGACGGCAACACAATCGATCTGGTTTACAACCGCCTGACGGATTTTTCCTTGCAGCGGCATCCCGCATTGCGCAAGGCATATTCGAGCGGGCAAGTGGTGCTGACGCCGAATCCTGCGCACTATGCCCGCTACGCCGACAAGCGCAATCTGGCGCGGCTGAGCGATGCGGACGGTTTGCGTACCTTCGGCGCAAAGGAAACGGACATTGGCGTCCTGCAGTCGGGAGTGCCGCATACCATCCCGGTTTTGCCCGGGATGGAATGGTCGGAACGCAAGCAGTGGTTCTTCAAACCGAATAGCGGTTATGGCGGCAAGGGCGCGTATAGCGGCGAGAAGCTGACCAAACGGGTATTCGGCGAGATATTGCAGTCCGATTATGTCGCGCAGAAACTTGCTCCGCCGGGCGAGCGCAGCGTTTGCCTCGATGATGGCGAAGCTGTGCCGCTCAAGTACGACGTGCGCTGCTATGTTTACGATGGACAAATACAATTGGTTGCGGCGCGGTTGTATCAAGGGCAGACTACCAACTTCCGCACGCCGGGCGGCGGTTTCGCTCTGGTGCGAGTGGTCGGGTAAAATGAATATATGTTGATCTATTCGTTTCTTGCGGTCGGGATCGGTGCGGCTTTCGGTGCGTGGCTGCGCTGGGGATTGGGGCTGTGGCTCAATCCGGCACTGCCGGAGTTGCCGCTGGGCACGCTTGCCGCCAATCTGGTCGGCGGTTATCTGGTCGGCCTCGCGGTGGCTTTTTTTACGCACTATCCTGGAGTTTCGCCGGAATGGCGGCTGTTCATCATCACCGGCTTTCTCGGCGGCTTGACGACCTTCTCTACATTTTCGGCAGAGACTGTCACGCTGTTGCTGCGCGGCCAGTACGCATGGGGTTCGGCCATCATCGTTACCCATCTCGGCGGTTCATTGCTGATGACGGTGTTCGGCATCCAGACTTTCAAGTGGCTGCAAACCTAGGAGTGCGATCATGAACCTGCTCTCGTTCTACATCAGTGAAAAGCAACATCATGCCGGTATGCCTTTGTATGAATGGCTGCTGGAGGAAGCGCGCGGGCTGGGTGTGCATGGCGGATCGGCGTTTCGCGCGATCGCCGGCTTCGGCCGGCATGGAAGAATGCATGAAGAGACCTTTTTCGAGCTGGCCGGGGAACTGGCGATGAAAGTCGAGTTCATCCTGGATGATGAGCTCGCCGAGCAACTGCTGGGCAGGGTGCGTGCGCAAAACATGAATGTGTTTTATGTGAAGCAGACGGTGCAGTCGGGAGTGGCTTGAGCGCCACTCGGTCAGGGTGTCCGGCGCAGGCCGGATGGTCGTAGTCAACGCAAGCTGGGGGTGAAGATGAAAACATTCTTGATGGCGATATCGTTGTTCTGTTTGGCTGGTTCTGCTGTGGTGCAAGCGGCGGTGCATGGCAAGGAAGTGAGTTACAAGGCGAAAGGTACGACCCTCAAGGGTTATATCGCCTATGACGATGCATTCAAGGGCAAGCGCCCGGCGGTGCTGGTGGTGCATGAGTGGTGGGGGCACAACGAGTATGCGCGCAAGCGGGCGCGCATGCTGGCGGAACTGGGCTATACCGCGCTGGCCGTGGACATGTATGGGGACGGCAAGCAGGCTCATCATCCCGATGAAGCGGGCAAGTTCGCCACCGAGGTAAGCAAGAACATGCCGATGGCCAAAGCGCGCTTTGAAGCCGGCATGAAATTGCTGCGCAAGGAAAAGACCGTGAATGCCAAAAAAATGGCGGCGATCGGCTATTGTTTCGGCGGCGGGGTGGTGCTGAACATGGCGCGGCAGGGCGAAGATCTGAAAGGAGTGGTGAGTTTCCATGGCTCGCTGGGCACCGACAGTCCCGCCCAGCCCGGCAAGATCAAGGCACGCATCGTTTCCTTCTCCGGCGAAGCCGATCCGATGATAGGCGCTGACAGCGTCGCTGCTTTCAAGAAGGAAATGGACCATGCCGGGGCAAACTACCGGGTAGTGACTTATCCCGGCGCGCAGCATGCTTTTACCAATCCGGAAGCGGATGAGTTGGGACAGAAGTTCAAAATGCCGCTGGCCTACAATGCCGCAGCTGACAAGGATTCATGGCAGCAGGCGACGGTGTTTCTGCGCGAAGTGTTTGCCGGGAAGTAACCAGCTTGCGTCTGATCAATCAATGAGCATGCTGCGGTGAGCCTTGCCGGGCTGATCGCCGATTATGGCTATGTTGCATTGTTTGCGGGCACCCTGCTGGAAGGCGAGACGCTGCTGATACTGGCCGGGTTTGCCGCGCATCAGGGCTATCTGCAACTGCACTGGGTGATTGCCACCGCTCTATGCGGAGGCTTCCTCGGCGATCAGTTTTATTTCTGGCTGGGCAGGTGGCGCGCCGCGTGGGTGCTGTCGCGTTTCAAACGGTTAGCCCCGCTGTTCGAGCGCGCCAACGTGCTGATAGACCGTTATAACGAGGTGCTCATCGTGGCGATACGTTTTCTCTATGGCTTGCGCACGGTGGGTCCGATGGCATTCGGCATGAGCCGGGTGCCGGTCTGGCGTTTTGCATTTTTCAACGCGCTGGGGGCGGCCATCTGGGCGGTAATTATCGGCGGTGCAGGTTTCCTGTTCGGGCAGGCGTTGCAGCTGTGGCTGCACGACTTGAAGCGGGTCGAAGAGGCGTTGTTGTTCGCGATCCTGTGCGGGGGCCTGGCTCTTTGGATTTTGCGGCGCTGGCGTTTCGGCAGGAAATTTCGCCGTTAGACCCGGAGATAAGGTGATTCCAGCATCAAGGTTGCGCGTGCGCGCAACAATTCTTTCCGCAGTATTTCTACCACGGATTCATCGGCAGCACCTTCAGCACCCGGCCGCCGTTTTGTTCCACCAGTACCGCCTGATGCTGGTATTTCGCGCGCAACGGCAAGTAGCCCAGCTCGGCTTCGGTTTTTCCGCTGTGGCTTACCGCGTCGTCTATCTCGTCGTTGTGATCCGGATTCAGCTTCCTGAGTTGTGCGACGGGCTTGGCTGCTTTGGCCGCTGCTGAGCCATGTTCGGTGTATGGCTGGTAGTATTGCGGGAATTGCGGCAAATCCTTGCCGGAAAAAGCGCCGAATGTCACTTCATTCCTTTCCTTGATGCCGGACGGCAACTCGGTGTAGACATAAACCGGTCCGGTGAGCGGCAGCGAACGGAATTCCGGATATCTGGCCTTGGCGATGTCGGCGTCGCTCAGCATATTGGCGGTAACCAGATCGAAAGAATTCTTGCTGAACACCACGAATACCGGACGTGCCAGGAATACCACGCTCATGCCGTAGATCAGTGCCGTGATTTGCAACAGTGCGATCACCGACAGATCGAAGGCCAGCGCTTTGCGGCTCTTCTTCGAGTTGAAGATGATCAGGGTGATGAGGGGTCCCAGCGACACATCCACGCCGAGCAGGATCAGCAAGACCAGACGTCCTCCAACCGCCTCGAACAGCGGGTACGGATACCAGAGCAGCAGCATCAGCGCGAGCACCGCTGTCGCGATGAGCGCGCTTATGGAGAGGTGTATTGAAGAAGCTTTCCAGCGTGACATGACCGTTAAAAATAGTAATGCAGCGCTCGGGAGTTTATCACCCCGCAAAAAAATCCTTCACCTTGCTCATCCAGGATTTTGCGCGCGGATTGTGAAGATCGCTATCCTTTTCGTTGATAGCTTCAAACTCGCGCAATAATTCTTTCTGGCGGGCAGTCAGGTTGACGGGAGTCTCCACCGCCACGTGGCAATGCAGATCGCCGTGACTGGAACTGCGCACCCCCTTGATTCCCTTGCCGCGCAGGCGGAAGATCTTTCCGCTCTGGGTCTCGGCAGGGATCTTGATCGTGGCCACCCCGTCCAGCGTCGGAATCTCGATCGAGCCGCCGAGCGCGGCGGTGCTGAAACTGATCGGCATTTCGCAATGCAGGTCGTTGTGGTCGCGCTGGAACACCGCGTGCGGTTTGATGCTGATCACCACATACAGATCTCCCGGCGGCCCGCCATTCAGTCCATGTTCACCCTCGCCGGACAGGCGGATGCGGTCATCGGTGTCCACGCCTTCGGGTATTTTTACCGACAGCGTCTTGTGCTGCTTGATGCGGCCGACTCCATTGCAATCGCTGCATGGCGAAGAAATCATCTTGCCTGAGCCGTGACAGCGCGGACAGGTTTGCTGGATCGAGAAAAAGCCTTGCTGCATGCGCACTTGGCCGTGTCCTGCGCAGGTGGTGCAGGTGGTGGGACTGGTGCCGGGTTTTGCCCCGCTGCCGTGGCAGGTTTCGCATTCCGCCATGGTTGGCACGCGAATCTTGGTCTCGGTGCCGCGCGCGGCCTGCTCCAGTGTGATCTCCATGTTGTAGCGCAGGTCGGCGCCGCGCTGCACTTGGCTGCGGCCGGCACCGCCGCGCCCGCCGCCGAAGATGTCGCCGAAGATGTCGGAGAAATCGAAACCGGCTGCGCCCGCGCCAAACGGGCTGCCGCCCATGCCGCCCGCCTCGAATGCGGCGTGACCATGCTGGTCATAAGCGGCACGTTTCTGCGAGTCGCTCAGCGTTTCGTAGGCTTCCTTGGCTTCCTTGAAATGTTCCTCGGACTTGGGGTTGTCCGGATTGCGGTCGGGATGATGCTTCATCGCCAGCTTGCGATAAGCTTTTTTGATCTCTTCGTCTGAAGCATCGCGGTTGACGCCGAGGACTTCGTAGTAGTCTTTTTTCATAAATTCAGCCGTTAGTCGTTAGTCGTTAGTCGTTAGTTAAACCCTTGGGTTAGCTTTCAACTTGTGATTAACGCTTAATACGAAACCAGTTGAGAGTCGCTAGCCGTTAGCCATTGGCAAACCTTTGGGTTTGCTTTTCAACTAACGACTAGCGACTAACGACTACCAACTATTACTTATCCTTTACTTCGGTGAACTCCGCATCCACCACGTCGCCTTCATCGTGCTTTTCTCCCGCGCCGGAGGCTGAACCTGTTTGCCCGGCCTGTGCCTTGGCCTGTTCGGCGGCGTACATCTTTTCTCCCAGCTTTTGTGCTGCAGTCGCCAGCGCTTCGGTCTTGGCTTTGATGGCATCCTTGTCGTCGGTCTTCACGGTTTCTTCCGCTTCCTTCAGAGCAGCCTCAATGGAAGATTTTTCGTCGGCACTCAGATGTTCGCCATATTCCTTCAGCGATTTGTGCGTGGAATGGATCAGCGCGTCGAGCTGATTGCGCGCGTTCACCAGTTCAACCGCCCTGCGGTCGTCTTCTGCATTGGCTTCCGCATCCTGCACCATGCGCTGGATCTCGGCTTCGCTCAAGCCGGAGCTGGCCTGGATCTTGATCTTGTTCTCCTTGCCGGTCGCCTTGTCTTTGGCCGATACGTGCAGGATGCCGTTTGCGTCGATGTCGAAAGTCACTTCGATCTGCGGCATGCCGCGCGGAGCCGGCGGTATGTCGGACAGGTTGAACTGGCCCAGGCTCTTGTTGCCGGAAACCACTTCGCGTTCGCCCTGCAGCACGTGTATGGTCACCGCGCTCTGGTTGTCGTCGGCGGTGGAGAACACCTGCGACGCCTTGGTCGGGATCGTGGTGTTCTTCTTGATCAGCTTGGTCATCACGCCGCCCATGGTCTCGATACCCAGCGACAGCGGGGTCACGTCCAGCAGCAGCACGTCCTTCACTTCGCCCTGCAACACGCCGCCCTGGATGGCCGCGCCAACCGCCACGGCTTCGTCGGGGTTCACGTCCTTGCGGGCTTCCTTGCCGAATAGTTCCTTGACTCTTTCTTGCACCTTAGGCATGCGGGTCTGGCCGCCGACCAGGATCACATCAGTGATGTCGGACGTGGAAACGCCCGCATCCTTCATCGCGATCTTGCACGGCTCGATGGTGCGCTCGATCAGGTCTTCCACCAGGCTTTCCAGCTTGGCGCGGGTGATCTTCACGGCCAGGTGTTTCGGGCCGCTTGCGTCTGCGGTGATATAGGGCAGGTTGACTTCGGTCTGTTGCGCCGAGGACAGTTCGATCTTGGCTTTTTCCGCAGAGTCCTTCAGGCGTTGCAGCGCCAGCATGTCCTTCTTCAGGTCGATGCCGCTTTCCTTCTTGAATTCATCCACCAGATATTCGATCACGCGCATGTCGAAGTCCTCGCCGCCCAGGAAGGTGTCGCCGTTGGTGGACAACACCTCGAACTGGTGCTCGCCCTCGATCTCGGCGATGTCGATGATGGAGATGTCGAAGGTGCCGCCGCCCAGGTCATACACCGCGATCTTGCGGTCGCCTTCCTGCTTGTCCAGGCCGAATGCCAGCGCGGCTGCGGTCGGCTCGTTGATGATGCGCTTCACTTCCAGGCCGGCGATGCGGCCGGCATCCTTGGTAGCCTGGCGCTGCGAGTCGTTGAAGTAGGCCGGTACCGTGATGACCGCTTCGGTGACGGGTTCGCCCAGATAATCCTCGGCGGTCTTTTTCATTTTCATCAATACTTGCGCGGATACTTCCGGAGCGGAGATCTCCTTGTCGCGCACCTTGACCCACGCGTCGCCGTTTTTGGCCTTGATGATGCTGAACGGGACCATGGCGATGTCCTTCTGCACCATCTTCTCGTCGAAGCGGCGGCCAATCAGGCGCTTGACACCATACAGCGTGTTCTTCGGGTTGGTCACGGCCTGACGCTTGGCGGGCGCGCCCACCAGAATCTCGCCGTCTTCCATGTACGCGATGATGGACGGAGTCGTGCGGGCACCCTCGGCGTTTTCGATCACCTTGGTCTTGCCGTTCTCCATGACCGCCACACAGGAATTTGTCGTACCCAGGTCAATGCCGATGATTTTTCCCATGATGTTTCCTTTCGTAAATTGTTGAATCCAAAAATCTCTTGTCGCCTAACTGAGGGCGGGATACGGTATTTCAAGTGCCCGATCCGGATAACCGTCCAGCTTGCCATGGCGCAGACCGTTCTCCGGCAGGCTATTCCCTGGATTTTGCCACCATCACCAGCGCCGGGCGCAGCACGCGGTCATTCAGCACATAACCCTTCTGCATTACGCTGACCACGGTGTTGGCCGGCTGGTCGCTGTCCATCATGCCGATCGCCTGATGCTGGTGGGCGTCGAATTTCTCGCCGAGCGGGTTTATTTCCTTGATATTGAATTTTTCGAACACGCCGGAAAGCTGCTTCAGCGTCAATTCCATGCCGCTCTTGAAGCTTTCCACCGTCGCCTCATTCACGGCCAAGCCGGCTTCCAGGCTGTCCTTCACTGCCAGTATCTCGCTGGAGAAACGCTCCACGGCGAACTTGTGCGCCTTGCTCACATCCTCGGCCGCGCGCCTGCGGATGTTCTCGCCCTCGGCCTTGGCATACATCCATGCATCGTAGTGTTCCTGGGCCTTGCGTTCGGCTTCCTTGAGCATCTCTTCCAGGCTGGGTATCGACTCTTTAGCCTGTGTTGCGGGAATTTCGGCGCTAGCCGTGGCCGCCTGCTGCTCGAGTTGCTCGATCTGCGGCTTGTTCTCGTTCTGTTCCATGCTGCTCTCCAGGTTTCGACTGGTGGTTATTGGGGGCGATGTCTTGCATTTCAAGGGCAGGTACGAAAATATTTTGCTGCGTGAGATAATACGCAATGTTCAGATGCTGTTAATACATGCCCATCGCCAACCATCACTGGCGCATCGCCGGTTTCTATTTTTTCTATTACGCCTTCGTGGGGATGTTCTCTCCCTACTGGAGCCTGTATCTGAAATCCATCGACTTTGATGCCATCGACATCGCCATCCTGCTGTCGATCCAGCCGGTGATGCGCATGCTTGCGCCCAACATCTGGGGCTGGATGGCCGACCATACCGGAAAAAGGCAGATGGTTGTCCAGATCGCAGCGGCCTTGAGTGCGCTGTGCTATCTCGGCGTGTTCGCGACCACCAGTTTCTGGGGATTGTTTCTGGTGCTGGCGATGATGGGTTTTTTCTGGAGCGCCTCGATGCCGCTGGTGGAGGCGACCACGCTCAGCTATCTCGGCAAGAACACCGCGCATTACGGGCGCATCCGCTCGTGGGGTTCGATCGGCTACATCGTGTCGGTGGTAGGGCTGGGTTATGCGTTCGACTATATCGCCATTGCCTGGCTGCTTTGGGCGGGGCTGGTGTGCGAGATCGGCATCATGGTCTTCTCGCGGCAGATTCCGAAGACCGAGGTGTTGGCGCATCACACCGACAGCCAGCCGATCAGGCAGATCGTGATGCAGCCGCAAGTGCTGGCTTTTCTCAGCGCGTGCTTCCTGATGTCCGTCGCACACGGCTCTTACTACACCTTTTTTTCCATCTATCTGGTCGAGCACGGCTACACGAAAAGCGCGGTGGGATGGTTGTGGGCGATCGGGGTCATCTGCGAGATCGGCGTGTTCTTCTTGATGCCGTGGCTGGTGCGCCGCTTCGGCTATATCCGCATACTGCTGTTCAGCTTTGGTTCCGCGATCTTGCGTTTCCTGCTGATCGGCTGGGGCGTGGATTTCCTGCTTCTGCTGCTCTTTGCGCAAGTGCTGCACGCAGCGACATTCGGCGCGTACCACGCCGCCTCGGTCGGGCAGATCCATGAGTTCTTCCGGGGACGGCATCAGTCCAAGGGGCAAGCCCTGTTCGGCAGCCTCAGCTACGGTGCGGGCGGCATGTTTGGCGGGTTGGCGAGCGGCCCGATCTGGCTGCACTATGGTGCCAGCGTGCTGTATTCGTGCAGCGCAGGCGTCGCGTTGCTGGGACTGCTGTTGATCCTGTGGAAACAGAGGATCGCGAGCAGGCAACCAGCGGCATGAATCTGGTTCATCATTTCGGCCCTTCGCATAACCAGCGGTTTGGCTGGCGATTTTTGGCAGCTTGGTCAGATGGCTGATCGTTTCACCAGTAGCGAAATACAAACCCGGACAGATCAAGAGCTCGCTACACGGTATGACGTTACAAGCTGCGTACCCGTTGTTGTTGTGGCTTGATCGCGCGCTCTTGAAAAGTTGAATGTCATGCAACGGACTGATGAAATGCTGTAATGCAATATCCTGATGCGCACCTTGCGCATTTCAGTAGAGTTTTTCTGTCTGGTGCCTGCAACAGATTTGACCTGTTCCCTTCACTCCAAGGACACCCATCCATTCATCTTTCTCGTGAAGTCTCAAGGCATCAAGAGTGCCAAGCAACGTGCGGTCGAGAAAAACCCCATTGGGATGCAATGCCTGGGCATAATTTTGTTTGGCCCATTCGGCATCTTTTTCCAGGTAACAGTGTCCCTCGACGCATCGACAAAAAACCTTTTCTTGATCCACGCTTCGCCACCCTCCAGCTCAAACATGGGGACTGGTTGCATGCGCATGTCACTTCCCGGCTTGCACACACGGCACCCGTATACTTGACGTCTACGCCCCAATATTCGCGGCTTGGGAGCCGCCCCCACGTTCGCGGCAATGCCCGCGGTTAGCCCACCTTACAGGATTATAGCCGATAACGATAATTATAATATAGCCTATTGCGATTTCAAGAGATATAGCCGATACCGATACAATGCTCGCCATGATGAATGAACGCATCAAACGAGCGCGGCGGGAGCGAAGGTGGAGCCAGGCGGAACTGGCGCGGCGCTTGTCCGTCACTCAACCCTCGGTGGCGGAATGGGAGTCAGGGCGCAAGGCACCCAGCATGAAAAACCTTGTACGCCTGGCGAAACTGCTTGACGTGGGGTTCGAATGGCTTTCCACCGGCCGCGGCGAGATGCGGTCGTCGCCCGCTCTTTCTGTATCCGAAGCGGCGGCCACCTATGAGTGGATGCTGCCAGAGGAACGGCGGCTTTTGAACACCTTCGCGCTCCTCCAACCGCGCCAGCGCGAAGCGTTACTGGGGTTTTTAGAGTCTTTGACGTAGTAATCCGCCAAAGCGACAGGTCACCCATTAGCGGGCTGTTGAAAAACACCGTCCTGATAGGGGCGATAAATTTCTGGGATCGTTCCCGCTCTTTCCTTAGAGCCACAAATCCTATCCTGCGACTTCTGGCGTTTGCTGAGCCCGCCGCCCAGCGCAATTCTTGGGCGCCCGGCATGAGGCGCACGCCAGCAAGCGTTGCAACGCAGAACTAAAGACATGTGTCGCTATCGAAGACAAGGCCATGGGCCATGTACTGGTGGTACGTTATGTTGAACGCAGTCTGCGTACAGCATGATCATCCGATGTGATTGCCGCGCTTCTTCCATGCCGACCGCCGCTTCGCATCATGATTGATGCAAAACTTCAAAAATTCAGACTCATTTCTTATTGGAGGAGGCTCTGCGTGCCAAGCCACACCTGTATGTGGCATAATCACAAGTTCGTAAGAAGTTGAATACCATGAGCTCGCAAACCCTATACGACAAACTCTGGAATGCTCACGTGGTGCGGCAGGAAGCCGATGGCACCGCGTTGATCTATGTCGACCGTCATCTGGTGCATGAAGTAACCAGCCCGCAGGCCTTTGAGGGGCTGAAACTGGCCGGGCGCAAGCTGTGGCGCACTGCTTCGATCCTGGCGGTGGCGGATCACAACGTGCCTACCACCGGACGCGCGCGAGGAATCGCAGATCCGGTTTCGCGCCTGCAGGTTGAGACACTGGACAGCAATTGCGCGGAGCTCGGGATTAAGGAATTCAAGATGTCCGACGTGCGCCAGGGTATCGTACATGTGATCGGGCCCGAGCAGGGCGCGACTCTGCCGGGCATGACGGTGGTGTGCGGCGATTCGCATACCAGCACTCACGGCGCATTTGCCGCACTGGCGTTTGGCATCGGCACATCCGAGGTCGAGCACGTGATGGCGACGCAGTGTTTGCTGATGAAAAAATCCAAGGCAATGCAGGTGGTGGTGGACGGCACGCTGGGCAGGGGAGTCACCGCGAAGGATATCGCGCTGGCAGTGATCGGCAAGATCGGCACGGCGGGTGGCACCGGTTATGCGATCGAGTTTTCTGGCAGCACGATACGCGGCCTTTCGATGGAGGGGCGCATGACGATATGCAACATGGCGATCGAGGCTGGCGCGCGCGCCGGCATGATCGCTGTGGACGACAACACCATCAACTATCTCAAGGGTCGTCCGTTCGCGCCGCAAGGCGGGATGTGGGAGCAGGCAGTGGCTTACTGGCATACGTTGCACAGCGACGACGGCGCGAAATTCGACGCGGTGGTCAAGCTGGATGCCTCACAGATCAAGCCGCAAGTGACATGGGGCACCTCGCCGGGAATGGTGGTGGCGGTGGACGGGTGCGTGCCGGATCCCGAGGCCATCAGCGATCCGGTCAAACGTCATGATGCCGAACGCGCGTTGAAATATATGGGTCTGGCGCCGAATACTCCGATTGGACAGATCGGTATCGACAAGGTGTTCATCGGTTCCTGCACCAATTCGCGCATCGAGGACCTGCGCGCGGCTGCGGCGATCGCCAAAGGTAAACATGTCGCGGCTAACGTGAAGCTTGCTATGGTGGTGCCCGGTTCCGGTCTGGTAAAACAGCAGGCCGAACGTGAAGGTTTGGACAAGATATTTACCGCAGCCGGATTTGAGTGGCGAGAGCCGGGTTGTTCGATGTGTCTGGCGATGAATGACGATAAGCTGGAGCCGGGCGAGCGTTGCGCCTCCACTTCCAACCGCAATTTCGAGGGGCGGCAGGGATCGGGTGGGCGCACCCATTTGGTAAGTCCGGAGATGGCTGCGGCTGCGGCGATCGCCGGGCATTTCGTTGACATAAGTGTGATTAATTAAATAGGAGCGGATGATGAAAGCTGTCGTATTGTTCTTGGCGTTATTGATGTTGGCAGGTTGCCAAACCATGGAAGGTTTGGGCAAGGACATTAAAAAGGGCGGCGACGCATTAGAAAAGGCGGCTACCCAGTAATGCAGAAATTCACCCAGCTGAATGGCTTGGTCGCGCCGCTGGACCGGGCCAACGTCGATACCGATGCGATCATCCCCAAGCAGTTCCTTAAATCGATCAAGCGTTCCGGTTTCGGCCCGAATCTGTTCGACGAATGGCGTTATCTGGATCATGGCGAGCCTGGCAGGGATAACTCCAGGCGTCCGCTGAACCCCGATTTTGTTTTGAACCTGCCGCGCTATCAGGGTGCGCAGATATTGCTGGCGCGGGAGAATTTCGGCTGCGGCAGTTCGCGTGAACACGCGCCTTGGGCGCTGGAGGATTTCGGTTTCCGCGCAATCATAGCGCCCAGCTTCGCCGACATCTTTTTCAACAATTGCTTCAAGAATGGTTTGCTGCCGATCCGCCTGGCTGCAGAACAGGTGGATGCGCTGTTCAAGGCGGTTGAGGCCGCGCCGGGATACCGTTTGAAGATCGATCTGGAGCAACAGAGCATCACTGCGCCTGACGGCACTGCGTACAAGTTCGAAGTTGAGTCCTTCCGCAAGCATTGCCTGCTGAACGGCCTGGATGATATAGGCTTGACCTTGCAGCATGTGGCCGAGATCAGGGCTTATGAGGCAAAGCATCGCGCTGGACAACCCTGGCTTTTTGTGTGAAATGTGAAACGTAACCCTCACGACAGGGAGGGTGGCGCGTAGCGCCGGGTGGGCATCGCTTTTCACGTTTCCCTTTTCACGATTTTGGAGTTGTGTGTATGAAGATCGCAGTATTGCCGGGTGACGGGATTGGACCGGAAATCGTTGCGCAAGCCGCTAAACTGATGGAGGCGTTGCGCCGCGACGGATTGAAGATCGAGATCGAATATGCGCACATCGGCGGCGCCGGGTATGACGTAGCGGGTGATCCATTGCCGGAAGCGACACTGAGGCTGGCAAAAGAATCCGAGGCAGTTCTGCTCGGTGCCGTGGGCGGTTATCAATACGACACACTGGCGCGTCCGCTGCGCCCGGAACAGGGGTTGCTGCGCATCCGCAAGGGATTGGGACTGTTCGCCAATCTGCGTCCTGCGCTGGTATACCCGGAACTGGTCAATGCTTCCAGCTTGAAACCGGAACTGGTGTCGGGACTGGACATCATGATCTTGCGCGAACTGACCGGCGATATTTATTTCGGCCAGCCGCGCGGCATACGCACTTTGGAAAATGGCGAACGCCAGGGTTTCGATACCATGCATTACAGCGAATCGGAGATCCGCCGCGTGGCGCATGCCGGTTTCCGGATTGCGGTGAAGCGTGGCAAAAAGATGTGTTCGGTGGACAAGGCCAACGTGCTGGACACCAGCATGTTCTGGCGCGAGATCGTGAGCGATGTGGCAAAGGAGTATCCTCAGGTCGAGTTGTCGCATATGTATGTGGACAACGCCGCGATGCAATTGGTGCGTGCACCAAAACAATTCGATGTGATACTGACCGGCAATATATTCGGCGATATTTTATCTGACGAAGCATCGATGCTGACCGGGTCGATCGGCATGCTGCCCTCGGCTTCGCTGGACGAGAACAACAAGGGTTTGTACGAGCCCTGCCACGGTTCGGCGCCGGACATAGCGGGCAAGGACATTGCCAACCCGCTGGCGACGATTTTGTCAGTGGCGATGATGATGCGTTACACTTTCGGGCGTGAGGACGTTGCACAGCGCATCGAAGTTGCGGTGCGCAAAGTGCTGCAGCAGGGGCTGCGCACCGGGGATATCCATGAGCCGGGCATGCAGAAAGTCGGCACGGCAGCAATGGGTGATGCAGTAGTCGCGGCTATATAACGATTCGGATTTGGAGAGTATTCAATGAGCAAGCAGTATGATGTATGTATATTGGGCGTAACCGGTGCAGTCGGAGAGGCGATGCTGTCCATATTGGAGCAACGCAAGTTTCCGGTGCGCAACCTGTATCCGCTTGCTTCAAGCCGCTCGGCTGGCTCGAAGGTAACGTTCAACGGCAAAGAGATGACCGTGTTGGATGTCGATGATTTCGATTTTTCCAAGACGCAGATTGGCCTGTTCTCGGCAGGCGGCGGTGTGTCTGAAAAATATGCGCCGATCGCAGCCGCTGCCGGTTGCATAGTGATCGACAATACCGCGCACTTCCGTTATGACAAGGATATCCCGCTGGTGGTGCCGGAGGTGAATCCGCATGCCATCGCGCAGTACAAGAATCGCGGCATAATCGCCAATCCCAACTGCTCGACCATTCAGATGCTGGTAGCGTTGAAACCGATCAAGGATGCGGTGGGCATTGCACGTATCAATGTGGCGACTTATCAGGCGGTATCAGGTACTGGCAAGGAGGCCATCGACGAACTGGCTGAGCAGACCCGGGCGTTATTCAATCATAAGGATGTCAAGGTCGAGGTATACCCGAAACGCATCGCTTTCAACGTGCTGCCGCACATCGATGTGTTCCAGGAAAATGGGTACACCAAGGAAGAGATGAAGATGGTCTGGGAGACACGCAAGATCATGGAGGATGATTCCATTCAGGTGAATCCGACCGCGGTTCGCGTGCCGGTGTTCTACGGCCACTCTGAAGCGGTGCACATCGAGACACGCAAAAAGATCACTGCCGGGGAGGCGCGCGCCTTGCTGGAAAAGGCGCCGGGCGTTATCGTGCTGGACAGGCGCGAACCGGGCGGCTACCCCACTCCGGTTGAAGCTGCCGGCAATGACGCCACCTACGTCGGGCGCATACGCGAAGACATATCGCATCCGTTGGGCTTGAATCTGTGGGTGGTAAGCGACAATGTACGCAAGGGAGCGGCGCTGAACAGCGTTCAGATTGCTGAAATTCTGATTGCGAAGCATCTCGATTGAAGGTCTGCGCCCGGGTGTTTGTTCCATCGGCCGGCCATGCTTCGATCGATTTAAAGAAATTATTAGCTTGTGCTGATAACTCTATGATGTTATTTTGTATTGTCCAAAAAATAAGACGAGGGTGATGGCGTGCGAAAATCACTATTAAAACTGCTCGGTTTCATTGCTGGTACCACACTGTCCGCAACTATTTTCGCCATAGGCATGGGCGGAATAAATGTGACCTCCGGTCTGGGGCAGGTGCTTACGGCTGATATCGAGCTGGTAGCGGTTAACAAGGCTGACAAAGCCAGTCTGGTTGCTCGCCTCGCTTCGCCTGATGTCTATAAGAGCGCCGGCCTGGATTATCCTTACGGAAATAAATTCAAATTTCAGATCGAGAGCCGGTCGGATGGTGAGCCGTATCTCAAGGTAACCAGCG
The DNA here is from genome assembly GCA_049320585.1 of Pseudomonadota bacterium. Classification (GTDB taxonomy): domain Bacteria; phylum Pseudomonadota; class Gammaproteobacteria; order Burkholderiales; family Gallionellaceae; genus Gallionella. The sequence continues at coordinate 146,355 of JBMOQB010000006.1, read as the reverse complement.
TGCAGCCGATCAACGATCCGTTTGTGGTCATGCTGGTGGAGTTGACCTGGTCATCCGGGAGGTTGCTGCGCGAATACACTTTCCTGCTGGATCCGCCAGGCTATGTTGCTGAACTTCCTGCGCAGGCGAAAGTGCAACCTCTTGTACCGACAGTGCAATCTGCGGCTGAAAGTGTAACAGCCATGCCAGTCGAGCCGGTTGCTCCGCCCGATGTGCTTGGCTCTGTGGAACAAGGTAAGTCGACAATTCCAGCCACATCTGAAGCGCCGTTAGCTGAACAGGGTATGGAGAAGCCAGCATTTGCTATAGAACAGGGAATGCCTGAAGCGACGGAGGAGGCAGTAACAGAGAGTTCCGTTATGGCTGAAATCGTTGAGCCGAACGAAGAGTGGCTCGCGGTTCAGCGTGGCGATACCTTGAGCAAGATATCGGCGCTGTACAAGCCGGCTGATGTGAGTCTCGAACGTATGCTGGTCGCGCTGTATCGGGCCAATGCCAGTCAATTCGACGGAAAGAATATGAACCGCATCAGGGCCGGCAAGATTTTGCGCATGCCCAGTCAGAAGGAAGTCGAAGTGGTGGGGCAGTCCGAAGCGGTACGGGAAATCCGTGCCCAAGTGGCCGATTGGAATGCCTATCGCCAGAAACTGGCCAGCGCCGCAGCCGTGAGAAGTCAGCCGCAGGGATCTGAACAAGTTGCCACAGGAAAGCTTGCCAGTTCGGTTGCCGATAAGGCGCCGGTTGCCAAAGAGTCTGCCAGGGAAGTGCTTAAGCTGTCCAGGGGCGAAACACCCGGCGATCAGGCTGCGACTGGTGCTGGTGGCAAGTCCATGACCGCACAGGACAGAAAGAATGCCGCGCAGGAGGAAGCGATCGCAACAGCCAAGGCCGCCAAAGAAGAGCAGATGCGCACCGCAATGCTGGAAAAAAATATTCAGGACATGCAAAAGTTGGCCCAGTTGAAGTCTTCGGCGGCGGCGCTTGCGCAGCAGCCCAAGGAGGCTGCCGGCGAAGCGCCAGCCGCCAGCGCGGTCAAACCAGCGCCGGTTGCCAAGCCCAAGCCGGTTCCGGTCAAGCAGGAGCCGTCTCTGGTCGACCAGATGATGGCCTTGCTGGATCAGCTTATGGCCGAGCCGCTTTATCTCGCCGGCGGGGCTGGTGTATTGGTCGCATTGGGCGGATTGGGTTGGATGGTGAGCCGGCGAAAAAAAAAATCCTCTTTTGAAGTCATAAGTGATTTTTCCGATAATGAAGGATCGAGATCCGGGCGCATCTCGGATCCGGCTGTGTCTTCACCGGATACAGGCGATTTCACCGGTATGGCTTCGCCGAAAGCTGGTGCGGAAGAGCAATCGAATGAAGCCGATCCGATCAGCGAAGCGGATCTTTTCCTGAATTTCGGACGCGATGCACAAGCTGAAGAGATACTCAAGGATGCGCTGCAAAGCACCCCGAACAACCACAAGATTCATCTCAAGTTGCTGGAAATATATGCCAGTCGCAAGGATCTGAGTTCCTTTGAGGCCATCGCTCGCCAGTTGCAGGATTCCGGCGATGAAGAGGCGGGTCAGCAGGCGCTTGCGATGGGACGCGAGCTGGACCCGAATAACCCCATGTATGGTGGCACCGGGACTGTAGAAAAATCAAGTACTGGTTCCATGCAAACCCCGTCTTTCGATGCCATGCCGAAATTGGTTACGGGAGAAGCTTCAGTTGCAAAAGCCCCGTCGGTCGATTTCGATTTGGGATCCCCCTCGGCAAAATCGACCCCTTCGCCCGAAGATGACTTTTTGGCTGGCGCGTTAAATACCGTGGCCATGACATCCGCGGCGAAATCGGCCCCATCTCCGGAGGAAGATTTTTTGGCTGGCGCGTTAAACACCATGGCCATGTCATCCGCTGGAACAGCAGCCAAGCCGGCTGTAGCCATGGATTTTGATGTTTCATCTCCCCATCCTCCGGCACAGCCGGCCGGGAAACAGGAAAAATCCGCATTACCGGATTTGGGTGACTTGATATTCGATGTGACCGGAGGCCGCCCCACGCTTCCTGCTGCTGAAGATGATACACAAGTCCCGTTGCCTAAATTGGACGATATGACTCTCGATGTGACAGATGGCCAACCGTCGGGGTCATCAGCACAGGCCGAAGCCGACAAGCCCGAGCAAGCTGACGACGGCGTAATGGAATTCACGCTGGATTTCCCGGTTGAAGACAAAACCGGGAAATCTGCACCTTCGGCAAAACCCGCAGAAGTCGGCTTGGCAGGCATCGACCTGAACTTCGGTGATGCCGCGGCACCAACCGTTCTATCATCCGGAACCAAGGACGATCACTGGCAGGAAGTGGCCACGAAACTTGATCTGGCCAAAGCCTACCAGGAGATGGGTGACGCCAGCGGAGCACGTGAAATCATCGAGGAAGTCCTGCGCGAGGGAGATGCCGAGCAACGCGAAACTGCCCAGTCCCTGCTCGCCCAACTCGGCTGATCAGGGGGGTTAAACGTTGATTGTTACGGCGGCACAGTCTCTGGCCGCCGTTATCATTTGGAGCGGATCATGAAATTCCATCCTGCCGCGCAAATTCTCACCTTGTGTTTGCTGGTAGTGGCCATGCAGGCAATGGCACTCGGGCCGTTGCTGATGGCTGCCGGTTTGATCCTGATGGGTGCATTTGTGATTTCCCGGCATAAGTTCATCCAGTTGCTGCGCCGCACACGCTGGATCATGTTGTCGTTATTGTTGATCTATGCATACAGCACGCCCGGACAACCGCTGTCCGAGTCGCTGGATATGTATGGCCCGAGCATTGAAGGATTGGCAGATGGCTTGCAGCAACTTATCCGGTTGCTGGCCGCTTTGGCAGGTTTGGCGATATTGCTGCATCGCCTGCACCGGCAGCAGTTGATCGCCGGATTGTATGCCTTGTTTGCGCCTGTGCAATGGATGGGATTGTCGCGCGAACGACTAGCGGTGCGCCTGGCTTTGACGCTGCATTATGCCGAAGTCGCGATATTGCGTGATTCGAATGTCTGGCAAGGCAGCTTGCGCAATCTGTTTGATCTGCATGTAGATACAACGGGCAGTACACCAATTGAATTGCCAGGGTGCCGTTTCATGATCAGCGATGTGCTGTTGATCGGCGGCGCGGCACTTGTGTTAGCGGTGACTATGCAATGAGGATTGCATTGGGGGTCGAGTACGATGGCCGCCCGTTTAAAGGCTGGCAGAGCCAGCCGGACGGACAGACGGTGCAGGATACGCTGCAACGCGCATTGAGCCAGATTTCCGGTGACCCGATTTCGGTCATCGCGGCGGGACGCACCGATACCGGCGTGCATGCTTTGGAGCAGGTCGTGCATTTCGATACTCAGACCAGTCGCCCGCTGACAGCCTGGGTGCGCGGCGCAAATGCCTTGTTGCCCGACAGCATCACAGTGCGCTGGGCGCATATAGTTCCGGATGAATTTCATGCGCGCTTTTCCGCACTCCGGCGCAGCTACCGCTATCTACTGATCAATCGCGCTACCCGTCCGGCCATCCATGCAGGCAAAGTCGGCTGGTATCACGTGCCGCTGGATCTGGCCGTTATGCAAACCGCGGCACAGTATTTGATCGGCGAGCATGATTTCAGCGCATTCCGCGCGGCGCAATGCCAGGCAAAATCTCCGGTAAAGCACTTGCAGCAACTCGACATCAGCAGGCAGGGTGAGATGTTGATATTTGATGTGAGTGCCAATGCGTTCCTGCATCACATGGTGCGGAACTTGGTCGGTTGTCTCGTGTATGTTGGTAAAGGAAAATACCCGCCTAATTGGCTTGCAGAGGTGCTTTCTAGCCGAGACCGCAGCCTTGCTGCGCCGACCTTTTCACCGTATGGCTTGTACTTGAAGAGCATCGCTTACGATGCAAAATGGGGATTGCCACAATTGTGGCAATCCCCAAGAGCAGCGTCAGGCTCTTACCAGAATTACTTTACGCTCTGAAACATGCTGGTTTTTTTGCCGGACATGGTATCGTCAAAACGGGCAAGCAATACATCAACTGCCTTGCCGCCAATTTCTATAGCGGATGGATGGAGCTTCTCGAAATTGGTTTTAGTCATGTTCGAAGTATCGATGAGGATGATGGCTTTTTTATCACCCGGTTCCGCTTCCTTGAGGGTGGAGTCCTTCCAGATAACCTCACCGTCTTTGTTATAGGCTATAGCTGATATTGAGGCCATTGCGCTATAGCTCTTGCTGCCCACACTTAATCCCATCACATTGAGGCTGGTTTTGCCGGAAGAAACCGAAAAGTTCATGGTGATGCCGATAACACCGTCCACCCCCAGTTCCTTGGCCAATTTTGCATACTTGTGCTCGTCTGAAATGTATTTGTAGTTATTTGCCACATTGATTGAGTCACTCATGAACAATACTTTCATTATCCGCTCATCTTCTGCGAGATTTTTGTATGCCTTGCTGGCGAGCACTTTATCCTCGGGTAACAGGGTAAAGTATTTGGAATTACCCAGGGAGCGAATGATTTTTGGATTGAGCTGATTGATGAGTGGCTGGGTATTTATCCCCGGAATTTTGTCGTTGCTCGTGAACGTTTGTGAAAGGCCTTGCTCCCCCTGGAATGTTTTTAGCGAGGCGATTGACACGACAGCAAATTTCTTCTTGGCGCCGAAGGCGGTTTTATTTACGTCGGCGGAGCCGGTAATGGCCATCGGGGCGCATCCAGATATCATTACGCCAATTAATGCAATCAAGGCCAGGTTATACATTTTGAAAGTCTTCATTTCATCCCCCATAGCTTGTATGTAATTTGTCAGTAAGTCCTGTTGCCAAAGCTTCGCTTCGGCCTTCGACTTTGCGCCCCTGCCTTTCGGTAAGTTTGCCAAGTTGATTCAAATTTATAGAGTAGTTTCTGCAAATTCAATACATTAAGGATGGAAGGTCGGATTTTCGGATGGCCGGTAGACTTGCATCGTCCAATTCCATTGCTTGAATTACTCCTTTGCTCCGGATGACATATACTTGCGCAGTGCTTGGCAATAAACAAGAAACAGAGTGGGGATTTCCGAAAATGGAAAACAAGGGAGTACAGGGAGCAATGCTTTGACGCGTGTAAAGATTTGCGGGCTCACTCGCGTGGAAGACGCTTTGGCTGCATCACACAGCGGTGCGGATGCCATCGGGCTGGTGTTTCATCGGCACAGTCCGCGTTATGTCAGCATATATCTGGCCGCGAGACTGGCTACTGCGCTGCCACCGTTCGTGTCCGTGGTCGGGTTGTTCGTAAATGCGGATGCTTCCTCTGTGCGAGATGTAATGGATGGCGTGCCGCTCGATCTGCTGCAGTTCCACGGCGATGAAACTCCAGAGTATTGCGCACAATTTCGCAAACCCTATATCAAAGCGATCCGCGTCAAGGCAGGGGTGGATTTGCTACAATGTGCGGCACGATATCATGGCGCCAAGGGCTTGTTGCTGGACGCTCATGTGGAAGGCATTCCGGGCGGTACCGGCACAGGCTTTGACTGGACATTGATACCCGGGAATTTATCCGTGCCGGTGATCTTGTCCGGCGGTTTGTCTGAGAAAAATGTCGCTACAGCAATCAAACAAGTGCAACCCTACGCGGTGGATGTTTCCAGCGGAGTAGAAGCGGCCAAGGGAATCAAGGATGCGGCGAAGATCGCCCGCTTCATGCAAGAGGTAAAACGAACAGATGTATAACTTTCCGGACAGCAGCGGCCATTTCGGACCTTATGGCGGCATCTACGTCGCTGAAACTTTGATGGGGGCGCTGGAAGAACTTAACCTGGCCTATGAGAAATATCGCCACGACCCCGAATTCATCGCCGAGCTGAATTACGACCTCAAGCATTACGTGGGCCGTCCCAGCCCGATTTATCACGCCAGACATCTGTCCGGGCATCTTGGCGGGGCGCAAATATATTTGAAACGCGAGGATCTTAACCACACCGGCGCGCACAAAGTGAACAATACCATTGGCCAGGCTTTATTGGCCCGCCGCATGGGCAAGAAGCGTGTGATTGCTGAGACCGGCGCCGGACAGCATGGTGTGGCAACGGCCACAGTGGCGGCTCGCTACGGCATGGAATGTGTGGTGTACATGGGTGCGGCAGACATGCAGCGCCAGTCGCCCAACGTGTTCCGTATGAAGCTGCTTGGCGCGACAGTGGTGCCTGTGGAAAGCGGCTCCAAGACACTCAAGGACGCGCTCAACGAGGCGATGCGCGACTGGGTGACCAACATCGAAAACACCTTTTATATTATCGGCACTGTGGCGGGACCGCATCCGTATCCGATGCTGGTGCGCGACTTCAATGCCGTTGTCGGCAAAGAGGCGGTGGTGCAGATGCCGGAATTGGCAGGACGCCAGCCGGATGCGGTGATCGCCTGCGTCGGAGGAGGTTCCAACGCAATGGGCGTGTTCTATTCCTACATCGACATGCCCGGCGTCAAGCTGATCGGCGTCGAGGCCGGCGGCCACGGCATCGCCAGCGGCGAGCATGCCGCGCCGTTGACCACCGACAGCCCGGTAGGCGTGCTGCACGGCAACAAGACCTATCTGATGCAGGATGAGGACGGCCAGATCATCGAGACGCATTCCATCTCGGCCGGGCTGGATTATCCCGGCGTTGGCCCCGAACACGCGTGGCTGAAGGACAGCGGCCGGGCGGAATATGTGGCGATTAACGATGATGAGGCATTGCGTGCTTTCCATGACCTGTGCCATCTGGAGGGGATCATTCCCGCCCTGGAGTCCAGCCATGCATTGGCGCATGCGATGAAAATCGCACCGGGCATGGGCAAGGATAAGATTTTGCTGGTCAATCTGTCCGGGCGCGGCGACAAGGATATCAACACCGTTGCACGCCTTTCCGGTATAACACTGTGAGTTGATATGTCACGTATACAAGCTGCTTTCGACAAGCTCAGGCACCACAAACGCAAGGCGCTGATCCCTTTTTTCACTGCCGGCGATCCGCATCCGAGATTCACCGTGCCGTTGATGCATGCCTTGGTGGAAGCCGGCGCGGATGTGATCGAGCTGGGTGTGCCGTTCTCCGATCCGATGGCGGACGGCCCGACCATACAGCGTGCTTCAGAGCGCGCACTCAAATATCATGTCGGACTGCATCACGTGCTGGACATGGTCGCCGAATTCCGCCGCAGCGATGCCAGCACGCCTGTTGTACTGATGGGGTATGGCAATCCGATCGAAGCGATGGGTTGGGAGAAATTTTCCAGGCGCTGTGCTGAAGTCGGTGTGGACGGCGTGCTGACCGTCGATTTCCCGCCGGAAGAAGGGCGTGAGGCGTTTGCGCATCTGGAAAAACACGGCATAGATCCGATCTTCCTGCTTGCACCGACCAGTACTGATGCGCGTGTGGAACGGGTGGCCAAACAGGCGCGCGGCTATGTGTATTATGTTTCGCTCAAGGGCGTCACGGGGGCGGGGCATCTGGATCTTTCCGCGATCGAACGCAAGATTCCGCAATTGCGCAAACATATCAAGCTGCCCATCGGCGTGGGCTTCGGGATACGCGATGCGGTTACCGCTCTGGCGGTGGCCCAGCTGTGCGACGGCGTGGTGGTGGGCAGCCGCATCGTGCAGGAGATCGAAAATTCGACCGAGCAAAATGTCGTCGCTAACGTGAGCAACCTGGTCAGAGAATTAAGGCAGGCGGTAGACAAGGCATAGAGGAGAAAACACCATGAGCTGGTTCCAGAAATTATTACCGCCAAAAATCAAGCGACGTTTGGGCGATACCAAGAAGAACGTGCCGGAAGGATTGTGGCACAAGTGTCCTTCCTGCCAAGCGGTGCTTTATTACTCCGACCTGGAGAAAAACCAGAGCGTCTGCCCCAAATGCAATTATCATCACCGCATTACGGCGCGCGTACGCCTTGATCAGTTGCTGGATGGCGAAGGCAGGTTCGAAATCGGCGCGGAAGTGTTGCCTCTGGACACTCTCAAGTTCCAGGACCAAAAAAAATATTCGGAGCGGCTGGTCGCTGCCAAGAGGAGCACAGATGAGGATGATGCACTGGTGGTGATGCAGGGTAGCATCCACGCGGTACCGGTTGTCGTTGCCGCGTTCGAATTCGGCTTCATGGGCGGCTCTATGGGCTCGGTGGTTGGTGAGCGTTTCGTGCGCGGCGTGCAAGACGCGCTGGAGCAAAAATGTCCGTTCATCTGCTTTTCCGCCAGCGGCGGTGCGCGCATGCAGGAAGGCCTGTTGTCACTGATGCAAATGGCCAAGACCTGCGCCGCGCTGACCCAGCTCAGCCAAGCACGTCTGCCATTCATTTCGGTGCTGACCGACCCGACTATGGGTGGCGTTTCCGCCAGCTTTGCTTTCATGGGCGATGTGGTGATCGCCGAACCAGGTGCGCTGATCGGCTTTGCCGGTGCGCGTGTGATACAGCAAACGGTCAGGGAAACCCTGCCGGAAGGGTTTCAGCGCGCGGAATTCCTGCTTGAGCACGGCGCGATTGACATGATCATCGACAGGCGTGAAATGAAAAATCAGCTGGCAACGTTGATCACGCTGCTGACCAAGCAATCGGCAGTGGCAGAGATCGAGGCGGCTTGATATAAAATATCGCAGGAGTTTGGATATGACAGGCAAGAGCCACTGGGAAGAAGTGTATACGAACAAACCGGCTGCTTCGGTAAGCTGGTATCAGGAGCATGCGGAACGCTCGTTGTCGCTGCTGCACGACACGGCAATAACCAAGTCTGCCGCGATTATCGATGTCGGCGGAGCTTCAACGCTGGTGGCCGATCTGCTGGCAGAGGGTTATACCGATGTCACGGTGCTGGATCTGTCGTCTGCCGCTCTGTCCGCCACAAAACAAAGACTGGGGCCGCTTGCAGCCAAGGCTCAGTGGCGGGAAGCCGATGTTACCGACCCCGTCGGGCGGTGTGCAACAGTTCGTTTATTGTTACTGCCGAGTGGTTCCTTCGTGAACGTTTGCAATACACATATTGAACAAGTCGCATTGAGCCGGATTTTGGCCGGGGGCTGGATGCGTAACTCCCGGCAGAGCTGTTTATCCTGCTGACCAGGCGGATGTAACTGTGAAAATTCTGGAGAAGCAGCCTATGTTAGATGGCATGAAGAACACAATACTGATTGGTTTGATGATCATCAATTTATCGGGATGTGTCGGATATTATCAATCAAGATCTTCGGGGCCTGTCGCGAAGGATATGACGCTGGCGTTATTGGTTGTTCCGGAGAGCGAGCGCAAGCTTTGGAAAAGCGAAAAGGCTCAGCGGCTTAAAGAGGAAAAATTTATTAACGATGAAAGGGCGTTGCCTCTGGGGGCCATACCTATTGGCCAGAAGGACCAGAAGAAAGGCCAGATCGTCAAAGAAACAAAAATATATAACGATAAAACCACATGGTGCGGCCGCACCATCTGGGCAATCATCCCCATTCCGCTATTGTCTCCGTCTTGTCGCACATACACAGAACTGACTATCGAGGATGGCGAGCCGGTAAGCGCGCGCGAGCAGTATGTGGAAAATATCGGCCATATATGCGGTCCGTTCGTTCCCATGATGGGAGTTTCCAAGGCGCCGTTGCCAGAAGGCTTTTGCACGGATTTTGGGAACTAGAGTAATCGCTGCTTTATCCGGAAGATATACTGAAGCATAAGGGATAATTTTATGTGCCATGGTGTGCATGGCACACCCTTGCCTGGATCGAATATGCCTCACACCCTGGCCGGCTGGCTGACCTACCTCGAATCCCTGCATCCAAAATCCGTTGCCCTCGGCCTGGAGCGAGCAGAGCAGGTCAAGCGGCGCCTGAATCTCGATCCCGAATTTCCAGTCATTGTGGTCGGCGGTACCAATGGCAAAGGCTCGGCATGCGCGATGCTGGAGTCCATTCTGCATGCCGCCGGATACCACGTAGGCTGCTACACTTCTCCGCATTTGCTGAGTTATAACGAGCGCGTGCGTATCGCCAAGCAGCAGGCCAGCGATGCCGAACTGTGTGCGTCGTTTGAAAAAATCGAGCGGGTGCGCGGTGCCGCATTTTCAGGGGCAACAGAGATTCCTCTCACGTACTTCGAGTTTGGCACACTGGCAGCGATGCAGTGTTTCATCGACCACAAGGTGGATGTCGCGGTACTCGAAGTCGGGCTCGGTGGCAGGCTGGATGCGGTAAACATATTCGACAACGATTGCGCCGTGATAACCAGTGTGGACATCGACCATACCGATTATCTGGGGGATACTCGCGAACAGATAGCGTTCGAAAAGGCGGGTATCTTGCGCAAGGGCCGCGTGGCGATCTGCGCCGATAGCGATGTGCCGCAGGCGATTTTCACTCAGGCGCAACAGTTCGGCGCGGAGTTGTGGTGCATCGGCAGTGAATTTGACTATACACCGCATCAGGGACAGTGGGATTATCGCAGCAGGATGGGCGCGCGCAGCGCATTGCCATACCCGGCGTTGCGCGGTGCGTTTCAGTTGCACAATGCCAGCGCCGCGCTGGCTGTTCTGGATGTGCTGAAAAACCGCCTGCCGGTCAGCATGGAAGCTGTGCGGCGCGGTTTGGTCGAAGTGCGGCTGGCAGGGCGTTTTCAATTCGTGCCGGGCAAGCCGGCATTGATTCTTGACGTTGCCCATAACCCGCATGCGGCGCGAGCCCTTGCACAGAATCTCTCCAGTCTGCCTCCATGCCCGCACACTTACGCCGTGTTCGCGATGCTCAAGGACAAGGATATTGCGGGTACAGTGGCGGCTCTTGATGCGCACATAGATACCTGGCTGTTGTCGGGCATAGACTCAGCCCGCGGCGCGACTGTCAGGGAAATGGAGCAAGTGCTGAAACAGGGCCGGGTAAGAGGCGAAATCAGGACTTTTGGCAATATCGCCGAAGCGTTGCGTTATGCCTATAACGCTGCAGGCGAAAATGATAGAATTCTTGCCTTCGGATCGTTTTATACGGTGGCGGAAGCGATGGTCGCAGCAGGGCTGAAGGTGGCATATTAAGGTGGGCCAGTATCGCGGAGTTTATCCGGAGCTTGAAGAGCACTGACCAAAGCCTGCACAAATCCAGCGGAAAAATCAGGGATGCGCAAAAAAATGGCAAAACAGCTATCAGATGATGAACAGAATCTAAGGCGCAAAGCACGCCGCCGCTTGATTGGTGCTTTCGCACTCACGCTGGTGGTAGTGGTGATACTGCCGATGGTGCTGGACAGCGAACCCAAACCGACCGGGCAGGATATCGATTTGCGTATTCCCGATGCCGATGAAGTGGGTGAATTCGTCCCTAAAACGGCGGCTCCAGGCGTGGCAGTGGTTTTGCCGTCAAGCGGAACTCCGGCAGCGCCAGCCGCAAGTACGGGCACTGCAGCGGCGGTCAAGGAACAGCCTGCTTCAAATCAGAAAGTACAGACCAAAAACAGTGAAAAGGCGGCAGTGGTTACAGAAGGGTTTGTAGCACAAGTCGGCGCATACTCGAATGCCGATACTGCGAAGCAGGAGCTGGACAAGCTCAAGAAATGGGGTTTCAAGGCTTATACCGAAAAGGCCGCCGGCATGGTGCGGGTGCGGGTCGGCCCATACCCTGATCGAGAAAAGGCCGAGAAAGTGCGGCTATTGCTGGAAAAACACGGATTGCACCCGGTAGTCTTGAATGCCAAGGGTTCGTAGGTGAAGACGCAAACTTTTGCATTTTCGAGCAATAGATGACCGGATTTGATTTTGCTGTTATCGCAATATTGCTGGTTTCACTATTGTTCGGTTTGTGGCGCGGTTTGTTTTATGAAGTGCTGTCGTTGTTGGGCTGGCCGCTGGCGTTTATGCTAAGCAATATGTATGCAGAAGGTTTTGCACGGCATATACCGGTACAGCACGAGATGTTGCGCACCACCGGCGCTTATGCCTTGGTGTTCATCGCCGTGATGATCGTATGGGGCATGCTGGTATGGGGGCTCACCAAACTGCTCAGGGTGATCGGACTTGGCAGGCTCGACAGGATGCTGGGCGGATTGTTCGGCGTTTTGCGCGGCGTGCTGGTGTTGCTTGTCGTAGTGTGGCTGGCCGGGATGACGGATATTCCGGAACGGCCATTCTGGCGCGATGCGCAGATGAGCCGGGGGGCGGAGGATGTCGCCCTGCTTACGAAAGCATGGTTACCGGATAACATCGCGCAGCGCATTCATTACCGGGCACGCAAGTAGTTTCATGGCAGCAGGAAGCAAAAATTTTGGGATGAAAAATCATGTGTGGCATTCTTGGAGTAATCTCGCAGGCACCGGTAAATCAACTGTTGTATGACGGTTTGCAAGTCTTGCAGCATCGCGGCCAGGATGCTGCCGGTATAGCGACACTGGACGGCCATACTTTCCATTTGCACAAGGACAATGGGCTGGTGCGGGATGTGTTTCGCACCCGCAACATGCGCGCGTTGATGGGTAATGCGGGAATTGCTCATGTGCGCTACCCGACTGCCGGCTCTGCGGCGGACCATAACGAGGCACAACCGTTCTATGTGAATTCCCCGTTCGGCATCGCGCTCGGACACAACGGCAACCTGACCAACGCGGATGAACTGAAAGAACAGTTGTTTGTGGAAGACCTGCGCCATGTCAACACCAATTCCGATTCGGAAGTGTTGCTCAATGTGCTGGCTCACGAATTGCAGATCAAATCCAGGCAGTACCGTCTCGATCCGAAAACGATCTTTGCGGCAGTGTCTGGAGTTCATCAGCGTTGTCACGGCGCGTATGCCGTGGTGGCGATGATAGCCGGCTACGGCCTGCTGGCATTCCGCGACGTTTTCGGCATCCGCCCGCTGGTGATAGGCGTGAACGAAACAGCAACAGGCAATGAATATCTGGTCGCATCGGAAAGCGTGGCTCTTGACACGCTGGGATTCAAGTTTCTGCGCGACATCGCGCCGGGAGAAGCGGTGTTCGTGGATTTCAACGGAAAACTGCACAGCAGGCAATGCAGCGACCAGGCCAGCCTGAATCCGTGCATATTCGAGTATGTCTATCTGGCACGTCCCGACTCGGTGATCGATGGTATCTCGGTATATGAAACGCGCTTGTACATGGGCGAATATCTGGCCGACAAGATAAAGCGGACCTGGAGCGAGATCGATGTGGATGTGGTGATCCCGATCCCCGATTCGAGCCGCCCCAGCGCCCTGCAACTGGCCAACCGGCTAAACATCCCGTTCCGCGAAGGATTCGTGAAGAATCGTTATATCGGGCGGACCTTCATCATGCCGGGGCAGGCGATGCGCAAAAAATCGGTGCGCCAGAAGCTGAATGCCATCGGCGTCGAATTCAAGGGCAAGAACGTGTTGCTGGTGGATGATTCGATCGTGCGCGGCACCACCAGCCGCGAGATCGTGCAGATGGCGCGCGATGCGGGCGCGCGCAAGGTCTATTTCGCTTCTGCGGCGCCGCCGGTGCGCTACCCGAATGTGTATGGCATCGACATGCCCAGCCCGCAGGAACTGATCGCCACGGGACGCAGCGATGAGGAGATTTGCCGCGAGATCGGTGCGGACCGCATCATCTATCAGGATCTCGCCGACCTGAAGGCGGCTGTGAGCAAGGCCAATCCGCGTATCAGCAGCTTCGACGCGTCATGCTTCGATGGCCGCTACATCACCGGAGATATCACCGCTGCGTACTTGAATGAGGTTGAAGCGCGGCGCAGCAAAGGCAAGGTGCTGCAGAGCGATGCGGCCAACCAGATGGCGCTCGATCTGGCGGAAGTCGGAGAATGATTTGACAATACTGAGCAACGGGTGCTAGTTTACGAACTGCGCCGATTTGAGGATCAGCTTGCGGGCGCATAATAAATACAGCTAAAGCGTGGGAAACCCGGTTTAGCGCCAAGCTATCCGGGTTTTTTCTTTTGGGTTAGGAAACAACATGACAAACAAGTCCGACCAAGTCACTGACTATCAGCCGGAAACCATGGCGGTTCATGCCGGCACGGTGCGCAGCCAGTTCGGCGAACACAGCGAGGCGCTGTTCCTGACCTCGAGCTTCGTGTTCGAAAATGCCGCCCAGGCAGCCGCACGTTTCATCGGCGAACAGCCGGGCAACATCTATTCGCGCTTCACCAATCCGACCGTCACGATGTTCGAGGAACGCCTCGCCGCGATGGAAGGTGCAGAGCAATGCATCGCCACGGCATCCGGCATGTCGGCTATCCTGGCGACTTGCATGGGCGTTCTTAAGGCGGGCGATCACATCGTCGCCTCGCGCAGCCTGTTCGGCGCCACTGTCAATCTGTTCAACAACATCATCAAGAAATTCGGCGTGGAAACGACTTATGTTTCCGCCACGGACGTGTCCGAGTGGCAGGCGGCGGTGCTGCCGAATACGAAGCTGTTTTTTCTGGAAACGCCCTCCAACCCGCTCACCGAGATTTCCGACATCGCGGCGATCTCGGTGATAGCCCGGAGATGCGGCGCACTGCTGGCGGTGGACAACTGTTTCTGCACGCCTGTCCTGCAGCGCCCGCTGGAACTGGGCGCGGACATCGTGATCCATTCCGCGACCAAGTACATCGATGGACAAGGGCGGGCGCTGGGCGGCGCAGTGCTGGGCAGCAAGAAGAATCTGGAAAGCGTGTACGGTTTCCTGCGCACCGCTGGTCCGACCATGAGCGCGTTCAATGCCTGGATATTCCTCAAGGGCATCGAGACGCTGAAGCTGCGCATGGATGCGCACAGCGCCAATGCGCTGTCACTGGCGCGCTGGCTGGAGGCGCAACCCAATGTGCAGCGCGTGTTCTATCCCGGATTGCCGTCGCATCCGCAGCACGAACTGGCGATGCGCCAGCAGAAAACCGGCGGCGGCATCGTGTCGTTCGAGGTGAAGGGCGGCAAGCAGGCCGCATGGCGCGTCATTGATAACACCCGGTTGTTGTCCATTACCGCCAATCTGGGCGATACCAAAACCACTATCACGCATCCGGCCAGCACCACCCATGCGCGCATCACACCGGAGGCGCGCGCAGCGGCGGGCATCACCGATGGATTGATCCGCATCGCGGTCGGCCTTGAGGCGGTGGTGGATATACAGAACGATCTGGCGCGTGGGCTCTGATGGACGTACTTGCCGCACAAGTCGGAGCGCTGCTCAAATCGCACGGCATGATGCTGGTAACGGCGGAGTCGTGCACCGGCGGTGGTGTGGCACAGGCGATCACCGATGTGGCGGGCAGTTCAGCGTGGTTCGAGCGCGGCTTCGTCACTTATTCCAATCTGGCCAAACAGCAGATGCTGGGCGTGAGCGAGGCGACGCTCAAGCAGCATGGC
Source organism: Pseudomonadota bacterium (assembly GCA_049320585.1). Taxonomy (GTDB): domain Bacteria; phylum Pseudomonadota; class Gammaproteobacteria; order Burkholderiales; family Gallionellaceae; genus Gallionella. The sequence goes on along the minus strand of JBMOQB010000006.1, from coordinate 131,019 downwards.
GCGGTGTCCGAGGCGGTAGTGCGCGAGATGGTGGCGGGCGCGTTAAAGAGCAGCACGGCACAAGTGGCCCTGGCGGTGAGCGGCATCGCCGGACCGGACGGCGGTATGCCGGACAAACCGGTCGGTACGGTCTGGTTCGCTTGGGGTATAAAAGGCGGCGAGACTCACGCGCAACGTCATCAGCTTGGCGGCAACCGCGCCGAAGTTCGCGCACAAGCGGTACGCATTGCCTTGCAGGGTGTAGCTAACTTATTGAATGAACGTACAGAAATTGCGTAGAAAAGAAAAAGAACGAACGTTCTGTACAAGTGCAAAATGGTGTGCCATAATTCTTTCACCAATTTTTCAAGGGGAAAACAAAATGGACGACAACAAGACCAAAGCACTCGCCGCAGCACTGGGGCAAATCGAGAAACAATTCGGCAAAGGCTCGATCATGCGCCTCGGCGAACATGACGTGGCGCGCGACATACAAGTGGTTTCCACCGGATCGCTGGGCCTGGACATCGCGCTCGGTGTAGGCGGCTTGCCGCGCGGCCGCGTGATCGAGATCTACGGCCCGGAATCGTCCGGCAAGACCACGCTGGCATTGCAGGTCATCGCCGAGATGCAGAAGCTCGGCGGCACGGCGGCCTTCATAGACGCGGAACACGCGCTCGATCCACAGTACGCGCAAAAGCTGGGAGTAAAAGTTGAGGATTTGCTGATCTCGCAGCCGGACAACGGCGAACAGGCGCTGGAGATCACCGACATGCTGGTGCGTTCCGCTTCGGTGGATGTGGTGGTGATCGACTCGGTCGCAGCACTCACACCCAAGGCCGAAATCGAAGGCGAGATGGGCGATGCGCAAATGGGCCTGCATGCGCGCCTGATGTCGCAAGCCTTGCGCAAGCTGACCGGCAACATCAACCGTTCCAACACGCTGGTGATCTTTATCAATCAAATCCGCATGAAGATCGGTGTGATGTTCGGCAACCCGGAAACTACCACCGGCGGCAATGCGCTCAAGTTTTACGCTTCGGTGCGCCTCGACATCCGCCGTATCGGCGCGATCAAGAAAGGCGATGAGGTGATCGGCAACGAGACGCGCGTGAAAGTGGTGAAGAACAAGGTCGCCCCGCCGTTCCGCGAAGCATTGTTCGATATCCTGTACGGCGAGGGCATCTCGCGCGAAGGCGAGATCATCGATCTGGGCGTGCAGCACAAACTGGTGGAAAAAGCCGGCGCCTGGTACGCCTACAAGGGCGAAAAGATCGGCCAGGGCAAGGACAACGCGCGCGAGTATCTGCGCGAACATCCTGAAGTCGCGCGGGAGATCGAAAACAAGGTGCGCGAGGCGGTCGGCGTGGCGCTGCTCGAAACCGGTGAAAAACCAGTCCTGAAAGTCGTTGAGAAAAAAGCCTGAGACAAGCCTGCGCGCGCGGGCTTTGCAATACCTTGCGCGCCGCGAATACAGCCGTGCCGAGTTGCGCGGCAAGTTGCTGCCGCATGTGCAAGCGGACGAAGATCTCGAGCAGGTATCTCCTGTAAATCTGGATGCGCTCCTGGATGACCTGGCCGCACGCGGCTGGTTATCCGACGAGCGCGCTGCCGCTCAATTGGTACACGCCAAACGCAGCCGTTTCGGCACTCAGCGTATCACCCGTGAATTGCGCCAAAAAGGAATCGAAGAAGAATTGATCAGCGCCACGTTGCCGGGATTGAAAGACAGTGAGCTGGAAGCGGCGCGTGAGGTATGGCAAAAGAAATTCGGCTTCGCGCCGCGGGATGAAAAAGAAAAGGCGAAGCAAGTCCGCTTCCTGCAATCGCGAGGATTTTCGCTGGATGCAATCTTCAAAGTATTGAGAATTACTGACTCTGAGAGTTGACGATGCCTGTTATATTGCGCTACAAAGGCTATACGTTTTTCTTCTTTTCCAACGAAGGGAACCCGAGGGAGCCCTTGCATGTGCATGTAAGAAGGGCGGGAGCGACTGCGAAATTCTAGGTCGAGCCACAAGTCGGGGTGGCGGAAAGTTATGGCTTAAGCAGCCAGGAGTTGAACGAGCTTGCGAAGGTGGTTGCCGACAATCGCCAATTGATAGAAAGGGCATGGCATGAGTTCTTTGGCTAAAGCGGTAAGTTTCGATGAGAACACGATGTGGGTGGATTTTGTTGATGGCCGCAAGCTGGGTGTGCCATTGGCCTATTTTCCGCGCCTGTTGAACGCTACACCCGCCCAACGCGAACATTGTGAAATCAGCGGCGGTGGCAGCGGATTGCACTGGGATGAAATCGATGAAGATATCAGCGTTGAAAATTTATTGCTCGGCATTGGAGATCAAACCAGAAGCCCTTTGATGGCCGCTTGAGTTTGTTGTGAGGCGGATCCTGTGCAAGTTTGTTCCTGTCATTTAAGGCGATAAATAGGCAGCGCTGAGTATGCGGCCGGAAAATTACAAGGTCAAAATATGGACGATGCACGCCGATTTCTTCGATATGTAATGCCAGGACTTGTGTTTGGTGTCGAAACGCTGCTCTTGCTATACATCGTCTTTCCTGTATGGACTCAATACCAGATTTTAGAGCTCGCCAATAAAAATGGACTGGGAATTGCTATCGGTAGTGTATTGGCGTCGGGTGCTCTTGGCTACATCTTCGCGACAGTACACCATTGGTGTCACTGGCACTTAAGTATTGATAGCCTGATTCTCGATCACTCAGGCCTGATCAATCGCCTCCTTGCTGCAGGGCTAGTTTCTAACGATTCAAATCCAAAGGTGGTGGAGCGGAAGGAAGCATTTGAGATTTCATTGGCGTATTGGTACCGACCGAAGGGGCACGGTAATTCCATCGACGACGTAACGTATAAGAAACTTGATTCATTAGGCGATCAAGCTCACGCTTTAGACACTGCTCGCGTAGCCTCCTTTTTCGCCGTTGTGACCACTCTGGTGTTTTGCTTCAATATTGGGACGGTCAGCCTAAACTTTGAATCAATAGTTCGTTTTGTTCTCATGCTTCTGCTTGGGGCAGTCGTCATCTATTTGTTCCATGAATCGTATCGGCGTGTTGGTACTATTGCGCAAGCTATATATGACCGCATCTTCAGTGAGAACCTCAGTAAGCTCAAGTAGAGAGCATTAGCCATCCGGCGGGTTACGCAACGCTAACCCGTCCTACAATAACTGCCTTCCTTCCGGTCACGGTTTAGCTGTAATGACCGCGCATGGTATGATGCACGCCGTTCTACAAGTGATATTAGATAGTTAAGGTGTGCAATGAAAAGCAGTGATATCCGCCAGAAATTCCTGGACTTTTTCGCGTCCAAAGGCCACACCGTGGTCGCCTCCAGTTCGCTGGTGCCGCACGATGATCCGACGCTGTTGTTCACCAACGCGGGAATGAACCAGTTCAAGGATGTGTTCCTCGGTTTCGACAAGCGTCCGTACAAGCGTGCTGCTTCTTCGCAGAAATGCGTGCGCGCAGGCGGCAAGCACAACGATCTGGAAAATGTCGGCTACACCGCGCGCCATCACACCTTCTTCGAGATGCTGGGCAATTTCAGTTTCGGCGATTATTTCAAGCGCGACGCGATCAAATACGCGTGGGAATTGCTGACGGAAGTTTACAAGCTGCCCAAGGACAGGCTGTGGGTGACGGTGTATGCCGAGGACGATGAGGCCTACGACATCTGGACCAAAGAGATCGGCGTGCCAGCGCAGCGGGTGATACGCATCGGCGACAACAAGGGCGCGCGCTACGCATCGGATAATTTCTGGATGATGGGTGACACCGGCCCGTGCGGGCCGTGCACCGAAATATTCTACGACCACGGCGAACATATCCCCGGCGGCCCGCCCGGCAGTCCCGGCGAAGACGGTGATCGCTATATCGAAATCTGGAACAACGTGTTCATGCAGTTCAATCGCGACGAGTATGGCGTGATGCATCCGCTGCCCAAGCCTTCGGTGGATACCGGCATGGGCTTGGAGCGCATCTCCGCGGTGTTGCAGCATGTGCATTCCAACTACGAGATCGACCTGTTCCAGGCGCTGATCAAGGCGGCGGCGAGAGAGACGCACAGTGCCGATCTGAGTTCGCCGTCGCTGAAAGTATTGGCCGACCACATTCGCGCCTGTTCCTTCCTGATCGCCGACGGCGTGATCCCCGGCAACGAAGGCCGCGGCTACGTGCTGCGCCGCATCATCCGCCGCGCGATCCGCCACGGCTACAAACTCGGCGAGAGAGATGCATTCTTCTACAAGATGGTGCCAGATCTGGTGGAGCAAATGGGCGCTGCCTATCCCGAATTGTCCGCAGAGCAAGTACGCGTGAAGGGAATTCTCAAGCTGGAAGAGGAGCGTTTCTTCGCCACCATCGAACATGGCATGGCGATACTCGAAGCTGACTTGGCCGAGATGGCGAAGCAGAGCAGAAAAGTATTCAACGGCGAAACTGCCTTCAAGTTGCACGACACCTTCGGCTTCCCGCTCGATTTAACTCAAGATGTGTGCCGTGAGCATGGCGTGAATGTTGACGTTGCGGCTTTCGACAGGGCGATGGCACAGCAGAAAGAACAGGCGCGCGCCGCCGGCAAGTTCAAGATGGCGGCCAATCTGGAATACAGTGGCCCATCGACCACCTTCCGCGGCTACGACACGCTAGAACAGAAGGGCAACATCCTCGCGTTGTATAAGGACGGTACGCTTGTCAACGAACTGGTTGAGGGAGAGATGGGCGTGGTGGTGCTCGACGACACGCCGTTCTACGCCGAGTCCGGCGGCCAGGTCGGCGACCGCGGCGAGCTGCGCTCCATGCACGGCATCTTCGCGGTGGAAGACACTCAGAAGATACAGGCCAGCGTGTTCGGACATCACGGGGTGGTGAAGACCGGCAAGCTGACCGTGGGCAACGGCGTAGCCGCGCGCGTGGATGCAGCAGCGCGTTACCGTACGATGCGCAACCACTCGGTCACGCACCTGATGCACAAGGCGTTGCGCGAGGTGCTGGGTGCGCATGTGCAGCAGAAAGGCTCGCAGGTGGATCCGGACAAGACGCGCTTTGATTTCGTACATACCCAGCCGATGACCGATGCGGAGATACGCAGAGTGGAGGCGATCGTGAATGCTGAAATCCTTGTTAATTCCGCGACTCAGGCGCGCGTGATGGCGATCGCGGACGCGCAGAAAACCGGCGCGATGATGCTGTTTGGCGAGAAGTATGGCGACGAGGTGCGCGTGCTGGACATCGGCTCGTCGCGCGAACTGTGCGGCGGCACGCACGTCAAGCGCACCGGCGACATTGGGCTGTTCAAAATTGTCGCGGAGAGCGGTGTCGCAGCAGGTGTGCGGCGCGTCGAGGCGGTGACCGGCGAGGGCGCGCTGGCACTGGTGCAACAGCAGGAGTACCAGTTGCAGCAAGTGGCGGACGCAGTGAAAGCGCAGCCGCAGGAAGCAGCCGCGCGCATCATGCAGATACTCGACAACGTGAAGTCGCTGGAAAAAGAACTGGCAGCATTGAAATCCAGACTAGCATCATCTCAGGTCGATGATTTGGCGAAACAAGTGGTGGATATTGGTGGCACTCTAGTTTTGGCTGCTAAGTTAGAAGGGGCGAACAGCCAGATGCAACGTGAAATGCTGGATAAACTGAAAGGTAGACTTAAATCTGCGGCTATAGTTTTGTCTACGGTGGATGAAGGGAGAGTAAGCCTGATTGCAGGGGTGACTCCAGATATTGTTACCAAGGTTAATTCTGGGCAGTTAGTGAATTACGTTGCACTGCAAGTTGGTGGCAAGGGCGGTGGCAGGCCTGACATGGCGCAGGCAGGCGGTACACAGCCCGAAAATCTGACAGCAGCATTGGCTTCTGTTACGGCTTGGGTAAAGGGTAAGCTTTAGTTTGGAGTGCGCGGGCATGACCGCGCTTTATAAATGCGGCGACGCGTCGCCACACTCCAGAATTTAAAACGGCAGTTTCAGATGCGGTGCTGCCTGCCGGAACATCCTGCGGAAATCTTCCTGTATGCGTTTCAATCCGGTTTCGCTATCCGCCTCGAAACGCAGCACGATCACAGGTGTGGTGTTACTGGGGCGAGCCAGGCCAAAACCGTCAGCATATTCCACGCGCAAACCGTCCAGCGTGATGATTTCTCTGGCACCGGTAAACTTTGCGGTATCACGCAGTTGCGTCAGCAGCGCATGGTTCTCGCCTTCGGCGGTGTGTATGTGCAGTTCCGGCGTGCATACCGCATCCGGCAAAGCGTTCAGTGTGGCACTCGGATCGTCGACCTTGCTCAAAATCTCAAGCAGACGTGCCCCGGTATATAGCCCGTCATCAAAACCGTACCAGCGTTCCTTGAAGAACACATGGCCGCTCATTTCTCCCGCCAATAGCGCGCCGGTCTCGCGCATCTTGGCTTTTACCAGCGAATGGCCGGTCTTCCATAACGTTGGTTTGCCGCCGTGCTCGCGTATCCAGCCAAACAGGTTGCGGGTCGATTTGATGTCGAAGATGATCTCCGCGCCCGGATTGCGGCTGAGCACGTCGGCGGCAAACAGCATCAACTGTCGGTCCGGATAGATGATCTTGCCATCCTTGGTGACCACGCCGAGACGGTCGCCATCGCCGTCATAAGCCAGGCCCAATTCACTATCGTTGTTGCGCAATGCAGCGATCAAGTCCTGAAGATTGTGCGGGTCGGAGGGGTCCGGGTGATGGTTGGGAAAATGACCGTCCACCTCGCAATACATCTCGTGCACTTCACACCCAAGCTGACGATACAGCTTGGCAACATAAGCGCCCGCCACGCCATTGCCGCAATCTACAGAGATTTTCATCGGCCGCGCCAGCTTGATGTCAGAGACGATACGCGCGATGTATGCCGCGCTGATGTCCTGCTGCGCATAACTGCCGGAGCCGTGGGTCAGGTCGTTCTGTTCGATGCGCTGGCGCAACCGCTGGATGGTCTCACCCGATAGCGTTTCATCGGCCAGCACCATCTTCAGGCCATTGTAATCCGGCGGATTGTGGCTGCCGGTGAGCATCACCGCACAGCGGGTCTGCAATTGATAAGCGGCGAAATACACCATCGGGGTGGGAACGCAGCCCACGTCGATCACGTTGATGCCGCTTTTTTGAATGCCGTGCGCCAGCGCTGCGATGAGTTCCGGACCGGACAACCTGCCGTCGCGCCCAATCGCGATCGTGCTTTGTCCGCGAGCTGCGGCTTCAGACCCGATGGCATGGCCGATGGCTGCGACCACCTCGGCCGTCAGTGTTTTGCCGACAATGCCCCGGATGTCATAGGCTTTGAATATTTCTCTGGGCAGGTTTTGCGGCATGTTCGTTGTCGGTTTCAATGAGGCCGGGTTGCAACGCGATTAGTTTTTCCCACACCATATTGGGGTCGAGTTGTCTCATGCAGTTGAAATGACCCAGTGGACATTCCCGTTTGAAGCACGGGCTGCACTTGATGTCGAGCTTGAGGACATGGGCCTGTCCGGACAGCGGAGGGGTAAATCGCGGGCTGCTGGAGCCGAACAGTGCCAGCATGGGCCGATTCAGCGCAGCGGCCAGATGCATCAACCCTGAATCGTTGCTGATGACCAGTTGCGCACAGGAAAGCAGCGCGATGGCATCAAGCAGATCGGTATTGCCGCACAGGTTCCGTCCGCCCGGATTGCCCAGAGCGATGATGTTCTCCGCAACTTCCCTGTCCCTGGCGGAACCGATCAGCCACACCGCATAGCCATGCCGCTGCAGGCGTTGGGCGATCTCCGCAAAATAGGATGCTGGCCAGCGTTTGGCAGGCCCGTACTCTGCACCCGGGCAGAATACGGCAACCGGCTTATCCAGTACCAGGCCAAGCTTGTGCAGGGTTGCGTCGCGCTGTGCCTGGGTGATTTCCAGCCTGGGATCGGACAGCGGGCGCACGATACTCACCCCGGTATTTTCCGCGAGATGGGCAAATCGCTGCACCATCAGCGGCATCGCATCCTTGTCAAGTTTGCGCGCATCGTTGAGCAGTTTATAGCGGAATTCACCGGTAAAACCGGTGCGCAGCGGTATGCCGGCAAAGAAAGGAACCAGCGCAGACTTGAATGAATTTGGCAGAACGATGGCCTGATCGTATTGTTCAAGGCTCAATTGCTTGCCGAGCCGGTAGCGCTCACTGAGCTGCAACGCACCATGAGGAAACGGATTGATGATGACCCCGGAGACTTCCGGCATGGCGCGCAGCAATACCTCGGTCCAGGGTGGAGCCAGCACATCGATTCTGCAATCGGGGTGCAGTTGCTTCAGCCGCAACAGCATCGGCTGCATCAGCATGGTGTCACCCACCCAACTGGGACCGATGATCAATATTTTTTTCATTCCGACAGAATAGCCGTGTTTGGAAAATTTCCCAACCATGGCGGGGTGCATCCCGCAATCAGCTGGTTACAGGATAACCGCCGACTTGGAATATAGCCTTCCACCCGGTCCGGTTGTTGAATCACGTGGCAGGTGTCAGTGATGTGCGTGAGGGAGTTCGCCCTTGAAGCGATACAGTGTACCGCAATAAGGGCAACGTGCTTCGCCGCCATGATCGATCGGAATCATCACTTTCGGGTGCGCATTCCAAAGGTTCATGCCGGGCATGGGGCAGGACAGCGGCAAATCGCTTGCAGTGACTTCGATTTGACGCTGGGTGATGTCTTGCTGGTGCCTGGACATATGATTTTCGCCTTTACTCACGAGCGGCTCCTCTAGATGTAGCTCAACCAGCCGGTGTGCAGAGGATGTTTTCCCGCTACACAGTCAAAGAACGCCTGTTGCAGCCTGGCGGTAATGGGTCCGCGCGAGCCGCTGCCGATGACGCGGCGATCGAGTTCGCGGATCGGCGTTACCTCGGCAGCCGTGCCGGTGAAGAAGGCTTCGTCGGCGCAATAGACTTCGTCGCGGGTGATGCGCTTTTCGATGATTTCGATACCCATTTCCCTGGTCAGCGTGAAGATGGAATCGCGGGTGATGCCTTCCAGACAGGAAGTCAGATCGGGAGTGTACAGCTTTCCCTTTTTCACGATGAAGATGTTTTCGCCGGCGCCTTCCGCAACGTAGCCGTCCACATCCAGCAACAGCGCCTCGTCGTATTTGTCATTGCTCGCTTCCTGGTGCGCCAGTATCGAATTGGTATAAGTCGTTACCGATTTGGCGCGGCACATATTCACGTTGACGTGATGCCGGGTGAAGCTGGAGGTCTTGACACGGATGCCTTTTTCCATGCCGTCGTCGCCCAGATACGCTCCCCATGGCCAAGCCGCGATCGCGACGTGGGTGGATAACGTCTTGGCGGAAATGCCCATCGCTTCCGAGCCGTAAAAGCAGATCGGGCGGATGTAACACGATTCGAGCTTGTTGGCGCGCACCACCTCGAGTTGGGCCGCATTGATGGTTTCCTTGTCGTATGGCATCTTCATCTGGAAGATGTGCGCGGAATTGAACAGCCGGTCGGTGTGTTCACGCAAACGAAAGATAGCCGTGCCTTTGGCTGCCCGGTAAGCCCGCAAACCCTCAAATACACCCATGCCGTAATGCAGGGTGTGGGTCAGCACGTGAGTCGTGGCATTACGCCACGGCACGAGCTTGCCGTCATACCAGATAAAGCCGTCACGGTCGGACATCGACATAATGGGATTCCTTGAGGGGTCAATTTAGAGTTGCGGATTCTAGCGTCATTCGGAAGAATTATGAAGGGGCGCTCAACTTTATTGCCATGGCCGGGCACATCTTCTTCGCTTGCATCGCAGTGAATTCGGGTATGATTATCCATAATCATCTCATAGGTTTGATAACCCACATCCGGAACGGAGCTTGAACAGATGTCAATGTTTCCTGCAGTCACTGAAGAAACCGCAGATACGCAAGAAGAAAAGTTGCACAGGAACCTGCTGATTTTTGCCGCCGCATTCATGAATCTCGCCGTGGTACTGTGGCTGGCGATCTACTGGGCGATGGGGCTGCATTTTCCGGCCAATGTGCCGTTGATGTACCAGATGGTTTCGGTGGCATCACTGATCTATTATTTCAAGACCAAGAAATTTGCCCCGTTTCGCTTTGTGCAACTGAGCCTGTTTCTGTTTTCGCCGTTCATAATGCAATGGAGCATCGGCAGTTCCATCACCTCCAGCGGGGTGACGCTATGGGCGTTGCTGGCCCCGATCGGCGCGCTCATTGTATCCAGCTGGCGCGAATCCATACCATGGTTTTTTGCTTATATCGTGCTGACAATATTGTCCGGGTTTTTTGATTATTTTCTCGGCGACAGCAGCCAGGCCGAAGTGCCGATGAGGACCATAGGCGTGTTCTTTGCCATCAATTTTGCCGCAATGTCTTCCATCATCTATTTCCTGGTGCGGCATTTCGTCGTGGAGATGGACAAGATCAAAAGCCAGTTGGATCAGCAACACCAGTTGCTGGCTGAAGAACAGAAGAAATCCGAGCGCGTATTGCTCAATGTGCTGCCCAGCAATATTGCGAATCGCCTGAAAAATCATCAGGGTCTGATTGCGGATGGACATGCCGATGTGACGGTGATGTTCGCCGACCTAGTGAATTTCACCCAGCTCACCGAGGCACTCTCCCCGGACCAGATGGTCACATTGTTGAATGCGATTTTCACCGCTTTCGATGAGCTCAGCGAAAAGTACGAGGTGGAGAAGATCAAGACGATAGGCGATGCTTATATGGTGGTGGGCGGGCTGAACATCAGCAGATCTGATTACACCAGCAACATAGCCGAATTGGCGCTGGAGATGCGCGATTTCGTGGCGAATCATCCTGAACTGTCCAAATTCAAACTGGGTATTCATACCGGCATAGCTACCGGGCCGGTGGTCGCGGGAGTGATAGGCACCAAACGCTTTATCTACGATTTGTGGGGGGATACGGTGAACGTTGCCAGCCGGCTCACCGATGAAGCCGCCGAAGGGGTGATCCAGGTGGACAAGACTACTTACAACCGGATAAAGGGCAGCTATGCGTTCGAGCCACCATCCTCGATCCCTATGAAGGGCAAGGGCGATGTGCTGTTGTACCGCCTGACAGCGCGCCTGGCTAATGTCCCGGAAGCCGGTGCAGCTAAATAAGCGACCGCTTCAGTGTTCCTGCGCTTCATCCCTTGGCAGCGCTAAGCCAAACAATATTTCCCATAATTCCCTGCATGCGCCGGTTTCTATCTCACCGTGCTTGATACGGCATGGCGATAAGTTGTTGAGCCGCATGCGGTGTTGGGTCTGGCGCAAAGTGCGATAGACCATGCCGGTTTTCCCGGCGATATCAACAGGAACAAGTCCAAGCTCCCCCGTAAGTTTCAGCAATGCCAGATTGCCGATATTAGCAGTCAAACCCGGGTACCGATGGGCGTAGGCCAGCACGATGTATTGAACCATGAATTCGATATCCACCATGCCGCCGCTATCATGCTTGATGTCGAACAGACCGCTGTCGTTGGGGTGGCCGTCGTGCATCTTGCGGCGCATCGCCAGTATCTCTGCTCGCAGCGTTCCCAGCTCGCGCGGCTGGCAAAGCACCTCCTTGCGGATCTGTTCGAAGGCCTCGCCGACCTCGCTGTCTCCAGCACTGAATCTGGCGCGCGTCAAAGCCTGATGCTCCCATACCCAGGCGTGCCGGAGCTGGTACTCGGCAAACGCCGAGATCGAACTCACCAGCAAGCCGCTCTCCCCGTTCGGGCGCAGGCGCAAATCGACTTCATACAAGCGTCCTGATGAAGTGTAGCTGCTGAGCATGGTGTTGATTCTTTGCCCCAGTCGCGCATAGTTTTCCTGCGCATCGGGATGGTTGTCGTCATAAAGGAAGATCAGGTCCAGATCGGATGCGTAGCCAAGTTCCTTGCCGCCAAGTTTGCCGTACGCAACGATGGCAAATTTGGCTTTGTCGCGATGCCGCTTGCGCGCAGTCTCCCAGCTGAGTCTGAGCACGTGATGCAGCATCAGATCGGCCAGATCGCTGAGATGATCGCTGAGGGTCTCGAGCGGCAGCAAGCCCTGCAGGTCCATCGCCAGCAAGTGAAAAGTCTGTTCATGCTGCACTTGGCGCAGCACATCAAGAATCCGCTCGGCATCTCCCGCGCAGTCGTCCAATCGGCTTTGCAAGTCGTAACCTATCTGCCGCCAATCCGGTTCTTGATATATCTCGCGCGCAGCCAGCAATTCATCGAGCAATGCCGGGTGCAGCGTCAGATATTCGCTTGCCCAGGTGCTTGCTGCTACCAGCGTGGTGAGGCGTTGCAATGCCAGCGGATATTCGGCCAGGAACGCGAGGTAGGCGGCGCGGCGGCTGATCACATCCAGCATGGCCAGCAATCTTGACAGCGTTCCGTCCGGGTCGCTGTGCTGCGCGCTCAAGGTGATGAATTGCGGCACCAGTTTGTCCAGCCTTTGCTTGCTCAGTTCCGGCAATTGCCGGTAGCGATTGCCGGCGCGCAATTGCTGCAGGCGCAGCACACTACCGCTCGCGTCGCGGTAGCCCAGTTCTTCGAGTTGTTCGTTCAATTCTTCGGTGGTAATGCTTTCGCGCCACAGTTGTGCACTTTCCTGTTCAGCTTGTTGCACGCCGAAAATCTGTTCGAACTGCAGGCTGACCAATGCGCGATGGCGATTTAGATCTTCCATCAAAGCGGAATGCCCGGGGTATCCCATTGCTTCGGCGATGACTTTTTTATCTTCGTCTTTTTCAGGTAATTCCTGGGTTTGTTGGTCATCCAGATACTGCAGCCGGTGCTCCAGGTTGCGCAGGAATACGTAAGCAGCGTCGAGATCGGCAGCAATCTGGGCGGATAGGTGACCGTTTTCCATGAGTTGCTTCAGCACGCGCCGGGTCGGGCGGAAACGCAGTTTGGGTTCGCGTCCGGCGCGTATCAGCTGGAATACCTGTGCGGTGAATTCGATCTCCCGTATCCCGCCAGGGCCGAGTTTGATGTTGTTGAGGCGATCGCTGCGCTGCACTTCCTGGCGGATTTGCGCGTGCAGATTGCGCATCGAATCGATTGCGCCAAAATCCAGATATTTCCGGAACACGAACGGTTGCACCAGCTGCGTCAGATCGGCAATCTGCGGGCAGTCAGCCGGAGCGATGACACGCGCCTTGATCCAGGCGTAGCGCTCCCATTCGCGCCCCTGGCTGAGCAAGTACTCCTCCAGCGCGGCAAAACTCATCACCAGCGGGCCGCTGTCGCCATAAGGGCGGAGCCGCATGTCCACACGGAACACGTAACCGTTGCCGGTATGTTCGCTGATCAGGTTGATTAGCCGCCTTCCCATGCGGGTAAAAAATTCGTGATTGCTCAACTTGCGTGATCCGTTCGTTTCGCCGTCCTCGGGATAAACGAAAATCAAATCGATGTCGGACGAAACATTCAGTTCGCATCCACCCAGTTTTCCCATGCCAATGATCAGCAATTCCTGCGGAATGCCGCTGGCTTCTCCCAACGGTGTGCCGAATTGTTCCCGTAAGGCCTCCATCAAGCAGGACTGGGCCAGTTGCACGCACACTTCCGCTAGGGCCGTCATGGCTTGCATCACTTCGCCCAGGTCGGCAAGGCTATTGAGATCGCGCAATATCAGCTTGACCATCACCTGAGTCCGCACCTTGCGCATGGCGTTGCTTAACCCGGCTTCATCCGTCAGATCGTGTCCGGACTGCTGCAACAAACCCTGAATTTCAGCATGGTTGCATCTGGTCGAGTAATTTTTCCGCAACCAGTCAAGCAGAGCAGGGTCTGAGTCAAGCGCCCGATTCGCATATCGGCTGCAGCGCAAGGTCTTTTGCAGCAAAGCATCAAACGCAGCGGATTGTTGTCCCGTGGGATTCATGATTCTGTTCTCAGGAAATTAGTGAATTCCATATTGCCGATTGGAAAGTTTGCGGTATTCATCGTTGCAGCTTCAAGTTAGAATGCACATTGTCGTCTGATTAACCGCCGGTCGCCAGTTGTTGATAAAAACCAGTATCGGCGAGCGGCTGCAAACCGCTGACTGGCAACCAGGCAACCAGAATCCAATCACGAATCCATGTTGAACTCTTTCACGTTCCGTCTGCTATGGCGCAGTTTGAGCTGGCTGACGCGGCTTGCCATCGTGGCGTCGGCAGTATTGGCCGCGCTGATCGCATTGTCCATAATTGCGCTGCGATATTATCTGCTGCCCGATATTGAGCAGTACCACGACAGGATCACCGCTTCCCTGGCAAGCGCGATAGGCAATACTGTCACCATCGGCAAAATCGAGGGAGATTGGCAGGGCCTGCAGCCGCGCCTGAATTTTACCGATGTGCGCATATTGGACGAGCAACGACAACCCGCATTGGTGTTGCCGGGCATAAATGGCAGGGTTTCATGGATGTCATTGTTCACTGCCGAGTTGAGGCTGGCCAGCCTGGAAATATCCAAACCGGAATTGCTGGTTCGCCGCGATGCGCAGGGAAAAATATTTATAGGAGGTCTCGGGCTCTCCAAACAAGGTGACGAGAGGGATCTTTCTGATTGGTTGTTGCACCAGTCGCGCATGGTAATGCGTGATGCGCTTGTAGTATGGGTTGATGAGCAGCGGGCTGCCCCGCCTTTGGTGCTGCAACAGGTCAATTTGCGCATCGAGAGTTTTTTCAGTCATCACCTTTTTGCATTGCGTGCCCTGCCGCCCTCAAAGCTGGCGACGACGCTGGATTTGCGCGGAGATCTGCAGGATGTGAGCTTCGATGACAGCAGCGATTGGCGTGGCCAGTTTTTCATCCAGCTTGATTACACCGACATAGTGGCTTGGCGGTCCTGGCTGGATCTGCCCGGCGAATTCAACCGCGGACATGGCGCACTGCGCGGCTGGTTGGGCATCAAAAACGGCAAGATGGACCGGATCACTGCCGATCTGGACTTGCGCGATGTGGCAACCAAACTGTCCGAAGATCTGCTGGAGTTGAATATGGTCGAGTTGCGCGGTCGAGCTGCATGGCAGGAACTTGCAGACGGCTTCGAAATTTCCACCAGACATTTTGCGATGCGTTTGCAAGACGGGATCGAATTGAGCCCCACGGATTTCTATTTTCGCACCCAGGCAGCAGGAGACATGCAATCCGCCGGCGGGGAGGTGCGCGCCAACCAGATTCAATTGGAGATCATTGCTGCCCTGGCCGGATATATTCGGCTGGAAGATGGATTGCGCGCCAAACTGGAAGCCTATGCACCGAGCGGAAAGTTATCCAATCTGGATGTGCAATGGCTGGGTACGGCCGAAAAACTGGATCGTTACAAAATCAAATGCCGCTTCGAAAACATCGGGCTGCTTCAGGTGGGCGAGATGCCGGGTTTTTCCGGTTTGAGCCTGGACGTGGATGGCAACGAAGAAACAGGCAGATTCAGCGTCAACTCTCGCCAGCTCAAAGTGGATGCGCCGGGCGTGATGCGCGAGCCTCTGTCGTTCACCACGCTGACTGGCCAGGCAGGGTGGCAGCGCAAACGCGGGGAACTGACTATCAATATCAGCAACATCGCAGCCGCCAACGAAGACATGGCGGGCAATCTGTACGGGAGCTATCAGACCAAGGCCGGCACCAAGGGGATTCTGGATCTTACCGCCAAATTGACACGGGGAAATATCAGGAGCGCCGCGCGTTACACACCGCTGGTCGCGCTGCACAAGGCGGGGAATGACTGGCTGAATGGCGCACTGCTGGCAGGACACACCGAAGACTTCCGCATCCGCATCAAGGGTAATCTGAGCGACTTTCCGCAGGACGGAACCAAGAACGTGATACTCAAGATCGGAGGACATGCGCGTGATGCGGTGCTGGAATTCGGCAAGGAATGGCCGCGCATCGAAAACATCTCCGGAGAATTCCTGATCGACGGCAACAGGCTGGAGGTGAAGTCGCCGTCCGCCAACATACTTGGCGCCCGCTTGCAGAACGTAAGCGTCACATTACCGGACATGATGAGCGCCAGTCTGCCGCTGGAGATAAGCGGGGACTCAGAGGCGGCCAGCAACGAGTTCCTCAAGTTCATCCAGCAGAGTCCGGTGCGCGGCTACATAGACGGGTTTACCGATGGAATCTCTGCCAGTGGCAACAGCCACCTGAATCTGTTTGCGCGTATTCCGCTGCTGGGCAGCGAGCCGGTACAAGTGTCAGGCAACATCCAGGTGCATGATAACGATATAGAGCTGGGCGAAGCGGCACTTCATTTGCGCAACACCCGCGGTGTGCTGTCGTTTACCGAATCAGGTATGCAAGCCAGAGGCGTGACTGCGGAAATACTGGGTGGGCCTGCGAGCATCAATATGCAGACTGCCGAAGGGGGTGTGGTACATGCGACCGTGCAGGGGCGTAGCGATGTCGATGCATTGCGCAGCCGCGAACCCGGTCCGATGCTGGATTATCTGCATGGGAGCACGGAGTGGGAGGCTGATATCAAGGTCTTGAAGAAATCCGCACAAGTGACAGTTAAATCCGATCTTCGGGGCATCAGCTCAAGTTTGCCGCAACCCTTTACAAAAACCGCCAATGAGGCGATGCCGGTCAGGGTTGAAAAGAGCGGCGTCAGCGACGGCAAGGACAGCATTACCATGCAGCTGGGCAATCTGCTCAGTGCAAGACTGGTGCGGCATGAAGAAAATGGCGTTATGGCCATCAAGCACGGCATCATCGATTTTGGCGATCGGAATCTGGAACAGAGCGGCAGGCCGGAATTAAGGAAAGGCAAGGGCGGGGTGTGGCTGGTGGGACATCTGCCGCTACTGTCGGTGCAAGGCTGGGAGAGAATGGCGGGGAAAGCTGATAGCGCCGGGCCGACGTTGCCTGTCGGCGGAGCAAATCTGTACATCGACAAGCTTGAAGGATATGGCCTGGATATCAATAATTTGAGTTTGAATGCCGCGAAACGCGGCGAAGCAATGTATATGCATTTGGCCAGCAGCATGTTGAACGGAGAGGCAGTATGGCAGCCGCACGGATTTGAAAATGAAGGCAAACTCAGTGTGCGTTTGCTCAACCTGATCGTGGCGGGTGAAGAACAGCCTGCGCTATCCTCAATGCCGGAAAAGCCAATTTCTCCGGCAAAAGACCAGTTTCATCCGGAAGACCTGCCTGCCATGGAACTCGCAATCGAGGATCTGCAAATCAAGGGCAAGCACATCGGCCGTTTTGAATTGGTCGGGCATCCTGATGGCAGGGATTGGCGTATGCGCCGGTTGCGCATCACCAATCCCGATGGCTCGCTGATGGGCGACGGGATCTGGCACGGCAGTTCGACCCCCATCGGCAGCAGCAATTTTGCGCCAGCCTTTGGCGAGGATGAAGCCATATTCCCGCAGGGCGAGATTGGCGGTAATACCATGCAAAGCCAGGTCAGCCTGCAGCTGGATATCAGCGATGCCGGAAAGATACTGGCTCGTTCCGGTTATCCGAATGCCGTCAAAGGGGGCAGCGGAAAGCTGGTGTCGAATTTGACGTGGACCGGATCACCGGACGAGTTCAACTATGCCAGCTTGAACGGCTCGCTCAAACTGGATACCGGCAAGGGACGTTTTGTAAGAATGGAACCGGGTGTGGGCAAATTGCTCAGTATTCTCAGCCTGCAATCCCTGCCAAGACGCATTACGCTTGATTTCACCGACGTGTTCAGCGAAGGCTTCCAATTCGATAATATCAACGGCAACGCGACGATCAGGAATGGTGTGCTCGAATCCCAGGATTTTCATATCGATGGTTCGTCTGCCAAGGTGACCATGAAAGGCAGTGTGGACCTGAATACCGAGACGCAGAATTTGCGGGTGAGGGTATTGCCGACACTGGGAGCCAGCGTATCGCTGATCGGGGCATTTACCGCGGGACCTGCAGTGGGCTTGGGCACACTTCTCCTGAGTAAAGTATTGGGCGATCCACTCGATAAGTTGGTGTCATTTGAATACAATGTTAGCGGTACCTGGAGCGAGCCCGATGTAGTAAAGGTTGCAAGAGTCCAGCCGCAACAAAATAACACTAGCGAATAGGAATCAAATCATGTCAGTAGGTGATACAACGCAGCAGCGCATAGCCGCACAGGTCAACGCCTTCAAGGTCGCTGCCGTGCAGATGGCTTCCGGCCCCAATGTCACCGGCAACCTCAGCGAGGCGCGCCGTCTGATCGCCAAGGCCGTTGAACAGGGCGCGCGGCTGGTGGTGCTCCCGGAATTTTTTGCGATCATGGGCATGGGCGAACAGGACAAGGTTGCGGTACGCGAGCAGCCCGGACAGGGGCCGATCCAGTCGTTTCTCAGCGAAACCGCGCGCAAGCACAAGATCTGGCTGGTGGGAGGATCGACCCCGCTGGTTGCTAGTTCGCCTAACAAGGTGTTGAACAGCTGCCTTATTTTCGATGAACATGGCGAGCAAGTTGCACGCTACGACAAGATCCATTTGTTCGGTCTTGAGCTGGGCAACGAAAGTTTTGACGAAGCCAAGACCATCGAACCTGGCAATAAGGTCGTGGTGGTGGACAGCCCGTTCGGGCGCATCGGGTTGGCGGTCTGTTACGACTTGCGTTTCCCCGAGTTGTTCCGCTCGATGAAGAATGTGGACATCATTGTCCTGCCGTCCGCATTCACCGAGACCACCGGCAAGATGCACTGGGAAGTTCTGGTGCGCGCCCGCGCGATTGAAAACCTTTCCTACGTGATCGCCGCCGCACAGGGAGGCTATCACGTCAGCGGGCGCGAGACGCACGGCAACAGCATGATCGTCGATCCGTGGGGAAGGGTGCTGGACAGGCTGCCGCGCGGTTCCGGCGTGGTGATAGCAGATGTCAATCCTTCCTACCAGGCCAGCTTGCGCAGAAGCCTGCCGGTACTGACGCATCGTGTTTTGTACAGCTGCGAGCAATGAAACACGTTCAGCAAAGCAAATCATTCGATACGCTGTTCGCCACAGCGCAGCGTTCACTGCTTGCCCCGTATTCGATAAACGCGGGCAATCTCGAACAAGTGTTCGCCAACATGATGGCACACCGTCTCGACTATGCCGACTTGTACTTTCAATACAGCCGTGCCGAGAGCTGGTCGCTGGAAGAGGGCATCGTCAAGTCCGGCAGCTTCAACATCGACCAGGGCGTCGGAGTGCGTGCGGTGAGCGGCGAAAAAACCGCCTTTGCCTATTCCGATGACATCAGCCTGAATGCTCTGGACAATGCGGCGCAGGCGACCCGTGAGATTGCCAGGCAGGGCGGCACCCAGAAAGTCCCGATGCTGCACCACGGTTCGCGTCGCCAGATCTATCTGCCGGACGACCCGATCGCCAGCCTCAAGGATGCGGACAAAGTCGCGCTGCTGGAACGCATCGAAGGCTATGCGCGCGCGCTCGACCCGCGCGTGGTGCAGGTGATGGCGAGCCTGGCCGGCGAATACGAAGTGGTAATGGTGGCGCGCAGCGACGGCTTGATGAATGCCGACATCCGTCCGCTGGTGCGGCTATCGGTGCAGGTGATCATCGAGAGCGACGGCCGCCGCGAGCAGGGTTCGGCGGGCGGCGGCGGGCGATTCGATTACGCCTATTTCGACGATGCGATGCTGCGCAAATATGCCGCACAGGCGGTACATCAGGCGACGGTCAATCTGGATGCCGCACCCGCTCCGGCAGGCAGCATGACCGTGGTGCTGGGCAACGGCTGGCCGGGCATCCTGCTGCACGAGGCGATCGGCCACGGTCTGGAAGGCGATTTCAACCGCAAAGGCAGCTCGGCGTTTTCGGGTCGCATCGGCGAACGCGTTGCGGCGCCGGGAGTCACCGTCGTGGACGACGGCACGCTGGCAAGGCGGCGCGGTTCATTGCAGATGGATGACGAGGGTAATCCCACCCAATGCACCACGCTGATCGAGAACGGCATCCTGAAAGGCTATCTGCAGGACTCACTGAACGCGCGTTTGATGGGCGTGGCTCCGACAGGCAACGCACGGCGCGAATCCTACGCGCACCTGCCGATGCCGCGCATGACCAACACCTACATGCTTAACGGCGACAAGGATCCGCAGGAGATCATCGCCTCGGTGAAACATGGCCTGTATGCGGTGAATTTCGGCGGCGGACAGGTGGACATCACCAGCGGTAAGTTCGTGTTCTCCACTTCAGAGGCCTACATGATCGAAGACGGCAAGATCACCCATCCGGTGAAAGGCGCGACGCTGATCGGCAACGGCCCGGACGTGCTGACGCGCATCGCGATGATAGGCAACGACATGGCGCTCGATCCTGGTGTCGGCACTTGCGGCAAGGAAGGCCAGAGCGTGCCGGTCGGCGTGGGGCAACCCACCGTTAGGATCGATGGGTTGACGGTGGGCGGGACGGCGTAGGTCATAGTGATAGGACCGCTTTGGTTCTTTTTCGCTAGGGTATTGCTGAATTTTAGAAGGGGAAATAAGTGAACATATTTGCCAAGCAAACATTTTACATTTGTTTGCTATCGATTGGAGGCTGTGCGACAACCGCTGAGTTCAATAGCACCCCAAAGAATGCATCTGAATTCACCAAAGAAAAATCATATTTAGTAAGTAATTACTCAGATATTGTTAAATATGATAGAACATTTGCGTCGCCTGAGGATGCGCCACCTGTTCAAAAGCTAGAGAAAATATGGGGTGAGCCTAACAAAATTGAAAAAAGGTGGGGAGATTTTGTTCTTGGTTTTGGGCTAGGAGTAGGCCTAGTTTCAACCGGTTATTTATCATACCCATTACTCGCAGTTGTTTACATTATGAATCCATATCCACAGGAAAAATACGTGTGGAATAAGGGAGATTATGAAGTGACTGCTTTTGGGCGAAGCGAGGTATTAACTCGTTATGAAAAAAGAATTCATAGCTGGAAATGGAAGAAAGTAGAAGGTAAAGAAGATTTCGCAAACAACACCCATCAATAACGTGCGTAAGGCTTAACCCGCGTGAGGCGCACACGGTAGTTGGTAGCTCGCGCAGGGCGCAATAACCAGCGGGCATTGCGCCGTAGGTGTCCGGTGCAATGCGTTACGCTTATTGCACGTGAAATCAAACAGGCGGTCGGACGCCCGATAGATATTATTGATATCGAACATCTGCAACGGATCAAAACGCATTGAAAACTGATTTTCCACCCGGCGACCGCACCTGCTACGTCAGCGACGAACGATTGCGCGCATTCCGGAAGCTCACTACTGAGCAAAAATTGCGATGGGTGGAAGAGCTGGCGACGTTTTTGAGGATGGCGAAAATCAGCAGGGAAAAGCCACCAGAAGCCTTGAAGTGAGGCTGACTATATTTTAATTTGAGGAAAAGCAATGGATGTGAAAGACAGCAATGGCAACCTGCTCAAAGAGGGCGACTCGGTGCAGGTCATCAAGGATCTGAAGGTAAGAGGCTCGTCCGTTACTTTGAAAAGAGGAACGGTGATCAAGAATATTCGCCTCGGAGGAGGCGATGAGGCGGTCGAGGGCAGTTCTGACAAGGTCAAAGGATTACGACTGAAGCCGGAATTTTTGAAAAAAATTTAACGGGGCGCAAGGGTGCGATTCCGATACTGTTCACTTGGTAGCTAACTGTTTAACCTCCTGTAATCGCTCTCCCATCGGGTATAATCCGCGCCCATGTTGATTCTACGCGGACTTTATTCCTCTGATTCCCGGCCTGTTGCGCTCACCATCGGTAATTTCGACGGGGTGCATCTGGGCCATCAGGCATTGTTGAACGAATTGCGCGCAGAGGCGCAGGCGCGCGGTCTGCAATCTGCGGTGGTGATCTTCGAGCCGCATCCGCGCGAGTTCTTCACGCCGCAGCAGGCTCCGGTACGGCTGACCAGCCTGCGCGAGAAGCTTGAACTGTTCGCCGGGCTGGGCATCGACCGGGTGCATGTGTGCCGCTTCAATAAAAGTTTTGCGCAGATCAGCGCGGCGAATTTCATCAATATGCTGCACGAAAAGCTGTCGGCCAGATTCGTGTTGATCGGCGATGATTTCCGTTTCGGCAGCGGGCGCGGCGGCGACTTTGCGCTGATGGAGAAGATCGGGGCTCAACTTGGTTTTGCGGTGCAGTCGGTGCGCACCGTGGCCCATGACGGGGTAAGGATATCGAGCACGGCGATACGCGCTGTGTTGACGGATGGGCAATTGCGCACCGCGCAGCGCTATCTGGGGCGACACTACAGCATCAGCGGGCGCGTGGTGCACGGCGACGGGATGGGGCGCAAACTGGGTTTCCCCACCGCGAACATCCAGTTGAAGCACAACCTCCCGCCGCTGTCCGGGATATTCGTGGTGCAGGCGCACGCCGAAGGCATGGGTGTGCTGCAGGGCGTGTCCAGCCTTGGCGTGCGGCCGACGCTGAGGCTGGATGCCAAACCTGTCCTGGAAGTGCATCTGTTCGAGTTCGCGCAACAGATCTACAACAAACATTTGCGTGTGGAGTTTTTACATAAGCTGCGCGACGAGGAAAAATATCCCGATGTGGAAACCCTGACGCGGCACATCGCGCTGGATGTGGAAGATGCAAAGAAATGGTTCGAACAACATGACTGATTATAAAAATCCAAATTTCGTCGCAATACGGCGTTACTCGCAAAAAATTGCTCCTTACATATTCATACATATGCTGCGTCATAATTTTTTGCTCGCGCCTTGTCTTGCTTAGAACTTTGAATTTTTAGAAATACCCATATGATTGACTATCCATGACTGACTATAAGAACACACTGAATCTACCCGATACCCCGTTCCCGATGCGCGGCGACTTGGCCCGCCGCGAGCCGCAGATGGTGGCGCGCTGGCAGGCCCAGCGGCGCTATCAACAGATCCGTGCGGCCAAACAGGGCAAGCCCGTGTTCATCCTGCACGACGGCCCGCCGTATGCGAACGGGGACATCCACATCGGCCATGCGGTGAACAAGATACTCAAGGACATCATCGTCAAGAGCAAGACGCTGGCCGGTTTTGACGCACCCTACGTGGCCGGCTGGGATTGCCACGGCCTGCCGATCGAGCTGCAGGTGGAGAAGAAACACGGCAAGGCGATCCCGCCCGCGCAATTCCGCGAGTTGTGCCGCGTCTATGCCATGGAGCAGATCGAACGGCAGAAGAAGGATTTCATCCGCCTCGGCGTGCTGGGCGACTGGGATCATCCTTATCTGACGATGGATTTCAAAACCGAGGCCGACATCATGCGCGCGTTAGGAAAGATCTATCAGCGCGGCTATCTGTATCAGGGCTACAAGCCGGTGAACTGGTGCCTGGACTGCCAATCGGCGCTGGCCGAAGCGGAAGTGGAATACGAGGACAAGGTTTCTCCTGCGATCGATGTGGGCTTCGAGGTGAAGGACAGGCATGCCCTGGGCAAAGCGTTTGGCGTGTCGCTGCCCGCTGATGCCAGAGTGTATGCGGTGATCTGGACCACCACGCCGTGGACCTTGCCGGCGAATCAGGCGGTGTGCGTGCATCCCGATCTGGAGTATGACCTGATCAAGACTGCCAAGGGTTATCTGATACTTGCATACGATCTCGCTGCACAATGCCTGGCACGTTATCAGCTTGCGGGAAGCAATGACAGGGGTGATGGCATTGCGGCCACATGCAATGGGGCGGCGCTGGAGGGATTGCTGCTGCAACACCCGTTCTATGACCGTGGCGTGCAGATCATCTGTGGCGACCATGTGACGCTGGAAGCGGGTACCGGCCTGGTGCACACCGCACCGGCGCACGGTCTGGATGATTATTTCGTCGGCCTGAAATACAACCTGCCAACCGACAATCCGGTCGGTGACGATGGCAAGTTCGCCGCCGCTCTGCCGCTGGTCGGCGGTCTGTTCGTGTGGAAGGCCAACGATGTGGTGATAGCTGCGCTGCAAACCGGCGGGCACTTGTTGCACCTGGAAAAAACACAGCACAGCTATCCGCACTGCTGGCGCCACAAGACACCGATCATCTTCCGTTCAACGCCACAGTGGTTCATCGGAATGGATAATGTCGAACCTTCCGGATACCTGGATGCCGAGCAACTGGTCCAGGATAAACGTTTGCATTCAGGTAAGCCTGAGAAACGCAATGGCGTGCCCTTGCGCGATCTGGCGGGCAAGGCGGTCAAGCAAACCAGATTCTTCCCGTCATGGGGACAGGCTCGCCTCGAAGCGATGATCAAAAATCGCCCCGACTGGTGCGTATCCCGCCAGCGCAACTGGGGTGTGCCGATGCCGTTGTTCGTGCACAGGGAAACCGGCGAGCTGCATCCGCGCACGCCGGAATTGCTGGAGCAGGTGGCCAAACTGGTCGAGCGCGATGGCATCGAGGCATGGTTCAGCCTGAACTCGGCGGACTTGCTGGGCGCAGAGGCCGGGCACTACAAAAAACTCGGTGATACGTTGGACGTGTGGTTCGACTCGGGTGTCACGCACGCTTCGGTGTTGCAGCGCCGGGCGGGATTGCGCTCGCCTGCCGACCTGTATCTGGAGGGTTCGGATCAGCACCGCGGCTGGTTCCAGTCCTCGCTGCTCACCGGTTGCGCGATCAACGGCCGCGCGCCATACGATGCCCTGCTCACGCACGGCTTCGTGGTCGATGGCAGCGGCCACAAGATGTCCAAATCCAAGGGCAACGTGATCGCGCCGCAGAAGATTTTCGACACGCTCGGCGCTGACATCCTGCGCCTGTGGACGGCCTTGACCGATTACTCCGGCGAGTTGACCATTTCCGACGAGATCCTCAAGCGTGTCGTGGAAAGTTACCGGCGCATCCGCAATACCCTGCGCTTCCTGTTGGCGAACATCGCCGATTTCGATGCGCAGCGCGATGCCATGCCTGTGGCCGAGTGGCTGGAGATCGACCGTTATGCGCTGGCGCTGACTCAGCGGCTTCAAGACGAGGTGTGCGCCGATTACGAGCGCTATGAGTTCCATCTGATCGCGCAAAAATTGCAGACCTTCTGTTCCGAAGATCTGGGTGGATTCTATCTCGACATCCTGAAGGACCGTTTGTATACGGCTGGAGCCGATTCCGCGGCGCGCCGTTCCGCGCAGAACGCGTTGTATCACATCACCCACAGCCTGGTGCGGTTGATGGCGCCGATACTCAGCTTCACCGCGGAAGAGGCGTGGGAGGTGCTGAGCGGCAACGATGATCAAAGCGTGTTCATTGGCGAATGGTACAACTTGCCCGATCCGCAAATGGAAAGGGATGGGGTAGCAGCATGGTTGAAGATTACAGCCTGGCGGGCCAAAGTGAACAAACAATTGGAAGAAGCGCGCAGCGCGGGACTGATCGGCTCGGCGCTGGCCGCGGAAGTGGACATCAATGTCGCAGGCGCCGATCACGATGTGCTGGCGCGGCTCGGCGATGATTTGCGCCTGGTGCTGATTACCTCGCGTGCCACCGTGCATCGCGTTGCGACGGAAGCCGAGCAGCATATCGATGTCTCCGCAAGTCTGCACGACAAGTGCGAGCGTTGTTGGCATTACCGCGACGATGTCGGCGCCGATGTGCGGCACCCAACGCTTTGTGGCCGGTGTGTGAGCAATCTGTATGGTAGTGGTGAGGCTAGAAAATATGCGTGATGTTTATTGCTGGCCTCAAACCCCAACCCCCCTTAGTCCCCCCTTGTCAGGGGGGAAGCTAATCTCCTCCCCTGACAAGGGGAGGCTGGAAGGGGTTTAGATGGCACTCCCAAAATGGCTTTCCCTGAGCGCGCTAGTCATCGTCCTCGACCAGTCGAGCAAGGCGTGGATCACCAGTCATTTTGGCTACGGCGAGATTCTTGTAATCCTCGATGTATTCAATCTGGTGCTGGTGCATAATGCCGGAGCTGCGTTCAGTTTTCTCAGCGATGCGGGCGGAATGCAACGCTGGCTGTTCAGCATCATCGCGATAGTCGCTTCAGTCTGGATAGTCTGGCTGCTGCGCAGGCATGTTGCGCAGCCGCTGTTCGCGCTGGCCTTGAGCATGATACTCGGCGGCGCGCTGGGGAATTTGATCGATCGGATCGCGTATGGTTATGTGGTCGACTTCTTGCAGTTCCACTGGGGTGTGCATTACTTTCCCGCATTCAACCTCGCTGATTCCGCGATTACCTGCGGCGCATTTCTTTTGATATTTGACAGTTTCTTGGGGAAACGACATGGAACTGCTACTGGCTAATCCGCGCGGTTTTTGCGCCGGGGTCGATCGCGCCATCGAGATCGTGGAGCGCGCGCTGGAACTGCATGGCGCACCGATCTATGTGCGCCACGAAGTGGTGCACAACCAGTTCGTCGTGGATGGGCTGCGCAAGAAGGGCGCGATCTTCATCGAGGACCTGGCCGATGTGCCGAGCGGTTGCATTTTGATCTTCAGCGCCCATGGCGTATCGAAAGCGGTGCGTCAAGAGGCTGAAGAACGCGGTCTGACGGTGTTCGATGCAACATGCCCGCTGGTGACCAAGGTGCATATCGAAGTATCGCGGATGCGGGAGCAGGGCAAGGAGATCGTCATGATCGGTCATGCCGGACACCCGGAAGTCGAAGGCACCATGGGGCAGAGCAACGGCGGCATGTATCTGGTGGAATCGCCGGAAGATGTTGCGCTTCTCAAGGTGAGCGACGAGCACAATCTGTCTTACGTGACGCAGACCACACTGTCTGTGGATGATGCCAGTACGATAATTGCCGCGCTCAAGGCACGCTATCCGTTCATTACCGGCCCGAAGAAAGACGACATCTGCTATGCCACGCAAAACCGCCAGGATGCGGTGAAGCTGCTGGTCAAGCAGTGCGACGTGGTCGTTGTGGTGGGTTCGCCAAACAGCTCGAATTCCAATCGTTTGCGCGAAGTCGCGGCGAATGTTGGAGTGCCCGCCTATCTGGTGAACGATGCCGGAGAATTGCGGCAGGAATGGTTCTCTGGCAAGGATCGCGTCGGTATCAGCGCCGGCGCGTCCGCGCCGGAAGTCCTGGTGCAGGGTGTTATCGCCAAGCTGGAACAAATGGGCGGCACAAAGGTGATCGAGTTGCAAGGCATCGTGGAGAGCGTCGTGTTCCCCCTGCCCAAGACGCTCATTCCGATCGTGGAGCAGCGCTGAATCATTTACCGAAGAGTGGTTGATACGTGAAAGCCGATTTCCTGATCATAGGCGGCGGCGTGATCGGTCTGGCCAGCGCGCAATCCCTGCTGTTATCGGGCTATCGCGTTACATTGATCGAGCGCGGCACAGTCGGACAGGAGGCATCCTGGGCGGGCGGCGGTATCCTTTCGCCATTATGTCCATGGGATTATCGGGAAGCAGTCACGCGGCTGGCTTTGCACAGCATGGGCATGTTCAGCGAGTCGGCTGCCATGCTACAGGCTGCCACCGGCATCGATCCGGAATATCAGCGCTGCGGCATGTTGCTGTTGCCGCCTTTCCAGCAAGAGCTTGCCGAACAATGGTGTGCGCAACATCAGTTTGCTTTGCGGCAGGTGGACCTTGCCGATCACTTGCCTGCTCAGCATGGCCGGAAATACCAGGGCAGGGGATTGCTGCTGCCGGATATCGCGCAAGTGCGCAATCCGCGCCTGCTGCAAGCGCTGAGTGAACATGTGCGCCTGCTCGGCGGCATGATCCTGGAGCATCATGAGATGCAAAAGTTCGAGCTGGCTGGCGACCGGATAAGCGGATTGCAAACCACGCAAGGCAAGCTGGGCGCGGATGCCTATATCGTCGCGGCGGGGGCGTGGAGCAAGGCCTTGCTGGGCGAGCATGCGCTCGATATCGACATCCGCCCGATAAGGGGACAGATCCTGCTGTTCAAGTTCGACACACCGCCATTCCGGCAAATTCTGTTAAAGGAAAATCTGTATTTCATTCCGCGACGCGACGGCCATGTGCTGGTGGGCAGCACACTGGAAGATGTCGGCTTCGACAAGTCTGCAACGGTCGAGGCGCGCGACAGCCTGATGCAGCGGGTGCGGCAGATATTTCCGGATTGGCATGATCGCGTTCCGGTGATGCAATGGGCCGGTTTTCGCCCCGGTTCACCGGACAATATTCCTACCATAGGACGACACCCTCGCCTGACCAACCTCTATGTCAACAGCGGACACTTCCGCTACGGTGTGACCATGTCGCTGGCCAGTGCGGAATTGCTGCGTAATGAGATCGAGGGCAGGCCGCAGCCGTTACCGGCAGAGGAATACCGCTGGCACTAGTTCCAATTCCAGAGCAAACGTGCATATTTGTAGGGCGGGCTATGCCCGCCGGATCAAGCCTGTTCTGAGCCTTGTCGAAGGGCGGTCGGGCGTAGCTCGACCTAAGGAATTGTTTTATTCTTGAAATGGAAATGGAATATGAGCGGCGCGTCCTCTATAATCCATGGCGTTCGTGCTGGAGTAGCTCAGTTGGTAGAGCAACGCACTCGTAACGCGTAGGTCGGAGGTTCGATTCCTCTCTCCAGCACCATCCAGTCAGCAGCTCTGGCTCATTATTTAGAGGAACTTGCATGACTTTTTCCCTGCCCCGTGAAAGAGATCCTCGCTGGAAGTACCTGATCTATTTCATTGTGCTGTCAATGCTAGCGATCGCAGCCTGGTACTTTACTCGTCCCGCCCCGCTTGCGGTGCAATTGACCAAGGTCGAGCGCGGTCTGGTGGAAGCCACAGTGAGCAATACCCGCGCGGGTACCGTCAAGGCTTGCCGCCGCGCCAAACTGGCCGCGCCTGCGGGCGGGCAGATCGAACGTCTGCTGGTGAAGAAGGGCCAACGCGTCAAGCATGACCAAGTGTTGCTGGAATTGTGGAACGACGATCTGCGCGCGCAGGAACGTCTGGCGCAGGAACAACTGGGCACGGCTCAGACCCAGGCGCAGCAGGCATGCTTGCAGGCAGACCTGGCTGAAAAGGAAGCTGAACGTGCGCGCCAGTTGAAGGACAGCGGATTCATTTCCCCCGAAGGCCTGGATCAAAAATTATCGACCGCCAAGGTGAGCCGCGCTGGATGTGAGGCTGCACGCAGCCAGATAGATCAAAGCAAATCACGCATCGCAGTGGCGCGTGCTAGCCTGGAACGGTTGGTGTTGCGGGCTCCGTTCGACGGTATCGTGGCGGACATCAGCGGCGAGTTGGGCGAATACGCCACCCCTTCGCCGCCCGGCATTGCGACACTGCCCGCGATAGATCTGATCGACGACCGCTGCATGTTCGTCAGCGCGCCGATAGACGAGGTGGATGCGGCCAGCGTCAAGGTGGGGCAGATTGCACGCATCACGCTGGATGCGATCAAGGACAAATCCTTTCCGGGCAAGGTAAAGCGCATCGCCCCGTACGTGCTGGAGCTGGAAAAACAGGCGCGCACCGTGGAAGTCGAGGTGGAATTCGTCGAACCGCCTAACGATGAGAACTTGTTGGTCGGTTACAGCGCCGATGTCGAGATCGTGCATGCGTCCCGCACAAACGTGTTGCGCATCCCCACGCAAACCCTGCTGGAAGGCAATCGTGTGCTGCTGTATCAGGATAATGGCGTGATCGCCGAGCGCACGGTGATGCCCGGGCTGGCTAACTGGAATCAAACCGAGGTCCTTTCAGGATTGAAAGAGGGCGACCAGATCGTGCTGACACTTGACCGGGAGGGTGTGAAGGCCGGAGCGCGGGTGCAGCCGGAAGCCGATAATCCCGGGAAATGAGTAATTTCCAACCATGATCGAATTGGCCCAGGTCAGCCGTATCTTCACAGTCGGCGATCAGCAGGTCGCCGCGTTGCGCAATATAGACCTGAACATCGCGGCGGGTGATTATGTCTCCATCATGGGGCCCTCCGGTTCCGGGAAATCCACGTTGCTCAATATGATCGGACTGCTGGACCGCCCGAGTTCCGGCACCTACCGGCTGGATGGCGGCAACGTCACTGATCTGAATGACCAGCAGCAAGCCAAAGTGCGCAGTGAAAAGATCGGCTTCGTATTCCAGGCGTTCCATCTGGTGCCGCGCCTGACAGCGGCGATGAACATCGAGCTGCCGCTGATGCTGGCAGGTATTACGGTTGAACAGCGCAAGGCGCGTGTTACGGAATTGCTGAAGAACTATGGCCTGACAGATCGTTCCGATCACAGGCCCGACCAGCTTTCCGGCGGGCAGCGCCAGCGCGTGGCGATCGCGCGAGCCACCAGCATGCACCCCGCAGTTTTGCTGGCCGACGAGCCGACCGGGAATCTCGATCAGACCACCGGCAAGGAAGTGATGAATCTGCTCGAGCAATTGGTCGCGCAAAAAGTGGCGCTGATCGTGGTCACCCACGATCCGGCCATCGGCAGTCGTGCGAAACGGCAGATACACATGGTGGATGGCCAGATCATCAGCGAGTCTGGAATAAGCGCATGAGACTCATCGACGTCGCACAGTTCGCTTCCGGCAGTTTGCGCGGCAGCCCGACACGCACACTGTTGATGATGCTGGCGATGTCCATCGGCGTCGCGGCTGTGGTGGTGCTCACCGCGCTGGGCGAGGGCGCGCGCCTTTATGTGGTGAACCAATTCTCCTCGCTCGGTACCAATCTGGTGATCGTGCTGCCCGGGCGCACCGAAACGGCGGGCATCGGCCCCGGCATGTTGCTTGGGCAGATACCGCGCGAGATCTCGCTGGACGATGCGCAGGCGATCCTGCGCAGCCGAACTGTCAAACGCATCGCACCTTTGACCATCGGTTCCGCCACGATCTCGCGCGATGCGCTGAACCGCGAAGTGGTGGTGCTCGGATCCACCTCCGACCTGCTGGAAGTGCGGCACATGAGCCTGGGCGTGGGGAGGTTTTTGCCGGCCGGTGACATACACGAAAGCGCTTCGGTGTGCGTGCTGGGCAAAAACATCAAGCAAGAGTTGTTCGGCAACGAACGGGCGGTGGGTGAGTGGGTGCGGCTCGGCGACCGGCGTTTCCGCGTCATCGGGATACTCGCATCGCAAGGGGAATCCATGGGGTTCAACACCGATGATATCGTCATCGTGCCGGTCGCGTCCGCGCATCAATTGTTCAACACGTCGGGGCTGTTCCGTATTCTGATCGAAGCGAAGAACCGTGACGTCATCGAACAGACCAAACACGATGCCGAGCAGATCATGTTCCAGCGTCACAACGGCGAGAAGGATGTAACCGTGATCACGCAGGACGCCGTGCTCGCCACCTTCGACCGCATCCTCACCGCGCTGACCATGGCGGTGGGCGGCATCGCCGCGATCAGCCTGGCCGTGGCGGGTGTGCTGATCATGAATGTGATGCTGATCGCCGTGGCGCAGCGCGTCAAGGAGATAGGCTTGCTCAAGGCGCTGGGCGCACCGGGCGTGCAGATACGCAACCTGTTCTTTGCAGAAGCGGCGTTGCTCTCCGGCATAGGCAGCCTGGCAGGTTTGCTGCTGGGCTATACGGGAAGCTTTATCATCGGGCAGGTCTATCCCACCCTGCCGGTCAGCCCGCCATGGTGGGCAGTGATCGCGGCATGCGCCATCGCGCTGGGAACGGGCATCCTGTTCAGCGTGTGGCCTGCGCGCCGTGCGGCGCGGCTCGATCCGGTCGCGGCATTGGCGGGAAGATGACAAGCATGCTATTCCCTGACCTCATCAAACTGACCACTTCCAGCTTCCTGTCCTATCGGATGAGAAGCTTCCTCACCGGGCTGGGCATTGCCATCGGCATCACGGCGGTGATCCTGCTGACTTCCATAGGCGAAGGGCTGCATCAGTTCGTGCTGGCGGAATTCTCTCAGTTCGGCACCAACATCATCACTATCCAGCCGGGCAAGACGCAGACGCAAGGCGGCAACATTGGCGTGATCGGCTCGGTCAGGCCGCTCTCGCTGGACGATGCGGATGCGCTGCGCCATTTGCCCTATGTCGAGCACGTCAATCCCAGCCTGATGGGAAACGCCGAGCTGCGCGCCAACGGCAAGACGCGGCGCACCACGGTGTTTGGCGAAGGGCGCGATTTTGCCAAGGCGTTCACGATGAAGGTGCAAAGCGGCAGCTTCTGGCCCGATGAGGATAACGAGCAGGCACGTGCGCTGGTTGTGCTCGGCGCAAAGGTGCGGCAGGAACTTTTTGCGGGAGAGAATCCGCTCGGCAGCTTTCTGCGTATCGGCGGACAACGCTACCGCGTGATCGGCGTGATGGAGCCGAAAGGTCAGGTGCTGGGGCTTGATCTGGACGATGCGGTGTTCATTCCGGCAGCGCGCGCGATGGAGCTGCTCAACCGGCCGGGGCTGATAGAGATGCAAGTGAGCTATCGTCCCAGTGCCGATGTGAATGAGGTGATACGCGCGATCACGGCGCGTCTGAAGGATAAGCACGGGAGTGAAGACTTCACCATCATTTCGCAGGAGCAGGCGCTCGAAGTGCTGAGTTCGGTGCTCGACGTAATCACCTTCGCGGTCGGCGCGCTGGGCGGCATCTCGCTGCTGGTCGGTGCGGTGGGCATCCTGACCATCATGACCATGGCCGTCACCGAGCGCACTTCCGAGATCGGCTTGCTGCGTGCACTTGGAGCGCAACAGCGGCAGGTGCTGACGCTGTTTTTGGGCGAGGCGATGCTGCTGTCTGCGTTGGGCGGTTTCGCGGGTCTGGTATTGGGAGTGGGCATCGCGCAGGGCTTGCACCTGCTGTTCCCCGCGTTGCCGGTGCACACACCATGGTTGTTCGCTTTACTCGCAGAATTGAGCGCAGTCAGCATCGGACTTGCGGCGGGCGTCACACCAGCCATGCGCGCGGCGCGTCTCGATCCGGTGGAGGCGCTGCATGCGGAATGAGTCATGCGACATCTTCTGCAACGTCATCGACAATTACGGCGATATCGGCGTGTGCTGGCGGCTGGCGCGGCAACTGGCGAGTGAGCATGGGCTCTCGGTCAGGTTGTGGGTGGACGACTTGAACAGCTTTGCCAGGCTGTGCCCGGAAGCAAATGCCTTGGCAGAAAAGCAATATTGCCGTGGTATGGAAGTGTGGCACTGGGGCAAGTCATTCCCTGAGGTGCAACCTGGCGAACTGGTCATTGAGGCGTTCGCCTGCAAGTTGCCGCAGAGCTACATCGAAGCGATGGCGGCGCGAACAATAAAGCCTATGTGGTTGAATCTGGAGTATCTGTCTGCCGAAAGCTGGGTCGAGGGTTGCCACAAGCTGCCTTCGCCGCATCCGACTTTGCCGTTGACAAAATATTTCTTTTTCCCGGGCTTCACCAAACAAACAGGGGGTTTGTTGTTGGAACATGACCTGCTGGCGCGTCGCGATGCATTCCTGCGCGATACTGCACAACAACAGTCATTCTGGCGTTCCATCGGCATGGCAGTTCCGGCCGCCGGGACATTGAAGGTCTCGCTGTTTGCCTATGAGAATGCCGCGCTGGCCGGGCTGTTCGATGCTTGGTCATCCGGCGACCAGCCGGTGCTGTGCCTGGTGCCGGAAGGGCGCATTCTGCCCCAGACCGGCCTGTATTTCGGCGATACTGCTCCGGTTGCGGGGAAAGACTATGTGCAAGGTAGCCTGCATGTGCGGGTGCTGCCATTCGTCGAGCAGGAACGTTACGATGAACTTCTGTGGGCATGCGATGTCAATTTCGTCCGTGGCGAGGACTCCTGTGTGCGGGCGCAGTGGGCTGGGAAGCTATTCATCTGGCAGATCTATCCGCAGCATGATGCAGTGCACTTGAAAAAGCTCGAAGCATTCCTCACCTTGTACGGCGAACAACTCGGCGATTTCGCAAGCCAGGCGGTTCATGGCTTGTGGAGTTCATGGAACGTGGAAAGCGGGGCAGGGCAGGCATGGCCTGCATTTATAGCGGCGCGTGGCGAAATTGAGCGTCACACGCAGAATTGGGCGCGTCATTTGGCCGAAAACAACCTGGCGTTGAATCTGCTGGATTTTTCACGGGAAATCGGTAGAATGCGCGCCTTCGAAATTGAAGGGCAGTAATCATGAAAACAGCACAAGAACTTCGCGCGGGCAACGTCATCATGGTCGGCAACGATCCGATGGTGATACTCAAGGCGGAATATAGCCGTTCCGGCCGTAACGGCTCGGTGGTCAAGATGAAGATGAAGAACCTGCTGACCGAATCCGCAAAGGAAAACGTGTACAGCGCCGATGACAAATTCGACCAGATCATCCTGGATCGGAAGGAATGCACCTATTCGTACTTCGCAGACCCGATGTATGTGTTCATGGACGGTGAATACAACCAGTACGAGATCGAGTCCGAAAGCATGGGCGATGCGATCAACTATATCGAGGACGGCATGCCGTGCGAAGTGGTGTTCTACAACGAAAAGGCGATTTCCGTCGAATTGCCCAACACCATCGTGCGCGAAGTCGTTTATACCGAACCCGCGGTCCGCGGCGATACTTCGGGCAAGGTGATGAAGCCGGCCAAGATCAATACCGGCTTTGAGTTGCCGGTGGCGGCATTCATCGAGATCGGCGACAAGATCGAAATCGACACCCGCACCAACGAATTCAAGAAGCGCGCCTGAATATCCCGGATTGATTCAACTGAAGGCCAGCCGCGCGGTTGGCCTTTTTGTTTGCGGGTGCGCTGCCTGATAATTTGCTATGTTGAAGCGGCAGGCCGAGTTTATACTGCGCTCTTGAATACAGCGCGGCGAGTTACTCTGCCAGTGTGACCCCGATACAAATGATTCAAGAATATTCCGATGACCAAGATTATTACCGCCGATGACCTGAATCATTCCCACCAATTCGACGAGGGAAACCCGCTCGCGGAAAAGAACACGCTGCGCGTGGCCGTGCTTACCGCTACGATGATGGTAGTGGAGATCGCCGGAGGCTGGTATTACAACTCGATGGCCTTGCTGGCCGATGGCTGGCATATGAGTTCGCATACGGTTGCGATGGGGCTGTCCGTGCTGGCTTATGTCAGCGCCAGGAAATATGCTCACGACCCGCGCTTTTCATTCGGCACCTGGAAGATCGAAGTGCTGGGCGGCTATACCAGCGCGGTCTTTCTGGTGATGGTGGCCGGGCTGATGATCTATCAATCCATCGAGAGATTGATATCACCGAGCCCTATCCACTATAACCAGGCGATCGCGATCGCGATGGTCGGCTTGCTGGTCAACCTCGTGTCAGCCTGGTTGCTCAAGGATGGCCATGCCCACAATCATGGGCATGATCACGGGCACGGACATGATCACCATGACCATCATCACGGCCACCACGACCTTAACCTGCGCTCAGCCTATTTGCATGTGCTTGCCGATGCCGCGACATCGGTACTGGCCATCATCGCGCTGTTCGGCGGAAAGCTGTGGGGTGCGGCGTGGCTGGATCCGGTAATGGGTCTGGTCGGCGCGGCACTGGTTTCGGTATGGGCTTATGGTTTGTTGCGCGATACCAGCCGCGTGCTGCTGGACGCGGAGATGAATGCTCCCGTGGTGGCCGAAATACGCGAGGTCATTGCCGCATCACCGGTCAGGGCGCAGATCTGCGATCTGCATGTGTGGCGTGTGGGGAAGGGCAAGTATGCCTGTATCCTCGGCCTCGCGACGGTTGACGATGTGACGCCGGAATATTTCAAAGAGCAACTGGGTATCCATGAAGAACTGGTGCATATCTCCGTAGAGATAAACCGGGTCGGCGAACTCAGGGGAGCAACCCGGCCGGTACGGCATTACGCATAGTCCGCTCAGTGGTGCTTTCTATGCGCAAGCAGCTTTTCGGATTGCTCCACAATGCCGCCGCGCTTCAGCATTGCAAGATGTTTTTCCTCGCTCTGCCTGGTTATCTGGGCCAGGTAAGCGAGGTTCTTCTCGATAGCATCGAGATAATAATTCCTGTCAACGCCGTAACGATCCCTGAAGTGGAAGGCTAATTTTTTGTTGATGCCGCCAAGATCATTGTCCAGCTTCATGCGGATTTTATCGTAGAAAGCCTGCGTTCTGGACAGCATGTCATGGATACTCTCATAGTTCCCGAAATTTGCTTCCTCGAATTCAAGATACAGAAACAGCAGTTTTTCAAGGTAGGTACGGTCAGCCATCTGTCCGGTCAAATCTGCGCTGCTGACGATTTGACCGAGCAGGTGGGTGCGTTCATCGGGAAAATCGATATCGGGTACGTTTTCGGCAGGGTCGGTACAGCGGATGATGAATTTCAGGGAGCTTGCCAGACTTGGTGGAAAGCCATGCTCGGCGATGTAGCGTTGCGCGAATTTTATGCCGCGGCCAACGTGGGACAAAGTGAACTGCGCACCGGTACCCGTTTCCCAACCGACGCGCTGCGCATAGCCGATATCGTGGAACAGCGCGCCTATCATGATCATGTTCAGCTCCACGTCGGTCAACCTGGTGCCGGAAATATGCACGCCATGCATCAGTCTCACCGCACACATGAACACGTCCATGGTGTGGTGCAGGTCGTGGTACAGGGTTTTGATCTGGCAATAGCCGGGGTACTCGCCGCGGAACAAGCGCACTACATCATCAAAGGTGGTTTGCGCGATGGTGAAATCGAAACCGGGGCTGATCAGCTTGATGATGCCGCTTGCCTTGAGCCAGACTTCTGTCGGGTCACCGTTGGTGAATAGATTGTTGATTTCAGGGGTTGATGGAGCATTCTTCATGGCTTGCTTTCGACTCAAATTTGGATGCCGATTCGAATAATACGTTATTTGCAGTTCGGGCAGTTTTCTCGAGCAAGCGCACTAATGCTTGGCGTTCAAAACAGGAATGCCTGAGAAGTCGCATCGGACCAGGCTAAGGAATCTACCAATCGGCGCCGTAGATAACGGAACGCCACCTTGCGGTGGCGTTAAAGTAGGTATGCGCTGCCGGATTATCACTGTTGTTTGGATGTGGGAGATGGCGAATCCATAATGTCGCCTGCTGCCCAGCCGACAATGAAGACGCCTATGAGTACGCACATCATGCCGACAGCCATGTTAAACACCAGTCCGCCCAGCAGCCACAAGATTGCTGCCGCGATCGAAGCCAGTACGAGTCTGCGAGATTTGTAATCCATCATGAACACCTTTCAAATTTAACGTTGGTTCGATCCGTCCTGCCGCCGGTACCGGACAAATGATACCGCAATGTTGCGGAAAAATGTGTATCCGGTAAAAAACGGGGTTAACCACCTGTGCGGGCCGGGCATTGTGCCTTGCCGCCATACCAAGGTTTGCGCCGGCTGAGCGGCCCTGTGCTCAAACCGGCTCCGCTTGCCTGTAAAGCTCGGCGCTGGCGAGGGCCGCATTCGCCGCATTTCTTCCGCCCGTCACCAGCACGCTGCCATCAAGCAGCAAGTTGGCGGTGTGATAATCGCGTGCCGTAGCGAGGCTGTCCGTCTCGCTCCATTGCCCGGTGGCGGGATCGTACAGCTCGGTGCTGGCGAGACTGGTATTCGCTGCATTCTTTCCGCCCGTCACCAGCACTTTGCCTCCGGGCAGCAAGCTGGCAGCGTGGCCATAGCGTGCCGTGGCGAGGCTGCCCGTCGCACTCCAGCGGTTTGTCGGATCGTACAATTCGGAGTCGGCAAGACAGACATTCGCCGCATTTCTTCCGCCCGTCACCAGCATCTTGCCTCCCGGCAACTGGGTGGTGGTGTGGCGGTAGCGCACAGTGGAGATGTATTCCGCTGCGCTCCAGGTACCGGCCGCCGGATCGAACAGCTCAGCGCTGTTTAACGCACCTGCCGCATTTCTTCCGCCTGCCACCAGCACCTTGCCGTCGGGCAGCAAGGTGGCGCTGTGGCGGTAGCGCGCTGCTGAGAGATTCACTCCCGCTTGCCAGGAGCCGGTGGCCGGATCGTACAGCTCGGTGCTGTCCAGCACACCCGCCGCATTTCTTCCGCCTGTCACCAGCACCTTGCCATCGGGCAGCAGCGTGGCGGTGTGGTAACCGCGCGCGGTAGCGAGACTGCGCGTTGCGTTCCATTTTCCGGTGGCAGGATCGTACAGCTCGGTGCTGTCAAGAACGCCCAACTTGTCATTCCATCCGCCTGCCACCAGCACCCTGCCATCGGGCAGCAGCGTGGCGGTGTGGTAACCGCGCGCGGTAGCGAGACTGCCCGTTGCGCGCCAGCCCGCAGCGGCCGGATTGTACAGTTCTGCACTGGCTAGACTGGCATTCGTCCCATCTTTCCCGCCCGCCACCAGCACACTGCCGTCGGACAGCAAGCTGGCAGTATGGCCGTAACGCGCCGTGGCGAGACTGGCCGTCGCGCTCCAGTTTCCGGTGGCCGGATCGTACAGCTCGTTGTGGGCTAGACTGACATTCCCTTTATCCCTTCCCCCTGCGACCAACACATTGCCGCTTGCCAGCAAGGTGGCAGTGTGACTGTAACGTGCTGTTGAGAGGCTGGCCGTCGCGCTCCAGTTTCCATGGGCCGGATCGTACAGCTCGACGTTGCCCAGCGCGCCAGTGACACTGATTCCACCGGTTACCAGCACTTTGCCGCCGGGCAGTAAGGTGGCGGTATGGCGGTAGCGAGCCACGTTGAGATTCGCCGTCGTGCTCCAGGTGCCGGTGGCCGGATCGTACAGTTCGGCGCTATTGATGCCGCCCACGGCATCCCTTCCGCCGATGACCAGCACCCTGCCATCCGGGAGCAGGGTGGCGGTGTGGTAGCCGCGCCCTATGGCAAGACTGCCAGTCACGCTCCAAGTGCCGGTGGCCGGGTCGTATAACTCGGCACTGGCGAGACTGCTGAACCCGGCGCCGATCCCTCCCGCCACCAGCACCTTGCCATTCGGAAGCAAGGTGGCTGTGTGGTAGCCGCGCGGCGTGGAGAGGCTGGCCTTCTCTGCCCAGGTGCCGGCGGCCGGATCGTACAGCTCGGCACTGGGAAGAACGCCGCCCGCACTCCATCCTCCCGCCACCAGCACCTTGCCGTCGGGCAGCAGGGTGGCGGTGTGGTAATAGCGCGCCGTTGAGAGACTGTCCGTCTCGTTCCAGTTTCCGGCAGCCGGATCGAAAAGTTCTGCGCCGGCAAGCGTGCCTTCCGCACCCCAGCCACCGGCTGCCAGTATCTTGCCGCTGGGCAACAGGGTGACGGTGTGGGACTCGCGCGCCGCGGCCAGGGTGGTCAGGAACAAGGTCATCGCTCGGCGGCCGGTCCTGGCAAATTAGAGGCGGTAAAGTTTGCAGCGGCAAACGCCGATGCTGATGCCGGATATCGAGTGGGCTTGGCATCGTTGAGATGGATTGTTGTCACCTGGATGTTCCCGAAAAGCGAAAAATTTTGAAACACATCAGCTTGTTTTTCGCCAAAGTCTTGATGAATGCTCCAGCTTCAATTTATTTCATCCGGCCGATAAGGTCAATAAATTAAAGACCCAGTATGAACTTCTTGATCACTTAGCGCAGTGTCAACAGAAAGATGCATTCCTGCAACCGGCTCAAGCCGCGCTCCCGGAAGCGCGGGTTTTTGGCGAGCACATCCAGTCGTGCCAGCAAGCGCACCTCGGCGTAGCCGCGGTAGAGCGCTGTCACTTCGTCCGGCGTAACCGAAAACGGCGGTCCCTGCATTTCCGCCTGGGGGTAATCTACAGTGACCAGCAGGATTTGCGCTGCCGGCGGCAAGATTTCCGCCAAGTGGCGGGCATAACTTTCGCGCATCTCCGGCGGCAGCGCGATCAGCGAGGCGCGGTCGTACACCGCGTTCACGTTCGCCAGTTCATCCTTGCGCAGATCGTAAAAATCGCCGCACAGGATGCGGATGCCATCCGCTTCGCAGCAGTCGAATTTGCCTTTGCCGGCATGCTGCGGGATGTAGCCGTTTTCCTTGAAGAACGCCTGCACCGCGATGGCGCTCAGTTCCACTCCCAGTACCCGGTATCCCTGCTGGCGCAGCCACAGCATGTCGCGGCTTTTGCCGCACAGCGGCACGAACACCACGCTGTCGCGGGCAAGGTGCAATTGCTGCCAGTATTGGATCAAATACGGATTGACCTCGTCCTGGTGAAAACCGATTTCTCCGCGATCCCAGCGCTCCAGCCAAAAATCCTTTTTCATGGTTCAGTCCCGATGCTGTACACGCACCGGGATTTTACCTCCTTCCGGGGCAACGCGGCTCATGGAGGACTTAATCGGTTCCTTAGTTCGATGATTCAGGAATCGGGACGGGCAGCAAGCAGCTTTTTCCCTTGTTCGGTGAACTTCCACCAGGGGATCGATTCCCCGCTTGCGATAAAATGCTGCGCCGCCATAAGCGTGTACAGCACGCAGGGATCATGGCGATGACCCATGCGATCCGCCAATGCAAAATAGGCCGCCAGCGGTTCCAGCTTGGCCAGTTGCTGCGGAGTCATTATCCCGATGGCGCGCAGGTCGGACGCGATCGATTTGCCGATGTTGGGTATATCTTCCAGCCTGGCCGGCTGTCCTGTTGTGGCTGGGCGCATACTCACGTTCCTTTTCGTTTGCCCTCGCCCCGGCTGAGTTCCGTCAGCAGATGCTTGCCCCGCGCACGCATCGCAGCGGTTCCGATGGCACTGAGTTCTTCGATATGCCACCGGACCAGCGGCCTCAATTTTTCATCGCGTAGGGCAAGGTCGGCGAGTGCCTGCATCGCGAGGGTCTTGACGATGCTGCTGCGGTCGTTGGTGTAGGACAGCAAGATGTTGATGACTCGATCTTGTTCTTTTGCCGTAAGCGGCAAGCGCGCCAGCATCGCAGCGACGTGCCAGCGCACTTCCTGCTGTTCTGTCCGGCTCAAGTTTTCGATCAGAACGCGTTTGTAAGGCCGCAGATATTCGGGATGCATCATGGTGACCTTTTCTGCGGCATCGGCACAACGCATGCGCACCAGCGGATCGTCGAGTGCCATGCCCGAGACCAGCACATCGAACAATTCAGGTTTTTCCAGCACCAGTGCCGCCACCTCGTTCGATCTGCCGATGGAACGCCGGTCGCCGCCTTCCAGCATTTTCAGGATCGCATGCATGCGCTGTCTCTGCGCTCAATGTGCATCCGATTACATCTTCTTGGCATACGCAACCAGTTGGTCGAGTGCGGTTCCCCAGCCTTCGCGGAAGCCCATCGCTGCGTGTTGCTGGCAGCCTGCTTCGTCGGCATGGATTACCGTTGCGATGTATTTGGTGCCCTTGCCGTGCGCCGCCAAGGCAATAGTTGCGGTGAAATTAAATTTGACTTGTTCATCGCCACAAGCGCTGGGTGACAAGGCAGGTCTGAAGCCTGGCAACAGCGCGTTGGTCCACACCAGTTTTTCGTTTTCGATGATTTCAAGGTAACAGCCAATATTGGGAAATTCCTTTCCTTCGGGAGACTGCATCACGGTGCGGAACATGCCGCCGGGGCGCAGGTCGATTTCGCAATCTATGGTCTTCCAGGGCAGCGGGCAAAACCACGGCATGAGATGCTCGGGTTGTGTCCAGGCTTTCCAGACCAGTTCTCTCGGCACATCGACGATGCGCTCGAAGGTGAGGTCAAGTTTAGGGTTGAATGGTGCGTTCATGGTCGTTGTCCTTTGATTAAAGTGAATGCTGGAATGCGCGATCAGGTTTTGCTGGTGCAATTGAACATCCAGTTCACGCCAAACTGATCGGTCAGACTGCCAAAATACCCGCCCCAGAACATGTCCTGCAAGGGCATTTCCACTTTGCCGTTGGCGGCCAGCGCCTTGAACAGCCGATCGGTCTCGGTGCGTGTGTCGGGTTCCAGGTTGATGTACATATTGTTGCCCTGCTTGACGGTAAAGCCCATGGATTCCGGCGCATCCGTGCCCATCAGCACATGTCCGCCCAGAATCGGCAGGGCAACGTGCATGACCAGATTCCTGTCGGCATCGCTCAGCGCGGGCTGGCCCGGTTGGGCGGGGATGTCCTTGAAGCGGCCGATAGGCGTGGAAAATTCGGTTTTGAAAACCGACTTATAAAAGTTGAACGCCGCTTCGGTAGAGCGGGGGAAATTGAGATAAGTGCTGACTTGAGCCATTTTGGGTTCCTCCTTTGCGTTAAACAGTGAAATGACTTCCTTGCCTTGCATAACTCACGGTCAACATTTCCCACTGATGTCCGTCCGGCTCGTTCCAGTAGACGTTCCCGTATTGCGTATCTACCCGCATATCCGCAGGACCGCGCACCGTGCTGCGATACTTGATCCCGGCCGCTTCGATGCGCCTCAGAATGGCATTGAATTCTTCCCGGCTGACGCGGAAGCAGAAGTGATAGACAGGGAAGTCTTCATCCGTTTCTATAAAGTCGAGCGTCAAGCCATCATTGACATAGACAGGCGCAAACGGCCCCGCGCCTGTCTCTGCCCATGGAACGCCAAGCAGCTCCGCCAGGAGTTTCGCCGAAGCGATCTTGCTGTGCGATGGCACTATGGTGTGGTCGAGTTGAATGGACATGGTGATGCTCCCGAGAAAGGTGTGATCCTGTACATGATGTTTCTCCTGGTGCAGTAGATGGTCTGGTTACTTTTCGCCGCGCCGCTTCAAATAAAGCACTGCGCCCAGCCATGAACAGGGCAGGGCGGTGAGCGCAAGCCCGACCGAATACCAGTGCGGACCGTAGTCCCACATCGCCACCGCACCCGCGCTGCTCAACAGCGTGCCGATGCCGCCCAGCACCAGTGCATGTCGCATTGGATTACGCGGGGCAAAGCGTGCGGCCAGGTAGCCGCCCAGCACGCCGTAAACGAGGCGATAGGAAAGTGCCAGTGCGACCGGTGCGGTGTCGAACATCGGCTGTCCCCAAGGCGGATAGGCTTCCAACAGATGGAACACTTGATCGGTAGCCAGCGACAGCACAAACACCGCAATGAAGGCCAGGAGTATTGCACCTGTGCTGCGCAACAGGTTTCTGGGAGTAGCGGGGGCGGCCATGTTGTTCACCTGTTTGTTGTTGATGACGAATAGCTGCGATTATTTTTCTGCAACCGATTTCAGTCTGGCAAGCCCGACTTCAAAATCTTTGCCAACCATGTTGTCCATACTGAAGAACAGCCCCATGATTTTCACAATGAAGTTTTGCTTGCCATCCATGCCCCACGTGACAGTCGTGGAGCCGCCTGCCGCATTCAACGTGAATACAACGACGTTGCGTGCCTCGAACGGTTTGATCATGTGCAGGTCGAGAACAAT
Organism: Pseudomonadota bacterium; assembly: GCA_049320585.1. GTDB lineage: Bacteria > Pseudomonadota > Gammaproteobacteria > Burkholderiales > Gallionellaceae > Gallionella. The sequence continues at coordinate 87,975 of JBMOQB010000006.1, read as the reverse complement.
CTTTGCGGGCGGCGATGTTTCAGTGATGGCGATGCTGCCCTGTCCGACATCGCTATTGCCTTCCCATGCGGACACCGCGCCTACGCCGCTGGCATTGCCGCTGAACGTCTTTTTCATCGCGGGATCCTTGTTGTAGGGTGTCCACGCATCCCATTGGTGAAAGTCGTTGATGAGCGCAAAGATCTTTTCCGGCGCAGCCTTGATGTTGGTCGAACGCTCGACGTGAAAAGCGTCCGGTCTGGTTGCGGCGTAGATAAGAATGGTGGCGATTAGTACCACGACTACGATGGCGATGATCTTGAACATGAGGGTTCTCCTGGTGTTGTGTCAGTGGGTGATTGCTGCTTCGCCTGTACGCTCGTCCGCCTGCGATCCGGCGCGCAGCAGCACGGCGCCGAGCAGGGCTGCCGAGGCCGCGAACACTGCGCCTGCGGCGAAGGCAGCATGGTAGCCGCCGGTGAGCGCGGCGGGCGAGACCGTTCCGGCACCGAGCAGGTTTTCCGTGCGGGCGGCGGCAAGGCTGGCGAGCACCGCGAGCCCGAGCGCTCCACCCATCATGAACGAGGTATTGACGATACCCGAAGCAAGGCCGGAGTCGTTGGCGTCTACGTCGCTCATTGCGGCGAGCAGCACCGGATTCAATGCCAGGCCGCAGCCCAGGCCGAGCAGGATCATGCCGGGCAACACGTGCACCATGAAGTTACCGCCGACCGGCGAGAGCGCGAACAGCGCGAGCCCGGACGCCGCGAGCAACAGCCCCGCTGCGAGCGGCAGCCGGATGCCGAAACGCATCACGATCCTGGCGGAGAGGCCGAGCGAGAACGCGGCCATGATCAGGTTGGCCGGCAGGAAGGCGAGACCGACCTGCAGCGCGCTGTAGTCAAGCACGAGCTGCATGTAGAGCGCGGAGATGAAGAACCACGCGAACATCGCAGCGGCCCACAGCACGCCGACGATATTGGCAACCGCAACGCTGCGCAAGCGGAACAGACCGAGCGGCATCAGCGGCGAGCGCACCCGCGCTTCGATGCCGAGGAACAGCGCGAGCAGCAATGCCGCAACGGCGAGTCGGGCTATCGTCTGCGCGGATGACCAGCCGGTCTCGTTGCCGTTCACGATCGCGTAGACGGCCAGCATCAGCGAGCTGGTCACTGTCACCGCGCCGGCGATGTCGAGACGCCCGGCACCCGGCTGACCGCGGTCATCCGGCAGCAGGGTGTGGCAGAGCGCGTAGACAATGACGCCGATCGGGAGGTTGACGAGGAAGATCCAGTGCCAGCTAAATGCACTCGTCAGCAGGCCGCCGAGCAGCACGCCGATGCTTCCTCCGCCGGCGCACACGAAGCCGTACACGCCCATCGCCTTGGCCCATTCGTCCGGCGCGGTGAACAGGTTCATGATCAGCGACAGCGCGACCGCCGAGACGACGGCACCACCCAACCCCTGTACCGCTCTTGCAGTCACGAGCAGCGTTTGTGTGTACGCCAGTCCGCAGGTCACCGATGCGAGCGTAAACAGGGACAGGCCCAACAGGAACAGCCGACGGTGTCCGTACAGGTCGCTGAGGCGCCCGCCGAGCAGCAGGAAGCCGCCGAACGTGAGCATATACGCATTGACCACCCACACCAGCGAGGTCTCGGTGAAGCCGAGATCGATGCGGATCGAGGGCAGGGCGACATTCACGATCGTCGTGTCGAGGACGATCATCAGCACCCCGGCGCAAAGGACATAGAGCGCGAGCCAGCGCTTGTCGTTGCCGATAGTGTTGCGTGTTTGGGTGGTTTCACTAGTCATGTCGGAGACCGGGTTGCTATCGCAAGATTTCGGCGAGCCGGTCCAGCATCTCGCCCCAGCCTTGCTCGGTCCCTTCGCGCTCTTCGACCGACACCGGGATGGCGTGCCGCAGCGTGAGCCTGGTCTTGCCTTCATGTTCTTCGAAGCTCACGGTCACAAGGGTTTCGGCCGGGTGGCTGGCGCTCATGCCGTAGTGCGCGGGAGGGACCGGGTTGCCTTGTGCATCCGCAAAGCTGTCGGTATAGACGATGAGCGCAGGCGCCACGATCTCGCGATAGATGCCCATGCCCCAGATGTCGCGGCCTTCGGGCAACCGCATGCAGTAGTGAAACTTGCCCCCAATGCGCAGGTCTTCTTTGCAGAAGGGTGTGGTGCACCCCTTCGGCGCCCACCAGCGCATCAGCTGCCCGGGCTCCGTCCACGCCTTCCATACCAGTTCGCGCGGCGCATCGAAGATGCGGGTGATGACGAGATCGGATTTGCCGGCAGACATTGCGTCTTTGCCGGCAGAAATTGTGGGCAGGTATTCCGCAAGCCGCGCCAGTGTCTGCTGTCCGCCCTCTATCGCGTTATAGACTTTAACCGTGATGTCACGCGCCTCGACTGTCGGGAAGACTGCTCGTATGGTCACTCTGGTCTGGTTGCTCAGCGCCTCGAAAGTCCAGGTCGCCTCGAATTGCACGGCGGGGTCACCCTTGCTGGTGCCGCCATGCGAAAACTCGATGCGCTCCGGTTTGACGATGGCGGTGAAGGTGCTGAAGTTGGGATAGTCCTTGCCATCGGGGCCGTGCATCACGTGCTTCCACACGCCGCCCACGCGGAAATCCATTTTTTCCAAAGTATTGGTAAAGCCGTTCGGACCCCACCAGTTCACCACGTGCTTCGGGTTGGTCATTGCTTCCCACACCAGCTCGCGCGGCGCATCGACGATGCGCGTGATGACCATCTCGCGGTCGGCGGTGCTGGTTGCATCATTTTTTGTTCTTGCGTCCATTTTTCTTCTCCTTCTTTTGCGGTGTTGGCGGGACTTGCATGGTTTTCAGATAGGCATCCAGCCGGTCGAAACTCTGCTCCCAGAACTGGCGGTACTGCTCGATAAAATCGGCGGCCTGGTGCAGCGGCGCCGCATTGAGCTGGCAGGGACGCCACTGCGCCTGGCGGCTGCGCGTGATCAGCCCGGCGCGCTCCAGCACCTTGAGGTGCTTGGTCACAGCGGGAGCGGTCATCTCGAATGGCGCGGCGAGCTCCGTGACCGAGGTCTCGCCCGAGGCGAGACGCGCCAGGATCGCGCGGCGGGTCGGGTCGGCAAGTGCGGCGAAGGTGGAGCTGAGGTGGTCGGAGGGCATCGTTTGAAACCTGTTTGTTAGTTAACCGAATGGTAAAATACAACGGACAACGGTTGGCTGTCAAGAGACTTCCCTGTCGGGAGTGGGGATTTGGTGATAGATTGCGGGGTATGTATCAAATGAATGATGTCGATTAAAAAGAAACCGACCCCGGTGCCTTTGGTTGCTGATTCTGGCCGCGCGGATGTTTCACTAAAGAACTTCAGACGAGAGCGTATGACGTATCGGTGGCCGATCGCGTAAAAGCGTAAAAGAGAAAAACAATATGTTGGATTGCTTTGAGCCATTTGAAAGTCCATTACTTCTCATCAGTTCTGCTAAAGAGAACTTGACCAAGCTCGAAATTGCTTGCAAAGTTTTTGTCACAGACTGCAAATACACTCCTTTTCTGGGCTTCGATTCGAAGGCCGATGAAGGCATTTTAAAGATTCGTCTGAATGACAGATTCCCCGGTCAGATTCGAGTCTTGGGGTCTTCCATTATTAACGACCTGAGACATGCCCTTGATCAGGCAGTGTGCGATGGGGCTATCATGCTCGGCGCTCCGAATGCTAAGAATACCTATTTCCCATTCGCTAAAGACCCTGCCGATTTTCGTGTAAAACTCAAAGATAAATGTAGAAAGGTCAGACCTGATTTGGTGGATTTTATCCAGAAATTTAAACCCTATTTAGGTGGTGATGATCTTCTTTGGGCTCTCAATCGAATCGCGGGGAAGAACAAACATGAGAGAATCTTTGCAATTTCTACTAAAAACACTTTTCATGCCGACAATATTAATTCAACAGGACTTTGCAAACTCAATTTCACTCGGTGGAATGACAGAAAAAATGAGCTAGAAATTGCGAGACTCGGCGATGGAGGCAAGGCGGAATTCAAGGGTAATCTTACCCTTGAAGTAGTCATTGGCTCGGCTGATGTTGTTGGCGGACAACCAGCGATTGAAGTTCTTAACGCATTCTTGGGCAAAGCGGAAAGCATCGTCCTTGGAATCAAAGCGGAGTCCGAGCGATTGCTCCGAGTTTAACAAGCTAGACCACAGGGACGGGGCCCACACTTTGGCTAACTGAATTTCGCTCCGCGCCACTCAGCCATGTGCTTGCCGATGTTCATCTGTTGTTGCAGCTAAAGGTGTTAGCTTCGATTATATTTTTGGACAACCATAGACGTTGTCCAATACCTGGCCAAAAGCGACAAAATGGGCCGGCAATAGCGACAACATTCCGGCCTACTGAATGAGTCCTTTGTACAAGAAAAATGCATATCCGCCGATAAGGCCCAAGCCTGCAAATCGGGGAACTCGTCCAAGCAAGGCAATAGACAGGAAATGAATCATTCCGGCACCCAGGATGACATAGATACCCGTTTGAAAAAAATCGGGAACCCGGATCGTATTGAAAACCGAAAACAGGCCGATACTCATCGGAATGCAGATATGAGCATCGCCGACCTGGGAGCTCAGAACAATATCCTGTCTGCCGATATGAGAGTAATACAGGGCAAGGATGACATTGGGCAAAACCATCAGCGCGCCGCTGAACCAGCCAAGTTTTGCGAAACTGAAAAACTGATGTTCCGCTTTCGTTACCCACTCGACCAGATGATCCACGGCGAAATAGATGCAATAGGCGCTGGCAGCGATAATCGCCAGGTCGATTGCTATCGACCAATGAATGGTTTTATCTTTCCTGATATTGTCCTTCAATATTTCAAATACGTGCAGTATCTGCCAAAACAGGAACAGTCCGATCAACACCATGCCATCATAGAAATCGAGTACCCGATCCTTTGCCAAGGCCCAGAGCGTTCCGGTAAACAGGAATAATGCGATCAGGGTGAACAGCAGATTAAGCCGATTGATCCGGAAGAACTCAGCGTGCTTTTTTGTTTTTGGCCTGGAGTTTCCATTCTGGATGAACGTTGTGGAGCCAAGAATCGCAGTAAGCCCGAGTATCAACGTCAGGTTGGTGGCATTGTTGACGAGAGTGTTTTCAATTACCAATCCGCCATTGCTGGCTGACTTGCTCATGACATAGGCAAAAACAAGATTTGCGAATCCCGAACAGTAAGGCATGATGAGCGTGCCGAGCACTGTCCCTTCAAAACCCTTGCCCTCCATTGCATGCAGACGCCAGATAACTATAATGGTGGCTGCGATAAATATGAAAAGCAGTGTTAGTGGATGGGTTATATAAGGCTGGATAGTATCGATTACGCTTTTCACCACTGGATCAATCGGGGACGGCAACTCTAGTTATTATTCAGGATTATCCCTACCTATCACACCCCGGTCAATTGCATGAAAAACGTCAAGGGCGCCCAGGCGAGCGCCAAAAATGAAATCGGGGAATGTGAAAATTCCAGATTGGATATTTAGAGCGGATATTTGCCGCCTGCCCTGGCGCTCTCTGGTCTTGATGCGCTTCCTGGCCAGTTTATGTAAACTACACGCCTTTTAGAAAGCAGGTACCAATGAAAAGCACTTCCACTCTTGCGGCTGATGGGGCTGCCGAACGCATCGTCCGGCATTTCCGGGCTAAAGGATTTGCCGGCATATCGGAGGCTCTGATAATCCGGATACGTCTAAGAAAGGGCGATCGAACGGAAGTTGATGCAGCATTCGAGGCTGCGGCGGATCAAGAGGAAATGCCCCCGGTACACCAGTATTTCGAGACCCGCCCGTTTGGGTACTTCTCGGATTTTCGAAGCTTTGCCGAAGCGCGATCAGCCATCCAATCGGACTTTACCGTAGGACTTCGCAATGAGGTTCCAAGAGTGTTCTTCGATCCGGCTCCTGTCGTGATTGAAGATGCCTTGGCGAGCGGCACCAAATACGATGTGATGATGAAACTTAGGGATAACGTCGATGGGTACGCTTTTGCCATTCTCCTGAACGATCCGGATTCCTCGTTCCTCGATTATCTCGAAAGCCACCGCGGAAACGATTGGCGAAAGATCATGGGCGAATTCGAAACCACGGTCATGTCCTTGGATGCTGAAATTGATCTGCTCTGACCGGAAAGTGTTGTCGCCGTCGCGTATCTGATCCACCTGCCAGCATTTGTCCGGCGTGACCGGCTCCCGAAAAATGCGCCACCAGAACCAAAGGTACCTGAGTCGAATTGATTTTGGGGGAATGATGATGCCGATGAATAAAGCATCGTCCCCATTACTTTGGCGGCTCTAGCGGCTGCATCAAGTGTGCAAAAGCGCCGGTGGGATCTGCCACGATGCAGATCCGTCCGACATCCGGTACATCTTGCGGCGGAACCACGACGCTACCGCCGAGCGCAGGAGCCAGTCTGGCGCATGCATCGACATCCTTTACCGCGATATACGAGTGCCAGAACGCCCCTTTGGTCGGCGTATCAGGGGTCGGGTTCATCATTCCGGCAATATCCTGACCGTCTTTCTGAAACAGGGTATAGGTGCCGTACGGCCCTGCATCGGTCTCCTTGCATGTCCAGCCAAAAAGCTGGCTGAAGAATGCCCCGCTTTTTTTCTGGTCCGGGGTGACCAGCTCGTGCCAGATAAATGGATTCCGGTTGGTCATGGTTCCTCCTTCATTGCCCATGTGGCAAACGTTTGGAATAGCAGGCGCGAGTCAGCGCGGCCAAAAAGAAAAAGTCACCCGCCTGGAAAACTCATGAGAAGATTGTTTTACCATGAAACACGTGTTCAACACTACCTTAAACATGTGTAGAAATGGCAATGCTGTAAGCATAAAATAACAACCGTTGAACGTAATGCCGTTCTTGAAGCTTGCGGGCATAGCCCGTCACCTGGCCTGAAAGCTGCGTAACCATGAAGGGGGTGTCTTGAGCAAGAAGACAATTGAGCAGGACAAGCTGCGGAAAGCCGCCGAGGCAAAACTTCCATACTCGGCGGATTCGCAACAGATGCCGCGCCCTGCCGAAAGACTCCTGCACGAGCTGCGGGTGCATCAGATCGAACTGGAGATCCTGAACGAGGCATTGCGGCAGTCCCAGATTGAGCTGGAGAATTCTCGTAACCGCTACGTGGATTTCTACGACTTTGCAGCTGTCGGCTATCTCACCCTCAGCCACGAGGCCATGATCGACGAAATCAACCTCACCGGCGCCATGCTGCTCGGAGTGGGGCGCAACAAACTGCCGCACCGCGGTTTTGCACCCTTCGTTGCCGCGGAGGATTGCGACCGTTGGCATCGCCATTTTCTGGCTGTGCAAAAAAGCGACAGTAAACGGAGTTGTGAACTGGTTCTCCAGCGCGACGACGGTTCACGTTTTCACGCCCAGCTGGATTGTTTGCGGGTAGCCAAAACGGACGGTACACCCGTTGTGCGCATCGTGATGAGCAATATTACCGAGCGCAAACAGACTGAAGAGCAACTGAGAATCAGCAATCTGCGTTTCGAGGCCGTACTGGAGGCCGTGCCCGATTTGTTGTTTGAAGTTGACCGCAACGGACGCTATCTGAACGTCTGGGGAAATCGGGGCGATTTACTGGCTGCCTCCGAGAATATGCTGCTCGGGCGCACCGTCGAAGAAATGCTTCCTTCCTCCGCGGCCAGGGAAGTGCTTGCCGCGATTGCAGAAGCCGATATGAATAACCAGTCATTCGGACGGCAAGTCAAACTCTCCTCGCCAAGAGGGGATAGCTGGTTTGAATTGTCGGTTGCCAAGCAGCCATCCGTCGTCGCGCACGAAGCCAGATTCATTGTGGTGTCGCGTGACATTACCGAGCGCAAACTTGCAGAGGAGAAAATTCACAAACTGGCTTTCTATGACACATTGACGCAACTGCCCAATCGCCGGTTGTTGATCGAACGGCTGGAACAAGCCATGGTCGCCAGCAAGCGCAGCAATCTTTACGGTGCGCTGATCTTTATGGATATGGATAATTTCAAACCGCTCAATGACACGCACGGGCATGAGACGGGCGATTTGCTTTTGATAGAGGTGGCACACCGCATCAGCGGTTGTGTGCGTGAGATTGACACGGTGGCACGTTTTGGCGGAGATGAGTTTGTGGTAGCGCTAAGAGAGCTGGATGTGGATAAGGCCAAGTCTGCCGAGCAGGCGGGGATAGTTGCCAGGAAAATAGGCATTGCTCTGGCCCAGCCATATGTTCTTAAAATCCGGCACGAGGGAAAAGAGGAAGCCCTGATTGAGCACCAATGCACAACGAGTATCGGTGTGGTGCTGTTCATCAAACACGAGGCCAGCACGGAAGAGATTATCAATTGGGCTGATATCGCGATGTACCAAGCCAAAGAGGCAGGGGGCAATCAGATTCGGTTTTATGAGCCAAAAACTTGAGTGGCCGTTTCGGAGCAGATTGGCATTCCGGCTCGGGTTGTTGGCAGAAGGCCGCAAGGTTCTGCAATTTGTCCGCAAACGGCCATTCGAGACGCTGCGCCCAGTCACTTTGGATGGCATAGAAATCATTTGGCGTGCGCGCATGTGCAGCGTCCTTCCCAACCGCAAAGTCCTCTCAGGGCATCGGTCTGGCTCAGGGTGGCGCGCACCATTTCCTTGCTGGCATCGAACAGCACGTCGAAGCGGGCTAGTTCATTCCAGTCGTCGCAGTAGCGCCATTCCCAGACCAGTTCATCGCGCGCCTTGAAGTAGGCGGTTCCCGAGGGATCCGATGGTCCCAGGATGCGCAGCACCTGGCTCTTGGTCATGCCGGGTTGTATGCGCGCAAAGGTTTTCATGCTCATAATATTTTCGATTCTTTGCATCCTGTCGTCCGTTCCGATATCCACCATGAACGTGTGTATGCCGCGAGGGTAGGCGAGCTGCCGGGAGCCGTCCGGCTCCTGCCACTGCATCGCCGGGGTGCCCATGATGTGCAGCACATCCTCCAGCCGTGAATCGCCGGGCTTGAGGCCGCTTCCGCTATACGATACGCAGGCGGCGAGCAGGAATGTTGTCAGCAATGGAATTAGAAGTTTCATGATAACTTTCCTGGTCATTGCATCTGCCTTCTGTGCGGATCCGGCTATCGGGGCAGGGCATATTTACCCGGGCTCTGCATTCAACTTTTGCGGGCTTTCTGTTTTGCACCACCTGGCCAGCAAACCGGACAAGGGTCTGTTCCGCGATATTTGTGTCCGCGGCTGCACGTTTTCCATCCCCCGCGATTTGCTTTCGGCATGGCCAGCTCCTGTTCGATTTGTCGTTCAAATTGTTTGGCAGCGGGACGGAGTCCAACTGCCTTGCGGATAAAACGGCGTGGCGCTATCCCAAGTTGCCGATTTTCGGCTAAACCAGGTCGTCCAGCAACTCGAACAATAATTTGTGCCAAGTGCCGTACTGCTTGTCCCGCATATCCCTCAGTATCTGCGTTCGAGCTTCAATATCCCCCTTGGTATTGCCCAGAGGATTTCCTCGATTGCCACCGAAGAATTCATCGAGCTCGACGCACTGGTGGCAGACTCCCTGTTTGTTCAGCAGTGCGCATGTGTTGCTGTAGCGCGTATCCATATGGGAGCGCGCCTCTTGCAGCCAGTTTTTTGCTTGGCTCGTCGTGGCGTTCAGCAAGTCGGCCGTTTCGTCTAGCGTGAATCCGTGGACTTCTTTCAGCAGGAAGGTCGCCGCCTTCCTTTCGGGAAGATTGCGCAATACGCACGCGAAGCAGACCACCAGATGTTCTTTTGCAATCACTTTGGTTTCGGGCGTGCCCGTCAGAGCAACCGAACGCGCCACGAATCCGGGATCGTTCTCCGCCAGTTCGCGCAAGTCCGGCAGCATGTTCTCGCGCCAGGTCGAATGGCGGCGCAGTTCGTCGAATGCCAGGTTGGTGGCTACCCGGAAGAACCATGCGCGCGAATTGGCGATGTCATGCGGCGCATTTCCAAGCGCCTCGAGCGAGCGCAGGAAGGTCGTCTGGACCAGATCTTCCGCGAGCTGCGGGCGTACCACCAGACGGCTCAGGTAGCCGGTCAGTTCTTTGCGCACCGCCTCGAATTCCGCCGCAAATTTATCTGCATCCATCCGTTTCTGCCCCCTCAAACGTCATAGTGGTGCCGGCTGAATAAATCATAGACAAGGAAAAATCATGAAACGTGTAACGCAGGTAATAGTAGCAGGATGGCTGGGTGGTTTCGCAGGAAATGCGTTTCTGGGTGCGATATTTTCCAGCCCGTGGATAAAAAACGTCTTGTATGACCCCGCGTGGCAGAGCCGGCTGTTTCTGGCGATCACCCCGCAGCGCGACATTGCGGTGTCCGTAGTTGGGCTGGTCGTTCTGAGCGGATTGCATGGCCTATTCTTCCATCTCTTCAGGTCGTGCATACCCGGACAATCAACGTTCCGGAAAGGATTGTTCTGGGGGCTGGTTATCTGGGCGACTTACTGGCTGTTCCAGGAATGGTTCATCTATATCACCCTGCTGCATGAGCCAGTCGCGCTTGCGCTGGTCGAACTCGCGATACTGCTGATCGGTTCGCTGATTGAAGGCGTGGTCATTGCGCTGGTGGTGGAGAAACTGACGGATCGGCCGTAGTATGGCCGCGCGGTATCCGTAATCAGGACACAACGCCCGATTTAATCTCTTCGGGTTGAATTCCCCGCCGCTTGCGGCGTAGCGTTTTTCGTAGGGTGGATTAAGCGCGCAGCGCGAATCCACCGAAACAGGTGGTGGATACACGCCTTCGGCGTTTTATCCACCCTACACAATACCTCGCAGCTTGCTGCGGGGTTGTTCGGTTACCAAAAGGAGTATCGGCATGTCTGCACTACATCACGAAATCATCATCAATGCATCAATGGACAGAGTCTGGCAGGTGATCAGCGATCTGGAGTCGGTAAAGTTCTACAATCCGCTGGTTCAGACGGTGCAGACCATTTCCCCAAACAAAAGCGGAGTCGGCGCAGCCCGGCATTGCGTGTTCAAGGATGGCAAGTTTGCCAGGGAGCGCATCACTGCGATGATGCCGCTGCAGTCCATCAGCTTTGATCTCTATGAGCATCAGTGGCCACTGTCGTTCATGCGCTGGACGACAAGGATCCAGCCGCAAGGCGATAGTGTGCTGCTGGTTTCCGACACCGAATACGCACCCGGCATGGGTATCGTGGGCAGGATCATGGATGCGTTGGTGATGAAACGGCAATTCGGCAAGGTCATCGCGCAGACCCTGGCTCAGATGAAGGCCTACATAGAAGCCGGAAAAATGAATCATGCCGGGATTGCTTGAGCATTTAAGAAATGACCAGGCGCTTCCCGGATTCTGTTCCGCTGATGCGAGCCTATCAAAGCCTGAAGCCCAGTTTCAGGCGGCGTTTTTGCTGGCGGAGAAAGCCCGTGTGTTACTCCACGCTGCCGAAGGAGCGATCGCTGGAATAGGGCGGCAGCGGTAGTCCGGCGATACGGCTGGCCTGGCTGACCGGCCCGCCGGGAAACAGTTCATAGAGTCTTTTGCGCCCGTGACCTTCGCAAAACCTTTCTTCCAGTTCGCGCAGCAATACACGGGCGCTGCCGGCCATGCCGTGGTGGCGGTAGCGTTCTCTCAGGCAGATGATGATTTCCCAGTGTTCTTCGGTGAGATCGATGCCCTCCGCTTCCGCGAGGCGCTGTGCCACCAGCGGCGACCAGCGGTCCAGACCGAACATGTGACCTTCCGGGTCCGATTCTGAAAGACGGGCATTATTGATGGCTTTGTTGATGTCGAGCATGATGTGATCCTCCTGCTGACGTTGTGGATGGGGTTGATGAACCATCGAGAAATGATATCGTAGGAGCTTGGGTTGTGGATGTCAACTGCTGTTAGTGGCATTCTCCGGTTGTCAGGTGATGTTGCACATTCGCGAATCAAAGGCTGAATTGCATGATAGTTAAGGCCGTCATTTTCTGTCACCATTGCAGCTCACCATTACTCTTTCATACACACCAGCATGTCAGATTGTTGCGAGGATAAAGCCTGTGCGCTTGATGCGCTGAGAGACCGGCAAAGTGCAACCCTCAAGGTCGTGCTCGGGATCAATGCGGTGATGTTCGTGGTCGAATTGGCCGCTGGACTGATGGCGGGATCGACCGCGCTGCTGTCCGATTCCCTCGATAATCTCGGCGATGCCTTGACCTACGGCTTCAGCCTGTATGCTGTCTATCGCGGCCCGCGCTCGAAAGCCAGGGTCGCCTTGTTCAAGGGTGTGCTGATATTCACCGCCGGTATCTTCGTTCTCTGTCAGGTGGTTTACCGGATCGCCGTTCCGGTCATCCCGGCCTATGAAGCGATGGGCATTGTGAGCCTGCTGGCGCTATTGGCAAACGGCACTTGCCTCGCACTGCTCTGGAAGCACCGCGAGGAAGACATCAACATGAGTTCCGTCTGGGAATGCTCGCGCAATGACATCGCCGCCAATATCGCGGTTTTCGTTGCGGCAGGCGGCGTCTTGGTATTCAACTCCGGATGGCCGGACATTTTGGTTGGTGGGGCGCTCGCACTGCTATTGCTGTGGTCGGCGGTAAAAGTCCTGAAGGGGGCGGTTGTCGAACTGAGGCAACCTGTTAGTTAGGCCGTGAATATTCAGATTCGATTGCCAAAGGATAGCGCTGTCTCTGGTGCGTCAATTTCAACTAGTTTTACTCTTGCCTGTTCTTTTCTCGTAACACTGCGATGGCGAGTGAGAAAATCACAAGCCATTAATTTTTCCTGCAAGCAAATTCCCACAGCACTTTGTTTACGGGGCTGGTCCCGCCAGACACCCAAATATCAATATCGGAGTTGCTGCTGACCACCTTGCCTTCGGCCATATGTTCCGAGTGCCAAGAGGAAGAAAGGGTTCTCAATCGCTCCTCCTTGCAATCAAATTCGGACAATGTCTTCATCGACATGTGCGGCTCGGAGTCTCCTGAGGCAGAGGTTTTAAAGTCGATCAGCCACCACATTGTTAAGCCATTGTCGGTCTTCTGAATTGTGGCGGGATCGGCATAAACGGTATAGTTATCACGACTGCCAAGCCCAATCCACTCAGCCATCGCACTATGACTTGTGACAGCCAGTAGCATTATCAAAATAACTTTGCGCATAACATCCCCTATAAGAAGCATTTATTAATTATCTTTGGCTTTCCAGCATTTTCCTAGCGATATGTTTGACCTGAATTAGAGACATGGCCTCAAAATGAGACAAAAGTGCAGTATTACTTAGTTGGCACTAAAATTTTGTCTTTTATTCATGAAGGTTTGCTGCCGTTATAATGCGAGCTAATGTATTTATTGCTCCCGTGTTATTTAGACGGGGTAGCACTTTCGAAAGGCCAAAAATGCCCAACTCCGAAACTTGTACTGACTGCGGTTTGCCACTTGAATCGACACCTTTAGTCAATGGACAGTACCACCCGTGCCCGGACTGCGGGAGCGTTCGTCGCACGTTCGGTGTCGCCGCCGAGGAAAACGCCACAGTTCGAGACGGTGTAGGGCTGAAGGCAAAACGCCTTGGCGAAAAGAAGCCGTATATAGAGACGCTATCGGTTCCCTCGTTTTCTGACAAGAAACAGAAGGTAGTGCATCACGAGCGCATCATCGACAGAGATAAAGACCTGTACTTTGAGCAGGTCACAGACTATGAAACTGAAGAGGTTATCCACCGCAACGAAGAGCCACTCTCCGCTCATCGAAGTCATGGAACTGCAAAGACTCACAAGAAACCGGAATGACTTCAAGCCTACACGCAACAAAAAGTACCAACAAAAAGCAACAAAAAGTACTGGAGTCGAATTGTTTTGCGAGCTGCGCTCGCTTTGATGTGGGAATTGCTCGCTTGTCGCGTTACATCCGCGACAACCTCGTCCCTTCGGGACCGCCTTTGGCGTCCTGCGCGAGCAGTGCTCGCTGGTGACCTTGCAGGCCGCACATTCGCTTGCAAGCGAATGCCGTTCCGGGCTACAAACAGCACGCAGGTGCTGTTTGTTTAACGCCCTCCACCCACGCGCCCGTATCGGACGCTGATTCAATTCACAATCGCCGAGCAACAAATAAAACGACACCGCGAGGGTGTCGTTTTATTTGTTGGAGACGGCGGGAATCGTACTCTCGCCCAGCAAGGCCGCATCGGTATTTGACATCAGACCAAAATAATTCAGTTCGATTTCGGTAAATACCCCCAATAATACCCCCAGCGTGATCGGATGACCTTGGACTTGACTCGACATCCCGCAGTAGTGAAGTCAGCGCAGTTCGTACCAGACCCCGCGTCCGCTACCATGCTGGTTCAGATACCCGCGTTCGACCAGCACGCGAAAATGTTGCTTGAGCGTATTGCGGCTTGCGCCGGTCAGCTTGATGACCTCGCCGATGGTGACGCGGCCATGTTCGCGGGCAAATTCGACGATTTGCAGCGAGAGTTCCGGCAAGGCGGCCAGCACCAGTTTTTCGCGCTCCACTTTTTTTTCAAGCCGTCTGACCTGTTCAGACAGCGATCTCAGGAAGAACACCAGCCACGGTTGCCAGTTCGGGGCATTGCTACGAATTGTCCCCTGGGTCTGACGCAGCGCCAGATAATAGGCTTCCTTGTTCTGCTCAATGACACTTTCCAGAGAGCTGTATGGTACATAGGCATAACCCGCCTGTAATAACAGTAGCGTCGTAAGCGCGCGGGAGAGCCGGCCATTGCCGTCCTGAAACGGATGTATCTCCAGAAATACCACCACCCACAGCGCAATGATCAACAAAGGGTGCAAGTGTCCGGCAGTGCGCTCCTCTTGTACCCAGGTGACCAACTCCGTCATCAGGCGTGGCGTATCGAAGGGCGATGCCGTCTGGAACACAATGCCGATTTGCTTGCCGCTATCATCGAAGGCAGCGACGCTATTGGAGGTGGTCTTGTAGTTGCCGCGATGCCTTGCATCCTTCTCGCTGTAGACGAGCAGATTCTGATGCAACTGCCTGATGTGGTTTTCGGTGAAGGTGATGTCTTGCCACGAGGTAAACACCAACTCCATGACTTCCGCGTAACCGGCCACCTCCTGCTCGTCGCGGCTGGTGAAGTTCTTGATTTGCAGGTTGGACAGCAAGCGCTCGATCTCGCGGTCGGATAACTTGCTTCCCTCGATTCGGGTGGATGAGCCTATGCTCTCGATTGTCGCGACGCGGAGCAAGGCCGACAGCCGATCGGGCGCCAGTGTCCCCAAGGCACGCCATGCCCCTTTGAACTCATCGATCCTGGCGATCAGCGACAGGATGTCCGGGGTGATCTGGATTGTATCGGTTCGAATCATGGAACCAATAATACACCCAATTACACCCATTTCAAGTTCGTTGGCCAGAAACACACCCATTAACACCCAAAAAGCAGAAGAATGGGCAATAAATACGCCGCAACACTAAGAAAAACGCCGTCTCTCGGACGGCGTTGGTACCCTTTGGGGGGTATTATTGGTGGAGACGGCGGGAATTGGCCATCCTCGCCAGCCAACGCGCCTGCATGCGCGTTGTCGTTCGCAGGCTCGCAGCGATGCTGCTCGAATTCCCTGCTCATCCCGCGCCCGTACCGGACGCGGATTAAAATGCCACAGCCTCACAACCAAAACAAAAGCCCACCTAAGGGTGTCTTAGATGAGGGAATTGGCCATCCTGGCCAGCCAACGCCCCTGCATGGGCGTTGTCGTTCGTAGGCTCGCAGCAGTGCTGCTCGAATCCCCTACTCACCCCGCATCCGTACCGGCCGCGGATTCAATTCACAACCGCCCACCAACAAATAAAAACGACACCCTTGTGGTGTCGTTTTTATTTGTTGGTGGAGACGGCGGGAATTGAACCCGCGTCCGCAAGTCCTCTACAGGCAGTTCTACATACTTAGCCAGGCTGTTTGATTTGATCCCGTACACGCCAACCGGCGGGCTGGTAAAGGACGAGTCACCTTGATTTTAGCTTCGAGCAAAGTGACCCTGCTCGACACGATTCTGTGTAAGTTACCTCACTCATCTCGGCCTTGCGGCTTCGAGCCCCTCCACAGACAGCAGGGTGTGAGGTCTAGCAGACTAAGCTGCTAAAGCGTACGTTTCGTCGTTTGCGACTAGTTTTTTCCAGCTGATTTACGAGGTGGCGGGTCCTCGGTATGCCCTGCGCTGCTTTGTAACCCACGTCGAAGCCAAGTCGTCCCCGGTTCGAAATGCTTTATAACCTGCTACGCGATTCGATAGCTGCGTTGCCCGGTGCTCACTCCCGTCGCCTACCCAATGAGGTATGTCTCGGTCGTTGCGCGCCGTGCGCCTTGCTCTCGAACCGCTCGCGACGGTTCTATAAATTCCCCGTTGCGAGTGGAGCAGATTGTAGCAGAGTCAGAGGGTGAGATAGGCGATTAGTTCCGTGGGCTTGTCCACGCTGCCATGGGCATTCCAGTTCTCGATGGACGCGTCGCCGTTGACATAGCCGTAGTTGGCGATGATGCCGGGCATGCCGGCGGCGCTGGCGGCGCGCATATCGCGCAGGTCGTCGCCGAGATACAGGCACTGGGCGGGGGTGACGCCGATGATCTGGCAGGCCTTGAGCATCGGCTCGGGGTGGGGCTTGGCGTGGGCGCAGGTGTCGCCGCTGATCAAACAGGCGGCACGGTCGGCATAGCCCAGCGCTTGCATCAGCGGGACGGTAAAATGGTGCGGCTTGTTGGTGACGATGCCCCAGCGGATATCGCGCTGTTCGAGTTCGTCTATCAGTTGCGCCATGTCTCCGAACAACCGGGTATGCACGCAGATGTTATGCGCATAATGGTCGAGGAAGATGTCGCGCAGCGTGTCGTAGTTGGGATGTCCCGGCTCGATGCCGAAACCGATCTCGAGCAGGCCGCGCGAGCCGTGCGAGGCTTGCGGCCGCAATATCTCGACCGGTAGCGGAGGCAGGTTGCGCGTGGCGCGCGCGTGATTGAGCGAGGCGGCAAGGTCGGGCGCGGTGTCGGCAAAGGTGCCGTCGAGGTCGAACAATACGGCCTTGATCACCATCAGTCCTTGCGGCAGGCGATCATGTAATTGACGTCGGTGTTGCTGCCCAATGAATACGTTTGGGTGAGCGGGTTGTAGCTCATGCCGATGATGTTATCCATGCTCAGTCCGGCATTGCGGCAGGACTGGGCAAGTTCGGACGGCTTGATGAATTTGGCGTAGTCGTGCGTGCCGCGCGGCAGCATTTTGAGGATGTATTCGGCGCCGATCACTGCGAACAGGTAGGACTTGGGGTTGCGGTTGAGCGTTGAGAAGAATACCCAGCCGCCCGGCTTGACCAGTT
This sequence comes from Pseudomonadota bacterium, assembly GCA_049320585.1. Taxonomy (GTDB): domain Bacteria; phylum Pseudomonadota; class Gammaproteobacteria; order Burkholderiales; family Gallionellaceae; genus Gallionella. The sequence continues at coordinate 70,630 of JBMOQB010000006.1, read as the reverse complement.
TTGCGCAGGCCGAGATCACGCTATTCGGATCGGGCACATGTTCGAGCATTTCCAGGCAGGTGACCACGTCGTAGTGTTCCGGCTGTTCGGCGGCCAGTTCTTCCACGGCGACCTTGCGGTAGTCGACCTGCTTGCCACTTTCCAGCAGATGCAGCTTGGCGACTTGCAGCGGCTTGTCGGCGAGGTCGATGCCGGTGACATTGGCGCCCAGGCCGGCCATGCTTTCCGACAGGATGCCGCCGCCGCAGCCCACATCCAGCACGGTCTTGCCGGCCAGGCTGGCGTGGCGGTCGATATATCCAAGGCGCAGCGGGTTGATGTCGTGCAGCGGCTTGAATTCGCTGTTCGGATCCCACCATTTGTGGGCCAGTTGCGAGAATTTTTCGAGTTCGATGGGGTCGGCGTTGGCCATGGCCTTTGGATGCGGATTATTGGTTGACTAGGGCCCGACTCTAACAAAACTCGCGGCTTTAGCCAAATAGTCGGGCCTGTAGGTCAGGTGGCTTAGGGCATCATCGGTGTGCTAAAATGCGCGCTTTGATTTAATGCGCTAGCAGCAACCAATCAGGGTCATTCATGGAACAACAATTCGCCAAAGAAACACTCCCCGTCAGCCTCGAAGAAGAGATGCGCAAGTCCTATCTGGACTATGCGATGAGCGTGATCATCGGGCGCGCGCTGCCGGATGTGCGCGACGGACTGAAGCCGGTGCACAGACGCGTGTTGTTCGCGATGCACGAGCTGTCCAACGACTGGAACAAGGCCTACAAGAAGTCGGCGCGTATCGTCGGCGACGTGATCGGTAAATACCATCCGCACGGAGATACCGCGGTGTACGACACCATCGTGCGCATGGCGCAGGATTTTTCGCTGCGCTACACGCTGGTGGACGGGCAGGGCAACTTCGGCTCGGTGGACGGCGATAACGCGGCGGCGATGCGTTATACCGAGATCCGTATGGCGAAGATCGCCCATGAATTGCTCGCCGACCTGGAAAAGGAAACGGTCGATTTCGGGCCGAACTACGACGGTTCCGAGCAGGAGCCGCTGGTGTTCCCGGCACGCATCCCCAATCTGCTGATCAACGGTTCGTCCGGCATCGCGGTGGGCATGGCGACCAACATCCCGCCGCACAATCTCGGCGAAGTGGTGAGCGCCTGCCTCGCGCTGCTGAAGAAACCGGATCTGGATATCGAAAAGCTGATCGAATATGTGCCTGCCCCGGATTTCCCGACTGCAGGGTATATCTACGGACTGGCCGGAGTGAAGGAAGGTTACCGCACCGGGCGCGGCCGCGTGATCATGCGCGCGCGCACCCACTTTGAGGATCTGGACAAGGGTGGCCGCCAGGCCATCATCATCGACGAGTTGCCCTACCAGGTGAACAAGGCCAATCTGCTGACCAAGATCGGCGAACTGGTGCGCGACAAGAAGCTGGAAGGCATCTCGGAGATCCGCGACGAATCCGACAAGTCCGGCATGCGCGCGGTGATCGAATTGAAGCGCGGCGAGAATGCCGACGTGATCCTCAACAAGCTGTACAAGGATACCCAGTTGCAGGACAGCTTCGGCATCAACATGGTCGCGATCATCGACGGCCAGCCCAAACTGCTCAATCTCAAGGAGATGATAGATGCGTTCCTGCGCCACCGCCGCGAGGTGGTGACGCGCCGCAACATATTCGATTTGCGCAAGGCGCGCGAACGCGGCCATATCCTGGAAGGTCTGGCGGTGGCATTGTCCAACGTCGACGAGATCATCGCGCTGATCAAGGCCGCAGCGACTCCCGCCGATGCCAAGCGCGAACTGATGGCGCGCAGCTGGCGCTCGTCGCTGGTCGAGGACATGCTCAGCCGCGTCAGCGACGCGTCGCGCCCGGACGGCTTGCTGCCGGAATTCGGCCTGGTCGGGACGGGCAAGGATCGCGGCTATCATCTGTCCGATGTGCAGGCCCAGGCGATCCTGGAATTGCGATTGCAACGCCTGACCGGGCTGGAGCAGGACAAGATCGTCGGCGAATACCGCGAGGTGATGGACAAGATCACCGATCTGCTCGATATCCTCGCCAGGCCGGAACGCGTGACCCAGATCATCGCCGAGGAACTGGCCGCTGTGAAAGCGCAGTTCGGCGACAAGCGCCGCAGCGAGATTATCACCAACACCCAGGAATTGAGCATGGAGGACCTGGTTGCCGCAGAAGACGTGGTGGTCACGCTGTCGCACGGCGGTTACATGAAGGCGCAGAAGCTGGACGAATACCGCGCGCAAAAGCGCGGCGGCCGCGGCAAGCAGGCCACCGCAACCAAGGAAGACGATTTCATCGACAACCTGTTCATAGCCAACACCCACGATTACATCCTGTGCTTCTCGAATCGCGGCCGCGTGTACTGGCTCAAGGTTTATGACGTGCCGCAAGGCAGCCGCATCTCGCGCGGCAAGCCGATCGTGAATCTGCTGCCGCTGGAGGCGAACGAGAAGATCAACGCCATCCTGCCGGTCAGGCAGTTCAGCGACGACAAATTCATCTTCTTCGCCACTTCGGATGGCACGGTGAAAAAGACCGCGTTGTCGCAATTCGCCAACCCGCGCAAGGCCGGCATCATCGCCATCGCGCTGGATGAGGGCGATTTCCTGATCGGCGTGGCGCTGACCGACGGCAAGCATGATGTGATGCTGTTCTCGGACGAGGGCAAGGCAGTGCGCTTTGATGAGAACGACGTACGCTCGATGGGGCGCGACACGCGCGGCGTGCGCGGCATGAATCTGGCCAAGGGCGGTAAGGTGATTTCGCTGCTGGTGGCGGAGAACGAGCAACAGAGCGTGCTGACTGCAACCGAGAACGGCTACGGCAAGCGCACGCCGATCACCGAATACACCCGCCACGGGCGCGGCACGCAGGGCATGATTGCGATCCAGACTTCGGCGCGCAACGGCAAGGTGGTCGCCGCAACGCTGGTGAACGTGGAAGACGAGATCATGCTGATCGGCACCAGCGGCGTGCTGATCCGCACCCGCGTCAAGGAGATACGCGAGATGGGCCGGGCGACTCAGGGCGTGACATTGATGAATGTCGAGAAGGGCGAGAAGCTGGCTGGTCTGAGCCGCATCGCCGAGCAGGAAGAGCAGGATTGAGGATTGAGGAACGAGGATTGAGGAAAACCCACTGCTCTGCTTTTCACTCAATCCTCAATCCACGATCCTTGATCCTGATTAAAGATTTATAAAAACTTTGGAGCAATACAGCATGACGATTTACAACTTCAGCGCGGGTCCGGCAGTGTTGCCGAAACAGGTATTGCAGCAGGCGCAGGCGGAATTGCCCGACTGGCACGGCAGCGGCATGTCGGTGATGGAAATGTCGCATCGCGGCAAGGAATACATGGGCATCCACGCTCAGGCCGAGGCCGATCTGCGCGAACTGATGGGCATCCCGGTCAATTACAAGGTGCTGTTCCTGCAGGGGGGGGCGCATCTGCAGTTCTCGATGATTCCGCTGAACCTGCTGCGCGGCAAACTCTCCGCAGATTACGTCAACACTGGCGAGTGGTCGAAGAAGGCGATCGGCGAGGCAAAGAAATTCAGCTATGTGAACGTGGCGGCGAACAACGCCGACAGGAACTGCAGCTATGTGCCCGCTTTCTCAACCTGGAAGCTGGACAAGGATGCGGCCTATGTGCATTACACGCCGAACGAGACCATCGGCGGGGTCGAATTCAACTGGGTTCCGGATACCGGCAGCGTGCCGCTGGTGGCTGATATGTCTTCCAACATCCTGTCGCGGGTCATCGATGTTTCCAAGTTCGGCCTGATCTATGCCGGCGCGCAAAAGAACATCGGCCCGGCTGGACTGACGCTGGTTATCGTGCGTGACGACTTGGTAGGACATGCCGACCCCCGGTTGCCGACCATGCTGGATTACAAAACCCATGCCGACAATGACTCGATGTACAACACGCCGCCGACCTATGGCATCTACATGGCCGGTCTGGTATTCCAGTGGCTGAAAAAGAATGGCGGCATCGCTGCGATGGAACAGGCCAACATCGCCAAGGCAAAATTGCTGTATGACGCCATCGACGCCAGCAACGGTTTCTATGTGTGCCCGGTCGACAAAGCGGACCGCTCCCGGATGAACGTGCCGTTCACGCTGAAGGATGCAAATCTGGATGGCGATTTCCTGAAACAGGCCGATGCGCGTGGTTTGCTGCAACTGAAGGGGCACAGGTCGGTGGGCGGGATGCGCGCTTCCATATACAACGCGATGCCGCTGGCTGGCGTGCAGGCACTGGTCAATTTCATGCAGGAGTTTTCCAAAAGTCATGGCTAAAAATACTGCCACCAAGACATTTCAGATACTCACGCTGAACAAGATCTCCGCGATGGGACTGAAGCGTCTGCCCGCCACGCATTACGTCGTAAACACCGAGATTGCGGAACCGGATGCGATTCTGGTGCGTTCGCATAACATGCATGAAATGCATATCCCCGCCAGCGTAAAGGCCATTGCCCGCGCCGGTGCGGGAACCAACAATGTGCCGGTGAAAAAGATGAGCGAGCGCGGCGTGCCGGTGTTCAATGCGGCGGGCGCGAATGCCAACGCGGTGAAGGAACTGGTGCTGGCCGGCATGTTGCTGGCAGCGCGCAACATCGTGCCCGCGCTGCAATTCACCGCCAGCCTGCACGGCGACGATGCCACGCTGCACAAACTGGTCGAGGACGGAAAAAAGCACTATGCCGGCATCGAGTTGCGCGGACGCACGCTCGGCGTCATCGGCCTCGGGGCGATCGGCCGCCTGGTGGCGGATACCGCGCTGAGCCTGGGCATGCACGTGTATGGTTTCGATCCGGAACTCACCGTGGATGCGGCATGGAGCCTGTCGTCGCAGGTGAAAAAAGCGCACAGCGTCGAGGATCTGCTCAGGCACAGCGACTTCGTCACGCTGCATGTGCCGCTGCTGGATGCGACGCGCAATCTGATCGATGCGAAGCGCGTGCAGGCGATGAAGGCCGACGGCGTGCTGCTGAATTTCTCGCGCGATGCGATCGTGGACAACGACGCGGTGCTGGCGGGCCTGAATAGCAAACACCTGCGCAGCTACGTGTGCGATTTTCCGGCGCAGAAATTGCAGGGACAGCACAACGTGGTGACTTTGCCGCATCTGGGCGCATCCACCGAAGAGGCCGAGGAAAATTGCGCGGTGATGGTCGTGGATCAGGTGCGCGACTACCTGGAACACGGCAACCTGACCAATACGGTGAATTTCCCGGCGCTGGTAATGCCCCGCGAATCGGAGTTCCGCGTGGCGATCGCCAACAGCAACGTGCCGAACATGCTGGGACAGATATCCACCACGCTGGCCAAGGCGGGTATCAACATCCATAACATGATGAACAAGTCGCGCGGCGAGATGGCCTACACGCTGGTGGATACCGATTCCAACCTGACGGGCGCTCTGATCGCGGAGATCGCTGCCATCCCCGGTGTTCTGATGGTGCGCGACCTGCCTTTGTCGGAAGCGGCATGAGGATGATATAACCCGAACTGCGATGAGCGATAATCGGTCAATTGAAGCGATACGAAAAACATAAGTCCGGGCACCCGTATGAGCGAGAAATTAAACAAACTGCGCAAGCAGATCGACCATCTGGATGATGAGCTGCTGAAGCTGCTCAATCAGCGCGCCGGACTGGCGCAGCAGATCGGCCATCTCAAGGAGGATGGCAAGATCATGCGTCCGGAGCGTGAGGCGCAGGTGCTCAAGCGTCTGCAAGGAAGCAACAGCGGCCCGCTGAGCGATGCCGCCGTGGCCCAGCTGTTCACCGAAGTGATGTCGCAATGCCGCGCACTGGAAGCGCCATTGACGGTCTCCTATCTCGGGCCGGAAGGGACGTTCAGCGAACTGGCCACCCTGAAACGTTTCGGCAGCGCGGTGCATGGCTATCCCTGCGCGAGCATCGACGATGTGTTCCGTGCGGTGGAAAGCGGCGCGGCTCAGTACGGTATGGCGCCGGTGGAAAATTCCAGCGAGGGCGCAATAGGCCGCACCCTGGATCTGTTGCTGCAAAGCACCTTGCAGGTGTGCGGCGAAGTGCTGCTGCCTATCCATCAATGCCTGATGGCGAAACATTGTGATCCCGGCAGCATCAAGACAGTCTATTCACATCCGCAATCGCTGGGCCAATGCCAAGGCTGGCTGAACACCAATCTGCCGCATGCGGCACGCATACCTGTCGCCAGCAATGCCGAGGCAGCCCGGCTGGCTTCGGAAGAACGGCACAGCGCGGCTATAGCAGGCAGCCAGGCAGCGGTGCGTTTTGGCCTGAGCCTGTGCGTTGAAAACATCGAGGACGAGCCCAGCAACACCACGCGCTTTCTGCTGCTGGGCAACCAGCATGTCGCCCCCTCGGGCAGAGACAAGACTTCGCTGGTGATGTCTGCCGCGAATCGTCCCGGCGCTGTGCATGATCTGCTGGTTCCGCTGGCCAGAAATGGCGTCAGCATGACCAGATTGGAATCGCGGCCGGCACGTTCCGGCATGTGGGAGTATGTGTTCTACGTGGACATCGAAGGGCACCAGGACGAAGCAAAGGTGGCTGCGGCACTGGCCGAACTCAAGCAGGTCGCATCTTTCGTCAAAGTGCTGGGTTCGTATCCTGTGGCTGTATGACATTGTTTGAAATAATTGTCCACGAAAAACACGAAAGACACGAACATCAAGAACCGGTTTGGGTTTCATTTCGTGCTTTTCGTGTTTTTCGTGGACTGCTTTTTGTTTTTGGAATTTAGATGAATTACTCCGAACTGGCTCCATCCTACATCCGCGCCATTGCCCCTTACCAGCCCGGCAAGCCTATTTCCGAACTGGAGCGCGAACTGGGCATCACCGGCATCGTGAAGCTGGCCTCGAACGAGAATCCGCTCGGTTGCAGCCCGCACGCCGTGGCCGCGATGCAAAAGGCGATCAAGTCCATCGCCTTGTATCCGGACGGCAACGGCTTCGAACTGAAGGACGCGCTGTCCAAACGCTACGGCGTCGAGCACTCACGCATCGTGCTGGGTAATGGGTCCAACGACATGCTGGAACTGGCCGCTCGCGCTTTTCTCACGGTGGGTGACAAGGCGGTGTATTCGGATCATGCCTTTGCGGTGTATCCGCTGGCGACGCAGGCGGTGGGCGGTGTCGGTGTCAGCGTGCCCGCGATCAATTTCGGTCACGACCTGAAAGCGATGCTGAAGGCCGCAATCGAACAAAAAGCCAAGCTGGTGTTTATCGCCAATCCGAACAACCCGACCGGTACCTTCCTGAGTGCGGCGGATTTGCTGGTTTTCCTGCGCTCATTGCCGCCGCAGATTCTGGTGGTGCTGGACGAGGCGTACAACGAATACCTGCCGGAAGAGAATCGTTACGATAGCGTAAGTTGGCTGAAGGAATTTCCCAATCTGATCATTTCGCGCACCTTTTCCAAGGCCTATGGCCTCGCCGGTTTACGCGTGGGTTATGCGTTCGCCCATGCGCAGGTGGCAGACATGATGAACCGGGTGCGCCAGCCGTTCAACGTCAACAGCGTCGCGCAAGCCGCGGCGGTTGCGGCGTTGCAGGATACGGACTTTGTCGCAAAGACCTTTGCGCTGAATCTGCGCGGCATGAAGCAGATCGTGGACGGGTTGACTGCGCTGGGATTGGAGTACATTCCTTCGTTCGGTAATTTCGTCAGCTTCAGGATCGCGGATGCGATGCGCATCTACCGCAGCCTGTTGAAAGCGGGGGTGATCGTGCGCCCCATCGCCAATTACGACATGCCGGACTGGTTGCGCGTCAGCATCGGTCTGGAAACAGAGAACGATAAATTTTTGTCTGCGTTGCAGCAGACGCTTGGAGTGCAATAGATGATCATCGTAATGGGCAAGGATGTCACCGACGAGCAGATCGGCGCAGTGGTGAAGAGGCTTGAAGCAGCCGGATTGCAGGCCAACATCTCGCGCGGCATAGAGCGCACCGTGATCGGCGCGATCGGCGATGAACGCCCGCTGACCGAGGAGATGTTCACGCCGCTGCCGGGCGTGGAGTCGGCGATGCACATCGCCAAGCAATACAAGATCGTGTCGCGCGAATCGCACAAAGCGGATACCGTCATCGATATTTCCGGTATTCCGCTCGGCGGGAACCGGATACAGGTGATAGCCGGACCGTGTTCGGTGGAGACCCAGGAGCAGATGGACCTGTCGGCGCAATTTGTGCACGAGGCGGGTTGCCGATTGATGCGCGGTGGCGCGTTCAAGCCGCGCACCAGTCCGTATACCTTCCAGGGCAAAGGCAAGGAAGGCCTCGACATGTTCCGCAGCGCGGCCGGCAGATACAAATTGCCGATAGTCACCGAGCTGATGGACATCCGCATGCTGGACACCTTCATGGAATTTGACGTGGATGTGATCCAGATCGGCACGCGCAACATGCAGAATTTCGATCTGCTCAAGGAAATCGGCCGCATTAACAAGCCGGTGATCCTGAAGCGCGGCATGTCGGCAACCATCTCGGAATGGCTGATGGCGGCGGAGTACATCGCTGCGGGCGGCAATCACAACATCATCTTCTGCGAGCGCGGCATCCGCACTTTCGAGATTTACTACCGCAACGTGCTGGACGTCACTGCGATACCGGTGCTGAAAAAGGAAACGCACTTGCCGGTGATCGTCGATCCTTCACATGCCGGCGGCAAGGCGTGGATGGTGCCGGCATTGTCGCAAGCGGCGATCGCCGCAGGCGCCGACGGGCTTTTGGTCGAGATGCATCCGAATCCCTGCGAGGCGTGGTGCGATGCGGATCAGGCGCTGACACCTGATGAGCTGAAGAAGCTGATGGGCACGCTGGGCGGTATCGCCAAAGCGATAGGGCGTACGCTGTAAAGAAGAGAGTTGCCGAATAATCGTTTCTGCCCCCATCCCAATTGTGCCCCTTCGCTTCGCTCCCCCCTCTGCAAGGGGAAAGGGTTTAAAGGGCTAGGGTGAGGGTAGAAGCCAAAGAGGAACTGTTTATGTCTCAACCAAAATTCAAAAAAATCGTCATCTTCGGTGTCGGCCTGATCGGCGGCTCGTTCGCGATGGCACTGCGAAAAGCCCGTGCGGTGGATACGGTGGTGGGCTTCGGGCGCAGCGAGTTGCCGTTGGCACAGTCACTGCAACTTGGCGTCATCGACCGCATCGGGAAGGATGTGGCCGCCGAACTTAAAGGCGCCGATCTGGTGGTGCTGGCGACGCCGGTCGGGCAGATGGCAGAGCTGATGACGCGCATCGCACCGCACCTTGGCGCCAAGACCCTGGTTACCGATTGCGGCAGCACCAAAAGCGATGTGGTGCGTGAGGCGTACGCGCAACTGGGTGGCAAGGTGGCGCAGTTCGTGCCCGCGCATCCGATTGCGGGAGCCGAGCAGAGCGGCGCGGCGGCGGCTCAGTCCGACCTGTTCCAGTGGAAAAAGGTGGTGCTGACCCCGTTGCCGGAAAACAGCGCCGAGTCGGTGGCGCGGGTGCGCCATGCATGGGAACTGTGCGGAGCCATGGTGAAGGAACTGACGCCGGCGCAGCACGACGAAATATTCGCCGCGGTCAGCCATTTGCCGCACCTGCTTTCGTTCGCGCTGGTGCACGATCTGGCGCAGCGCGAGCAGCGCGAAGTCCTGCTGTCGTTCGCCGCCAGCGGCTTTCGCGACTTCACCCGCATCGCGGCCAGTTCGCCGGAAATGTGGCGCGATATCTGTATGTCGAATCGCGATGCCCTGCTGAAGGAATTGCAGATATACATCGCTGAATTGACGCAAATGAGCGCTGCGCTTGCAGCGGGTGATGCGGCAAGACTTGAACAGACCTTTCGCGCCGCGCAACAATTGCGCGCAAGCTGGAAACTGCAGCAATGACAGGCACGCAGAATATTTCCGGTAAGCAGCTTTGGTGGCTGATCGTTGCTGTCACGCTGATCTGGTTCGCCAATCTCGAATACCGCACGCTGATCAAACCGGACGAAGGGCGTTACGCCGAGATCCCGCGCGAGATGGTCGCAAGCGGCGATTGGACGACACCGCGTCTGAACGACCTCAAGTATTTCGAAAAACCCCCGCTGCAATACTGGGCGACCGCGATCGCCTACACTGTGTTCGGCGAACATCAATGGACCTCGCGTCTGTGGGCTGGGTTGACCGGATTCGCCGGGATGTTTCTGGTGTGGTTTGCAGGTATCCGGTTGTTCGGGCGCGAAGCAGGGGGTTATGCCGCGCTGTTGTTGGGCAGCAGTTTGTTGTATGTGCTGATCGGGCACGTCAACACGCTGGATATGGGCGTGACATTTTTCATTACGCTGAGCATCGTGGCATTGCTGATTGCCCAGCAGCAAAAGGCTTCGCGCAACTGGATGCTGCTCGCCTGGGCAGCCATGGCGCTGGCGGTACTTAGCAAGGGTCTGATGGGTATAGTGCTGCCGGGCGCGGCGCTGTTCATCTATTGCGTTGCAGAGCGTGATTTCGGTGTGCTGAAACGGATGCACTGGCTGCCTGGACTTGCAGTGTTCCTGCTGATCGTCGCACCGTGGTTCTATCTGGTGATGAAGGCCAATCCCGAGTTCTTCGGGCGCTTCTTCATTTATGAGCACTACACGCGCTTTACTACCAAAGAGCTGGGCCGCTACCAACCCTGGTATTACTTTGTCCCGATCCTGCTTCTAGGCGTATTGCCCTGGACAGTGTTGATGTTCGACAGCCTGTTAAGCGCCTGGCGCCGCGGCAGACAACCCGGAAAATCGTTCAATGCCGAGCGCTTCCTGCTGATCTGGGCGGTGTTCATCTACCTGTTCTTCACCGTGTCCGGTTCCAAATTGCCGTCATACCTGTTGCCGATGTTTCCGGCGTTGGCCCTGTTGATGGGCCAGCGCATCGCCGTGATGCGCGAACGGACATTGTTCTGGCAGATCTCGCCTGTGGTGCTGGTCGCCCTGGTATGGCTGGTGCTGGCGGCGAATGCCGGCAAGTTCGCCGACACGCAGCAGCAGGCAGAGTTGTATCCGAAATTCGGCGCATGGCTGATGGTTGCCGCACTGGTTTTGCTGGCGGGATCGCTGGGCAGTATGGCTTTGCTGTGGCGCGCGAAGAAGGGGATGGCGGTCGTGCTGCTGGCGGTGTCTGGGCTGCTGGCGGGACAGATCGGTTTAACCGGCCACAACGAAGCGGCGCGTGATCGTTCCGCCAAGCACATTGCCGAAGCGATACGCGCCGAAGTCAAACCTGCCGGGGGTAAACAAGAGATACCGTTCTACTCGGTGCAGACCTATGAATGGACGCTGGCGTTCTATTTGCAGCGCATCTTCACCTTGGTGGAGTATCAGGACGAGATGAGCTTCGGCATCCAGCAGGAGCCGCAGCGCTGGATTCCCACCATGGCCGAATTCGCCAAGGTCTGGGCGACACAACCCGAAGCTTTGGCTATCATGCCGGTGTATTCTTATCCAGCATTGCGACAATTGGGGCTGCCCATGAAGACCATCTATGAAGATACACAATTTATCGTGGTCAAGAAACCGCTGAATGCGGTTGGTGACGCTTTCCCCTCCCTTGAAGGAAGAGGGAGAGGGGTAGGAGAGAGGGTGGGATCGCCATGAACATGGTCAGCTTTGCTTTGATCTTCGCCGGAGTGATGATCAACGCCGCTGCCCAGATATTGATGAAGACAGGCACCAATGCGGTGGGCTATTTCGAGTTCAGCAGCGAGAACATCCTGCCGATAGGCTGGAAGCTGGCAACCGAATGGCACATCGTTGCCGCACTGTTCTGTTATGCGCTCAGCGTGGTGGTCTGGATACTGGCGCTATCGCGCGTGCCGGTCAGCATCGCTTTCCCGATGCTGTCGATGGCCTATATCGTGAATGCCGTGGCAGCCTGGTATTTGCTGGGCGAAGACTTCAGTCCGACCAAAGCGGTCGGTATCGGTGTGATCATACTGGGCGTGATCATCATTTCACGCGCTTGAATTGCAAAAGACGTTTGTCCACGAAAGACACGAAAAGCACGAAAATTGCCAAAAATATTGCTCCAGAATCGATATTCCACACGATAATTGCAGGCAATTTCTGATGCGACACCGCATCAATCCGTTTTTCCATTTCGTGTCTTTCGTGGACATCTTGTTTCACTCGTTCTGATTTTTTAGCGGACATATCTCATGGATGCATTCCTTCCTTTTTCCAAACCCACGATAGACGAAGCCACCATCGCTGCCGTAGGTGAAGTGCTGCGCTCCGGCTGGATCACCAGCGGCCCCAAGGTGCAGGAATTCGAGAAGCAACTTTCCGCCTATTTCGGCGGCCGCCCGGTGCGCACCTTCAACTCCGGCACCTGCACGATGGAGATCGCGCTGCGTATCGCGGGCATAGGCGCGGGCGACGAAGTCATCACCACGCCGATCTCATGGGTGGCGACCGCGAACGTGATACTCGAAGTGGGTGCCACGCCGGTGTTCGCCGACATCGATCCGGCCACGCGCAACATCGATCTGGACAAGGTCGAGGCGGCGATCACGCCAAGAACCCGCGCGATCATCCCGGTGTATCTGGCCGGCAAGCCGGTGGACATGGACAGGTTGTATGCGATTGCCAGCAAGCACAAGCTGCGCGTGATCGAAGATGCCGCGCAAGCGATCGGCTCGACATGGAAGGGCAAGCCCATCGGCTCGTTCGGCGATTTCGTCTCGTTCAGTTTTCAGGCCAACAAGAACATCACCACTGCCGAAGGCGGCTGCCTGGTGCTGAACAATGCGGAAGAAGCCACGCTCGCGGAAAAGTACCGGCTGCAAGGCGTGACGCGCAGCGGCTGGGACGGCATCGAGGTGGACGTGCTGGGCGGCAAATACAACATGACCGACATCGCCGCCGTGATCGGCCTGGGCCAGTTCGCAAAATTACATGACATCACCGCACAGCGTCGCAAACTGGCAAAACATTATTTTGCGACACTGGGCAAGGATTTCGAGAAGCAGACCGGCGCGCAACTACCACCACAAGATTATATCAATACCAACTGGCACCTGTTCCAGATCGTGCTGCCGGATCGCATCACCCGTCCCGAGTTCATGGAAAAAATGAAATCGCACAACATCGGCATCGGTTTCCACTACGCGCCCATCCATCTGTTCAAACTGTATCGCGCACGGGGTTTCAAGGAAGGCATGTTTCCGGTCGCCGAACGCGTCGGCAAGCAGATCGTTTCGTTGCCGATGTTCTATGCGATGAATGAGGCGGATGTCGAGCGGGTGTGTGAATCGATCCGCGAGGTATTCGCCTGAACGTGTGATTCGCCCACTCCGGACTCGATAGTACTCGTGCGAGGATTAACTTTTCCAGTGAACTGCTGGATTCAATGCGGGAGCATCAAAGCATCATGTTCATTATTCCGGTCGGCAACAGGGTGGATTGGAAGCGACCGCCGGTCGTTACGCTGCTGCTCATCCTGATCAATTGCTTCGTCTTCTTCTTTCTTCAGGCGGGAAGTGACCGCACCGATGAAAAGGCGATGCGCTATTACTTCTCGTCCGAATTGCCGGAGTGGGAACTGAATCGCTATTCGGAATACCTTGAAAAAGAGGGCGATCCAGCTGAGACACAGCAATTCAGCGAGCTATTAAGAAGACGAAATGCAAATGCGCTCATCATCATGGAGCACGACGCGAAGTTCATGCGTGAATTGCATGCGGAAAATATCATCACAGCAGAAGCGCCGGAATTTGCCGCATGGGCTGCACAACGCAGCAAATACGAGTCCATGCGCTCATTTACCACTCGCTATGTCTACTATGTGGACGACCCCAGCCCGGTCAATGCTTTCACCTCCGCTTTCATGCATGGCGGTTTCGATCATCTGTTTGGCAACATGGTGGTGCTGTTCCTGATCGGATTCCTGGTCGAGTCGGTGATTGGCAAAGCATTGTTTATGCTTGCGTATATTGTCTCTGCCTATGTGGCGGTCTTTACATTTAGCCTGACTGCTCACGGCGGTGGATATTTGGGCGCTTCCGGTGCGATCGCGGGGGTGATGGGCTTGTATACGGTCATCTTCGGCTTGAGGAAGATAGACTTCTTTTATTCGCTGGGATTTTATTTTGACTACGTTCGCGCCCCTGCGATCGTGTTGCTGCCTCTGTGGCTGGGCAATGAGCTGTATCAATTTTTCAGCGAACATGGCTCGCACGTAGCATACATGGCGCACTTCGGCGGCTTGCTCAGTGGTGCGCTGATGGGTGCGGTGTATCGCTGGAAGCGGCCAGCCCTGATCGGAAGCCATCATGAGGCAGCCGAAAGAAAAGAAATGGACGGCCAGGCGTTCCAGCGGGGGATGGATTATCTTGGTGCGATGGAATTCCAGAAGGCGCTGGCCGTGTTCAAAACACTGCAGGAAAAACATCCGCAAGATGCCAATCTGGCACGGCTCACCTATCGTGCGGCAAAGCCGGATCCTTCCAGCGATGATTACCATCGCGCTGCGTTGAGGCTGCTGTCATTGCCGGAGATGGATGCCGACACGTCCGATCAGACGCACGCCATTTTTCAGGAATACCTGAGTTGTGCCAAACCATCTCCCAGATTCGGACACGATCTGATCGCAAAGCTGGCAAAACGCTTTGCAGGATCGAGCCATTGTGATGACGCGGAGAAATTGACAAACTTTCTGCACCGCGCTGCACCGCAGCATGCCGAATTGCCCGCCGTGCTGCTGGCACTGGCTCGGGGATATTATCGTGAACAGCGCAAAGACAAGTTCGAGGCAATTCTGCAATCCATAATCAGCCAATTCCCGCAGTCGAAAGAGGCAGAAGCTGCCGCAAATATGTTAAGGGTAGCTTAGCTCGCGGGAGCAAGCTTGTTCAGGGATTCCATGTATAGGCGCGCTTCGCTGGCAAGCGCGTGATCGGGGAATTTGGCCTGCAATGCGTGCAATATCTGCAGCGCTTCCTGATTCATCCGATAGTGTTCGCTGAGTATCTGCGCCGAGAGCAGATATACCGACGGGATATGCGGATGATCGGGATAACGCCTGTCAAAGCGGCGCATCAATTCAAGGGCAAGTTGTTGCCTTTTCCCCACGTTTGCCGCAGAGGCCAGCTCATGCACCTGGTTCGAGTCTTGTAGCTGGAATTCCGGATCAAGCTTCAGGCACTGCTCGCACAGATCCAGCGCCTGAAACAAGCGCTTCTCGGTCACCAGTTTGGCGATGAATTCGCGTGCATGATTCAGTGCGGGTGTCTGTTTGCCAGCCGCGAACAGAAGTTTCTGATAACGCTCATGCAGATCGTTATTTTCCCAGCGAGTGCGCAGTGCCTCGCGAAGCAGATCGATTGCCTCCTCTTCCTGGCCACTCGCGATCAATGAACCCAGTTTTGCCAATACCGGGTCGGCAGCCTTGTCCGGCGCCAGCTTGGCCTCAGCCTTCTCAAAACTCACCGCTGCTTCGACACCCAGCCCCTCGTGATACTGATAGATAGCGTATCCCATCATGTGGTAAGTGATCAGCGCGAAGTAGAACTCCACAAAGCTCAGCAACGGCAAAACCAGCCATGAATTTATATGCGTGTACATGAAGCCCTGCAGCCACTGCCCGCTGCTGGTTACGCTGAACAGGACAAAGCAAAGTGCCAAATAAGGCGAGCCTATAGTTTTGATATAAAACAGGATGCGTGCCGGATTGAGTGCTTCGCCAAGACTCCGGGTCACCGCAATGATCATGATACCCGCTGGTGGTACCACGTTCATCAGCAGCCAGCCCAATCCATAACCAATTTCACCGAACATGTATGCGAGCAGCACGAACAGTAGCCCGAAAATCAGGAACAGCCCGAACTGGCGCATGACCTGCGCCGCATCTCCCTTTTCGCCATTAACGCCATTTGGTTCGTCGAATTGCCCGTTGGCAGTGCGCTCCATTACCAGGAATGCGTACTTTAAAAATACGATCCAGAGTATCAGGCGAAGCAGACCGCCAAACGTGGCCGGAATAAACATCGAAAGCCCGCCGAACACCGAATATCCGGCGATACGCATCATCGAACCGGCCTGCATCGGATAGAGAAAGAACTGCGGCAATCTGCGCCAGAAAGGAGTGAAAGCAGGGCTGGATTCAGCCGAGAAACGATTGTTTTCAGTCATGACGGAAGAGTCCGGGATGAATATTTTGGATACTACCAGAAACGATTTGAAAAAAGTTCGAGCAGTGCTATATGAGCAGCATCCCAGCGCATTGACGATTTATTGGCAGATTTACCGCATGGCGTACCTGGCAACATTTCCACTGCCAAACCGGCCGGTAATGTTGATTTCGCTAACTCCGTCCCATGCGGTAAAATGCCGCCCTTATGAGCGTACCCCAACTTTCCGTCGTCATCCCCGTCTACAACGAAGAGCAGGGCTTACAGTCCTTGTTCGACCGTTTGTATCCGGCGCTGGACAAGCTCGGCATTTCGTATGAGGTCTTGTTCGTCAACGACGGCAGCCGCGACCGTTCTGCAGCGATCCTGCGCGAGCAATTCCAGAAGCGTCCCGACGTGACGCGGGTGATCCTGTTCAACGGCAATTTCGGCCAGCACATGGCGATCATGGCAGCCTTCGAACATAGCCGGGGACAGCGCATCGTCACGCTTGACGCCGATCTGCAGAATCCGCCGGAAGACATCGGCCTGCTGCTGGCGAAGATGGATGAGGGGTACGATTACATTGGTTCGATCCGCCGCCAGCGCAGCGACAGCTGGTGGCGGCACGTAGCGTCTCGCATGGTGAACGGGCTGCGCGAACGCACCACGCGCATCAAGATGACCGATCAGGGCTGCATGTTCCGCGCCTATGACCGGGGCATTGTCGATGCGATCAATAGTTGCAAAGAAGTCAGCACCTTCATTCCGGCGCTGGCCTACAGCTTTGCGCGCAATCCCGCCGAGGTGGTGGTGGGGCATGAAGAGCGTACCGCCGGTGAATCCAAGTACTCGCTGTACAGCCTGATCCGCCTGAACTTCGATCTGATGACCAGCTTCTCGCTGATACCGCTGCAACTGTTTTCGATGCTGGGGATCGCGATTTCGGTGCTGTCTGCCTTCTTTGTGGTGTTCCTGTTCGTACGCCGCCTGATCATCGGTCCGGAAGCGGAAGGACTGTTCACGCTGTTCGCAATCGCCTTCCTGCTGATCGGCATCACGCTGTTCGGCATCGGCTTGCTGGGCGAGTACATCGGGCGCATCTATCAGCAGGTGCGCCACCGGCCGCGTTATCTGGTTGAGGCGGTGTTGGAAAAGAGTGAAAAGTGAAAAGTAAAAGCAACCCCTCCCAACCTCCCCTTATCAGGGGAGGAGCCAGCCTCCCCCCTGATAAGGGGGGACTGAGGGGGGTTGCTCTCGCCGGTTGCTCTGCGTTTTCTTTATGAGTCGGGCAGTTGTTTTTGCGTATCACAACGTAGGCTTTCGTTGTTTGTCTGTGTTGTTGGCGCATGGCGTGGATGTTGCTTTGGTGGTCACGCATAGAGACAACCCGAAAGAATCCATCTGGTTCGACAACGTGGCCGAGTTGGCCGAGTTGCATGGCATCCCCGTCATCACACCGGACAATCCGAATGCGCCGGAGGTGGTAGCCCAGATCCGTTCTTTGCAGCCGGATTTTTTCTTTTCGTTCTATTACCGCGAGATGCTCAAGCGCGAGTTGCTCGAGATACCCAGGCACGGCGCACTGAACATGCACGGTTCGCTGCTGCCGAAATACCGCGGGCGCGTGCCGGTGAATTGGGCGATAATCCACGGCGAAACGGAAACCGGCGCAACACTGCACTACATGACCGAAAAACCGGATAACGGCGACATCATCGCGCAGCAGGCCGTGCCTATCCTGCCAGACGATACCGCGTTGCAGGTGTTTCAGAAAGTGACCGTGGCGGCGGAGATGGCATTGAATGACTGTCTGCCGGATCTGCTGGCAGGACGTGCCAAAGCGGTGAAACAGGATCTCAGCAAGGGCGGATATTTCGGCGGACGCAAGGCGGAAGACGGGGTGATCGATTGGTTACAGTCTGCACAAACGATACACAATCTGGTGCGGGCAGTGGCGCCTCCCTATCCGGGCGCGGCCACGCAACTGATGGGCAAACCGATGCGCATCCTGCAAACGCTGATAACGCGCTGTACTGCTTCAGGAGAGAAGCCTGCATTCTACGTGAAGGAAGGCAAGGCCTATGCGATCTGCGGGCAGGGTGTGTTGCGCGTGGTGCGCTTCGAGCTGGATGGCATCGAGATGAGTGCGGCGGAATTCGCGGCGCAGTATGGCACAGAGAAATTTGAATTTATAAGAGCATCATAAAGCTTGCGTCATTCCCGCGAAAGCGGGAATCCAGTTAGATAAGAGCGCTGGATTCCGGGTCGAGCCCGGAATGACAAATGAATTTAATTGTTAAGGAAATAAAAATGAAAAAAGTATTGATACTCGGGGTGAACGGCTTCATCGGCCATCATCTTTCCAACCGCATACTCGCCACTACCGATTGGGAAGTGTACGGCATGGACATGAGCACCGACCGCATCAGCGACCTGATCGGGCGCGAGCGCTTCCATTTCTTCGAGGGCGACATCACGATCAACAAGGAGTGGGTCGAATACCATGTGCGCAAGTGCGACGTGATCCTGCCGCTGGTGGCGATCGCCACGCCCTCGACTTATGTGAAGCAGCCGCTGCGCGTGTTCGAGCTGGATTTCGAGGCCAATCTGCCTATCGTGCGTTCGTCGGTCAAGTACGGCAAGCATCTGGTGTTTCCGTCTACTTCCGAAGTGTACGGCATGTGCCATGACGAGGAATTCGACCCGGAAGAGTCCGAATTGGTGTGCGGTCCGATCAACAAGCCGCGCTGGATATATTCCTGTTCCAAGCAACTGATGGACCGCGTGATCTGGGGCTACGGCATGGAGGGCCTGAACTTCACGCTGTTCCGCCCGTTCAACTGGATCGGCGCCGGACTGGATTCCATCCATACTCCCAAGGAAGGCAGCTCGCGCGTGGTCACGCAATTCCTCGGCCATATCGTGCGTGGCGAGAACATCAGCCTGGTGGACGGAGGGCATCAGAAGCGCGCTTTCACCTACATCGACGACGGCATAGACGCGCTGGTGAAGATCATCGCCAACAAGGACGGTATCGCCACCGGCAAGATCTATAACATCGGCAATCCGGGCAACAATTATGCGATCCGTGATCTTGCCGATATGATGCTGAAGCTGGCCATGGAATATCCTGAATACCAGGCTTCCGCGAAGAAAGTGAAGATCCTAGCAACCACTTCGGCGGCCTATTACGGCAAGGGCTACCAGGATGTGCAGAATCGCGTGCCGAAAATCACCAACACCTGTGACGAATTGGACTGGAAGCCGACCATCAACATGGCTGACACGTTGCGCAAGATATTCGATGCATATCGCGGTCAGGTGGCGGAAGCGCGTGGTTTGGTGGACTAAAAAGCAGGATTGAGGAGCGAGGATTGAGTAAAACCCGCTGCTTTGCTTTGAACTCAATCCTGAATCCACGATCCTCGATCCTGATCTCAATATGAAACAACTAGCTCTAAAAATTGATGTAGACACCTATCGCGGCACCCGCGAAGGCGTGCCGCGCCTGGTTGAAGCTCTGCAACGGCATAACGCCCAGGCCACGTTTTTTTTCTCGCTCGGACCCGACCACACCGGGCGCGCCATCAAGCGGGTATTCCGTCCCGGTTTTCTTGGCAAGGTGTCGCGCACCTCGGTAGTGGAGCATTACGGCATCAAGACCCTGTTGTATGGAACCTTGCTGCCCGCGCCGGACATCGGCAAGAAATGCGCAAGTGTGATGCGCATGGTGCAGCTTGCCGGTTTTGAAGTCGGCATCCACTGTTATGACCATATCCGCTGGCAGGATTATGTCGCCGAAAAGAATGCCGAGTGGACACGGCAAGAACTGCAACGTGCAGTGGATCGCTATACCGAGATCTTCGGCGAGGCTCCGCACGCTCATGCCGCCGCTGGATGGCAGATGAACCGCCACGCATTCCGGCTGATGCAGCGTTTCGGATTCGAGTACAGCTCCGACACGCGCGGGACGCATCCGTTCATCCCTACCTGGCAGGCCGAGATTATCGCCTGTCCGCAACTTCCAACGACATTGCCGACGCTGGACGAGCTGATGAATCGCGACGGCATCACGCTGGACAACATCGCGCAACATATTCTGACACTGACCGCCGAGCCACCTGCCACAGGACACGTGTATACGCTGCATGCAGAATTGGAGGGCGGTAAATGGCTGCCGATATTCGAACAGCTGATGCTGGGCTGGCAGGAGCAAGGCTATGAATTGGTGTCGATGCATCGGTATCTGCAAGGACTGGATGTGGCTGCGCTGCCGCGCCAGGAGGTGGTGATGCAGGAAGTGGAAGGGCGCGTCGGCAAATTGTCAGTCGCGGCGGGTAATGCAGTGGCGGGTGCCGTATAACCAGATTGTGCTGTCGGAAACCGGGTGGTGCAGACATCTTTATGGTAATTCCATGCGGGATCCCGGGGTCATGGATTCGGCAGGATTAAATATGGTGGTGCATATATGAAGTCATGGTGGAATTCGCTGGGAATACAGCTAAAACTGCAGATCATCATCCAACTGGTGCTGATAGCGGTTTTGATACCGACACAGCTTTGGATAGAACGGCACTTCAGGGAAGAGATACTGCTGGCAGCTGAAAGTCGTGCGCGGATTTCGGCCGACGGCGTAATCAACGGCATGAACATGCTGATGATCAATGGCCTGATCAGCAATTCGGAGAGTCGCGCCCTGTATATCAGGAAAATGGGCGCTTCCGAGGGGGTAAAGGAACTGCGGGTCATTCGTTCCGAGCAGGTGCAAAAACAGTTCGGCCCGGGTCTGCCGCAAGAGCAGCCTATGGATGAGATAGACCGGCGGGTAATTGCGAATGCCAAGGCGGAGTTCCATCGCGTCTATGACATGGATGTACCCGAGTTGCGTGCCGTCGTGCCGTTTGTCGTGAGCACCGATTTTCGTGGCACCAACTGTCTGGATTGCCATGAGGCGCAGGTCGGAACGGCAAACGGCGCGGCAAGCATCACGCTGGACCTGAAAGAAGACTATGCAAGCCTGACCAGAACCAGCGCGCTGCTGTGGGGCGGGCAGGCTGCCCTGCAATTGATCCTGTTTCTGCTGATAGGCAGATTTACACATAGCCTTACGCGACCTCTGGAGAATCTGCAAACCACGATGAGTGCGTTGCAAAAGGAAGAGGATCTGGCACGTTATGTAGGGACCATGCCGCCTCTGAAAATAGCCGGCGGAGATGAAATCGGCCAGTTGAGCGCGACGTTCAACCGCATGGTGAAAACGCTGCAGCAGCAAATGATCTCGCTGCGCATTTCCGAAGAGATGCAGCAGCGTTATCTGACTTTGGAGCGCGAGGAGCAGGCCCGATTGTTGGCGTTGCTCGCGGTGATGAACGTGGGTGTGCTATTCGTCAGCAGGGAGAACAGGATTCTGCATGTGAATCCCACTTTTTTCAGTATCTGGCAGATCCCTTCCGAAGCAAAGCTGGAAGGCAGGGATGTTGCGGACATACCAGGGTATCTTGCGCACTTGCTGGCCAATGACAAGGCTTCCGCTCAACACCTGCTCGAGCTGCCCGAAACGACGGATCTTTACCTGGCGGACAAGCGGGTGGTGGTGCAGACGTGTTATGCGGTCCGCGACGTGGAAGCCCAGGTGGTGGGACATCTATGGCTTTACGAAGATGTCACACATGCGCGGCGCACGCCGGAGCAGTTGTTGCATCTGGCTGAAAGCGATGCGCTCACCGATCTGTGCAATCGCTACCGCTTCACCGCTGAACTGGAACGTTCATTGCTGGAAGCCAGGCGAAATGGCACTAAAGTGGCGCTGTTGTCATTCGGGATCGACGACCTGAGCCATATCAACGATACCTTCGGGCACGCTGCCGGAGACAGAATCCTGACCGGCGTGGCTGATGCAATCGGCAAGAAAGCAAGGACCAACGAATTGTTCTGCAGGTTGCGTGGCGACGAGTTTGCAATACTCATCAGGAATGCGTCGGAGAAAGACGCAAAGGGACTGGCACAACGGATATCGCAGGATCTGGCGCGCCTGGAGTTTGAGTTAGGCGGGCAAAAATTGAAAATCACCACCAGCATGGGCATGGCACTGTTCCCGGACCACGGTGAAAACGAGAAAGAACTGATCAACCATGCAGATGCGGAAATATCCCTGGCCAGACGAGCAGACAAGAACAGTTAGCCACGTATCGCCGGCATTGCTTTGAAGCACCGGGCGGTGCGGGAGGAATATCCGCGCTCGATCAGCAGTTTCCCTGCATTTCGCTTTCCCGGCCGACGCCGTGATACTCGATGCCGTGCGCGGTGACGCTGGCGGGCTCGAACAGATTGCGCCCGTCGAAGATCACCGGCTGCTTCAGTCGTGCATTGATGACGCTGAAGTCCGGGCGAAGGCGATCATAGGCGGAAAACGTCGCATTTGCCCCGCCTAGTCCTTGCCAAACAAATCGCGGCTGTAAATCTTGTCTGACACGTCCCGGATGTCGTCGGTGATGCGGTTGGCGACGATGATGTCGGATTCTTTTTTGAATTGAGTCAGATCATTCACCACTCTGGAGTGGAAAAACTCCGGCTCCTTGAGCGCAGGCTCATAAACAATGACCTCGATACCCTTGGCCTTGATGCGTTTCATGATGCCCTGGATGCTGGAAGAACGGAAGTTGTCAGACCCGCTCTTCATGACCAGGCGATGAATCCCGACTATCCTCGGGTTACGCTTGACGATGCTTGCCGCAACAAAATCCTTGCGCGTGGTGTTTGACTCGACGATGGCGTTGATCAGGTTCTGCGGGACATCCTGGTAGTTGGCGAGCAGTTGTTTCGTGTCCTTGGGCAGGCAGTAGCCGCCGTAACCGAACGAAGGGTTGTTGTAGTGATCGCCGATGCGCGGGTCGAGACTGACCCCCTGGATGATCTGTCTGGTATCCAGCCCGTGGGTGGCCGCATAGGTGTCGAGTTCGTTGAAGAAGGCCACGCGCATGGCGAGGTAGGTATTGGCAAACAGCTTGACCGCCTCGGCCTCGGTCGAGTCGGTAAACAGGGTGGGAATGTTTTGCTTGATCGCGCCTTGCTTGAGCAAGTCGGCAAAGACCTCGGCGCGCTTGGAGCGCTCGCCGACAACGATGCGCGAGGGATGCAGGTTGTCATACAGCGCACGGCCTTCGCGCAAAAACTCAGGCGAGAAAATCAGGTTGTCGCAATTGAATTTAGCGCGCGCCTTGACGGTATAACCCACGGGAATGGTGGATTTGATCACCATCACTGCCTGCGGGTTGATGCTCATGACATTCTGAATGACCGACTCGATCGAGCGGGTGTTGAAGTAGTTGGTCTCCGGGTCGTAGTCCGTCGGCGTGGCGATGATGACATAGTCCGCACCGGTATAGGCTACACGCTTGTCCAGGGTAGCCTTCAAGTTGAGCGCTTTGTGTTTCAGGTAATCTTCGATCTCTGCATCTTCAATGGTCGACTGCTTGCGGTTGAGCATTTCGACCCTTTCAGGAACGATGTCGATTGCAACCACCTCATTGTGCTGGGCAAGCAGGACAGCGTTGGAGAGGCCGACGTAACCGGTACCGGCGATGGCAATTTTCATGGCAGATGACTTTCAAAAAATAGGCGTGCATTATGCCGCAGAATGAAGCAGAGGTCAGCCGCCAGCCCCTTTCAATATGAAATGAGCAGGCTCAGGGTGGGCGCTCTGATAAAAATCAAGTAAATTTAGCCACGGGTTAACACAGATGAAACACGGATTGTCCATGGCAGTTATCTGTGAACATCCGTGTTCTCCGTGGCAAGTCACAGGACGTAGGGTGCGCCATGCACACCATGCTGACGCTACTTGTTGCGCAGCGTCTTCAACGCGCCGCCCCAGGCGATGACCTGATCGAGCATGGCGTTGACGGATTTCTCGTGCATGGCTGCCGGCTTGAAGGTGGTGAAGTTTTCGAAGTCGGTGAACAGCGAGAGTGCGACTTGGGCGCGCACGTCGGCTACTTGCAGCTCGCCCATGACCAGACGCAGATTCTCCACCGCGCGCGTTCCGCCTGTGCTGCCGTAACCCACGAATCCTGCCGCCTTGTTGTTCCATTCACGGTACAGGAAATCGATCGCGTTCTTGAGCGCGCCGGAGGTGCCGTGGTTGTATTCGGGTGTCACAAAGACGTAGGCATCGAAGGCGGCGATCCTGGCGGACCAGACACTGGTGTGCGGCTGGCTGTATTTCCCCATGGAAGGCGGCACGGGTTCATCGAGCAGCGGCAGGTTGTAATCCTTGATGTCTACGATTTCGAACTGGGCTTCGCCGCGCTTCTTCGCGATCTCGTGCACCCACTTGGCGACTGAATCGGCTTTGCGGCCGGGTCTTGTGCTACCGATGATGATGGCGATCTTGATCATGGCTCATTCCTCCTAAAGAAAATGAAGACATGCTGCGCGCATTGCGCGCGGCAAGAACAGGACTGCGACTGGCAGGGCGACTACCTTAGCACAAAGCGACCCAGTTCGGAGAGCACGATCTTTTCCAAGCTGGGAGCAAGGCAATCCACTTCGATATTCTCCGGCATCGAACGCAGCCAGGTGAGCTGGCGTTTCGCCAATTGCCGTGTGGCGGCGATTCCGGTTTCCAGCAGTTGTGTGTCATCGATCTTACCTTCCATGAATTGCCACGCCTGGCGATAGCCGACGCAGCGCATAGCGGTCATATTCGGATGCAGCGGATATTTTTCGCGCAGCATGCGCAGTTCATTCACCAGACCAAGTTTCAGCATGGCCTTGAAGCGCGTGGCGATGCGCGCGTGGAGTTGGGCGCGGTCAGAGGGAGCGAGCGCGATGGGGATGATGCGGTAGGGGAGTGCGGCGCTGTGTTCTTGACCGATCAGTGATGACATGGTCTTTCCGGTGATGCGGTAGATTTCCATCGCGCGCTGGATGCGTTGTGTGTCGGTCGGCTTCAGGCGCGCGGCGGTCTCGGCATCGATTTCGGCAAGTTTTGCGTGCATATGTGTAATTCCATGCTGAGCGATCTCGGCGTCGAGTGCGGCGCGCACTTCGGGGTTCGAATGCGGCAGTTCGCTGAGGCCCTCACGCAGCGCCTTGAAATACAGCATCGTGCCGCCGACCAGCAGCGGGATTTTCTTTCGTGAAGTGATGTCGTGCATCAGGCGCATCGCATCGTGCCGGAACGCGGCGGCGGAGTAAGCTTCGGTTGGGTTGATGATGTCGATCAGGTGGTGCGGTGCGCGGGCGAGGGTGGCAGCGTCCGGCTTGGCGGTACCGATGTCCATGTCGCGGTACACCAGCGCCGAGTCCACGCTGATGATTTCCACCGGCAGGTGCCGCACCAGTTCCACGGCGACACTGGTCTTGCCGCTGGCGGTGGGACCCATCAGAAAAATTGCCGGGGGCAATTTTTCTGAGGATTGAGGCAACCCCTCCCGGCCTCCCCTTATCAGGGGAGGTGTGTGGTTTACCTCTCGATCCTCGTTCCTCCTCAATCCTGAATCCTGACTCTTCATTGCCCGCGCATGAACATTTTGTCGAGTTCGGCTAGCGTGATCTGGAACCACGTCGGGCGGCCATGATTGCATTGGCCGGAGCGTTCGGTCTGTTCCATTTCGCGCAATAGCGCGTTCATTTCGGTGATGCTGAGGATACGGTTGGCGCGCACCGCGCCATGACAGGCGAGGGTGGAAAGCAATTCGTCGCGCCGTTCGGTCAGCGCGCGGCTCGCGCCGAATTCGCGCAGCTCGGCGATCACGTCATGCGCGGCGGCTTCAGCCTCGGATTGCTTGAGCATCACCGGCATCGCGCGCACTGCCAGTGTGTTGGGCGAAAGCGGCGCGATGTCGAAGCCGAGTTTGTTGAGCGCGTCCTGCTCGGCTTCCACCGTGGCGACTTCCAGCGTGTCGGCATAAAAGCTCACCGGGATCAGCAGCGGCTGGGTGGCGATCCGTTCGGTATCCAGCGAGGCCTTGAGCTTCTCGTACACGATGCGCTCATGCGCGGCGTGCATGTCCACGACGATCAGGCCCTGTGTGTTCTGTGCAAGGATATACACGCCGGAGAGTTGGGCGAGAGCGAAGCCGAGGGGGTGCTCGTCTTGTGAGACTGGAAAATCAACCCCCCTCGATCCCCCCTTGTCAGGGGGGAAGATGGCTCCTCCGCTCCTCCCCTGATAAGGGGAGGCCGGGAGGGGTTGGGGAGGTTGGGAGGGGTTTGCATTTTCGGTTTGCATTGCCCACAGACGGTAGGCGGCTTCCTGTTCTGCAACACCCAGCCGCATGGATTGTTGTGCCGGGATGAATGATGCGGGCCGTGGTGGTTCGGGCGCTCGGTTTTCCTGTCCGCTGGCGGGAACGGCGAGCGCTTGTTGCAGCGTGTGGAAAATGAATTGATGCACCCCCTGGCTCTCGCGGAAGCGCACTTCGCTCTTGGCGGGATGCACGTTCACATCCACCAGTTCCGGCGGCAGTTCGAGGAACAGTACAAACGCCGGATGACGCTGATGGTGCAGTATGTCCTGATAGGCCTGACGCAGCGCGTGGCTGGCGACCTTGTCGCGCACGAAGCGGCCATTGACGAAAAAGTACTGTGCATCGCGGCTGGCGCGGGAATACGCGGGCAGGGCAGCCAAGCCTTGCAACGTGAGGTTTGCCGAGTTGCGCGATACCGGCACCGCCGCCTGGCCGAACTCGTCACCGAGCAGCGCGGCGACGCGCTTCAGGGCGGCATTCGCACCTTGTGATGCCGGCAGTTGCCACACCGTACGTCCGTTGTGCTGCAGCGTAAAGGCGACATCAGGGCGCGACAATGTGATGCGCTTGAAGGTTTCCTCGCACCAGGCGAATTCGGTGGCTTCGGTCTTGAGGAATTTGCGCCGTGCCGGGGTGTTGAAATACAGCTCGCGGATCTCCACCGTGGTTCCTTGCGCATGGCTGGCAGGCATGGGTTCGCCGAGGTGCCCCTCGGCTGCCTCGATTTTCCAGGCATGGCTGTCGGAAGCCGTGCGGCTGGTCAGGGTAACCTGCGCCACCGCCGCGATGCTGGCCAGCGCTTCGCCGCGAAAACCCATGCTGGCGACACGTTGCAGGTCGTCAAGCGTTGCAATCTTGCTGGTGGCGTGGCGCTGCAGCGCCAATTTCAATTCATCTTTGGCGATGCCCGTGCCGTTGTCGCGCACGCGCAACAGCCTGATGCCGCCGCCTTCCAGTTGCACCGCGATGTCGGTTGCATCCGCATCGAGGCTGTTCTCCAGCAGTTCCTTGAGTGCCGCGGCGGGGCGCTCGATCACCTCGCCGGCAGCGATCTGGTTGATGAGCAGATCCGGTAGTATCTGGATAGGAGGCATGGCAGAATCGGGTAATCAAACGCCCGGCATTATAACGGACATGGCATAAGGGCTGGCGCTCATGCAGGTTGCCAGGGAGCACCAAAATGATAAATAGCCCTGTTTTCCCTTCCTATTCCTCGCTTGACCGACTGGAGAAGCTTGATAGTTTAGGCAGCGTGGCAAAACGAAGAATTTGCCATATGCGGAATCGGTTTTGAGTCTGGATCGGAATGGGCATTGCGCGATTCAGAATGGATAGCAAGTTTTTTATTCGACGCAGCTACACTATACCAAATCAAGGGGATTACGAAATGGCGAAGCCAGGAGCTTGGGGAAATAGCGAAACAGCCCAGTTGGAAATTTTACCGTTTGAAATTAATCCGCTGGAAATCAAATACTCTCAAATTTCCACAAGGTTCGATCCTGAGTATGGGGTTTTGTGGACCGAGATGAAGCCTGAAGGGGTGCCCTGCTGCAGCCAGGAATTGCTGGATGATCTGGATCACCATCAAAAAATCCTCGAAAAATCCGGAGGCAAGATTAAAGTCGGGGATCAGTTGCACGCTGTACGCTATGCGGTCGCGGCCTCCTTGACACCTGGGGTATTTAACCTCGGCGGAGACCTCGAGTTGTTTTCCTCCTTGATAAAAGGCAAGGATCGCCAAGCCTTGTTGAAGTACTCGGCCAAATGCCTGGATGTGATATTTACCAGAACGAGTCATTACAACTTCCCATTGATTACCATTTCCCTGGTTCAGGGTGATGCTTTGGGAGGGGGGCTTGAAGCAGCGCTATCGAGCGATGTGATCATTGCCGAACGCAGCGCCAAGATGGGCTTCCCGGAAATGCTGTTCAACCTTATTCCCGGCCATGGCGCATTCAGCATGGCCGCAAGAAAGATCGGGGTAACGCAGGCAGAAAGAATGATACTAAGCGGAAAAATCTATTCCGCCGAAGAACTCCATGAGCTTGGCTTGGTTGATGTGCTGGCGGAGGACGGTGCGGGTGTTGAGGCAGTACGCGATTACGTTGCAAAGCAAGCACGCAGTTCAAATGGATACATGGCGCTGCAAAAGGCGCGGCATCGATTCAACCCGGTCACCTATCAGGAGATGCTGGACATAACCAATATCTGGGTGGACGCGGCTTTGCAGTTGACCGACAGGGATCTCAAGGTGATGGACCGCTTCCTGCGTTCGCAGCAAAAAATATTTGGAAAAAGCCAAGCGGGACAGCCTTCCGTTGAAGCGGGACAAACAAGTTTCATGACGCGCAGGAAGGCAGAAATATCGCTGGTGTCATGAGCCCAGGGCTTGCCGGTGCTCATCCAGATAACGGATCATCGCTTGCCTGGTTTCGTTAAAGCTTTCGCGTGCTTTCTTCAAAAGATTTTCTGCCGAAGCCTGCAAGTCGGCATTGTTCGAGTGGGAGATCTCCCGGCATATCCGGAACAGTGCCTCCGCCCCCAAGTTGCCGGAACTCCCTTTCAGGGCGTGGGCCAATTCCTTGAACTGCGCGTATTCATGCTGCTGAAGCGCCCTGTTCATCCCCTCCAGAAGCTGCTCGCCCTCCTGGAAAAATCCGTGTATCACGCTATCCAGGAAATTATCGCTCATTGCTCCCAGCAATCTGAGGTGATGCAGTGTTTTCTTGTTGATCAACTGTTCATCCACGGCGGGCGTCTCTCCTGTGCCTTTGTGCATGCGATCGGATGGTTGAGTTCCGGTAACATCGTCGTTAACCGTTGAGGTAAGCAGTGCCACGGTATCAAGCAGGGTGTGAGCGTCTATGGGTTTGGTAAGAAAGGCATCGACACCGGCCGCTTCACATTCATTCCGCGCTTCGACAGTCGCGCTGGCGGTCAGGATCGCGAATGGCATGCGAGGTTCTGTCCTGTTGCTCATCCGGTAGATCTTCATTGCCTCCAGCCCGGCCATGACGGGCATGTGCATGTCCATGATCGCCAGGTCATAACGTTTGTTTTCCAGCATATCCAGCGCCAGATCGCCATTCTCCACCAGGTCCACGCTGTGTCCGGCAAACTCGAGTATTTTCGAAATGATTTTGCGGTTTGTCGCGTTGTCCTCTGCCACCAGGATATTGAGCCTGCGTTTCTCCTTGCTGTTCCGTTCATAGTGATCCACGAACGAAACGACTTTAGGGGACACGGCCTCGGCAGGCAAGGCGCCGTGCAAAGCGTTGAACAGCAGAGTCTTGTCTATCGGGGACTTCAATAAACAGGAATAACCCATTTTGAGCAATTCTTCCTGGTCAATGCCGGCAGGATCCGAAATGATCAGTATCAGCGATACATTGCTGGTGGAATATTCGGCCCATATATATTTTGCAAATTCCCCGGCACTCATGCCCAGGGTATGGGGCCGGCACAGTACGACATGATTATGCAGCCCGTCGGATGCGGTTTTTCCCAGCAGCTTGAATAGTTGCGCAGGGGATTCAGCATGCTCGAATTGCGTTCCCCAGCTGGAGAGATGGTTCGCGACAGCGGCTTGCTCGTTCCCGGGCATCCCCGCTCCAATCACACGGATCTGGCGCAATGTCGGTGCCGCATCGAGTACCCGGCTTTCCGGTTGTTTTTCGAAAGGAAGCTCGAACCAGAACAGGCTGCCTTTGTGGATTTCGCTGTTCAAGCCGATCTGTCCACCCATGAATTCGACGAGCTGCTTCGAGATCGTGGTGCCCAGCCCGGTTCCGCCTTGGCTGCTGGTGACATTCGCGTGAGCCTGGGTAAAGCTTTCAAAAATGTCTTGCTGAGACTCTTGCGGTATGCCGATGCCGGTGTCTATCACCTCAAACCTGAGGCGTGCAGTTGACTCATCCTGAACAAGCGTGTTTACCCGCAATTCAACCATCCCTGACTTGGTGAATTTGATCGCATTCCCGACCAGATTGATGATGACTTGGCGTAAATGCTGTGCATCGCCGCGCAACAGGAAACACGTTTCTGGAGAGGCATGCATATGCAAGAGCAGCCCTTTCTTTTCAGCCTGTGATGCAAACATGTCCATGGTGTTGTTGATCAGGCTGTGCAGATCGAAATCCACGATCTTGGCTTCCAGCTTGCCGCTCTCTATTTTGGAAAAATCAAGCACGTTTTCGATGAGCTTGAGCAGGATGCGTCCCGAATTTCTCAGTGTCTTGACCAGATCCTTTTGTTCCGCATTCAGGGGCGTGCCCAGGATCAGGTCGCTGGCCCCGATGACGCCATTCAGCGGGGTGCGCATTTCGTGGCTCATGTTGGCCAGGAAAAAGCTTTTTGCCTTGCTGGCTTCCTCGGCGCGGATGATTGCCTTGTTCAGCCGCCCAAGCAGAGAGAAGGTAAACAGCGGGATTGAAATCAGCGTGAGCAATAGTCCTATCGCAAGCGTGGTGTGCGCTGACCAGTAATCATTGAACACGATCACTGTAACAAAGCCAAGCACGCTGAGGGCCTGTGCCCTGAGCAGGGCCTTGGAGCCATAGCGCAATCCGTTCCCTACCGTAACCCAAAGGTAAATACCGAAGAACACTGAACCCACGTCCCCGTTCATGTACATCCCGTAGGTAATTGCGCTTATATCCCCGACCAGACTCAGGAATTGCCTGGTTGTGGAAGGTCTGCTGCTGCGAAAGATGGCAATCGCCAGCAGAATTGCGCTGCATAAGAACAGCCCGGACACATTGAAGAGCGGCCTGATGGAAGACGGGTCTTCGGTGGAGAGCAGTTTATAGCTTAGATAGCTGAAAACCAGCAGCGATATGATGATGCGCACCAGCGACTGTTCATGCTCACTGCCATAACTCGGGAATTTGGCCTGAAGCCGCCGGAAAAGATTTTCCAGCACTTGGGTCATATGGAAAGCTGTTCGGGAAGGGGTTCTGCAATATCCTGGATCTGTTGCTGGATAAGACAAGCCTTGCTGAATTGGGCAGCGAAGGCATCCACGCAGTCCGGATCGAAATGCTTGCCCTTGTTGGAGGTCAGGTATGCCAATCCGGCTTCGTTGGACCAGCTGATTTTATATGGGCGGCGCGAAGTAAGCGCGTCGAAAACATCGGCAACGGCTACAATACGGGCTTCCAGCGGTATTTCATCTTTCTGAGTGCCATGAGGGTAGCCGCTGCCATCGAATTTTTCGTGATGAGACAATGCGATTTCAGCTCCCATGCTGAGATATTTTGACGGGCTGTTCTGGAGAATTTGGAAGCCGATCAACGGATGGGTTTTCATGATGCGGAGCTCTTCCGAAGTCAGCCTGCCGGGCTTTTGCAGTATGTGATCGGGTATGCCGATCTTGCCGATATCATGCATCGGAGCGGCGACCTCGATCAAATCGCAGCGCTCTTCTTCCAGGCTCAGTCCTTCGGCAATCAGCCGTGAATATTTGGCCATGCGCACAATATGGTTCCCCGTTTCCTCGTCGCGATACTCACCGGCTTTTGCCAGTCTGAACAATGTTTCATGTTCGCGTGCGCGTATCTGTTTGGTCGCATCCGCGATCCGCTGCTCAAGGAATTGCGATCGATGCAGAATGATCTTCTGTTGCAGGCGCAGATGCAGCATGTTGCGGCAACGGACCCTGCATTCATAGGGATCTATAGGCTTGGTGATGAAATCGGTCGCTCCCGACTCGAGTACCTGGTACTTGATGTCGCGTTCTTCCAGGGATGTGACCACTACTATAGGAACGCCTTCGAGAGAATACATCCGGCGCATCTGCTGAACCGCTTCCAGCCCTGTCATGCCGCTCATCATGTAATCGACAATAATCAGATCCGGTTGGTTGTCCCTGATCCAGGCCAGAGCAGTTATCGGATCGGCAAATGTTTTTACAATGATATTTTTTTGGACGCTTTGCAATACTTTGTCAAGTATCAATCGGCTGGTGAATTCGTCGTCGATGACGACGACAAGCGGGGCTGCAGAATTTTCAAAACTGTTTTCAATCAGTTCAAACGACATCGCGTCCCCTTCAAAAATGGTCGCCCGACTTGTTCATGCGATTTCTTAGTTGTATCAGGTTTCGTATTGATTATAGCAAGCTTTTTGTATTTTACAACCACTTTTATTTTATCGCCGGATTGGGGGATTCATCCCTGCGCGATGGTGCTTGCCGCAATTTGCGGGGAAACATGTTGATTAATAGACTTTCTCTCGAAAAGAAATATTTTGCCCAAGGCGAAATATGTTTGCGCATTCGCCGCATCTTCAATCAAATTGAACGGGAAAAATTGCCGGAAAACTAGGCAATCAGAATATGCATTGACCATTTTCTTGACCAAGATGACGGACCTTTCATGATTAAGGCAAGTGGTGGGGGGTTTTTTGTTTAATGGGAAGCGGTATAATCGCGCCTTTGATTTTTCAGCAGCATTCGGGGTTTCAGTAGTGGATGCTTCACATAAAGGTTTCAGAAGAGGAGTTATATATGCACATAGGCATTCCTGCTGAGACGTGCGCAGGCGAAACCCGCGTTGCAGCTACGCCCGAAACGGTGAAGAAGCTGCTGGCTACGGGACACAAGGTTTCAGTTCAAACCGGGGCGGGCGCGGGAGCCAGCATCCCTGATGCCGAATACGAAGCAGTCGGTGCTACGATGGCAAGTGTGACAGATATTTATGCCCATTCGGAGATCGTGCTCAAGGTCAGGGCGCCCAGCACCGATGAGCTGGCCAAACTGAACAAAGGTGCGGTGCTGGTCGGTTTGCTGAATCCCTATAATGCTGATTCGGTAGCGTCTTACGCCAAGCAGGGTATCGCCGCTTTCTCAATGGAAAAATTGCCGCGTACCTCGCGTGCGCAAGCGATGGACGTGTTGTCTTCGCAGGCCAATATTGCGGGTTACAAGTCCATGATCGTCGCAGCCAATCTCTACAAACGTTTTGTCCCGATGTTGATGACTGCCGCCGGTACGGTAAAAGCTGCGCGCGTGGTGGTGCTCGGTGTGGGTGTCGCTGGTTTGCAGGCTATTGCGACGGCGAAACGGCTGGGTGCGGTGATTGAAGCCTCGGATGTCCGTCCGGCAGTGAAAGAGCAAGTGGAATCGCTGGGGGCGAAATTCATCGACGTGCCCTACGAGACCGACGAAGAGCGCGAAGCGGCGCAGGGCGTGGGTGGTTATGCCAAACCGATGCCGCCAAGCTGGATGGAACGTCAGAAGGCGGAAGTCGCCAAGCGCGTTGCGCAAGCCGACATCGTTATCACCACCGCGCTGATTCCCGGACGTGCAGCTCCGGTGCTGGTTACCGAAGAAATGGTGAAATCGATGAAACCCGGTTCAGTGATCGTTGATCTTGCGGCAGAGGCGGGCGGCAACTGTCCGCTGACCGAATTGAACAAGACGGTAGTCAAGCATGGCGTGACGCTGGTAGGGGAATCGAATCTGCCGGGTACGGTTGCAGCGGACGCGTCGGCGCTGTATGCGCGCAACCTGCTGAACTTCATCAATCTGTTGTGCGACCCCAAGAACGGCGGGGCGATCAATATCAACCGTGAAGACGACATCATCGCCGGTTCGCTGATCGCGATCGATGGCGCGGTCGTTACGAAATAAGGAGAATGAAATGAGCGGAGTCGATCCATTTGTGTTGAATCTTACTGTGTTTGTGCTGGCGATTTTCGTCGGCTACCACGTGGTGTGGAATGTCACCCCCGCGCTGCATACGCCACTTATGGCGGTCACCAACGCGGTATCCGGCATCATCGTCGTCGGCGCGATGCTGGCAGCCGGTCCGCAACAATTGGATATAGGAACCATCCTCGGGCTGGTTGCGGTGACACTGGCTGCGGTCAATGTGTTCGGCGGCTTCCTCGTCACCCAGCGCATGCTGGATATGTTCAAAAAGAAAAGCAAATAAGGAATCCCAATGTCGGCTAATTTTGTTGCACTGGCTTATCTCGCCGCCGCTGTCCTGTTCATCCTGACTCTTAAGGGCTTGAGCTCTCCGGTGTCCGCACGGCGCGGCAATCTGTTCGGCATGACCGGCATGGCCATCGCCGTACTGACCACCTTGAGTCTCACGCATAACGTTGTATACATCCTGATCGCGATCGCCGTTGGCGGCAGCATCGGTGCCATCGTGGCCAAGCGTATCCAGATGACGCAGATGCCGGAACTGGTCGCGGCGATGCACTCGCTGGTCGGTCTGGCCGCGGTGCTCATTGCCATGGCGGCATTCAACAATCCGGCGGCCTATGGCATCGGCGAGACCCTGCATGCCAGCAACCGCATCGAACTGTTCATCGGCACCTTCGTCGGCGCGATCACCTTCACCGGTTCCATCATCGCGTTCGGCAAATTGTCCGGCAGGATCTCCGGCAAACCGTTGCGTTTCGCCGGCCAGCATTGGCTGAATCTCGGCCTCGGCATCACGATGATAGGTTTCGGTATCGCCTTTTTCATTACGCCAGGCTGGACACCGTTCCTGATCATGACTGCGATCGCGCTGGTATTGGGTGTGCTGCTGATCGTGCCGATCGGCGGCGCGGACATGCCGGTGGTGGTGTCGATGCTGAATTCCTATTCCGGTTGGGCTGCGGCTGGCATTGGTTTCACGCTTAACAACAACATGCTGATCATCGCCGGTTCGCTGGTCGGCAGTTCCGGCGCGATCTTGTCTTACATCATGTGCAAGGCGATGAACCGCGCTTTCCTGAATGTGATCCTCGGCGGTTTCGGCGGCGGTGAAGGCGCAGCGGCAGATAGCGGCGATGGCAAACAGAAAAACTATCGCAGCGGCAGTGCCGACGATGCAGCGTTCCTGATGGGCAATGCTTCGTCAGTCATTATCGTGCCGGGTTATGGACTTGCCGTGGCACGCGCGCAACATGCCATCAACGAGATGGCTCACTTGCTTACCGAAAAAGGCGTGAACGTGCGCTACGCGATTCATCCAGTGGCGGGCCGTATGCCGGGGCACATGAACGTGCTGCTGGCCGAGGCGGAGGTACCCTATGAGCAAGTGGTCGAGATGGATGAGATCAACAACGAGTTTGCCGATACCGACGTGGTACTGGTGATCGGCGCGAACGACGTGGTGAATCCGGCGGCGAAGAACGACAAATCCAGCCCGATCTACGGTATGCCGATACTCGAGGCGCACAAGGCGCGGACTGTGCTGGTGGTCAAGCGCTCGATGGCAACCGGATATGCCGGACTGGACAACGATTTGTTCTATCTGGACAAGACCATGATGATATTCGGCGATGCGAAGAAAGTGGTCGAGGACGTAATCAAGGCGCTGGCCTGATCGAGTGTTGGATGCAGGAAAGGAGCCGTATCAGCGGCTCTTTTTTCATCTATGCTTCATGCGCGGTTTGCCTTGATGATGAGGAATATCCCAAGCAAACTTTGCATCAGGTAGATCATGCTGGACACGCCATGCAACATTCTGAAACGGCCGGCCAGCGGACTGTGCATGACATCAAGCGGCTGCGCCAGCATCTTGAGGTCGGCCATGATCGGCTGGATGCCGAACTGGATTGCCAGTGTCAGCAGCAACATTGCCGCCACCACCCAGAACAAGAACTGGCGTAAAGCGGCTGGACCAAATTCACCGAAGCGCTGGATCAGCAGATATGTTCCGCACACCATGCCGAGATAGGCCACCAATGTAAACATCTGCCCGGCTAGTTCGCCGGCCAGTTGCCTGTCAGGCTGGGCGTAGAACAGCACAGGCACGGCGAGATAGCCGATTGCCCAGAGTCCGCCGACCCAGGCAGTAATCAACAGCGCAGCGAGATGGCGGGATAGATTTTTCATGCTGATCAGGTTAGCACATTCCGATCCAATGGCAAGCTGTACAATCGCGTATGCATTCAGGGCCATGTCGCGCCGCTTATCTGAATGACTGCATCATCGATACAACCAAGGAGACAGCCATGTATTACATCGTTGAAAGCAACAAAACCTTCGAACAGGCTTCGGCTGATCTCGAGGCGGCGGTGAAGCGCAACGAATTCGGTGTGCTGCACATCCATGACCTTGGCAATACGCTGCGCGGCAAAGGCATCGCCTTCGCCGAGCAATGCAAAGTCTTCGAAGTGTGCAACCCGGTCCAGGCAGGCAAGGTGCTCTCCACCGACATGAGTTTAAACATGGCGCTGCCGTGCCGCATCTCGGTATATACCGAACAGGGCAAGACCAGGATCGGCATGATCAAGCCGGTGCCGATGCTTGCCGCTTTGTCGCGGGACGCAACACTGGCAAAGATTGCCCGGGAGGTCGAAGCCAAGACCAGGAAAATGATCGATGAATCCAGATAATCACAAGCGTCACACCGTATGAAAGATCCATCATGACGCAGCTGCCCGTTTGGACCGAGCAAATAAAATATCTGGTGGGGATCTTTGCCATCCTGAATCCGCTCGGGGCCATTCCGATCTACCTCAGCATGATGACGGATCGCCGCCCGGAAGTGATGCACCGCACAGCCTTCAAGGCATCCGTCGCAGTGGCGGTGATACTGACACTTGCGGTCTGGACGGGTGACAGCTTGCTGTCGTTTTTCGGTATCGGCATCCCGGCATTCCGCATCGCGGGAGGGCTGCTGGTGTTGCTCATCGCCATTGCGATGTTCGGTGCCAAGACCAGTCCGGCGCGCCACACCGACGCCGAGCAGGCCGAGGGGGAAGCAAAAAATGACATCGCCGTGGTGCCGCTAGCGATCCCGTTGCTGGCCGGGCCCGGAGCGATCAGTCTTGCCATCGTCGATGCGCACCAGGCAGGCAGCCTGCCGGACAAGATCGTGTTCAGTGCCGGGATAATAGTCGTTACCGTGATCGTCTGGCTGGTGTTGCGGATGGCCGAGCCGATAGGCGAACGCCTGGGCACGGGTGGGCTGAACATCGCGACCCGGGTAATGGGCCTGATACTCGCTGCGATGGCGGTGCAATTCATGGCGGATGGGATGCTGGAATTATTCCCCGGGTTGTCTCACTGAGAAAGGTTCTCCATGATTGTGATTACTGATTTATAGCTTCCTTCCTCGCCGAAATGACTTGCCATCCTGCTTTAAAATCTTTGATTTTCATAAGCCTGGTATTTTTCCCGGCAATATCGCTTGCAGAAACCCCGGGTTTTTTTGCTATAGCCGATAATAAACCGATCAAGGAGCTTTGGTTGAATCCCGGTTTTTATTCCTACCACTTCCAAAAAAGCAAGGGCCTGAACAACAGCAACCTCGGACTGGGAGGCGAATACCGCTATTCGACGGTAAGTTCATTCACGCTGGGCGTGTTCGATAACAGCGATAGACAGATTTCACGCTACGCGGGCTGGTATTGGCAGCCGCTGGGATCGGGAGCTGTGCGTATCGGAGCGGTTTTTGGTGCAATAGACGGATATCCAAAAATGCTGAAGGGCGGCTGGTTTTTGGCGGCCATACCTGCTGCCAGCATCGAGTACCGAAACTTCGGGGCTAACTTGCTGTTCATGCCCAGTTACAAGGACAGGTTGTATGGGGCGATTTCCTTGCAGGTGAAGCTCCGCGTGTTTTGATCGGCGCGGCCGTGCTGGCCGGATGCCTGGTTTTCAGGCGCTTGCGCGAACGTTGCCGGTCCGCCAGGCTCACGCATGCCAGGTTAAGGACCTGTTTGGATCAGCGGAAAGAAGAAAATTTCATCATTCTGTAATATCATGCGCGCCTGACAGATAAATTTGTCGTGCCGCTGATGATTCAGATAGGAGATCTGAACTGGCCGGCGTCCGATTTCCAGTTGCCCTGAGCAGCGGATCCGCTGAATTTCTGTCATGTCATCAGCGAAAATCATAATACGATTATTTTTAGAGGGGAATCATGAACAAAACATTGTTTGCAGCCGGTATGTTGCTGCTATCAAGCACTGCCTTTTCAGCTGAAGGGGTCCATTGGGGATATTCCGGAGAAGCAGGGCCCGATAACTGGGCAAAGCTCAGCCCGGAGTTCAGCGCCTGTGCCGGAAAAAACCAGTCACCCATCAACCTGACCGGATTTATCGAGGCCGAACTCGATCCGATCACTTTCAACTACAAGGCCGGAAGTTCGGAAATTCTCAATAACGGCCACACAGTGCAAGTCAACGCGGTTCCGGGCAGCAGCATTACCATAGACGACGTTCAGTTCGAACTGAAACAGTTTCATTTTCACGCGCCGAGTGAAAATTTGATAGACGGCAAATCCTACCCATTGGAAGCACACCTGGTACATGCCGACAAGAATGGCAATTTGGCGGTTGTAGCGGTCATGTTCACAGAGGGTGAGAAAAACAAGGCGCTTGAAAAGGCCTGGGGGCAGATGCCGCAGGAAGCAGGCGGCAAGCAGATGCTGGCATCCAGCATCTCCCCGCTGGAAATTCTGCCTCCGCATCGCAATTACTATCGCTTCAACGGTTCCCTGACTACGCCGCCATGCTCCGAGGGTGTGCGCTGGCTGGTGATAAAGCACACGGCTTCAGCATCCAAAGAGCAGATAGAGAAATTTGCCCACGTGATGCACCATCCCAATAATCGTCCGGTGCAGCCGGTCAATGCACGCCCGGTATTGAAATAATTTTCACGATACAGCGGTCAGAGGGGCTGGCTTGGAAGGCCGGTCCCCTCAGTGGTTTTCAGGGCGTGACTCCTATCCGGGGCTTGCCGAGGGGCTGGCAAGACATGATCCGGGAAAGATCACTGC
This sequence comes from Pseudomonadota bacterium, assembly GCA_049320585.1. GTDB lineage: Bacteria > Pseudomonadota > Gammaproteobacteria > Burkholderiales > Gallionellaceae > Gallionella. Next base: position 31,493 of record JBMOQB010000006.1, on the reverse strand, counting down.
CGCATCTGGCCGGCCGTTCTCAGCAGTAGCGACAAATCTCCTGAAGCTTGTGCTGTAGCCCGCGGGCCTTCTGCTTTGAATTGGGCCCAGTCCGCCAATTCGCCGGATCCCCATGACAGCATGGCGGGAGTCCGATCGTCACAAGCTATCTCCTCGCAAGGAATGGCGCATAAATGTCAGAAGGCATGTGCAGTGGCACCGGAGTTGCCCACGGCGACGTATCCGAAACCGCTGCTGACCAAGGCATTCGTGGATATTCCGGTGCTGATTGCGGCTGACCAAGTGAGGCCATTCGTACTAGTGGCACTACTACTGGTGGTATAGGTATTGCCGCTGCTATCGATAGCCACGAATTGAATGCTTGGAACGACACCCAACCAACTATCCACAATGTCATTAGCTACAAGGTGAGGCTCCGCTGCGACACCGACCAGGTTCGGCGATCCTGTCAGGTTTTGTGCAACCCATGTGCTGCCTGCATCTTTGCTGGTGACGATCGTGCCGCTGTCGCCGACCGCGACTATGATGCTGCCAAACGCAGTGACTTTCCGAAGAGCAGGGAAGGGTAGTGAAGGTGTCCAGGATGTTGGCGTTGTCCAGGTGTTGCCGTCGGAACTGGTTAGAATCGTGCTGCTGTCGCCGACCGCAACATAGCCGGTGCCATGAGCGATGCCGTTCAGATTGGCGACTGTACCTGAAGTGCGGGCATTCCAGGTAACCCCGTCGGTACTTGAAAGTATCGTTCCAGCATCGCCTACAGCGACAAACGTTCCCGCAGATTGTGTTACGGAACGCAATGGTTGAGCAGTCAAAATGGAGGAATTTCCGGCAGTCCATGTAGCACCACCATCGGCGCTATAGACTGAGGCACCTCCGGCACCGACTGCTACCCAGCGCAGTGTGCCCGGATTATTCAGACTCGCAGCATAGCCGGCAACTGCGTAAAGGTCAGATGAGAATCCGGACAACGGAGTTGTTGGGGGAATCCAACTCTGTCCATCGCTACTGGTAAAGATTGCGCCGCCTTGGCCAACGGCAGCAAAACTGCCGGCGGCACTGGTCGCGTTATTCGAGCAGGTTGTCAGGCTGGCATATCCTACGCCATAAATATTCTGGATTAAAGACGTGGGGTTGAGTGTCCATGCGGCACTTGCATCGTAAGGAGTGGCGCTTATCGTCGGACTGCTGGCACCGCCGGGCCCGCCATCTTTGCGGCCATTCACAGCAAAATAATACGGTGTCCCGCTGAACAGGCCGCACATATAAAACGGCGTAGCGACCGAGATGTAAGCATGTGCATTCGGCAAGCCGGTCCAGTTGAAGGCGGTAAGGCTCGGATCGGTGGCAGTGAACAGCCAGTAGTCGACCCCGGGACTGGGAATCCACTCAAGCTTGACTCTGCCGTCTCCTGCAGTGGCAGTGAACCCCGACGGGGGATCGGCGGGCGACCCATTGTCCAGGCATCCGCTGAGCATGGCCATAACCATTGCAACGATAGGCAGGCAAAACAATTTCTTCACTGTTTAATTCCTTGGAAAGGGGATATTCGGTGGCGGAATTTTCGATGCCGAACTCAACAAGGCAACGGATTCACTCAATCGTGCCGCTTCATTAAAACTTTGCCTGAAAATCACCCCAAGCTGCAGTCTGGAGCGACAGCAACGATACATGACCGCGCAGAAAAATGAAAGCAGCATTGTTGCCGGATGCTGCCTATAGCGGCGAAGAGCGGAATCTTCATGGGTTTGACGCTTTGCCGGTCACTAACTAGGGATTCATGTTTCCACCCCGATCATGCGGCACAGTCACGGCGGCCGAGGCCAGAGTCTGGTTGCCGGACGCGTCGGTTGCCGAATAAATCACGGTGTATATCCGGTCGGTCCAGCCATTGCGGTGGGCGCGGAGCTTTATGTACCGATCATCGATGCCAAAACTTGCATCGCGGATATCATCGGGCTCCAGCGGCTCGTTGGCGGTGATGGACTCGAGTTTGATTTCGGGCAGGCGATCGTAGTCGTCTTCCTTGACCGTGAAGAATACGTTGACCGGAACGAGCTTGTTGTCAGGCGGGAAGATCGTGTCCGGTTTCAGCGTAACTTCAAGGGTGGGCGGCGTTGTGTCGAGCTGCTCGATGGGGACGGTGATCGTGGCCGGGTACCTGTTGGTAAAATGAACCATTGCGTGGCCGGTCAGATAATTGGCGTCGGCCTGATCCAGTGAAATGCTCATTTTGGCCAGGGTTTGCCCGCCAAGCAGGGGGGGCGATTTGTCATTGATGACTTCCCAGAGGATGGCATGTGTATCGCCTTTTTCAGGATCGCTCACGGAAACTTTCCAGCCGGTGGGCGAGCTGGAATTTGCGGCAGGGATGCCCAATTTGCTGTGCCAGTCTGATGGCAGTTCAACAAGTTCCCATGTGTCGTTATTGGGATCTTCGTCGTTCTTGCTGTCGCGCCCGATCGTAATGGCATCGATGGTTTGCGGGAATTTGTTGATCACCCGGTAGTTGTACACGATCTTGCTGGCCATGTGCCTGGCATATACGCCTACCTTGACTGTGGGCGGTTCATCCTCCGCCATGCCGGCAGTAGCATGGCCCAGCCAGGCCAGGCAGATTAACGTGGGTATCGGGATAGTCCGGCTTTGTTTCATGGTGCTGCCTTTCGCTGTATTTCGTCTGTTTACTGCCGGAATTTCTTATGGCACTCCTGGCAATAGCCCAGCGTTTTGCGCAATGCCAGCAATGATTTTTTCAGGTCTTTGGTTTGCAGCATTTTCGCCAGCTCATCCGCGCTGGCGTTTGCAGCCAGCCCGAGTATTCTGAAATCCTCGTTATTGGCGGCGTCATAAACCTGCTTCAGTTCTTCGCTCATTGCCAGCTTGGCCCGGGCTGTGCTTGACGCCCTGGCGAATTTGTCCTGGGCAAGCAGGCCGATGATAGCGCGGGTGGCTGCCAGTTGCTCGCGCATGTCGGAAAGCAGGCGGTGTTTCATCCTTGGGGAAAGTTCGAGAGCCGCCCGGTTGTCGATTATGTCATGTGCCGTAAGTCCGGAGATACCCTGTTCCTCGGCCATGCCGGCAACGGGCATCAATAGCAATGCCAATATCGCGAATTTTTTCATGTTTCATCTCCTGAGTGTCAATGCCGCGTACGCGAGCAGAAGCGATCAAGTCACGTTAGCTTTATGGTTGAGATAGCGTGCAGTGTTCCAGTATTCATCGATCAGGTCAACCGGCGCAAGGCTTGATCATTGCTTCACCGGGGCTGGCATGGAGTGCATCCAGTAGCGCCGATGTGATTTTCGATAGCGCTCCACCTGCATCTCCTGTGCGCTGATCTCGACCAGGATCGCGCCGTCCGCATCGGTGCGCAGCAGTTGCGCACCGGTGTCCAGATAGCGTTGTACGACTTCCTGTTTAGGGTGACTGAAACGGTTGCGGTAGCCGACCGTGAACACTGCATAGTGCGGGCGCACAGCGGCAATGAATTCTTTGGTTGAAGAGGTCTTGCTGCCATGGTGCGGAACGACCAGCATTGCCGCTGGCAGCTTGTCCGGGTGTTGCTTGAGCAGTTGCCGTTCGGAGTCCGTTTCGATATCCGCCGTCAGTAAAACATGCTGATCACCGATGCTGATGCGCAACACGCAGCCCATGTTGTTGTCCCGGATATTTTCGGCGGTGTAGCTTGCCGCATCGGGATGCAGCATCTCGAAGCTCACTCCGTCCCATTGCCACGCTTGCCGATCCATGCAGCGTCGTTTATTGACTGCCTGCTGCAATAGCTGGTGCGCGTCTGGCAGTGAAGAAGAAACCCAGCCTACCGGCATGGCCTGCATCACCGATGCGCCGCCGCCGGTATGATCGCTGTCATCGTGTGTGAGTATCAGTCCATCCAGTTTGGCGATACCCATCGCACGCAAAGACGGGACCAATATGCGCTTGCCGCTGTCCGCCTCAGCGCTGAAATCCGGGCCGGCATCGAAGAGCAGCGCGTGATGCCGGGTTTGCGCCGCGACCGCCAGACCTTGCCCGACATCGAAAATGATCAGGCGCAGTGTGCTTGGCGCGGGCGGTTCGGGCATATTCAGGAACATCGGCAGCATCAATAAAAAGCCCAGCCAGCGCGCCGGGAATCCGCGCGGCAGCAGTACCCATAATACGCCCAGCATGCCGGCCACGACACTCCATGCCGGCGGAGCGTGCTGGGTCCATACCGCTTGCGGAAGATTGTTCAACCATTCCAGCAATTCCATCATCCAGCCCATCACGCCGTGCGCCAACCACAGTGGTGCGTCCCAATTGCTGAAATCTTGGGGCAGCACTGCGCTGAGCAAAGCGAGCGGCACGACGACCAGGCTCACCAGCGGGATCGCGATGGCGTTGGCGAACGGCGAGACCAGCGATACTTGCTGGAATAAACCCAGCAACAGAGGAATCAGGCCGATGGTCATCGCCCACTGCACATTGGCGTATTGCATCAGCCAGTGCGGCTGCCCCAAACGGTATGCGGACACATACATGATCAGTGCCACCGCACCGAACGACAGCCAGAAGCCGGGCGAGATGACCGCCCAAGGGTCGGGTACCAGCACCCCGAGCAATGCGAAGCAAAGGATCTGTGCCAGCGAAAAATTCCGGTTAAGCCACAACGCGGCAGCGACGGCACCGACCATGTATACAGTGCGTTGCGCGGGAACGGCGAACCCGGACAGCACCGCATAGCTCAGGGCCGCCAGCAATGCGACCAATGCAGCGGCCTTGCGCGCGGGCAGCAGCAGGACAAGCCGCACGCTGTGCCGCCACATCCAATAGGTGAGCGCGAATCCCAGGCTGGCGAGCATGGTGATGTGCAGGCCGGAGATGCTCATCAGATGATTCACGCCGGTGCGCGTGAATACTTGCCACTGTGCTGACGGGATGCTGCTCTGATCGCCGATCGCCAGAGCGGTCAGTACGCCGAGATATGGCGCTCCAGCCAGCGTGGCGTTGAACTTGTCGCGCACCGCCTCCCGCCACGATTCGATGCGGTTGGAAAGGCCGCCGGCAAGCGCGTCGAGGAGGATGTTATCGCCCTTGTTATGCACATAGCCAACTGCGCGGAAGTTATTCTCCAGCGCCCATGCTTCAAAATCGAAGCCGTGCGGATTGCTGCTGCCATGCGGCTGTTTGAGGCGCAAAGCAAGGCGCCAGCGTTGCCCCGCTTTCAGCAGCAGAGGTTTTGCTTTCCTGTCGAAATAGGTGCTGAGGTAAACATGTTCCGGAACGCTGGCTTGCGGAGTCAGGATATGCTCCACGGCAAAGCTGAAGCGCTGACCGTGTTCGTGGCTGTGCGGCAACTCGTCGACCACTCCGATCACTACGATGTCGCGCCCCTGCCATTCGTCCGGCAGGCTGATGGCCAGGCGCTGCCCGGCTTGCCATGCGGAGTGATAGAAGCCGAGGCCCAGGGCGAAGCTTGCCAATAACACCGCGCGCACCAAGCGCAAAACCCGGCTTTGCGCGGGGGTTAACAATAGCAGCGGCATGCCCAGCAGCAGCCATGCCAAGGCAGGGGCGGGCAGCATGGCCTGCTGTTGCAACAGCCACACACCGAAGGCGAAGAAGAGGGTGAACAGAACCATGCGCACAGATTAGCGCACACAGCTAGAATAAGGCTATGCGCAAATTATTCCGCCGATACCTCCCCCGCCACGAAACGGTGATAACTCAGCGCTGGATCAAGCCGTTCGGCGTCTGGCTGCATCATCCCAACCTCTGGCACCTGCATCGCCGCTCGGTGGCGGGCGGCGTGGCGGTAGGCTTGTTTTGCGGCCTCATTCCGGGACCTGTGCAGATGATCTGCGCGGCGCTCATGGCGGTGCTGCTGCGGGTCAATCTGCCGGTAGCTGCTTTCACCACTTTCTACACCAATCCGTTCACGATACTGCCGCTGTACGCGCTGGCTTACAAACTCGGTGCGTGGGTGAGCGGTGCGCACAGCGGCGTGGCAATGGCAAAACTGTCTTTCCCGGAAATGCAATGGCATGACTGGGTGAGCAAGCTGTGGGACTGGCTGGTGATGCTGGGCGAACCTATCCTGGTCGGCTTGCCGCTGCTCGCCGTGATCCTGGCAAGCAGCGGATATATCGTAATGCGCGTGGCGTGGCGGGTGATGGTAATATTGAAATGGCGGGCGAGACTGCGGCGGCGGGCAGCTTGATTTGCCAGCGGCCGGTTTGCCCGGCAGGAGCATTTAACATCTGATGAATCACACGATGAGTTTGCGAACGCCTTTCGCCTTGCGCGTGACCTCTGCATATCACAGCACTTTGACAGACAGCTTTCCCCGACGAATGACACACCGGATAGAATTTATACCATGACACAGAACTTGCCTGACGGCTTGACGGGAGACCTTGCAGGTGAGGATACGCCAGAAATCGAGCTTACCGATGACGATATTCTGGATGCGATGCAGCACATACCCGGCTACCTGGATATCACCACCGAGGATTTCCGGTCGATCTACCACCTTGCCCATCGGCATGCGCTGGAGCGACTGTTCGTTGGTGTCACTGCCGGCCGGCTGATGCGGAGCGCAATTACACCGCTGCAGCCGGATACGACGCTCGACATAGCGGCAAGGACGCTTGCCGATTCCGGCTACAAGGGACTGCCTGTCGTGGATGCCAGCGGTTGCGTGATCGGCATGCTCACCGAAACCGATTTCCTGAAACGCCTGAAGGCCGGGAGCTTTCTGGAATTGCTGTTGAGAATGCTCGAAGACTCGTTCGAGTTCACGCACCGTTGCCATGAAACATCGGTAAGCGTAGCCATGACCCAGCCGGCAGTGACAGTCAGCCGGGATGCGCGATTCCTGGAGATACTGGAAGCCTTCCACCGGCATGGCGGACGCAGCATGCCGGTCACAGGGGCTGACGGCAGGCTGCTCGGCTTGCTGCTGAGAAAAGACTTCTTTGCAGCCTACAAGCTGAAGGAATCGCTGTGAATTTCCGCGAATATTTCAGAAAGATGAGAGGCACCACACGCGGCAGCCCGCCGCGAGTCAGCAATGAAGAAATGTTGTGGTCGTGGATAGGCGCGTTCCTGGGTATCGCAGCGGTTGCGTGGGTGAATCAGCTGTTCTTGGCAGGATTTGACAGGACGTTGATGATCGGGTCCTTCGGCGCATCCGCAGTGCTGGTATACGGCGCCGTGCGCAGTCCTTTGGCCCAGCCGCGCAACCTGATCGGGGGCCATGTGCTGTCCGCCATTGTCGGCGTATTGTGCTGGAAGCTGCTGGGCCAGAATTTGTGGCTCGCCGAATCGGTGGCGGTCGCCACATCGATCGCCCTGATGCACGCCACCCGTACGCTCCATCCGCCCGGCGGAGCCACCGCGCTGATCGCGGTCATCGGCTCTCCTGAAATCCACCAGATGGGGTTCTTGTACGTGTTAGTACCCGCCACGGTCGGGCCGCTGATCCTGCTGGCGGTCGCATTGCTGGTGAATAATGTGCCGGCGTCGCGGCGTTACCCGGAAATCTGGTTTTGACCATGTACCGGGATCGTGCTTGAGGCATCCGTATTTATTGGGCAGCACGACTGTGAAAAGCGAATTGCCTGAAAAGTAACGGCACCGTTCAGCGCACTTCATTCTGCAGCACGCCATCCACCAGCCGCAGGCGGCGCTGCATGCGCCCTGCCAGCTCGGAGTCGTGGGTCACCACGATGAAGCTGGTGTTCATCTGCTCGTTGAGCTGCTGCATCAGGTCGAACAGGGATTGCGCGCTGTTGCGGTCAAGGTTGCCGGTAGGTTCGTCGGCCAGCACGCAGGCCGGTTCGGTGACCAGCGCGCGCGCCACAGCCACGCGCTGGCGCTCGCCGCCGGACAGTTCCGAGGGGTGGTGATGCAGGCGTTGCGCCAGCCCGACTTGTTTCAGCATAGCGGCGGCGAGCGGTGCGGCCTCGGCGCGTTTCATTCCGCGTATCAACAGCGGCATTGCGACATTTTCCAGCGCAGTGAATTCCGGCAGCAGATGATGGAACTGGTACACGAAGCCCAGCGAACGGTTGCGCATTTCGCCGCGTTGCGTCTCGTTCAGCTGCTGCATTTCCTGTCCGAGTATCTGCACGCTGCCGCTGCTGACATCGTCCAGCCCGCCGAGCAGATGCAGCAGCGTGCTCTTGCCGGAACCCGATGCGCCGACGATGGCGATGCGTTCGCCGCGCTTTACTTCGAGGTTGACGCCCTTGAGCACCGGCACTTCCAGCTTGCCCAGGATGAACGTCTTGGTCAGATCGCGGCAGGAAATCACCGTCATGGAACACCCCTGATATAAATCGTAGCGAGCGCTTCGAGAGCAAGGCGTACGGAGCGCAGCGTACGAGACATACCGAATGGGTAGGCGAGGAGCGAGCACCGCGCAACGCAGCTATCGAATCGCGCAGTAGATTTATTCATAGCGCAATGCCTCGGCAGGCTGCGTCTTGGACGCACGATAGCTCGGGTACAACGTGGCCAGCATGCTGATCAGGAAGGACAAACCCGCCACCAGCATGACTTCGTGGTAGCGCAGATCGGATGGCAGCTCGCTGATGTAATACACGTCCTTGGCGAGAAACTGCACCCTGAACAATTGCTCGATGAACGGCACCACCACATCCAGATTGAGCGCCAGCACGATGCCTCCGATGCTGCCGAGCAACGTGCCGACCACGCCGATCACTACCCCCTGCACGATGAAGATTTTCATGATGCTGCGCGGCGATGCGCCCAGCGTGCGCAGGATCGCGATGTCGGCCTGCTTTTCCGTAACGACCATCACCAGTGTCGAGACTATATTAAAGGCGGCCACCAGCACGATCAGCGACAGGATGATTCTTATCATTCGTTTTTCCATTTCCACTGCGCGGAAGTAATTGCTGTTCTGGCGCGTCCAGTCGTTGGCGTACAGGTCATCCGGAAGCTGGCTTTGCAATTCTGCCGCCACGCGCGGCGCGAGGTCGATGTCGCGCAGTTTGGCGCTGATGCCGGTCACCGCATTGCCAAGCCGGAACAGTTTTTGCGCGTCGCCGATGTTGATCAGTGCAAGGCTGTTATCGTATGGCGCCATGCCTATTTCGAACAGGCCGACCACGCGGAATTGCTTGAGGCGCGGCATCATTCCGGCAGGGGTGAATTGCCCTTGCGGGGCGATCAGCAGCACCTTGTCGTTAAGTCGCACGCCGAGCGCCCGGGCCAGATCGGTGCCAAGCACGATGCCGAATCCGCCGCTGCGCAGATCGCCCAGTGCGCCCGCCTTGATCTTGTTGGAAAGTTCGGTGATCGCTGTTTCGCGCGACGGATCGATGCCGCGCACCATCACGCCCTGCACGCTGCGGCCGAGCGACAGCATACCTTGTCCCGACACATAAGGCGCTGCGGCGATGACTTGCGGCTGCTGCGCGACCTTGTCCAGTATGGCTTGCCAGTCATTCATCTGCCCGCCGTCCGCGACCACCTCCAGATGCGGCGATGCGCCCAGCATGCGCGCGCGGATCTCCTTCTGGAAACCGTTCATCACCGACAGCACCACGATCAATGCCATCACGCCCAAGGCCATGCCCAGCATCGAGATCAGGGAGATGAAGGAGATGAAATGGTTGCGCCGCTTGGCACGGGTGTAGCGCAGACCGATGAACAGTTCGTAGGGTTGCAAGGTGAGGTCGTCGATGTGATAGGACGGGCGTAAGTGTGCCACAAGCTGGCAGCCTATGGCATCTTCTTATTGATGTTGACGCGGCGCGCAAGACGGTACATCTCCTTGCCAGGCCTCGCGAAGCGAGAACGCTGGAGGCATGGATCGGACACGAATCCGGCAGGCCGGTATGTGTAAAAGTTTCAATCCTCGCCCGCGCCGAGGCGCAGGCGCTACCATGTGGAGGATCGCCGCGACAGGATTCAGCAGCACAAAACTGATTCCATAGTCCGCACAGCGGTGCATCAGCGCAGGCGAAAGCATGATATTGCACAGACACACCACGCTGCCCAGATGATGCAGCGGCACCTGCAATTTCTTCTCGCGCCCCACATCCATCCGCAGTGTGTCGTTCTCCAGATGGAGATAGGCATTCTGCGTCATGACGCAAAGGGTATTGAGTGTTCGGCGCATTATGTGTTACGATTTGTCATACAAATAATGTTTCATAAAAGTGCACATCATGTCCACACTTAATTTGCGCTTGACAGACCAAATCGACCAGCAGCTTTCCCGGGAGGCGCGGCTGGAAAACCGAACGCGCTCGGAAGTAGCGCGTGAGGCGCTTGCATGGTATCTCACGGAAATGGAAAAGAACCGCTTCATGAACCAACTCGTGGAAGAAGCACGCGCGGCATATTCAAACAAGGATATCCGGCGAGAAGCATTGGAAATTGCCGAGGAATTTCTTCCGGCGGAAAATGAGGCGCTGGATGCTGCAGAAGGCCGCAAAACCGGCAAATCCAAACCCGGCAGCCATGGCGAAAAATGGTGGAAATAATGCGTCGCGGCGAAATCTGGGTTGCCAACCTGAATCCTCCGCGCGGACGGGAAATTGGCAAAATTCGCCCGGTGCTGATCTTCCAGGACAATGCCATCACCGCAATCGGAACGCCTATGATAGTCATTCTGCCCATGACTACGCAGGTATACCCCGCCTTCAAGCAGTGGCGAATAACTGTTACGGCCCGCAACCGCCTGCTGAAAGATTGCCAGGTAATTGTGGATCAACCGCGGACGCTCGACCGTTCCCGGATCGGAGAAGGCCCCCTTGCCGTACTGAGCGGGGAGGAAATGACCGCTGTCGAACATGCATTCCTGGGAATATGCGGTATGGCCCATTACGCTATCCGTCCTTACTGAACAATGAAGATTAAAACGTATTTACGGAGGACATCATGGCGGCAATTTTTGAAGAACTGGAAAACCAGGTCTTGCGCTTGTCGCCCAAAGAGCGTAGCGAGTTGATCCATCGTTTGATCATCAGCCTGGACGGCGCGCCAGAAGAACCGCCAGAAGCCATTGCCAAAGCCTGGGACGAGGAAATTGTGCGGCGCGTGGCCGACATGGAAGCTGGGCGGACAAAATGGATTCCCGCCGAGGAAGTATTCAAAGAAGTTGACGCAATCCTCTCTGCACACAATAAGTGAATGTGATATTCGAACCGGCGGCACGCGCTGAATTTGCTGTAGCAGAAACCAATGGACTTCATCCAGCCACCGCATATTCCAGGGAACGCGGGTTTTCCATGCGCTTGCTGGCATCCAGGATTTCCATGCCGACGACATTGCCGCTCACATCGTATCGAGGATGACGCATCGCTTGTCTTCATCGCTCTCCTCAATCGCCGCATTGCTGAGCAACATGCGCAACACATCAAATTCCGGGCCATAAGTAACTTTCATTGATGCCTCCGATACTTTTGTATGTTGCGGGTGCGATAAACGGTGATCACCACGGCTGGATCAAGGGCGTCATTCACGATTGCCCTCAACAAGTACATTTTTTAGCCCTGCGCAGTAGGGTGCTAAACTCGCAGCATGAACATCGTCCATCTGGTCATTCCCGATCTGTTCCTGCCCGAAGATATCGCCGCCGAGGCGTGCACGGATTTGCGTCTGCCTGCTCTGGAAAAACTGCTGGGCAGGGGACGCAGTGAAATCCTGCCAGCCATTCCATTGGAAAATCATCTGTGCGAATTATTTGGCGTGACGTGCGCGGCAGATGCGCCGATCGCAGCTATCAGCGCCGTGTTCGATGGCCTGGCCGCAGGATGCTGGCTGCGCGCCGACCCGGTGCATTTGCGTTTGCAGCGCGATCAGTTGCTGTTGTTGCCGAATGCGGAAATCAGCGCTGACGAAGCCGGACAAATGTGCGCCAGTCTGAATGAGCACTTTGCCGGGCAGGGCATGGAGTTTTTTGCACCGCATCCGCAGCGCTGGTATGTGCGGCTGGACGCGCTGCCGCGCATCCGCACCACGCCGTTTTCCGCAGTGCTGGGCAGGAATGTGCGCGGCGCCTTGCCGACTGGAGAAGATGGGGCGCACTGGCATCAGTTGTTCAACGAGATTCAGATGCTGCTGTTCGCGCATCCGCTCAACCAGGCCCGCGCGGCGCGCGGTGTGTTGGCTGTCAACAGCGTGTGGCTGTGGGGAACAGGTGATTTGCCAAGTGCTTTGCAAAAAAACTATGGAAACATAAGCTCGGATGATCTGTTGGTCGAAATGTTCGCTGCGGCAGCGGGTGTCCCGTTTGCGGCATGGCCGGAACAATGGAATGAGGACGTAGGCGACGGCAGACAATTGCTGGTGTGGACGGGCTTGCGGTCAGCGTTGCAGCGCGGCGATCTGGCGGCTTGGAGGTCTGCTTTGCAGGATTTTGAAGCCGGTTATTTTCAACCGCTATGGCAGGCGTTGCGCAGCGGAAAACTCGCTCAGCTTGAATTGGATATTCTCGGCGAACATGGCATGCGAAGGGTGCTGTTGAAGCGTGGCGATGCATGGGCGTTCTGGCGGCGTGCCAGGCGCTTGGCCGAATATTCGCTGGTGTAGAATGCCGCACCAAATGCAATGAGGAGTTGAGCTTGTCTTTCTGGGATACTGCAATTCAGTTTTTCTGGCGCGAAGAATCACCGCTGGTGCTGGCCGTTACGCTGAGTCTGGCATTCGTGCTGTTCAACCTTATCAAGGAAGAACGCCGGAGCGTCATCAATACGCTCAGCTTGTTTCTGGTCTGCGTGGCCGGACTGTTCATCAGCGGCTTGTTCCATGCGCTGCAATTCCCGGTTACTGCGGCAGCGTTGCATGAAGGCTTCCTGATCGGCGCAGGGATCGCGCTGATCCGCCTGTGGGGCCTGCTGATCTTCCGCATCGTGTTGCCAAAAGCGCGCCTGACCCCGCCGCGCATCGCCGAGGATATTATCGTCATTATCGCGTATATCGTCTGGGGTCTGGTGCGGTTGCGTGTTGCCGGCCTGGATCTGGGCAGCATTGTGGCGACTTCGGCGATGATCACTGCCGTGGTGGCCTTCTCCATGCAGGATACGCTGGGCAACATCCTCGGCGGTCTGGCCATGCAAATGGACAACTCCATTCAGGTCGGTGACTGGATCAAGGTCGATGACATTACCGGACGGGTGGTGGATATCCGCTGGCGTTCCACGCTGGTGGAGACACGCAATTGGGAAACCGTGGTGTTGCCGAACAGCCAATTGATGAAAAACAAGTTCCTGGTGCTGGGCAGGCGCACTGACCAGCCGGTGCAGTGGCGCCGCTGGATCTGGTTCGGGGTTGACCTGGGGGTCATGCCATCCAAGGTTGTCAGCGCAGTCGAGGACACCATCCTGGAAGCCGATATCAAGAATGTCGCCAAACGGCCCGCGCCAAGCTGCGTGTTGATGGAGATCGACAAGGGTTACGCGTATTTTGCGTTGCGTTACTGGCTGACCGACCTGGCCGAGGATGATCCGACTGACGGAGCGGTGCGCATGCACGTTTACACGGCGCTGAAGCGCGCCAATATCAAGCTGGCAGTGGCAGAACAAAGCGTCCATTTCACCAAGGAAAGCGAAAAGCATGAAGAGGCGCTGCATCAGCGCGAACTGGCGCGCCGCTTCAAGACTCTCAGGCGTGTCGAGTTATTCAAGCAAATGAGCGATGAAGAGTTGCACAATCTGGCGAAACGCCTGAAGTACAAGCCGTTTGCCAAAGGCAGTGTGATCACCAGGCAGGGAGCGCCCGCGCAGCACTGGCTGTTCATCATCATCAATGGCGAGACGGAGGTATGCCTGGAAGGGGCAAACGGCGAGAAGCATGTGCTGAACGTCCTGTCCAAAGGTGACTTTTTCGGCGAGATGAGTTTGATGACCGGCGCGCCGCGGGCGGCTTCGGTGACCGCCAAAACGGATGTGGAATGCTATCGCCTGGACAAGGAAGCCTTTGAAGAAATCATGATGGCACGCCCAAGCATCGCTGAGGAGGTCACGCAAGTCCTGGTCGAGCGCCGCGAGCAATTGGACCATGCGTTGCAGAATTTCGATGACGAGACCAGAATCAAGGTGATCCATCCGCAACGCAGCGAGGTGCTGGCGACCGTCAAGAGGTTTTTTGGTTTGTAATGTTGTATCATCACGCCGCATTCAGGTGGGGAACCGATTATGAAAGTATCATTTCTGGATTTTGAAAGTCAGATCGCCGAACTTGAAGACAAGATCGAGCAATTGCGTTTTGTGCAGGATGATTCCGCGCTCGACATTGCCGATGAGATTTCACTCCTGTCCAAGAAGAGCGTGGTGCTGACCAAGGAGGTTTACGCCAAACTCACCCCGTGGCAGATCTCGCAGGTGTCGCGCCATCCGCAGCGGCCCTACACGCTGGATTACATCGAGCACCTGTTCACCGATTTCGAGGAATTGCACGGCGACCGCGCGTTTGCCGACGACAAGGCGATCGTGGGAGGATTGGCCCGATTCAACGGCCAGAGCGTGATGGTGATCGGCCATCAGAAAGGGCGCGACACCAAGGAAAAGATCGTCCGCAATTTCGGCATGCCGCGCCCCGAGGGTTATCGCAAGGCGATGCGCCTGATGCATCTGGCGGAAAAGTTCGGCATACCCATCATGACCTTCATCGATACGCCCGGCGCCTATCCCGGCGTGGGTGCGGAAGAGCGCGGCCAGTCCGAGGCGATAGGGCGAAATCTGTACGAAATGAGCGAATTGCGCGTGCCCATCATCTGCACCGTGATTGGCGAGGGCGGCTCCGGCGGCGCGCTGGCGATCGCTGTGGGCGACGCGCTGCTGATGCTGCAATACAGCACTTATTCGGTGATCTCGCCCGAGGGCTGCGCTTCGATACTGTGGAAGAGCGCGGAAAACGCCCCCGAGGCCGCGGAAACGTTGGGTATCACCGCAACGCGCCTGAAGGCGCTGGGTCTGGTGGACAAGATCATCAGCGAGCCGCTGGGCGGTGCGCATCGCGATCATGCCGCGACCATGCAGAACGTAAAAAAAGCGTTGCAGGATGCGCTGAAGACAGTGCAGAACAAACCGGCAGCCGAGTTGCTGCAAAGCCGTTTCACCCGCTTGATGAGTTATGGCAAGTTCAAGGAAGTCGAATTGCAATAACTGCTTTTCCATCCGCTGTTCCGGGTCTGATCCGGAATGACGCTCGAGGATTTGATAGTGATCCCCCCCAGTCATCTTGCTGAGCGAATCGCGGCGCAGATCGCCCCGCTGATTCCCGCGCACAGTTCCATTCTGATCGGCCTGAGCGGCGGGGTAGACTCGGTGGTGTTGCTGCATCTGCTGCACCATCTTGCAGCGCGTTTCCCTTGGCGGCTTTCCGCCTTGCATGTCCATCACGGCATCAGCCCGAGGGCCACAGATTGGGAGGATTTCTGCGCCGATCTGTGCGCGAGCCTGCAAATCCCGCTGCACATTGAACACGTGGATATCGCGCCGCTACGCGGGCATGGCATCGAAGCCGCGGCGCGCAAGCTGCGCCATGCGGTGTTCGCCGCGCAGGTATGTGATTTTATCGCGCTGGCCCATCACGCCGACGATCAGGCTGAGACGCTGTTGCTGCAGCTGCTGCGCGGCTCGGGCGTACGCGGCGCGGCTGCAATGCCGATGCTTGCCGAACGGGCAGGTTCACACGGGGTGCTGCGTCCGCTGCTGCACTGCTCACGCCGGGAAATCCTTGCTTATGCCCAACAACAGGGATTGCAGTGGATAGAGGACGAAAGCAATGCCGACGACAGCTATCCGCGCAACTTTTTGCGCCATCGCGTGCTGCCTTTGCTGGAGCAAAAGTTTCCTGCTTATCGCGGCACTCTGGTACGCAGCACCCGGCATTTTGCCGAAGCGAGCGAATTGCTGGATGAACTGGCCAGGCAGGATGCGGGGCAGGCACTGGAAGGCAACACCATGCAGGTTGCAGCACTGCGGAAATTATCGCTGATCCGCGCAAAGAATCTGCTGCGTTACTTTCTTCATGCACGGGGTGCGCCCTTGCCGCGCAGCGCACAACTCGAAGAAATGCTGCGGCAGCTTTGCGATGCACGGCAAGATGCTGCTGTGAGTGTGCGATTTGGTGATCATCAGGTTCGACGCTTTCGTGACAGGGTGTATGTGTTGCCTTTGGTGGCGGAGTTCGATCACGGCTTCGTTTTGCCATGGCAGGGTGAAACCGCCCTGGACTGGCCCCCGCTGGCAGGATGTCTGCGTTTTTCACGCTCGACCGGTGTTGGAGTCAGTTTGCGGAAGCTGCAGCATGCTCCGTTGACACTGCGCCTGAGGAATGGATCTGAAACGTTAAGGCCGCATCCCGCTGCGGAAAGACGAACCCTGAAAAAACTGCTGCAACAACATCATATCCCGCCCTGGCAACGTGAACGTCTGCCCTTGTTGTTTTGCGGCGAAGAGTTGGTGTGTGTGGTGGGGGTGGCAATTGATGCTGAATATCAAGCCTTGAATAATGAAGACGGGGTGTTGGTGTCTTGCGAATAATTGATCTATGATGCCAGCCGCAAAAGGTTGTTGTAACAGTTCCGCGAATCCGCCAAGGGAGAGAACCATGAAGCCAATAATCGCGTTGTGCAGTGCCTTGTTGTTGAGTCTGTCCATGGCGGCATCCGCCGATCCCATCGTCATCAAATTCAGCCATGTAGTCGCGCCGGATACACCCAAAGGCCGTGCCGCGGAAAAATTCAAGCAATTAGCGGAAGAGAAGACCAAGGGTCGCGTGAAGGTCGAGGTCTATCCGAACAGCCAGTTGTACAAGGACCGTGAGGAGCTGGAAGCCTTGCAGCTCGGTTCGGTGCAGATGCTGGCACCGTCAATGGCTAAATTCGGCCCGATGGGTGTGCGCGAATTCGAATTGTTCGATTTGCCCTTTATATTCCCTGACAGCACCGTGCTGCACCGCGTCATGGACGGCGAGGTCGGAAAAAAACTGTTTGCCAAACTGGATACCAAGGGCGTGACCGGCTTGGCATTCTGGGATAACGGTTTCAAGCAGATGAGTTCGAATCGTCCTATGCACAACGTTGCTGACTTCAAAGGGTTGAAGATGCGCATCCAGTCCTCCAAAGTCCTGGATGCCCAGATGAAGGCATTGGGCGCGACCCCGCAAGTGATGGCGTTCAGCGAAGTGTACTCGGCCTTGCAACAGGGCGTGGTGGACGGTACCGAGAACCCGGTATCCAACTTCTACACGCAGAAGATGAATGAAGTGCAAAAGCATATGACCATGTCCAACCACGGCTATCTCGGTTATGCCGTGGTGACCAACAAGAAGTTCTGGGACGGATTGCCAGCCGACATCCGCAGTGCGTTGACTGCCGCATTGAAAGAAGCGACCGCTTTCGAGCGTGACATCGCGCAAAGAGACAACGACGAAGCGCTGGAAAAAGTTCGTGCCGCCAAAACCACCGAGATCTATGTGTTGCCAGAAAGCGAGCGTGCCGCATGGCGCAAAACATTGCTTCCGGTACATGCCGAGTTTGAAAGCGTGATCGGCAAAGACCTGATCCAAAGTGCGTACGATGCGGCGGCTCAGGTGGAAAAGGAACAGCAACAACCAGCCGGCAAAAAGAAAAAATAAGTTAGCATGATGCCCCGGTTAGTCCGGGGCTTTTTCTTGTATGGTCGGGGAGCGGCATGATTAACCGTATACTGGATCGTTTTGAGGAAGTGCTGATTGCCTCATTCATGGCCGCGGCGACCTTGGTCACCTTCGCAGCAGTGGTGATGCGCTATGCCGGAGGAACGGGCTTCAGCTGGGCGCAGGAACTGACCATCTATCTGTTCATCTGGATGGCGAAGTTCGGTGCGGCTTACGGTGTGCGCACCGGCATCCACATCGGCGTCGATTTTGTGGTGAACGCGGCGCGCCCTTCCATCAAACGTGTTCTGGTCATTATTTCCATGCTGCTTGGTGTGGTGTTCACCGGGGTGATCGCATTCTTTGGTGCGCGCTGGGTGATCTTCATATATGGCATGGGGCAGATATCACCCGATCTGGAATGGCCGATGTGGGTCATCTATCTGGCGATTCCGTTCGGCTCCGGCCTGATGTGTTATCGCTTTATCCAGGCGCTGACTTTGTTCGTAAAGACCGGGCAATTGCATAGCCACATGACAGAAGGTGAACACGTCGAGCAGGAGCAGACATGACCTTCCTGCTCATCATCAGCATCCTGTTGTTGTTGCTCATCACCAGCACACCGATCTCCATCGCGTTGGGCATGACGGTATTGTTGTTCCTGCTCGGTTTCTCCTCATTGACTTTCGAAACCGTCAACATCATCTCGCAACGCCTGTTCACGGGACTGGAAAGCTTTGCCATCATGGCTGTGCCATTCTTTGTGTTGTCCGGCCAGTTTCTGATCGACGGCAAGATTGCGTCGCGCATCATCCGTTTCGCCAACAATCTGGTGGGCTGGATGCCGGGTGGCATGGCGATGGCGGCGGTGGTTTCTTGTGCTTTCTTCGCCACCATTTCCGGCTCCAGTCCGGCGACAGTGATGGCCATCGGCTCGGTCATGTTACCCGCGATGGTCAAGGCGGGTTATCCCAAACGCTTCGGCGTCGGGGTCATCGCTACATCCGGTTCGCTCGGCATCCTCATTCCGCCGTCCATCGTGCTCATCATCTATGCCGTCTCCACCAGCGAGAGCGCGGGCAAATTGTTCATCGCCGGCATCGTGCCGGGAATATTGCTGGCTTTGATTTTGATGAGCCTGGTGTTCGTGCAGGCCAAACGCAAGAATTTCCCCGTGCTGCCCAAACCCGCAGGCAAGGAACTGCTCAGGTCTTTCCTCGATGCATGGTGGGGATTGTTTCTCGTAGTGATCGTGATGGGCGGCATTTACGGCGGTCTTTTCACGCCGACCGAAGCGGCGGCAGTGGCGGCTGTGTATGCTTTTATCGCCGCCAAATTCATCTACGGCGATCTGAAGTGGCGCGACGTACCCAGTTCCCTGCTGGCGGCAGCGAATACCAGTGCGATGCTGCTGTACATCATCACCAATGCCATCCTGTTCTCGTTCCTGCTGACTTCGGAGCAGATCCCGCAAGCCATGTCCGACTGGGTGCTGGCGCAGAATCTCGAGCCATGGATGTTCCTGCTGGTGGTGAATCTGGCCTTGCTGGCGGCGGGGCAGTTCATGGAGCCAAGCTCCATCATCCTGATCCTTGCACCTTTGTTCCTGCCCATTGCCAAGACGCTGGGCATCGACCCCATCCACCTCGGCATCATCATGACCATCAACATGGAGATCGGCATGATCCATCCGCCGGTGGGCCTGAACCTGTTCGTTGCCAGCCATCTGGCGAAGATGGGGCTGACCGAAGTTTCCATAGCCACGCTGCCTTGGGTGTTCGTCATGCTGGCGTATCTTGCGCTTATCACTTATGTGCCCGCCATCAGCCTGTGGTTGCCGCATCTGCTTTACCGCTAGCCACTGATCGTATCTGCCCCTACCCTGCGACAGGGCGGCCAAACCCTGCTAGAATTGCGCCCTCAGAATTTTCTGGTTTACATTAATCATTTGGAGAAAGAAGCATGGCTGTAGAACGTACCCTGTCGATCATCAAACCCGACGCCGTGGCCAAGAATGTCATCGGTCAGATCTATACCCGTTTTGAAAATGCCGGGTTGAAGATCGTCGCTGCGCAGATGCGCCACCTGACCCGTACCGAGGCGGAAGGTTTTTATGGCGTGCATCGCGCGCGCCCGTTCTTCAAGGACCTGGTGGAATTCATGATCTCCGGTCCGGTGATGATTCAAGTATTGGAAGGTAATGGCGCGATTCAGAAGAACCGCGATCTGATGGGGGCGACCGATCCGAAGAGGGCCGACAAGGGCACGATACGCGCTGATTTCGCCGACAGCATAGATGCCAATGCAGTGCATGGTTCGGATTCGACGGAAAATGCAGCGACCGAGATCGCCTATTTCTTTCCGAAGAAGAATATCCATACCCGCTAAGAGTTAATGATGCAACAAAACCTCCTCGACTTTGATGCGCAGGCACTGGCTGGCTATTTCACGGAAATGGGCGAGAAGCCGTTCCGTGCGCGCCAGCTGATGCGCTGGATCTACAAAGACGGGGAATCCGATTTTGCGGCGATGACCGACATCGCCGCAACGCTGCGCGACAAGCTTGCGCAGCATGCCTGCATCGCTGCACCCAAAGTCATGCGCGAAGAGCTGTCCGATGACGGCACGCGCAAGTGGCTGCTCGACGTGGGCACCGGCAATGCCGTGGAAGCAGTGTACATTCCCGAGACCGACAGAGGGACCTTGTGCGTCTCCACGCAGGCCGGCTGCGTGCTGAACTGCTCGTTCTGTTCGACCGGCAAGCAGGGTTTCAACCGCAACCTCAGCGTGGCGGAGATCATCGGCCAGTTGTGGTGGGCGAATCACCAACTCGGCAAGAATGCCGAAGGTCTGTGGCCGGTCAGCAATGTGGTGATGATGGGCATGGGAGAGCCGCTGCTGAATTTCGACAACACCGTGAGCGCGCTGCGCCTGATGCTGGACGATCACGGCTACGGCCTGTCGCGCCGCCGCGTGACGGTGTCCACTTCGGGCATCGTGCCGGCGATGGACAGATTGCGCGAAGAATGTCCGGCGGCTCTGGCGGTGTCGCTGCATGCCCCGAACGACAAGCTGCGCGACGAGCTGGTGCCGATCAACCAGAAGTATCCGCTCAAGGAATTGCTGGCTGCATGCCAGCGTTACCTGGAGCGCGCGCCGCGCGATTTCATCACCTTCGAGTATGTGATGCTGGAAGGGGTGAACGACTCGGTGCAACAGGCGCATGAGCTGGTGAAGCTGGTGCGCGACGTGCCGTGCAAGTTCAATCTGATCCCGTTCAATCCGTTCCCGCAAACGCATTACCGGCGTTCCAGGCCCGATGCCATCCAGCGCTTCCGCGATGTGCTGATGCAGGCCGATATCGTCACCACCACGCGCAAGACGCGCGGTGACGACATTGTGGCCGCATGCGGACAGCTCGCCGGGCAAGTGCAGGACAAAACCAGGCGAACCTTGCAGCGCATTGCCGGAGCCGCATAGATGAATAGCCGGAGCGGACTGATGAGCAGACCTGTAATCCTGTTGGTTTCGTTGTTTATTGTGGCCGGCTGCGGCACTCCTTCCGCCGATTCCGGCAATATCAAGAGTGCCAGGGTTCATACCGAATTGGCCGGACTTTATTTTGAGCGGGGCCAGTACGGAGTTGCACTGGATGAGATAGAGCAGGCCCTGCAGGCCGACCGCAACTTTGCGCAGGCATACAGCGTGCGCGGCCTGGTGCACATGTCGTTGCGCGAAGATGAACAGGCCGAGGAGGATTTCAAGAAGAGCCTGAGCCTCGACAAGAACGATTCGGATGCGCACAACAATTATGGCTGGTTCCTTTGCCAGCGTGGCTGGGAAAAGGAATCTATCCCGCATTTCATGGCAGCGTTGAAGGATCCGTTGTACCGTACGCCTGGACGAGCGTTTCTGAATGCAGGAATATGTTCCCGGAAAATGGGCAGCAACAAGGATGCCCAGGAATTTCTGCAGCGCGCCCTGGTCGTTCAGCCCGGTATGCCGCAGGCACTGTTGGCTATGGCGGAAATGAGTTTTGCCGATGGGGATTATTCCGCAGCAAAGAGATATTTTGCGGATTACTCCAGTGCTTCGGACAATCTTACGGCTGAGCAACTCTGGCTGGCAGTGCGCATTTCGCGCAAGACAGGAGACCGCAATTCCGAGGCCAGTTACGGATTGCAGTTGCGCAAGCGGTTTCCCGATGCGCGTGAAACTGAATTGATGATGAGTGGTAAATAATGGAACAGTCACCCGAAAGTAATCCGCCAGAAACAGATAAATCCGGCGCCATAACGGAAGCCACGCTGGGAGCGGTGTTGCGCGAAGCTCGCGAACGCTTGGGATTGAGTGTGGCTGATGTGGCCAATCAGATCAAGTTTGCGCCGCGCCAGATCGACGCGATCGAATCAGGCGATTATCAGCAACTGCCCGAGGAGGCTTTCTTGCGCGGCTTCATCCGCAGTTATGCCAAGATATTGCAACTGGATGCGCAAAAATTATTAGCTGCGTTGCCTCATTCCAAGACAGCAACGATGGAATTGGTGATTCCAGCTTCGGTCGGCGTGCCTTTCCCGAACGCGCATTCATTGCCCCGGCAAAATATGATATTGCTGGCTGCTGCCGGAGTGCTGGCTGTGATTGCCGGAGCATTCGCATTGTGGAATTTCATGTCGCCGATCAAGCATCCGCAAGTGGCCCAGGTTGAAACACCGGTTTCCTTGCCCGCTGAAGAACAGGCTGCACCGGCTGCGCCAGCTCCAGACGTACGCGAGAGTTCAGCGGCTCCGGCGAATACGCCCAAAGTAAAAAGCAAGCCGGAAAGCGTTCAGCCGGAAGCCGGGTCTCAGACCAGGACGGCAGTCAAGCCGGTTGAGAAGCCGCTATTGATGTTGGGGCTCAATCCGGAGGTTAAACCGCTGGCCCCCACCAAGGTCAAGCCGGAGGCCAAACCTGTCGCGCCGCAGCAGACCATGTCTGCGACATCCGAGACCCAGTCTGGAGATTCCGTAAAAGTCACCCAGTTGCGTCTCGAGTTTGGCGAAGAGTCCTGGACCGAAATCAGGGACAGGGATGACAAGATACTATCCTCCAAGGTCAACCCGGCCGGCAGCGAGCTGGTTGTTTATGGCCGCGCGCCGTTTACCATGCTGATCGGCCATGGCTTGTCGGCACGCTTGTACCATCAAGGCAAGCAGATTGATCTGGCTCCCTACATCAACAAATACAGCGAAGTGGCGCACGTGACGTTGCAGTGAGTATGAGTGCGGCCATCATCAAGCGCCGCCCGTCGCAACGGGTGCTGGTCGGCAAGGTGATGCTTGGCGGCGGCGCGCCTGTCGTGGTGCAGTCGATGACCAACACTGATACTGCCGATGCCGCCGCGACTGCCAAACAAGTATTCGAACTGGCTCAGGCCGGTTCAGAACTGGTACGCATCACGGTGAACACCCCCGAGGCCGCCGCGCAAGTGGCGCGCATTCGTTCACTGCTTGACGGCATGGGTTGCGATGCGCCGCTGGTCGGCGATTTCCACTACAACGGCCATCGTTTGCTCACCGAGTTTCCCGATTGTGCGCAAGCTCTGGCCAAATACCGCATCAATCCGGGCAACGTCGGGCGCAACCGCAAGGAAGACGACCCGTTCACGATGATGATAGAAACTGCGATCCGCTATGACAAGCCGGTGCGTATCGGGGTCAACTGGGGCAGTCTCGACCAGAATCTGGTGGTGCGCATGATGGACGAGAACTCGCGTCTTGCCCAGCCAAAGGAAGCCGCAGAGGTGACGCGTGCCGCACTGATCGCTTCCGCGCTGGAAAGCGCTGCGCGTGCCGAACAGTTGGGCATGGCGCACAACCGCATCGTGCTGTCATGCAAGGTCAGTGAAGTGCAGGATCTGATCGCAGTATACCGTGCGCTGTCGCAGCAATGCGACTACGCGTTGCATCTCGGATTGACCGAAGCGGGCATGGGTTCCAAGGGCATCGTGGCTTCGACGGCCGCGCTGGCAGTGCTGTTGCAGGAAGGTATCGGCGACACGATACGTATTTCCTTGACGCCGGAACCGGGCGGCGAGCGCACCCAGGAAGTGCTGGTCGGTCAGGAGATTCTGCAGACCTTGGGCTTGCGCGCGTTCGCACCGATGGTTACCGCATGTCCCGGCTGCGGACGCACCACCAGCAGCTTCTTTCAGGAATTGGCGCAAAGCATCCAGACACATCTGCGTGAGCAGATGCCGGTGTGGCGCGACCGGTATGAAGGCGTTGAAAACATGACTGTGGCGGTGATGGGCTGTGTGGTCAACGGGCCGGGTGAAAGCAAGCTGGCCAACATCGGCATCAGCCTGCCCGGTACCGGCGAAAGCCCGGCTGCACCGGTCTACATCGACGGCGAAAAAGCCATGACCTTGCGCGGCGACAATATCGCCATGGAGTTTACTGCCGTTGTCGATGAGTATGTGGAACGGAAGTATGTGAAGCTGGAAAAATAGGGACCGGGAGTTTTGTATTCCTGATCCCGAATCCTGAATTTCAAATTATGAGCGACAAAACATTACAGGCCGTCCGCGGCATGAACGATATCCTGCCGGACGAAGCGGAATTATGGCTTTGGTTCGAGGAGGTGGTGCGCGACTGGCTGCACAGTTACGGCTATCGCAACATCCGCATGCCCTTGGTGGAACCGACCGCGTTGTTCAAGCGCGCCATCGGCGAAGTGACCGATATCGTCGAGAAGGAGATGTACAGTTTCGCCGATGCGCTGAACGGCGACGAGTTGACGCTGCGCCCCGAGGGTACGGCATCATGCGTGCGTGCCGTGTTGCAGCACAACCTGCTGTATAACGCACCGCAACGCCTGTATTACAGCGGCCAGATGTTCCGCCACGAGCGCCCGCAAAAGGGGCGCTACCGCCAGTTTCATCAATACGGCGTGGAAGCGCTGGGCTTTGCCGGGCCGGACATCGATGCCGAACAGATCCTGATGTGCGCACGGCTGTGGAGCAAACTCGGTTTGCGCGATGTCGCGCTGCAACTGAACACGCTCGGCGACGCCGCAGCGCGCCATCGCCATCGCTCCAAGCTGATCGCTTATTTCGGTCAGCACCAGGACATGCTGGATGCCGATGCGACGCGCCGTTTGCACAGCAACCCGCTGCGCATCCTGGACAGCAAGAATCCGGCGATGCAGGGTTTGATAGACGCGGCACCGAGGCTGATGGACGAGATAGAGGACGATGCATTGCAGCACTTTGCCGCAGTGCAGGCAATACTCGGGCAACATGACGTCGACTTCGAGATCAACCCCCGTTTGGTGCGCGGCCTGGATTATTACAACCGCACCGTGTTCGAGTGGGTTACCTCACAGCTCGGGGCGCAAGGCACCATTTGTGCCGGCGGCCGCTATGACGGGTTGATCGAGCAGATCGGCGGGAAACCAGCTCCTGCGACGGGTTTTGCGATGGGAGTAGAGCGCCTGCTGGCATTGTTGCAGGATGACGGCATGACATTGCCGCGCCAGCAGGTGGATGTGTATGTGGTGCATCAGGGCGAACTCGCCAGCCGGCTGGCAAGCAAGGTGGCGGAACAGTTGCGCGATGACCAGTTGCGTGTGCTGCTGCATTGCGGCGGCGGCGGCTTCAAAGCGCAGATGAAAAAGGCCGATACCAGCGGTGCATATGTCGCAGTGGTGATCGGTGACGACGAAGCACGAAGCGGAGAAGTGAGCGTCAAGCCGATGCAGGGCGGCGAACAAACCCGCGTGGTACTGGATGATCTCACCAGGACAGTCAATCAATTTATCAAGTAGGAGTCAACAGCATGGCAGCACTGGATTTGCAGGAGCAGGAACAACTCGAAGAACTCAAGGCGTGGTGGAAAGACAACCGCAACCAGATTCTCGGCGCATTGCTGATTGCCGTGGTCGCGATCGGCGGTTGGCGCGGCTGGCAGTATTACCATCACAATCAATCCACCCAGGCTGCAGTGCTGTATTCGGAATTCGTCAGGCAATTGGCAGGGAACGATGCCGGGCGCATCAACGATGCGGCTGCCGCAATGATGGACAGGTTTGCCGCCACGGCATACGCATCGCGCGCCGCGTTGCTGGCCGCGCAGGCGAATGAGCGCGGCAAGGACGCAACGCGGGCGAAAACGCAGTTGCAGTGGGCCATCGATCACGCCGGGGAAGCCGAGCTGCGCGATGTTGCGCGGCTGCGGCTGGCATCATTGCTGCTGGATGAAACCAAGTACGCGGAAGCAATGACGCTGCTGCAAACGGAGCATTCCGCCTCGTTCGACGGTTTGTATGCCGACCTGCGCGGCGACGTGCTGAGCGCGCAGGGCAAGGCGGAAGAGGCCAGGAGCGCTTACCAGCTGGCCTATGAAAAGACCGATCCCAAGAGCATGTATCGCAATCTGATCAAGATGAAACTCGATGCGCTGGTAACAAGCAAATGAAATTTGTCCATCTTTGCCTTGGCCCGATCGGCACGACTCAGAGCAGGTTAGGCACAGGACAGGTCCTGATACTGGCGTTGTTGGTGCTGGCCGGGTGTTCCAGCGACTCCTCGCCGGATTGGGCCGATATCAAGGGTGAAGCGGGACCCGCCAAGCTGGTCGAGTTCACGCAGAGCGCAAGGTTCGAGCAGCGCTGGCATGGCGAAGCAGGCGATTCCGGACTGGATCAACTTCAACCCGCGCTGACCGCCGATGCGGTTTATGCTGCCTCCGCCAAGGGCGACCTGGTACGACTGGATCGGAGCAGCGGCAAAAAGGTTTGGCGTATCAAAACCGGGATCACTGTCAGCGGCGGCGTGGCCAGCGGAGCAGGCTTGGTGCTTATTGGAAGCAACAAAGGCGACATGCTGGCTTATGACGAAAGCGGCAATCTGCGCTGGCAAAGCAAAGTGCCCAGCGAAGTGCTGAGTGTGCCGCAAATCGCGGACGGCGTGGTGATCGTGCGCAGCGGAGACGGGCGCATCGCCGCATTGGACGCAACCGACGGAAAGCGTTTGTGGCTGTATGAACGCAGCACGCCGGCACTGGTCGTGCGCAGTCATGCAGGTGTAACCGTGCAGCGCGGCGTGGCATTTGCCGGCTTTGCCGGCGGGAAGCTGGTCGCGCTGAAAATCGCGGACGGCTCGGTGCTGTGGGAAGTAACGGTGTCCCAGCCGCGCGGCAACACCGAGCTCGAGCGCATCAGCGACATCACCAGCAACCCGGTTGCCGACGATGAGCAAGTCTGCGCGATCGCGTTTCAGGGCCGCGTGGCATGTTATGACGTGGCGCAAGGCAGCCCGCTGTGGAACCGCGACATCTCCAGCGACAAGGGCATGATGCTGTTGCGCAAATATCTCTACATAAGCGATGCAAGGGGATCGGTGATTGCGCTCGACAAGACCAGCGGAAGCACGCTGTGGAAAAGCGATAAACTATCCTTGCGCGACATCTCCGCACCGCTGGTGCTGGAAAAGCTGGTCGTGGTCGGAGACTATGCGGGGTATCTGCACGGTTTGAATCGCGAGGACGGGAGCATGGCCGCGCGCATCAAGCTGGACGGCGGGGCGATACAGGCCGCGGTGCTCGAGATGGACAACGGCCTGCTGGTGCAGACGCATGGCGGCGAGCTGTATTCGCTGGCTGTAAAATAAAGCAAAGCAAATTTGATCCACGAAAAACACGAATGAAACCGAAATCTGTGCTTAGTCCGGTCGAAGGATTCGCAAATATTCTTTTGCCCCGCTTCTGGCTGAATATCTGACAATTATCGAGCTGATATTTTTTCGTGTTTTTCGTGCTTTTCGCGGACAAGCTCTTTTAAGGTTAAAGGTTCTCATATCATATGTTGCCCACAGTCGTTTTAGTCGGTCGTCCGAACGTGGGCAAGTCCACCCTGTTCAATCGGCTCACTCGCAGCCGCGACGCACTGGTAGCCGACCAGCCGGGGCTGACGCGCGACCGGCATTACGGGCGTGGCAGAGTAGGAGACAGATCCTATCTGGTGGTGGATACCGGCGGGCTGGAACCGGTTGCTAAAGATGGCATCATGTTCGAGATGGCAAAACAAAGCCGCCAGGCAGTGGACGAAGCCGATGTGGTGCTGTTCCTGGTCGACGGCCGTGCCGGATGCACGCCACAGGACACCATCATCGCCGGTCAATTGCGCAAAACCGGCAAGCCCATCCTGTTGCTGGTCAACAAGGCCGAAGGCATGCAGCGTACCAAGGTGACGGCCGACTTCTTCGAACTGGGCCTGGGCGAGCCGCTGCCGATCTCTTCGGCGCATGGCGACAACGTCGCGGAAGTGGTCGAGATTGCGCTGGAGAATTTTCCGCCGGAGATCGCCGAGGAAGAAACCGGCCACGAGCATTCGCCCAAGATCGCCATCGTCGGCCGTCCGAATGTCGGCAAGTCGACGCTGGTGAATGCCATACTCGGCGAACAGCGCGTGATCGCATTCGACCAGCCGGGCACCACGCGCGACAGCATCTACATCGACTTCGAGCGCGACGGCAAGCAGTACAC
This sequence comes from Pseudomonadota bacterium, assembly GCA_049320585.1. GTDB lineage: Bacteria > Pseudomonadota > Gammaproteobacteria > Burkholderiales > Gallionellaceae > Gallionella. The sequence continues at coordinate 3,366 of JBMOQB010000006.1, read as the reverse complement.
CATCATCGATACCGCAGGTGTGCGCCGCCGCGGCAAGGTCGAAGAGGCGGTGGAAAAATTCTCCGTGATCAAAACCATGCAAGCTATCGAAGATGCAAACGTCGTGGTGCTGGTGGTGGATGCCCGCGACCAGATCACAGAACAGGACGCGCACGTCGCCGACTATGTGCTGCAAGCGGGGCGTGCACTGGTGCTGGCAGTCAACAAGTGGGATGGGTTGGACGAACATCATCGCGACATGGTCAAGAATGACATCGAGCGCAAGCTGCATTTCCTGGCCTTCGCCAAACAGCATTACATTTCAGCGCTTAACGGCAATGGCATAGCGAACGTGTTGAAGTCGGTAAACGAAGCCTATGCCGCTGCGATGGCAAAACTGCCCACACCCAAGCTCACCCGTGCGCTGATCGCTGCGCTGGAAAAGCAGGCTCCGCCCAAGAGCGGGCGCTTCACGCCGAAGATGCGCTACGCCCATCAGGGCGGCAGCAACCCGCCGCTGATCGTGATCCACGGCAGCGGCCTGGACAACGTGCCGGCCAGCTACTCGCGTTATCTTGAGCGCACCTTCTGCGAGATCTTCAAGCTGCAGGGCACGCCGATGAGGATCCAGTACAAATCCAGCAAAAATCCGTTCGAGGGGAGCAAGCCCAAGCCGCTCACCGAGGCCGAACAACGCCGGGCCCATCGTGCGCGCATTCGGGGTCGAAAATTATATGGGTGACAATCCCAGAATTCATGCCATGCACTGTTTCACTTAATTACTGCAATCAGGAGTGACCCTTGGCAGGTGCACTGCAGTCCAATGCAGCTTTTCCTGTAGTCGATATGATGCAAGTCAAACCTAACAATACTTGCAAATCATGCAATCAATAAAAGCAGAAAAACAGCAACTTTCCCGATATTTAGATGTATTAATTCCTGTTATTTGGAAATCGTATTTAATTGTGAAATATTTCGTATAAAAAACAATGGAATATGAATGGCATGTTATGTGCTATCTAATGAATGTATCCAATCTGAATATAAAACTTGAAGGCATTTGGCAGTAAGCAGAACATTTATTACACGTTTGCTTAAATTGGTGAACGATTTTGATTTACTGTAGCCTTATTGACGTTCGTCAAATAATGAATGTAAATTAAATGTTGTCATTCTTCGGCAATTTGAATTTTATTCATAACCAGGAAATAAATTAACCGGTTTTTCGATAAGCAATGCAACATGGTTATTTATGTTGAGGGAAAACATTATTAAACACTCCGCCACCTCGATTGCAATTTCCCCACTTTCCCGGGCCGGGTTATCGAGCGCCGGAAAAGCAGTCATGGAAAATGTAAAAGGACCCGGCAAATCTGAGTGGGGGAACAATATTGTTGCCTTCGCTTTATTGGTTCTATGTCTTACGGCACTGCGCATGCCGCTGGCTCAAGCGGAACCTACGGGTGGGCAAATCAGCACCGGAGCCGGAGCGATCACCCAAGTCGGAACCACCACCACGATCACTCAAAATACCCAGAACCTTGCCATCAATTGGCAAAACTTCAGCATCGGCAGCAACGAAGCTGTACGCTTCAACCAACCCAACGCAACTTCCATTGCCCTTAACCGCGTGCTCGGCCAGGATCCGAGCACTATTCTTGGCAGCCTGAGCGCAAACGGCCAGGTCTTTGTTCTGAATCCCAACGGCGTGTTGTTTGGCGCGGGCTCACAAGTGAATGTAGGCGGACTGGTCGCTTCCTCGCTGAGCCTCAGCGATGCCGACTTCATGGCTGGCAAATACACATTCGGCAACGATGGTACTGTGGGGGCTGTCGTCAACCAGGGCGCTCTCACCGCAGCACAAGGCGGCTACATTGCCCTGCTTGCGCCCGAGGTGCGCAACGAAGGTGTTATTACCGCCACTTTGGGCACGGCCCTGCTCGGCGCAGGCGACAAGGTCACCCTCAATCTCAACAACGGTTCTCTGCTTTCCTACACTACGGATCAGGGCTCGCTCAACGCACTGGCCGAGAACAGACAATTGATTCAGGCAGACGGCGGACAGGTGTACATGTCGGCCAAGGCGGCTGACGCACTCAGCACGGCAGTGGTCAACAACACCGGCATTATCGAAGCTCGCACGATGCAGAATGTCGGCGGTGTCATCAAGCTGATGGGCGACATGCAGGTCGGCACCGTCAATGTGGGCGGCACGCTGGATGCCTCGGCACCAAATGGCGGCAACGGAGGTTTCATCGAGACCAGTGCCGCGCACGTCAAGATCGCTGATGGAACACAAGTCACCACTTCAGCTGCGCAGGGGCTGGCCGGGAACTGGCTGATCGATCCTTTTGATTTTACGATTGCGGCATCCGGAGGCGATATTACCGGCGCACTTCTGAGTTCCAGCTTGGCCGGTGGGAACGTCCAGATTCTGAGCAGTGCTGGTACGGTTGGGGGTACGCTTGGTGATATCAATGTCAATGATGCCGTGACCTGGACTGCCAACACCACGTTGACATTGAGTGCGTTTCACGACGTGAACGTCAACCAGTTGATTGATGCCAATGTCGGGGCAACCGGGGCTGGCAGCGTAGTCTTGCGTGCCGACAACACAGGGACAGGTCCCGGCGCCGCTGCAGGCACCGTGAATTTTTCCGGTACTGGAGCCGTGGCCTTGAATACGGGCACGGCAAACATCTACTACAACCCGATCTCGTACGCTACGCCAAATAATTACACCGGAAACGTTACTGGCGGTACGCTGAATTCATACATGTTGGTGTTTGTTGACAACACATCAGCAACAGCTAATAACAAGACCTACGATGGCAATACCGCTGCAACTCTAAATACACCGTTCACATTTCTAACCGGCCCTGACGGAGTTTCTGCTGGTCAACTCGTAAGCTTGTCTCTAGGTACAGCTACCTTCAACAGCAAAGATGTGTTGACGGCCACTACCGTCAGCTTTTCTGGTTATGGTCTCGCAGGTGCAGATGCGGGCATGTATTCCCTGTTTGGCCAACCCACGAGCCAAACTGCGAGTATCACCCCGCTGGCGCTGACCGGCGCAGCGATCGGTGCGGCGAGCTCGACCTACGGGTCTGCGCTGACCCCGGGTGCGGTCAGCTTCGGCAACATCGTAATCGGTGATACCGTGACCGGCGCGGCCACTGTCAACACCGGTGCGACCAGCACCAGCGGAAACTTCGTTGTCGGCAACTACACGCAGACTGCAGGCACCACCCTGGGTGGTACGGACGCGGGCAACTACAGCTTTGCCGGCTTCACCTCTGCGGCCAACTACACCATAAACCCGCTGGCACTGACCGGCACGATCACCGGCGGCGGCAACACCTACGGATCGGCACTGGTTGCCGGAAC
>JBMOQB010000005.1:0-182042 GCA_049320585.1 Pseudomonadota bacterium | reverse complement strand
GCGTCACAATAGCGGCAACAACGGCAGCGCAACTTGCCTGACCTGCCACGTCAAGTAAGCAGCATGTAACATAGCGCCGCAAGGCGGGCCAGACGGAAACGTCTGGCTTTTTTTTGTCTGGATTTTCAGACGAGGGAATCGCTCGGTTACAACCAGGCTAATAATGCATCAAAACTTATTTGGCCAAAGCAGAAGCAGGCAATGACCCTGCCTGCTTTTCTTTCATCTGGGCAGATGGCAATTGTGCAGATGGATTTTCCAGTATCTGGTAGAACACTTCGTCGCGTTTGATCATGCCCAGCTCGCTACGGGCACGTTCCTCGATGGCGGCCGTGCCCTGCTTGAGGTCGCGAACCTCGGCATCCAGCACCGCATTGCGCGCCTGGGTCTGCAGATTGACCTGCTGCTGCGCTTCGAGCTGGCGGTTCAAATCCCACACCTTCAACCAGCTGCCCTTCCCGATCCACAACGGGTACTGCAACAACAGCAGAATGACAATCAGAATCAGCGTAGCCGCACGCATTACCCTAATTGGTAGTAAGCATCACGCCCCGGATAGGAAGCAGTGTCGCCCAGGTCTTCTTCGATGCGCAGCAACTGGTTGTATTTCGCCATGCGATCCGAGCGTGACATCGAACCGGTCTTGATCTGCAGCACGTTGGTGGCGACCGCGATGTCGGCAATGGTGGTGTCTTCGGTCTCGCCGGAGCGGTGCGAGATCACTGCGGTATAACCGGCTCGCTTTGCCATCTCGATCGCGGCGAAAGTCTCGGTCAGCGTGCCGATCTGGTTGATCTTGATCAGGATGGAATTCGCCAGCCCCTGGCGGATGCCTTCGCGGAAGATCTTGGTGTTGGTGACGAACACGTCATCGCCGACCAGCTGGATGGTCTTGCCTAGCCGGTCGGTCAGCAGCTTCCAGCCTTTCCAGTCATGCTCGCTCATGCCGTCTTCGATGCTGATCAGCGGATATTTGTCGGTCCATTTGGCCAAGTAATCGACAAACTGCGCCGATGTCAGCTTCAGCTTTTCCGACTCGAGGTGGTAAAAGCCGTCCTTGTAGAACTCGGAACTGGCGCAATCCACGCCGATCGCGACATCGGTACCGGGAACATAACCCGCCGCCTCGATGCCTTGCACGATCAACTGCAGGGCCGCTTCGTTGGTCGGCAGATTCGGCGCAAAACCGCCTTCGTCGCCCACCGTGGTCGGCATGCCCTTTTTGTCGATCAGGCTCTTCAGCGCGTGGAACACTTCCGCGCCATAGCGCAGGGCTTCGCGAAAGCTCGGCGCGCCGACCGGAATGATCATGAATTCCTGCATGTCGATGTTGTTGTTGGCGTGCGCGCCGCCGTTGATGATGTTCATCATCGGCACCGGCATTTCCATCCTGGCCGATCCGCCCAGGTATCGGTACAGCTGCAGGCCGCTCTCTTCCGCCGCGGCGCGCGCCACCGCCATCGATACCGCCAGGATCGCATTGGCTCCGAGCCGGGATTTGTTTTCGGTGCCGTCGAGCTCGATCATGGTCTGGTCGATGAAGGCTTGTTCGCTCGCATCCAGCCCAATGATGGCTTCGGCGATCTCGGTGTTCACATATTCCACCGCCTTCAGCACCCCCTTGCCCAGATAGCGCTGCTTGTCGCCATCGCGCAGCTCGATCGCTTCCTTCTCGCCGGTGGATGCTCCTGACGGCACGGCGGCGCGCCCCATCACGCCGGATTCCAGCAATACGTCCGCTTCCACGGTAGGGTTGCCGCGCGAATCCAGAATCTCGCGGGCGATCACGTCAACAATTGCGCTCATACTTTTACCTTTTTCACCTTCCTAAATGTTCTTGAGATTTATACTTTCTTCGATCAGTCCTTGTTGCTTGACTGTTTCGTCCAACGCCATCAGTGTCTTGAGCAAATCCTTTAAATGCCCGAGCGGAAATGCATTCGGACCGTCCGACAACGCTTTGGCCGGATTCGGATGGGTTTCCATGAACAGTCCGGAAATCCCTGCAGCCACCGCCGCACGCGCCAGCACCGGCACGAATTCGCGTTGCCCGCCGCTGACCGTGCCCTGCCCGCCCGGCAACTGCACCGAGTGCGTGGCATCGAACACCACCGGGCAGCCGGTATTGCGCATCACCGCCAGCGAGCGCATATCCGACACCAGGTTGTTGTAACCGAACGACGCGCCGCGCTCGCACACCATGATGTTGTCCGAGCCGCTGGCCTCGCGCGCCTTCTCGACCACGTTCTGCATGTCCCACGGCGACAGGAACTGCCCCTTCTTGATGTTCACCGGACGGCCGCAGCGCGCCACGGCGTGTATAAAATCGGTCTGGCGGCACAGGAATGCCGGCGTCTGCAGCACGTCGACCACTGCCGCGGCCGGCGCAATTTCTTCTATCGAGTGCACGTCAGTCAGCACCGGCACGCCTATTTTAGCCTTCACTTCGGCAAGTATCTTCAATCCGGCATCCAGGCCCAAGCCGCGGAATGATTTGCCGGAGCTGCGGTTGGCCTTGTCGTAGGAGGACTTGTAAATGAAAGGCAGATTCAGTTCCTTGCAGATCTCCTTCAACTTGCCTGCGGTATCCAGCGCCATCTGTTCAGACTCGATCACGCACGGCCCGGCGATCAGGAACAGCGGTTTATCCAGGCCAACATCAAAGTTACACAGCTTCATCCCAAATGTCCCATTTTCAAAACCGCGTCATTCTCGCGCAGGCGGGAATCCAGATGATTAAAAATTCTCCCGCGAAGCGGGACAATATCGCAATTTTGTCCGCTTCGCGGGATGTTTGTCCTTGCTGGATTCCCGCTTGCGCGGGAATGACGTGCTATTTTCTTCATGCCGCCACCTCATTATCGTGGAGCACGATTTCATATAGAGCGTTTTCGGTGGCAGGCGGCATCACCCGCACCGCCGCTGCGCGCACCGTGTTCATGCCGCCACCTTTTTCTTGCTGAGTACGGCCTGGCGTTGCAGGGCAGCATCAACGTAGGATTTGAACAGCGGATGTCCGGTGCGCGGGGTGGAAGTGAACTCAGGATGGAACTGCACACCGACAAACCAGGGATGCATCGACTGCGGCAATTCCATCATCTCAGGCAAACTCTCGCTCGGCGTGCGCGCGGAAATGATCAGCCCGGCTTTTTCCAGCGTTGGCACGTAATGATTGTTCACTTCATAGCGATGACGATGGCGTTCGTTCACCTCGTCGCCGTAGATGCGCTGTGCCAGCGTGCCAGGCTTGACCGGGCAGCGTTGCGAGCCGAGGCGCATGGTGCCGCCCAGATCGGAATCGCTGCTGCGCGTTTCCACCCTGCCGTCGCGGTCTCGCCATTCGGTGATCAGCGCCACCACCGGGTGTTCGCTTTCCGGATCGAATTCGGTGCTGTTCGCATCGCTCATGCCGGCGACATTGCGCGCATATTCGATCACGGCCAGTTGCATGCCCAGACAAATGCCTAAATACGGTACCTTGTTCTCGCGCGCGTAGCGGATCGCGGCGATCTTGCCTTCGGTGCCGCGCTTGCCGAAGCCGCCCGGCACCAGGATCGCGTCGAAGTGCGCCAAGCCCTGGGTACCCGCGGTTTCCAGGGCTTCCGAATCGATGTATTCGATGTTCACCTTGGTCTGGGTATGGATGCCTGCATGACGCAAGGCTTCGATCAGCGACTTGTAGGATTCGGTCAGGTCCACATATTTGCCGACCATGCCGATGGTGATCTTGTGCTGCGGATTTTCCAGCGCGCCCACCAGCTTGGCCCACACCGACAGATCTGCGGGCGGCAGATCCAGCGCCAGATCCTCGCAGACGATCCGGTCCAGCCCTTGCTGATTGAGCATTTGCGGGATCTTGTAGATGGTGTCCACATCCCACATCGAGATCACCGCTTCTTCGCGCACGTTGGCAAACAGCGAGATCTTGGCGCGCTCATCGTCCGGTATGCGCCGGTCGGCGCGGCACAGCAAGGCGGTGGGGAATATGCCGATCTCGCGCAATTTCTGCACGCTGTGCTGGGTCGGCTTGGTCTTCAGTTCGCCCGCGGTGGCAATGTAGGGCACCAGCGTCAGGTGCACATAGGCCACCTGGTTGCGCCCCAGGCGCAGTCCCATCTGGCGCGCCGCCTCGAGAAACGGCAGCGATTCGATGTCGCCGACCGTGCCGCCGATCTCGACGATCGCCACATCGGCATTGCTGTTGTGCGATGCGGCCGCACCGCGCTCGATGAATGTCTGGATCTCGTTGGTGATATGCGGGATCACCTGCACCGTCTTGCCCAGATACTCGCCACGGCGCTCCTTGCGGATCACGCTGTCGTAGATCTGTCCGGTGGTGAAATTATTTGCCTTGCGCATCCTGGCGGAAATGAACCGCTCGTAGTGCCCCAGGTCAAGATCGGTTTCCGCGCCGTCTTCGGTGACGAACACCTCGCCGTGCTGGAACGGGCTCATGGTGCCGGGATCGACATTGATATAGGGGTCGAGCTTGAGCATCGTCACCTTGAGGCCGCGCGACTCGAGGATGGCTGCAAGCGAAGCGGCGGCGATTCCCTTCCCCAAGGAAGAAACAACGCCGCCGGTAATGAAAATGTACTTGGTCATGCGCGTGCCTGGAAATAACCAGCCGCTTGGCTGTCGTCAGCCAGCGGCTTATGCCACCGTATGCTGGTGACTTGGCCAAATGGCTATGCAAAGTTTTTGACAGCCAAGCGGGATGGCTAGTGGTTTTATCAAATGTCTTTCGTAGGGCGCGATGATACCGCAAATCCATCTGCCTTCAAAATCATAACGGCGCGGCTTATACCGTGCCTGCGCGCCTGTCATCTGGGAAAACTGGGACCAAGCAGGATATTTTCAAACTCCTCCAGCGGTACCGGCTTGCTTAAAAAATACCCCTGATAGCGGGTGCAGCCGGCACGATAGAGGAAATCGCGCTGTTCCTCCGTCTCCACGCCTTCGGCGATCACCTCCATGCCCAGAGTGTTGCCCATTCCGATGATGGTCTGCACGATCACCGCATCGGTGCGCTTGGTATCGATGTTGTGCACGAAAGACTGGTCGATCTTCAGTTGATCCAGCGGGAGTTGCGTAAGATAGGACAGCGACGAATAGCCCGTGCCGAAATCGTCCATCGAGAATTGCACGCCAAGCTGCTTCAGTTCATGCATTTTGGCGATCGTGTCATCGATGTCGTCGAGAATCACACTCTCGGTCAGCTCGAGTTTGAGCCGGCTCGGCACGGCGCCGGTCTTGATCAGCACCTGGCGCACCCGTTCGGCGAAGTCCGGCTGGTGAAACTGGCGTCCGCTGACGTTGATGGCGAGCTTCAGTTCACATGCCAGCGGGTTAGCTTCCCATGCCTTGAGCTGGGCACAAGCCGTTTCCAGCACCCACAATCCGATCGGCAGGATCAGGCCGGTCTCTTCCGCCAGCGGGATGAATTCGCCGGGCATCATCACTCCCCTCAGCGGATGCATCCAGCGTACCAATGCTTCGGCTCCGATAGGCTGATTGTCGGAATTTACCTGTATCTGATAAAACAGCGCGAAATGCTGCCGGGAAAACGCGTTACGCAGATCAACTTCAAGCAAGGAGCGGTTTTCCAGCACGACCTGCATCGATGGATCGAAGAACTGCAATGCATTACGTCCGGAGGCCTTGGCCTGATACATCGCGGTATCGGCCCGTTTGAGCAGTTCGTCCACGGTGATCTCATGATCCCGGAACAAGCTGATGCCGATACTGCACGAACTGTGGTGTTCGATCTCTCCTAACCGGTATGGCTGACTGAGGGAATAGCGGATCTTTTCCCCCACTGCCCTTGCCTGTGCGGCCGCTTGATCCAGTTCCGCACCCAACCTTTCCAGCATGACGATAAACTCGTCTCCGCCCAGGCGGGCGACGCTGTCCGCACCACGCACGCATTCCTGCAGACGCCGGGCGGTTTCAATCAACAGCAGGTCGCCGACATCGTGACCCCTGGTATCGTTGAGCACCTTGAAGTTATCCAGGTCTATGAACAGAATGGCGCCGTGATCGTGTTTGCGGGCGCCGGCAGTCATTGCATGGCGCAGACGGTCCACCAGCAGACGCCGATTGGGCAATTGGGTCAGCGAATCATAAAAAGCAAGCTGGTGTATCTGCTCTTCCGCCTGCTTGCGCAATGTGATGTCGGAAAATACCGAAACATAATTGGTCACGCGACTATCGTCTTCTGCAACGACGGCTGTGGTAGTGAGCCAGGCCAGGTATATCTCGCCATTCTTGCGGCGGCTCCTGACCTCCCCCTGCCAGAATTTAGTTCTGGCGATCCCGTCCCACATGTTGGGGTAGAACTCCTCGTCATGCAGCCCGGACTTGAGCATCTCGGGAGTCTGGCCGATTGCTTCCTCGGCACTGTAACCAGTCAGGCGCGTGAAGGCGTTGTTGACGCGGATGATGCGATGATTAAAGTCGGTGATCAGGATGCCTTCCTGTGTCTCAAAAGCCGTGGCGGCGATGCGCAGCTGCTGATCTTCCCTCCTGATTCGATAATAAGCATAAACGCCATATCCAAGCATCAGCATCGCCGCCAGGAACAGCAGTGTCCGGTACTGGCTGGCGCTGCGCTGCCATTCGTGATAATAATCCAGATAGATCTGTTCAAGACTGGTTCCGATGTGTTTTTTCTGTGGGGAACTGAGCAGTCCGAGCAAATCCTGCATACCCCGTTCATTCTCGATAATGATGTTGGTGTGCTTCAGTGCAAGTATTGCCGGAATTTTGGCGTCATATGACAAACCGGGAAGGTTGCGGCTAATCATGTCTTTCGCCTCCTTCATGATCTCGCGCGTTCGATCATCCTTGTTGATCACCGTCAACAGCGCATAGCGAAGCAGCAATTCAAATTGCTCATGCTCGTGCATATACTGTTCGGTTTTGGGTAAATGCACCAGCAAATCATCGATAGTGCGCGGCAAATAAATCAGGGAGTTTTTGATCAACGCATTATTGGATTTGAATTCCTCCAGCGCGGCCGCCTTCAGTTCTATCTCTTGCTGCACATGGTCCAGTTCCCTTCTTACTTCCGGTGTATCAGGCAAGGAACCGTTCTGGTGATGTTGTGCCAACACCGCGCTGAGCGCCTTCATGCGCTGCATGATGGCGGCCACCCCATCATAGTCATGCAACAACTTGTAATGGTGTTGCAATACCGCCTCGCCCAACTCGATATCGCGCATTTGCAACTCGCGGAGATCTCCCGCCAGTGAATTGTGCGTATCCGGATCGATGGGCTGCGCCTTGATGAACAGGAACAGCAAGCCAGCCACCGCCAAACCAGGAATGGCGAGCCGCCTGAGATATCCGCCGATAATCCGGCTTGCAACTGGTCCGGTCATTCGGCTGTATCGCCCTGATATATGCCGGTCAGGGTATTGAGGAACTTGACGATTCTGCTGGTTTCACCGGCAGTCAGATTCACTCCCAGCTGATATTGGCCCATGATGGCGACTGCCTGCTCCAGTGTTCTGGCCGAAGCATCGTGAAAATAAGGCGCGGTCAAAGCGACGTTGCGCAATGACGGCACACGGAACTCGTAGCGATGCTCTTCATTCCCGGTGACGTTAAAACGGCCGAAATCAATTTCCTGCACATTACCCCGACGCGCAAAATAATCGTCTACCACGCCAAGCTTCTCATACATGTTGCCGCCCACATTCCTGCCTTGGTGGCAGCTGATGCAGCCAAGATTTTTGAACAGCTCGTAACCGGCCAGTTCGTCACCATCCAATGCGTTTTTGTCGCCGCGCAAAAAACGGTCGAATTTCCCGTTCGGAGTGATCAGGGAACGCTCAAAAGTGGCGATCGCATCCTTGATCGCTGCACCCCTGATGCCTTCCGGATAAATAATCCCGAAGTCACGGTGATAATCCGCATCCTTGTCCAGCTTGGCTATCGCTTCGTCCCAAGCCAAACCCATTCTGCAGGGGTTATCAACCGGGAACTCGAGATGATCTTCCAGCGTTATGGCGCGGCCGTCCCAGAATTGTCTGAAATTGAACCCGCTGTTGAACACGGTGGGGGTGTTAATAAGCAACTCTTTCCCGTCAACACCGGTCGAACGCGGCAAACCATCCATTCCGCCATTGGCGAGGCTATGGCAATGGGCGCAGGATATGTTATTGTCGCGGGAAAGCCGCGGATCGTGAAACAGGCGTCTGCCCAGCACAACCTTGCGGGCATCGAGTTTCATTTCGAGCGGTATCGGGGAGATCGGTTCATGGAAGTCGGTGTACTGCTCATTCTGCGCCTGGCCGTCTTTCCGTTCTCCATGGCCGGGAACCGAATACCAGAAATAATACGTCATCAGCGCCAGCCCGGACAAAGCCAACAAGACTCCGCCTGTCTTCTTAACCATGAACTATCCTTGCCCGCAGATCCATATTTAGCAAAGCCTCATTTTATAGCGGCATTATTCCCGCACCGACACGATTTCCACGCGAACTCGTTCCAAGCAACGGGATGATACACCAACGGAAGGAAGTGATATCGGCGCCGCCGGGATGATCTCAATGCAACAGCAAGGATTGCTGGACGGACACCGCGCAAACCGACATCAGCGAGCCTGGCAACAGGCCGAGCAACAGCACACCCAAACCGTTGACACTGATCAGCAGCACGGTATCCTGCCCGAAAATGATCGGAGTGCGGCTTTCCGGCGCATCGAAATACATCAGCTTGACGATGCGCAAATAGTAAAATGCGCCGATCAGCGAGAACAGAACTGCCGCGACGGCCAGCCAGACATGTCCCGCCTGCACCACGGCATTCAGCACGGAGAACTTGGCGTAGAAACCGACGGTGGGCGGCACGCCGGCCATCGAGAACATCAGCAGCAGCATCAGAAAAGCCAGCCACGGGCTGCGCTGGCTGAGCCCCTTGAAATCGCCGAGGGTGTCGGCCTCGAAGCCCTCGCGCGACAGCAGCATGATCATGCCGAATGCGCCCAATGACATCAGCACATAGATGACCGCATAGAACATCGCCGATCCATAACCCTCGATACCGCCGCTCAACAGGCCGAGCAGCATGAAGCCCATGTGGGCGATGGTAGAGTAAGCAAGCATGCGTTTGAGGTTGGTCTGCGCGATCGCGGTGATGTTGCCGATGGCCATCGAGGCGATCGCAAGTATGGCCAGCATCCCCGACCAATGTTGCACCAGCGGCTGCAAGCCCTCCACCAGAATACGTGACACAAAGGCGAACGCGGCCAGTTTTGGCGCCGAGCCGATCAGCATGGTCATCGCCGTGGGTGCGCCGTGATAAACGTCCGGCACCCACATGTGGAAAGGCACAACGCCGAGCTTGAATGCCAACCCGGAAACCACGAAAGCCAGACCAAACACCAGCAAGGTTTGATTCGCTTCTCCGGACAGGATCGCACCCGATATCACGCCCAGCTCCAATGAACCGGTCGCGCCATACAGCATGGACATGCCGTACAGCAGCAAGCCGGAAGCCAGCGCGCCGAGGATGAAATATTTCATCGCCGCCTCGGTGGCGATGGCCGAGTCGCGCTGCAGGGCGACCATCGCATACAGGCTCAGCGAGAGCAATTCGAGACCCAGATACAGTGTCAGGAAATGGTTGGCGGAGATCATCACCATCATGCCGAGCATCGCAAACAGCGCCAGCACCATGAATTCACCGCTGAACAGGCCGCGCACGGCGAGATACTGGCGCGAATACACCAGCATCATCGCAACAGCCAGATAGGTCAGCAGTTTCAGCACATCTGACATCAGATCATCCACAAACATGTTGCCGAAGGCGTGAGTCACGCCGTGGGCATGCGTACCCACGGTGATGAGCGCACAACCCAGCAAGGTGAGTTGCACCAGCAAGAATGTGGCCGTCCTGGCTTGTTGCCTGATCAGCAGATCCGCAATCAGAATCACGCACGCCATGATCAGCACAAAGATCTCTGCGCCGGCCGGCATCAATTTGGTTATCAGATCCATAATTCAGTCGTTAGTCGTTAATTGGTGACCGGCAACTGCCAGCCGTCTTCTGTCTTCCGTCTCCTGATCACGGCAGCTTGGAACGAGCCACATGTACCAGCAGGTCATTCACCGACACATGCATGATTTCACTGAGCGGCAATGGATACAACCCCATGCCCAGCACAGTGACCGCCAGGATCGCGAAGATCGCCTTTTCGCGCAAGGTCAGGTCGGTGAGTTTGGCGACATGCGCGTTGGCCACTGCGCCGAAAATCACCCGCTTGTACATCCACAGCGTGTAGGCTGCGCCGAAGATCAGCGTGGTCGCCGCGGCGAAGGCATACCAGAAATTCGCCTTCACCGCGCCAAGTATCACCATGAACTCCCCGACGAAGCCGCTGGTTCCGGGCAGGCCGCTGTTGGCCATCGCGAACAGCATGAAGAACGCGGCGAACACCGGCATGCTGTTGACCACACCGCCGTAATCGGCGATGTTGCGCGAGTGCATCCGGTCGTACAGCACGCCGATGCACAGGAACAGCGCCCCGGAAACGAAGCCGTGCGAGATCATCTGCAGCAGCCCGCCTTCGATCCCATAGGCGTTGAAAATGAAGAAGCCCAGCGTGACGAAGCCCATGTGCGAAATCGAAGAGTACGCCACCAGTTTCTTCATGTCGGTCTGGGTCAATGCCACCAGACCTATGTACACAACTGCGATCAGCGACAGCGCGATCATCACCCCGGCCAATTTATGGCTGGCATCCGGCACGATGGGCATCGAAAAGCGGATGAAACCGTAGGCGCCTACCTTCAGCATGATGGCTGCCAATACCACAGAGCCGCCAGTCGGCGCTTCGACGTGCGCATCCGGCAGCCAGGTATGCACCGGGAACATCGGCACTTTCACGGCGAATGCAAAAAAGAACGCGATGAAGATCAGTATCTGGGCAGTCATCGGCAGCGCCACCTGATGGAAATCGAGTATCGCGAAGCTGCCGCCGGACTGGTTGTAAAGATAGATCAACGCAACCAACATCAGCAGGGAACCGAGCAGCGTGTACATGAAGAACTTGACCGCTGCATACACCCGGTTCTGGCCGCCCCATACGCCGATGATCAGGAACATCGGGATCAGCATGGCTTCCCAGAATACATAGAACAGCACCGCATCGAGGGCGGCGAACACACCGATCATGATCCCCGACATGATCAAAAAGGAGGCCATGTATTGGGCGACGCGCTTTTCGATCACCTGCCAGCCGGCCAGCACCACGATCGGGGTGAAAAAAGCGGTGAGCAGGATGAACAGCACCGAGATGCCGTCCACACCGAGGTGATAGTGGATATTGAAGCGGGTGATCCAGTCGTGCAGTTCGACGAACTGCATTTCGGACGTGTCGCGCACAAAGCCGGTGTACAGCGGAATCGTCACCAGAAAGCCGAGCAGCGAGCCAGCCATCGCAAGCACGCGCGCCAGCCCGGCATTCCTGTCGTCGCCGGTGGCCAACACCAGGATGCCGAAAATGATCGGCAGCCAGATCGCTATGCTGATTACAGGTAACCCAAAAATCATGCTGTCATTCCTTCACTTTTCACGCGTCTGGCGCGTCATTAGAACCAGTCGCGCACGCTCAACAGCACGAACACGCCGATGATCATGAAAAACGCATAATGATAGATATAGCCGGACTGCAGTTGCCGGACCACTGCTGAAAACATCCCGACCAGCTTTGCCGTGCCGTTCACCATCACCCCGTCTATCAGCTTTACGTCTCCGGACTTCCACAGGAAACGGCTGGCGCCGCGCGCACCGCCGGCAAAGAACCAGTCGTTGAAACGGTCGAAGTAGTATTTGTTGTCCAGCAGGGTGTAAATGAACATGAAACGCTTCCGTATCGCGGCGGGAATGTCGGGGCGTTTCAGGTAAAAGAATGCCGCGATCGCCACGCCGGCAAGCGCCAGATAAAACGGCAGGGTGCTGAACGCATGCATGGCCATCGTGAACGGGTCTTCGAGCACCTCATGGTGCATCACCGCCGCAAGCATGTGAGTTTTATCGACTTGAATGGAGTCGAGGAAATAATTGCCGTCCATGATCGGATCAAAGGCTATATAGCCTATTACCACCGAAGGAATCGCCAGCAGGATCAGTGGCAAAGTGACTACCCAGGAAGTTTCGTGCGGTTTCTGCCCGGCCGCCAGGCCGTGGTGATGCCCATCGTCTGCACCATGTTGCTGGTGGTGTGCCTTGCCGAAACGTTCCTCGCCATGGAACACCAGAAAGTACATGCGGAATGAATAAAATGCGGTGACGAATACGCCTGCTGTCACGGCAAAATAGGCGAAGCCGGAGCCGGGCAACTGCGACATATGCACCGCCTCGATGATGCTTTCCTTGGAGTAGAACCCGGAAAAGAACGGCGTGCCGATCAATGCCAGCGAACCGATCAGCGAAGTAATCCAGGTGATCGGCATGTATTTCCGCAAGCCGCCCATGTTGCGGATGTCCTGGTCATGGTGCAAGGCGATGATCACGCTGCCGGCGCCCAGGAACAGCAACGCCTTGAAGAAGGCGTGCGTCATCAAATGGAAGATCGCCACCGAATAGGCCGATGCGCCGAGTGCCACGGTCATGTAGCCCAGCTGGGACAGGGTGGAGTAGGCCACCACGCGCTTGATGTCGTTCTGGATCATGCCGAGAAAACCCATGAACAGCGCGGTGATCGCGCCGATCACCATGACAAACGACAAGGCCGTGTCGGACAGCTCGAACAGCGGCGACATGCGCGCCACCATGAAGATGCCGGCAGTGACCATGGTTGCGGCATGAATCAGCGCGGAGATCGGGGTCGGGCCTTCCATCGAATCCGGCAGCCAGACATGCAGCGGGAACTGCGCCGACTTGCCCATCGCGCCGATGAACAGCAGGATGCAGATCGCCGTGAGCAATCCGACCGGCACGCCCGGAATCGGCGCGATGTCGTTGGCATACGCGGCGGCATTGGCAAATACAGCGGCGTAATCGAGCGTGCCGAACACCATCAGCACCAGCCCGATGCCGAGCAGGAAACCGAAGTCACCGACGCGGTTCACCAGGAATGCCTTCAGGTTGGCGTAAATCGCGGTCGGCCGCTCATACCAGAAACCGATCAACAGGTAGGAGACCAGGCCGACCGCTTCCCAGCCGAAGAACAACTGCAAGAAGTTGTTGGCCATCACCAGCATCAGCATCGAGAAGGTGAACAGCGAGATGTAGCTGAAAAACCGCTGATAGCCTGGGTCTTCTTCCATATAGCCGATGGTGTAGATATG
The DNA here is from genome assembly GCA_049320585.1 of Pseudomonadota bacterium. Classification (GTDB taxonomy): domain Bacteria; phylum Pseudomonadota; class Gammaproteobacteria; order Burkholderiales; family Gallionellaceae; genus Gallionella. Next base: position 168,744 of record JBMOQB010000005.1, on the reverse strand, counting down.
CACCATCAGCGACACGAAGGTCACCACCAGCATCATCGTGACGGTAAGCCGGTCTATCAGGAAACCGACCTGGAAGCTGGTATCTCCCGAGATCAACCAGGTATATACAGGGCCGTTGAACGTGTTGCCTGCCAGCACATCCTGGAAGATCGCCAGCGAGGCGAAGAAGGAAACCGCTACCAGCGCTATGGTGATGCGGTGCGACCAGGCGCGGCCGAGCACATTGCCGAACAAGCCGGCAGCGATCGCTCCGAGCAGCGGGGCCAATGGCACAAGCAGATAGAGGCTCAGCATACTCATCAACCTTTCAGGCTATCGAGGTCATCGACATTGATCGTGCTCAGATTTCTGAACAGCACCACCAGTATCGCCAGACCGATCGCGGCTTCGGCAGCGGCCACGGTCAGAATGAAGAACACGAATACTTGTCCCGCGGAGTCGTTCAGATAGTGCGAAAAAGCCACGAAGTTGGTGTTCACCGCCAGCAGCATCATTTCGATCGCCATCAGCAGCACGATCAAATTCTTGCGGTTCAGAAAAATGCCGACCACACTGATGGCGAACAGCAGGGCACTCAGTACCAGATAATGCGACAGTGTCAACACTTGGAAATCTCCATATCTGCTTGTTCCATCGATAGCTTCATTCTTTGCTTTCGGACGGGTGCCCGGCCAACTGCTTTTCCGACTGCATGGAAACGATGCGCAAGCGATCCGCTTTCTTGACTGCGACCTGCTCCGAAACCACTTGCGACTTGGCATCCTTGCGCCGCCGCAGCGTCAATGCGATCGCCGCCACCATCGCCACCAGCAGGATCACGGCGGCTATCTCGAACGGATAGACATAATCCGTATAGATCAGCCGGCCCAGTTCCTTGGTATTGCTGTAATCCGGGAGATGCTTGATAGCGGCCATCCCCTTGGATGTATCTTTCGAACCCAGCATCCAGATCATCTCGAAAGCCATCAGGCCGGCCAGCGCAGCGCCGAACGGAAGCCAGCGCCAAAAACCCTCGCGCAAGCGCACCAGATTGATGTCCAGCATCATCACCACGAACAGGAACAGCACCATCACCGCACCGACATACACCAGCACCAGCGTGATGGCCAGGAATTCCGCTTCCAGCAACAGCCAGATGCCGGCGCTGCTGATGAACGCCATCACCAGAAACAGCACCGCATGTACCGGGTTGCGCGCGGTTATCACGCGCACAGCCGCGAACAGCAACAACGCCGCAAAGGTATAAAACACCAAGGTTTCAAAGTTGCTGGTTACAAAATTCATTAACTTTTCCTTTATTCCTGCTTTTCGCAACCCCTCCCGACCTCCCCTTATCAGGGGAGGAGGATTGTGCCTCCCCCCTGATAAGGGGGGAGTGAGGGGGGTTGCCCCTACCGGTACTTGGCATCCGCCGCCCGGTCTTTGGCGATCTGCTCTTCGTATTTGTCGCCGACTGCCAGCAGCATCGGCTTGGTGTAATACAGGTCACCGCGTTTTTCTCCGTGATATTCGAATATGCGGGTCTCGACGATCGCGTCCACCGGACAGGATTCCTCGCAAAAACCGCAGAAGATGCACTTGGTCAGATCGATGTCGTAGCGCGTGGTGCGGCGCGTGCCATCCTCGCGCTCGGCCACCTCGATCTTGATCGCCAGCGCCGGGCATACCGCTTCGCACAATTTGCAGCCGATGCAACGCTCCTCGCCATTGGCGTAGCGGCGCTGCGCATGCAGGCCGCGGAACCGGTAACTCTGCGGAGTCTTCTCTTCAGGGAACTGGACGGTAATCTTGCGCGCGAAAAAATACCGGCCTGTCAGCGCCATACCCTTGACCAGCTCGAACAGCAGAAAGGTCTTGAAGAAATTTTTGATCGTTTCCATATTCATCTCCTCTGCTTACCACACCCAGAGCGGAGTCTGCATCCATACTGCTATCACCACCACCCAGATGATGGTGAGCGGAATGAACACTTTCCAGCCCAGGCGCATCAGTTGATCGTAGCGATAACGCGGGAAAGTCGCACGGAACCACAGGAACAGCAGCAATATGAGCGATACCTTTGCGAGCAGCCAGATAAAGCTGTCCGGCAGGAACGGCAGCGGCGACAGCCAGCCGCCCAGGAACATGACCGCGGTCAGGAAAGCGATCAGAATCATGTTGGCGTACTCGGCCAGGAAGAACAGTGCGAACGCCATGCCGGAGTATTCGACGTGGAATCCCGCGACGATTTCCGACTCTCCCTCGGCCATGTCGAACGGCGCGCGGTTGGTTTCCGCCACACCGGAGATCAGGTACACCAGAAACATCGGGAACAGCGGGAGCAGATACCAGTTCAGCATCCCCTGCCCGCCTTGCTGACCGCGCACGATATCGCCCAGATTCATGCTTTGCGCCACCATCAGCACGCATACCAGCGCGAAACCCATCGCGATCTCGTAGGATACGATCTGCGCGGCGGAACGGACCGCACCGAGAAATGCGTATTTGGAATTGGAAGCCCAGCCGGCGATGATGACGCCGTATACGCCCAGCGAGGTCATCGCCAGTATATACAACAACCCGGCGTTGAGATCGGCCAGCACCACCCCGTCGCTGAACGGGACCACCGCCCAGGCAGCCAGCGACGGGGCCAGCGCCATGATAGGCGCCAGCACGAACAGGAATTTGCTGGATCCGGCCGGGATGATGATTTCCTTGAGCAGCAATTTCACGCCGTCGGCGATCGGTTGCAGCAGGCCGAAATATCCGACGCGATTTGGTCCGATACGGATCTGCATAAAGCCGATGACCTTGCGCTCGGCGAGCGTCAGATAGGCCACGCCGCCCATGATCGGCGCGATGATGAGCATGATCTTGACCAACGTCCAGACCGGCAGCCAGGCCGGGCCAAGCAGCTGCTGGCCGGCATTCAGCAGGGGTTGCAACAATTCCATCATGCCCTGCCCCCGGCATGACCAGCGACTTCGCTGCCGTCTTTCGGGTGCCTGGCCAAAAGTTCTCCGGCGGGCAGCTTAGCGTGATGGCCAGTTGTCATATCAACCGGTTCCACGGTGATCGCTCCAAACATCGCACCCAGTTGCGCGGTAGCAGGATGTCCGGCTGCCACACGCACAGTACCGGCCGGTAAGGCGTTATTTACCTGCGCCACCAGCCGCACGGTTGCACTGCCCTGCCTCACGATAACGGCATCACCCGAATGCACGCCGATCTTGTTCAATTCGCTGCTGTGCAGTTGCGCGGTTGGTACTGCCGCATCGCGGGTACTTTGCAGCGCGGCCGCGCGGCGCACCAGTGCATCGGTAGAATAAATCGGCACATCGCTGACGCGCTGCAAACCCCGGCTGTTACCGCCTGCGGCAGCCAGCAATGCTACGCCGGCAATGCGACTGTCCAGCTTGTCGGCCAGTTTAAGCCCGGCCAACAATTCATCGCGCACCGCCTCACTGTTGTCAAAATCGAAACCGGGAACGTCGAGCAGGTTGCCCAGTACGCGCAATACTTTCCAGGCCGGGCGCGCTTCGCCCAGCGGTTTGACTGCGCCCCTGAAGCTTTGCACGCGTCCTTCCGTGCTGATGAAGGTGCCGGAAGATTCAGTGTATGGCGCGATCGGCAGCAGCACATCGGCGTAATCGGTCGCGCGGTGTTTGAAGGCGGACAATGCCACCACCATATCGGCGCTATTGATCGCGGCCATCGCCTGTTGCGGATCGTGCATATCCAGTTCGGGCTCGACATTCAGCAGAATATAGGCCTTGCGTGGAGCAGCCATCATCCGGCCGGCATTCATGCCGGCAACGCCGCCGGCAAACGGCACGGCTCCGGCCAGATAACCTCCGACGCTGTTTGCCGCCTCGCCGAGGAAGCCGAACTTTGCCCCGCACAGAGCGGCGATCTGTTCGGAAAGCAGGGCAATCTGGCTTGCCTGCGGATGCTGCTGGGCAAAGTTCCCCAACAGCACCGCGCTACGTTCGCCACTGGCCAAGCTGACAGCAATGGCACGTGCCTGTTCGGAAGGTTGTACAGAATCGATGGCTTTCTGAACCTCTGCTGAGGGTGTGGCAGATTTTTCTGCGATGAGGGCCTTGAGGATTTGTGCCAGCATGTTCACCATATCGCTCGGCGCCACGATGGATCTATTTGCCACCGGCATCAGCAATTCATCATCGCTGGAATGCACGATGCTGGCCTGCGCACCTTTCTTGACCGCCTGGCGCACGCGCTGCGCCAGCAGGGGATGATCCTTGCGCAGGAAGCTGCCGACGATCAGGAAACGATCGCGCGTATTGATCTCGGCGACCGGCATACCCAGCCAGGGTGCTCCCGCCTGTTTTCCATCTGCACTGAAATCGGACTGGCGCAACCGGAAATCGATGTTGTTTGAGCCGATCCCGCGCACCAGTCTTTGCAGCAAATAAAGCTCTTCCAAGGTGCAATGCGGTGTTGCCAGTGCGGCGAGCTGATCCGCTCCATGAACGCTCGCAATCTGGCGCAAACCATTCGCCACATATTCCAGGGCGGTTTGCCATTCGACATCGATCCACTTCCCGCCCTGCTTGAGCATCGGCCTGGTCAGTCGCTGCGGCGAGTTCAGCGCTTCGTAACTGAACCTGTCCTTGTCGGAAATCCAGCATTCGTTGATGGCTTCGTTCTCTACCGGCACCACGCGCAGCACCTTGTTGTCCCTGACCTGCACGGCCAGATTGGAGCCCAGGCCATCGTGCGGGCTGACCGACTTGCGCCGCGACAATTCCCAGTTGCGCGCAGTGTAGCGGTAAGGTTTGCTGGTCAATGCACCGACCGGGCACAGATCGATCATGTTGCCGGACAACTCCGAATCCACCGTGGAGTTCACGAAGCTCATGATCTCGGCGTGCTCGCCGCGGTATGCCATGCCCAGTTCCATCACCCCGGCGATCTCCTGGCCGAATCTCACGCAGCGCGTACAATGGATGCAGCGGTTCATCTCTTCGGTTGACACCAGCGGCCCGATATCCTTGGGCATCACGCTGCGCTTGGGTTCCTGATAGCGCGATGCGCCACCCCCATAGCCCACCGCCAGATCCTGAAGCTGGCATTCGCCGCCCTGGTCGCAAATCGGGCAATCGAGCGGATGATTGATCAGCAGAAATTCCATAACGCCTTGTTGCGCCTTGACCGCCATCTCCGAATGCGTATGCACCTTCATGCCTTCTGCAACAGGGGTGGCGCAGGCCGGCAAAGGCTTGGGTGCCTTCTCGACCTCGACCAGACACATCCGGCAATTGGCCGCAATGGACAATTTCTTGTGGTAGCAGAAATGCGGGATGTACACCCCCGCTTTGTGCGCTGCATCCATCACGGTGGAACCGCGTTCGGTCTCGACTGGATTGCCGTCAATTTCAATATTTATCATTACTAACTAGCTCCCCGGCGTCGCAACCCCTCCCGGCCTCCCCTTGTCAGGGGAGGAGACCGAGCTTCCCCCCTGATAAGGGGGGACAGAGGGGGGTTGGCAACGCTTGTGTTCGATGTGATATTCGAATTCGTCACGGAAATGCCTGAGCATGCCCTGCACCGGCCATACCGCCGCCTCGCCCAATGCGCAGATGGTCCGCCCGGCAATATTCTCGCCGACGCTCAGCAGCAAATCCAGATCTTCCTTGCGCCCCTGGCCATGCTCGATGCGGTGGACGATGCGGTACAGCCAGCCGGTTCCCTCGCGGCACGGCGTACACTGGCCGCACGACTCCTCATAATAGAAATAGGACAATCGTTCCAGCGCACGCACCATGCAGGTGGTGTCATCCATGATGATCACCGCACCGGTGCCCAGCATCGAGCCGGCCTTGGAGATGGAATCATAGTCCATGTTGAGGTCCATCATGACCTCGCCGGGCAGCACCGGCATCGACGAACCGCCGGGGATGCAGGCTTTGAGCTTGCGCCCACCGCGCATCCCGCCGGCCATTTCGAGCAGCTTCCTGAATGGCGTGCCCATCGGCACTTCGAAATTTCCCGGATTGTTCACATGACCGGACACAGAAAACAGCTTGGTGCCGCCATTGTTGGGCTTGCCCAGTTCGAGGAATTTCTGCCCGCTGTTATTGATGATGTAGGGAATGCTGGCGAAGGTTTCGGTATTGTTGATGGTGGTCGGTTTGCCATACAGGCCGAAGCTCGCGGGGAAAGGCGGCTTGAACCGGGGTTGGCCCTTCTTGCCTTCGATGGATTCCAGCAAGGCGGTCTCTTCGCCGCAGATATATGCGCCATAGCCCAGGTGATTGTGCAGGTCGAAGCAGAAATCCGTGCCCAGGATATTGTCGCCCAGATAACCGGCGGCCCGGGCTTGTTCACAGGCTTCCTCCATGCGCTCGTAGGCCTCGAATATCTCGCCATGCACATAGTTGTAGCCCGTCTTCACTCCCATGGTATAGGCGGCGATGGCCATGCCCTCGATCAGCAGATGTGGGTTGTAGCGCAAGATGTCCCAGTCCTTGCAGGTGCCGGGCTCGCCCTCGTCGGAATTGCAGACGATGTATTTGTCGCCTTCGAACTGGCGCGGCATGAAGCTCCACTTCAGCCCGGTCGGGAACCCCGCGCCGCCTCGTCCGCGCAATGCAGAAGCCTTGACCTCAGCGATGATCTCATCGGTTGACATCTTTTCGGTCAGCACTTTGCGCAAAGCCCGGTAGCCGCCCACCTTCAGATAATTTTCCAGCGTCCACGGCTGGTCGAAATCCATCGTGGTAAATATGACCGGGCCGCTCATGATTTGTCCAGATCGGCAAGAATTTGATCGATCTTTTCCGGAGTCAAACGGCCGCACAGCTTCTTGTTGTCGATGGTGAAGAGCGGCGCATCGATGCACGCCCCCATGCACTCGCCTTCGCGCAATCCGAATTTCCCGTCCCCGGTCACCTCGCCAAAGCCTATCCCAAGCTTGGAGCCCAGATACGCCACGGTATCCCCGGCCCCGCACAACGTGCAGGACAGATTGGTGCATACGGTTATCGTGTGCCTGCCCATCGGCTTGAGATTGTACATATGATAGAAGCTCGCCACCTCATATACCGCAATCTGCGCCATGCCCAGATAGGATGCGATGTCCGTCATATCCTCGGTGGCGATCCAGCCCTTTTCATCCTGCACGAAACGCAACGCGGCCATCACCGCAGACTGCTTTTGATCCGCCGGATACTTTTTTAATTCACGATTTATTTTGACCTGAATCTGCTCGGATAACATCAGGACACCCCTAGAAATTTGTTTTGCGGGATGAAGCGCAAGGAGCCGCGCAGCGAAAGACGAGGCATATCGAATTGATAGACGAGGATTGAGCGAGCACGCGACGCCGCGATTCGCCCGGAAAACAGATTTATAGAGGTGTCCATTAGCGGTCGACCTCGCCAAAAACTATATCCTGTGTGCCGATGATGGTCACCACGTCGGCAATCATGTGGCCGCGCGACATTTCATCCAGCGCGGCCATGTGGGCAAAACCCGGCGCGCGGATCTTCATCCGGTAAGGTTTGTTGGCGCCATCGGAAACCAGGTAGATGCCGAATTCTCCCTTGGGATGCTCGACGGCAGAGTAAACCTCGCCGGCAGGCACGTGCATCCCCTCGGTGAACAACTTGAAATGATGGATCAGTTCCTCCATGTTTTCCTTCATCGATTCGCGCGAAGGGGGAGCGAACTTGTGGTTCTGCGACATCACCGGGCCGGGATTGTCGCGCAGCCAGGCGATGCATTGGCGGATGATGCGATTGGACTGGCGCATTTCCTCGACCCGGACCAGATAACGGTCATACGAATCGCCCTGCACGCCCACTGGTATGTCAAAATCGATGCGGTCATACACTTCATAGGGCTGCTTCTTGCGCAAATCCCATTCGATTCCCGAACCGCGCAACATCGGGCCGCTGAAACCAAGTGCCAGCGCGCGTTCCGGACTGACCACCCCGATGCCCACCGTGCGCTGTTTCCAGATGCGGTTATCGGTAAGCAGGGTTTCATATTCATCCACGCAAGCCGGGAAGCGTCTGGTGAAATCCTCCAGGAAATCAAGCAGCGAACCCTGGCGATTCTCGTTCAATTTCTTCACCGCCGCGGCGTTGTGGATCTTTGATGCCTGATATTGCGGCATGCTGTCCGGAAGATCGCGATACACGCCGCCGGGACGATAGTAGGATGCATGCAAGCGCGCGCCGGAAGCCGCTTCATAAACATCCATCAAGTCTTCGCGCTCGCGGAAGCAGTACAGGAACATGGTCATCGCGCCGAGATCGATCCCGTGCGCGCCCAGCCACAGCAGGTGATTCAGGATGCGGGTGATCTCGTCGAACATCACGCGTATGTATTGCGCACGCAGCGGCACGTCTATGCCTGCCAGTTTCTCGATCGCCATCACGTACGCATGCTCATTACTCATCATCGAGACATAATCAAGCCTGTCCATATAGGGAACCGACTGCAGGAAAGTCTTGTGCTCGGCGAGCTTCTCGGTGGCGCGATGCAGCAAGCCGATATGCGGGTCGGCGCGTTCTATCACCTCGCCGTCAAGCTCCAGCACCAGCCTTAATACGCCATGGGCAGCCGGATGCTGCGGCCCAAAATTCATGGTGTAGTTCTTTATCTCCGCCATTACTTATGCTCCGGGTTGCTGGCGTAATTTTCTTCACGCACGATGCGCGGGGTCACTTCGCGCGGTTCGATCGAAACCGGCTGGTACACGACTCTCTGCTGCTCGGGGTCGTAACGCATTTCCACATGGCCTGACAGCGGAAAATCCTTGCGGAACGGATTGCCGACAAAACCATAATCGGTGAGAATGCGGCGCAGATCCGGATGTCCGGTAAACACGATGCCATACAGATCGAAGGCTTCGCGCTCATACCAGTTGGCTGAAGGCCAGATATCGATAACCGAGGGCAACAACGGGAAATCGTCTTCGCTGGCGTAGACCCGAACCCGCAGGCGCCGGTTATGCGTCACCGAAAGCAGATGATAGATCACCGCGAACCGGGAAGGATGGGCGCCATCGGAATCCGGCGCGTCATCGGACCTGAAATATGCGCCGCCTTCGGAAATATCGCTGCCATATGTGGAGTAATCGATACCGCACAGATCCATCATCAGCTCGAAACGGAATTCAGCCGCATCGCGCAGACGTGTCAGCACCTCGAGCATGGCATCCGTCCTGACCACCGCAGTCAGTTCCCCCAGCTTTTCTTCGATGCTGGTCAGTTTGTCGCCCAACAACCTGGTCAGGTCAGTACGCAGGGTACTCAAATCAGCAGCCATAATTTACCCTAGCGCGCAATGGTATTTGTCCGTTTGATCTTGTTTTGCAGTTGAATGATGCCGTACAGCAAGGCTTCGGCGGTCGGCGGACAGCCGGGCACATACACATCAACAGGCACGATACGGTCACAGCCGCGCACCACCGAATAGGAATAGTGATAATAGCCGCCGCCGTTCGCGCACGATCCCATCGAAATCACCCAGCGCGGCTCGGCCATCTGGTCGTAAACCTTGCGCAAAGCCGGAGCCATCTTGTTGCACAGCGTTCCGGCCACGATCATCACATCCGATTGACGCGGACTGGGCCGGAACACGATACCGAACCGGTCAAGGTCGTAACGCGCCGCGCCGGCATGCATCATTTCCACCGCACAGCAGGCCAGACCGAAGGTCATCGGCCACAACGAGCCGGTACGCGTGTAATTGATGATGCTATCCAGCGTCGTGGTGACGACGCCTTTTTCCAGAACGCCTTCAATGCCCATGCGTCACACCCTCCAGCATAACTGCACTATCCGGAATGCTATGCCAATTCAGGCATCTAACGGCAATCGCGGACGGTCGCATCCCCGCTAAGCGGGGCCCCTGCTTCCTGCTCATGCTGATGCCTCCTCACTGACCATGCAACCTCCAAGTGCCGCGCATCGGCATCTGACGGCAATCGCGGACGGTCGCATCCCCGCTATACGGGGCCCCTGCTTCCTGCTCATGCCGTTACTCCCATTCCAGCGCCCCTTTCATCCATTCGTAGACAAAGCCCACCACCAGGATGGCCAGGAATATCATCATGGATACAAAACCGAACGTGCCGATTTCCTTGAGCACGATCGCCCAGGGGAAGAGAAAAGCGATTTCGAGGTCGAACAGGATGAACAGGATTGCAACGAGGTAATAACGCACATCGAATTTCATGCGTGCATCCTCGAAGGCTTCAAAACCGCACTCGTATGGGGAAAGTTTTTCGCTGTCAGGACGATATGGGGCTGCCAGTTTGCCTAGCGCCACCGGTACTACACCCATAGCGATGCCGACACAGATAAACAACAGCACAGGAAAATAATTTTCCAACATTGAGCCTCTCCCCTTGTCCGCCCTGTGATTCGTGAGACAACCCAGAATCACTTTGTAATCATATTGTCCAGCCGGCACCGCGTGCCAGCCCATGTATTGGTGCCGATGAGCAGACTCGAACTGCTACGGCTTGCGCCACTACCCCCTCAAGATAGCGTGTCTACCAATTTCACCACATCGGCAATGTTCTACTAAAATTCCGCAACGCAATCTATTTCGGAATATCCTTGGATTTCGATTCTTCGGCAGCATTGATCGCGGCAGGGGCCGGTTGAGCAGCGGCCGGACTGACCTTGTCCATAACACCCTGTTGCTGCGCAGGGTGAGAGTAAATGTAAGTCAGCGACAGACTGGTAATAAAAAACATCGTCGCAGCTATCGCCGTGCTGCGACTGAGAAAATTCGCGGAACCGCTTGAACCGAAAAGACTTCCTGCCGAACCCGTGCCGAATGCCGCGCCCATATCGGCGCCTTTGCCATGCTGCAACAGCACCAGAACGATCAACACTGCCGCCGCAATGACATGCACCACCCATACCAATGTTTCCACAAACTGCTCCAATAACAAAATTAAACCGCTTCGACAGGCTCATAACCAGCGCCTAGGCTATCGTCTTTTGATAGCCTGGTCGAATGGCTGGTAGTTTCATCAGGACAGGCCAGTCCGGCGCAAAATGCCCTATTACCGGACGCCCGCACGACAAATTGCCAGAAATTCATCCGCCACCAGGGAAGCCCCGCCGATCAAGCCGCCATCGATATCCGGCATCGCAAACAGCTCTGCCGCATTATTCGCCTTCACACTGCCGCCATAGAGTATACACAACCCCGCTGCGATTTGACCATCATGCGAAGCGACACGCTGGCGGATAAAGGCATGCACCGCCTGAGCCTGCGCAGAACTGGCGGTCTTGCCGGTGCCGATCGCCCATACCGGCTCATACGCCACTACCGCATTGCGCAACGCCTGCACTCCGGCCAGATTGATCAGCGCATCCAGTTGTTCGGCCACCACCTCCTCGGTGATCCCGCCTTCGCGCTGCTCCAAAGTCTCGCCGACACACAAGATGGGTATCAACCCGGCTTGCTGCGCTGCCAGAAATTTCTCGGCCACCAGATGGCTGCTCTCATGATAGTAAGCACGACGCTCCGAATGCCCCACGATCACATAGCTGCAGCCGAAGTCGCGCAACATTGCAGCGGATACCTCGCCCGTGTATGCGCCCTTGTCCAGTTGATGCACATCCTGGGCTCCCCACCTTACCGGGCTGCCCGACAGCTTTTGCTGCGCCTGAAACAGATAAGGGAAAGGCACACAGACCGCATAATCGACATTTTTCAGGGAAACCAACCCATTGCGCAGCGCGTCCAGCAACCCGGCGTTCTGCGCCAGCGCACCATGCATCTTCCAGTTCCCGGCCACCAATTTGCGACGCATCTAAAATCAACCCTGCTGAACATCAAGGCGGGCAATGCTACCTGTGAACCGGCCTGCGGTCAATTAAACTGCCGGGAAAACCCGCATCCGTGCACCGGTCATGCGGCCTGGACGGGTATTCGGTCTCGCTTGGCGATGATGCGGTTATGCTCATCCACATAGACGAGTTGCGGGTGGTATCTTTGCAGCTCAAGTTCGGAATACATCGCATAGCTGGCGATGATGAGCATATCACCGGGTGCGGCTTTGTGAGCGGCCGCGCCATTCACCGAAATCGTGCCGGAGCCGCGCTGCGCGCGGATCGCGTAAGTGGTGAAACGCTCGCCGTTGGTAATATTGTAAATATCGATCTGCTGATATTCCCTGATGTCGGCGGCATCCAGCAAATCGTCGTCGATCGCGCAGGAGCCTTCGTAATGCAACTCGGAATGCGTGACATGCACCCGGTGCAACTTGGCTTTAAGCATGATTCTTTGCATGGAACACCTCCAAATTCAGCTGGCACGGATTATATCGCACCCATGCCATACAGGTAACCATCCCGCCGATGTAGTCAATCAACAATATCGACCTCGATATTGTCCATCAGGCGGGTATCACCCAATCTTGCTGCCGCCAGTATCACCAGTTCCCGCTGAACCGGATCGCGCATCAGTCTGGTCGGCTGCAAATCGGACTGGTTGCGCACCTCCACATATTCCACCCGCCAACCTCTTGCGGCAAGTGATTCGACCGCTTGCTGCTGCAATCGTTCAAAATCGCGCTCACCCTGCTGGATAGCCCGTTTTATCCCTTGCAGGGTCTGATACAGGGCCGTTGCCTCGCCGCGTTCTGCCTCGCTCAAATACTGGTTGCGCGAACTGAGCGCCAAACCGTCCGCAGCCCGCACCGTTTCACCGCCTATGATGCGTACCGGCAGATTCAACTGCTTGACCAGTTGGCGGATGATGTGCAATTGCTGATAATCCTTCTTGCCGAACACTGCCGCCCGCGGCTGCACGATGTTCAACAATTTCATCACCACCGTTGCCATGCCGCGAAAATGTCCGGGACGGCTGGCTCCGCATAATTCATTGGCGATCGGCGGCGGCTCGACGAACACGGTCTGCTGTACGGGATACATTTCGCTGACCGCAGGCGTAAACACCACATCCACAAAGCCTTTCAGCTTTTTACAATCCGCTTCCAGCGTGCGCGGGTAGCGGTCGAAATCCTCGCTCGGCCCGAATTGCAGCGGGTTCACAAAGATGCTCGCCACCACGCAGCCGCCATGCTCACGCGCCACGGTTTCTCTCGCCAGCCGCATCAGATCAAGATGCCCTTGATGCAGATTGCCCATGGTCGGCACGAAGGCGATGTTGCGTTCATCAGCCAGCCGTGCGCGCAACTCGGCGACGGTCAGAATAGTTTGCATAACGCTATTTTGACTCCGCGACCCTGGATGCACCGGTGATCCATGGTTCAAGACGCTTGCCAAACGCGACCGTCACCTCGTATGGCGCTGCATTGTCGAATACCTGACGATAATTGAACGGCACGTTGATACGCTCTGCGTGCAACTCGCCGATATACCCCCCTATGTTTCCTTCCTTTCCGTAGGCAATATTCGGCCTTATCAGCCCATGGACGATCGCATAGCGGTTGCGGTCGGGATAGGCCGCGCGCAATTTCTGCAAATCGACACCCGCATCGATCACGAACAGACGGCTGTTTTGATCCTGTTCGCGTTGATAGCTTTCTTCGGCGTTCCTGGCTCTCCGCTTGAACTCGTCACTGCCGGGATTGCCGGCCTGTAGCGCTCTAGCCTGCTCGGTATAATCTTTGGCACGCTGCAACTCTTGCAGATAGGCGCGGTCATTCATCTCCAGCACCAGCAGCGCTTCCCTGGGCAACGATTCCTTATAGTGCCTGCCGCTTTCAGACGTGCCGACAAGCTTGGCCACATCGAAGCCCAGCTCCGTCATCTTGGCCTTGTCCAGCCATGCAGGCGTTCCCCATTTGCCGGCGGAAATTCCCTGGCCGTATTCATTTTGCTGTGTCTGGGCAATGCGCCAGTTCAGCGTCAATGTGATGCCGCTGTTGTCCTTCAGCTCGCTCCAGCGATAATGCTGCAATTCCCGCTGTGACAAGAGCAACCGGCTATCGGGATCATCGCTGCGATTATAGGCTGCGCCCAGCAATATCACTGCATTGGTCAGCAAGATCAAAGCACTGCCAGCAATCAAGGTGTGCGACCACTTCATCATGACGGCTCTCCTCCGAACAGTTTATAGTTCGCCGCCCTGAAGCGTTTGAGCACGACCAGGAATAGCACCGCGACCAGGCCAAGCACCAGGAAAAAAAGATATTTGGGCATGCTCTCCCACCACCAGTCAAAAATCTTGGTGTAAAGAAAAATGATGAAGAATGTGACCCCGGTATTGATCACCTCCGGCCACTGCCTGCGCACACCGAACCAGACCGCAACTGCAGAACTTGCAAAGCCCGCTACCTGATAGAAACCTTCGATGAAATCCGCATCCCAGCCGAGATAACTTGAGTAACCCCAGTTACCCAATACCAGCACCGGCAAAAAGACCGTCAGCAAACCGAATACCCGGTACATCGGCAGAAAGCCGGCATAACGCCGGTGGCGGATGAACTGCGGGATGGCTAACAACAGCGCTGCGGCAGGAAAGAAATTTTCCGGGCGCTCGCCGAAACTCAGCCAGTACATCCCGCCCCATGTGCCGGTGCGTGCCGCGACATAGGCGATCATGCACAAAATGCCGGCAACCAGCAGCAAACGTAAACCGCAGGCATACGCCAACAAGAAAGCCAGTGCTGCCCAGGGCAACAAGGCCTTGTCAGACGGCGTGATATTGAAGATCTGCCCGAGCATGGCGATGTTGAGCACGAAGCATGCGAAAGTTACCAGCGCGGCCAGCTTGGCGAAATACCCGGAGGAATCCTTGCGCTGGATCAAGACCGTGATGCCCAGCATGACCAGCGGCGCAGCAATCAAAATGATCACCTGCGCGATCGTTGTGAGCCAGCCCCAGAACCGGTAGAACAGGAAAAACACGCTGGCGGAAAGCGCCAATGCGCCGAACAGTGAAGCAATGCGCATTCCCAATGACAACTGGCTGGCCCGCTTATCCCGGTCTATATCGAAACTCCGTGCATATTGGCTCAGCAAGCCGCGGTGATGTTCATCTACCCGCTGGCGTTGCTCCGGATTGAGCGCGACAACGCCCTCGCGCTCAAGACAATCCAACTCGTGCTGAAAAACATGGATTTGATCCGCACGCTGCTGCGCTTCATGTCGTGAAGGAATATTCATTCATTACTCCTGAATAGTATTTGAGGCATCCCTGGAGACGCTCTGCAGTAATCGTGCAGCCCGGCGAATCAGGAAAAACTATGCTCTACTGTCGGGAAGCTTCCGCTTTTGACTTCCTGCACATAACGACTCACCGCATCAGCGATGGAAGTCGAGCCCTGCATGTAATTCTTGACGAAGCGCGCCTTCTTGCCCGGAAAAATATCCAGTATGTCGTGCAGCACCAGCACCTGTCCGGAACACGCCGCGCCCGCGCCGATGCCGATGGTGGGGATGGTCAGCTGCGCGGTGATCTCTGCTGCCAGCAAGGCAGGTATGGTTTCCAGCACCAGCATGCCCGCGCCGGCCTGCTCGAGCGCCGACGCGTCCGCCAATAATCTTTGTGCGGCGGCGGGTTCTTTGCCCTGCACGCGATAACCGCCGAGCTGGTGCACCGATTGCGGGGTCAGTCCGATGTGCGCGCACACCGGGATGCCGCGCCCGGTCAGAAAACGCACGGTTTCGGTCATGGCCGCTCCGCCTTCCAGCTTGACCATCTGCGCGCCTGCCGCCATTAACTGCGCGGCATGCGCAAAGGTTTCCTGCGGGCTGACCTGAAATGTGCCGAACGGCATGTCGCTGATGATGAAAGCCTGTTTTGAACCGCGCGCCACACAGGCGGTGTGATAAACCATTTCGCCCAGCGTCACCGGCAACGTGGTCTCGTGTCCCTGCAACACCATGCCGAGCGAATCGCCGACCAGCAGCACATCCACACCCTGCGCCTCGAGCAGCGCGGCGAAGCTGGCGTCATAGCAGGTCAGCACGGCGATTTTCTCGTCCTTGCTGCGCATGGCTTGCAGGTCGGTCAGGGTGGTGCGCATCATCATCCTTTGCTGAAAAATTCGCGCGGTCCGCGCATTTCCTCGATGCGGTGCAGCAACAGCCTGAAATCCTCATCCCCATCCACAAAGTTGAGATGCTCGCTGTTCACCATCAGCACCGGCGCCGCATTGTAATGATAGAAGAAATCGCTGTAGCTTTGCGCCAAACGCAACAAATAATTTTCACTGATGCCGAGTTCATATGGCTGGGAACGGCGATGCACGCGCTCCACCAGCGTTTCCGGCGTAGCCTGCAAATAGATCACCAGATCCGGCACCGGCGCCTGCAAATGCAAGGTGTGATAGATCTGCTGATAAAGCGCGAATTCCTGGTCGGTCAGGTTGAGCCGGGCGAACAGCGGATCCTTGTCGAACAGATAATCCGCCACAGTGTTGGTATGGAACAGATCCATTTGCGCCAGGTCGCGGACTTCGTTGCTGCGCTGGAACAGGAAGAACAGTTGCGTCGCCAGCGCATAACGCGGCGGATCCTGGTAGAACCTGGCGAGAAACGGATTTTCCTCCGGTTTTTCCAGCAACGTGGAGGCCGCAGCATGTTCTGCGAGACGACGCGCGAGACTGGTCTTGCCGACTCCTATCGGCCCCTCGATGACAATATAACGATAACGATCAGGCAACATCCGCAAGCCGCTCCAATGACTGGTCGTGACATTCTTGTAAAGCGTTTCTGGCTGCACCCACAGCGGGGATGCTGGCATCCGGCGCAATCTCCAGCAACGGCCGCAACACGAACGCGCGTCTGTGCATCTGCGGATGCGGAATGGTCAAGCCATGTTCATGCAGCCGCACATCGTCGTACAGCAATATGTCCAGATCCAGAGTGCGCGGCGCGTTGCGAAAAGTGCGCTCGCGCCCGTGACTATGCTCGATCTGCAACAACGCTTGCAGCAATGCTTGCGGCGATAAATCCGTCGCGATCCTGGCTACCGCATTGACGAAATCAGGCTGATCCTGAAAGCCCAGCGGCGCGCTCCGATACAGTGAAGACTGCGCCAGCAGGCGTGTGCCGGGCAATTCGCCGAGCGCAACAAAAGCGCGTTGCAATTGGCTGGGCGGGTCTTCCAGGTTGCTGCCGAGCCCGATGAAGGCGATATGCTCAGACATCAGTCTAACGACTCGCTCACACCGGCATCGTTAGCCGAAACCTCACCCGCTTCAGCCGCCTCACTGCTCGTCTGGTTGGCCGTTTTTTTCTTGCGCGGTCTACGGCGGCGCTTCTTGTCTCCCGCCGCTTCCGGCTGCAGCATTTCCGTCTGACGTTCGGTGCTGGCATCCTGGAACTCGTCCCACCACAAGCCGAGTTCGTCATCCACTTCACCGCTGGCACAACGCAACAACAGGAAATCGAAGCCGGCGCGAAAGCGCGGCTGTTCCAGCAAGCGGAACGGACGCTGGCCAGAACGTTGTTCAAAGCGCTGCTGCATCAGCCAGATCTCCTTCATCACCGCGTCCTGACGATGCGGAATGGCAAGTTGCGCCTTTTGCCTGGCCAGCACCTCATCCATCGCCGCATGCATCGCACCCACCGGGCGCTCACCTTGCTGCACCCGCAACTTCCATGCCGCCAGCACCTCGTGCCACAGCAATGCGGCAAACAGGAACGCAGGAGAAACCGGCTTGTCCTGACTGAGACGCTCATCGGTGCTGCGTAATGCCAGCATCACGAACTTCTCGCCCATCGGCTGCTCCAGGATCACATCCAGCAGCGGCAACAGGCCGTGATGCAAGTTCATCTTGCGCAACTGCTGAATACACACCACCGAGTGGCCGGACAACAGCATCTTCAGCACCTCATCGAGCAAACGCGCCTGTGGCACGTTGTCGAGCAAGCCTTTCATGCTGGCGATCGGCGCCGCGGTCGCTTCATCCAGCCGGATGTCCAGCTTCGCCGACAATCGCACCGCACGCAGCATGCGCACCGGATCCTCGCGGTAGCGCACCATCGGATCGCCGATCATGCGCAACAGATGCTTGCGGGTGTCCGCATAACCGCCGTGATAGTCGTAAATTTCCTGCGTGGCCGGATCGTAGAACAATGCGTTGGCGGTGAAATCGCGGCGCGCCGCATCCTGCTCCTGGTCGCCAAACTGGTTGTCGCGCAACAGCCGGCCATGCTCGTCGGTCTGCGCATCCCCGGAATCGATCAGACTGCGGAACGTGGACACCTCGACCACCTCCTCGCCGAACATCACATGCACCAGCTGGAAGCGCCGCCCGATGATGCGCGAACGGCGGAACACGCGGCGCACCTCCTCCGGCGTGGCATCGGTCGCCACATCGAAATCCTTGGGTATCTTGTCCAGCAACAGATCCCGCACCGCACCCCCGACCACATAGGCCTGGTATCCTGCCGCCTGCAAACCGTCGGTGACTTTCTGCGCGCCGTAACTGATCTGTTCGCGTGCGACACCATGCAATCTGAACGGGATTACCTGGGCATTTCCTACCGTTTTGACTTTGGCGGCCTTGCGAAATACGTTCTTGAAGATTCTTTTGATCATGCGATCCATAGGAAATTGAATGCGACACTGTCGCATGGAGGGCGCGAATTATACACCGTAGGGGTTCGGTTAAGCCGCAACGAAAAACGCGCCTTGCGGCGCGTTCCGGATTCGATCCCATGAGGGAGGGATGTTTCCCGACGAAGAGGAATCATTACCATTAATTGAACTGCGAACAAATTCCACCAGCAACTGCGTATTCCCTACTGCCTGATCACCATTCCTTCTTCAAACTGACCAAGTATTCTCACGCATTGACCACACATAAACAATTACCGATTTCAAATTGTCCAGCGGCAGATATTTCACATTGCCCGAAAGCTGCCTTTCGCTAATTGGCGTTATCGACACATTACAGACGCTCCATAATTATATTTGGCGATAGTACATATAGGTTGCATCAAAGACTATTTGTCAATATCACTTGATGTGCTGCCGTTGCAAAACGTTGCGGTGTTAATATGATCGCATCTTGGCCTGTGTAGGGTTCACCCATGAGTGATGCTGGTGCATATTCAAACCGAGGCGATGACTATCAGCGTGCCATCGCCCTGAAGTGGGCAGTGGATATGCTAGCTGACAACGATATTGTCAGCATGGAAGTCGAGGTGACATCGCTCGGCCCGGGCAACAAAGCAGTCACAGTGGATGACATCGTTGTCCGCTATCAGAATGAAACACACTATTTCCAGTGCAAGAAGAACCAGCCGGATTGGCGCGAGTGGAAATTGTCCGATGAGACAATGCGCGACGAACTGCTCAAGGTATACAAACAATTACAGGCCGATACTACTGGTCAGGTTCATTTCTACTCACAATCCCCATTCGGCGCACTGTCCAAACTCAAGGAATATGCTGAAATCCGCCCGGATCATACGTCGCTAACAGAGGGTGCCTCGCAAGAAAATATAGCTACGCTGAAAATACTTGCTGCGCTTTGGAAAGTATCCGAAGCCAAAGTCCTGACTGATTGGCGACGCCTGAAATTTATAACGACGGAGGATGTTGACCAGATTAAACGTGACGCAAGGTTGCGTTTACAGCAACTGGTAAACCAACCTGACTTCGCAATTGATTTCCTGACGGTTTATATCGTCGATAAATCCGGCAAGAGAACCGGCCCCTGCCATCGCTTTACACGACAAGATTTGCTGGACTACCTGCACGAACGCGGCATTGTGCGAATACCATCCATGAGTGAACAGGAAATTCTTCATGATTTCCGGCGCGCATCGGCAATTCACCGCGACTGGAAGCGCCAAATCGGAACACATCGATTCCCAAGATCGGCTGTAAATGAAGTCCTGCAACACATCACTAGTGGGGCGAGAACCATACTGGTCGTGGATAAACCCGGCAGCGGGAAAACCTGTGTGCTACTGGATGTCGTGGATAGTCTTGAGCAACAGGGATCATGCGGGCTGCTGTTCATCAAGGGGGATTACTACGCCGATTGTCCCTCTCCGGAGGCGATGGTAGCCAAGGGACTGCCTGACGATGTGGCAGGTAAGGTGGCGCTTTTGGCGGATTACCGTCAGACAGTCGTGGTCATTGACTCGCTGGATGTCCTGTCGCTTAATCGCCAGCACGGTGCTCTTGGATTTTTTCTGGGTATGCTCGATCAAGTGGGGACAATCAAAAATGCTACCTGTGTCGTAGCCTGTCGCGAATACGATCTGAGTTACGACTACCATCTCAGTGGCAGGGACTGGCAAATCAAGTTACCAATCGGCCTGCTGAATTGGAATGACGAGGTGTTGCCTGTCCTCGCTGAGTGGGGCGTTAACGCCGAGTCTTGTTCCGAAGCCATGCGGCAGTTACTACAAAATCCCCGAAATTTGGCGATTTACGAACGCGTGGCTCTAGCCGGAAACAGCAAGGTGTTCACATCAGAACAGGATTTGCTGAATATCTATCTCGATGAGGTTGTTCGCCGCGATCCATTGCTTGGAGAAACGGCAATGTCGGCTTTGCAGGCGATGGCGGCCTGCCTGCTGCGCGAGCGAGGTCAATGGCTGCCAGCAGGTCGCATAAAAATGTCTGATGAAATACGCAGGCAGTTGTTAAGTGTCGGTGTGCTGATCAGCGGCCAATCTGGTGAAATAGGCTTTGGTCACCAGACATTGGCTGAAGGTCTCGCCGTGATGGCGGCGATGAGTGAAGGTAGGACATTCGCCGACTTTATCCTCGGCCAACCATCGTTGCCTTTTGTTCGTCCAGCGGTGCGTGCTTTTTTCTTTGCCTTGCGCGCGCAGGACGCACGACATTTCAGAAAAGAAGTGCGGCAAGTGCTCGATGATTCGAGAATTGCTTTCCACTTGAGACGGCTAGTAGCGGAATCATTGGGGGAAGTGTTGCCGGAAGCGGATGATTGGACGCTGATTCGCCATTTGTTCCATACGCAGGAACATCTTTTCGATCGATTTCTCTGGAATACCAAGTCGGCGGACTGGTTAAATTTCCTGATCACCAATTGGCTGCCCTTGCTTCGATCTGCTCCATCACAACACGGGTTGAAATTAATGGAAGTGGCGGGTCGCTGGTTGGCAGAAAAGCCGGTTGATGTAATCCGGTTGTGGCGCGATGCATTGGATAATGGCTGGGTGGATGCTGCCAGTGCCAGATGGCGCATGGTATTTGCTCTGGAAAAATTATCTGACTGGCAAGTAGAAGGTGTGGCCGAATTGATGAAAGTCCTCCTTGTTATTCCCACCGTGCAAGAGAGAGATTTTCTTGGAAAACCTCTGTCACGGTGGGTTGAGGCAACAGGTAACGGTGATGATTTGCTGTGGCAATTCATCGCCTCCGATGTAACACAAGAAGCTCTGAAAAACTACCGCCTGGATCGTAAATTGCAATGTGATCCTCACGTTTTCTACAAAGAAGATTTTCTCCGGCGAAGAATGCAAGCCTCGACGAAGCTGCTCGATCTGGCATTGCATGACGTGGAATATTGGAGCAAACAACAATCTTCTGGTAGTCGCTCGCGCCATAGCAGGTACGACGGATTTCTATACTACACTTCTTGGGAAAGACGCCACAGTCAGCACAATACCCACCACTCAGACGGACTCAATGTACTAATGGATGCATTAGAGGCAGCCTTTCTATTCCATGCTACCAACGGCACCGAATGGTGGTATGCGCATGAGCCACTATTGCGCCAAACGGGTGAAGGTGCCGTGCTGTATTTCCTGTTACAGGCTTACCAGAAAAATCCGCAAGCCAATCTGGATGGGATTTCGAAAGCTATCCTCGATCCGGAGTTATGGCGCGGTAGTGCATTCGAGGACGAACTGCCATTGGTGGCACGGGCCGCCTATTACTATCTAGATGACAATACACAAGAGCGTCACCAGCAATTGTTATTGCATCTTTGGGACGATGAGAAAAACGAAAACAACGAATCACCTCCTTGGGTGTTACATTCAAAAATGTAAATGGCTTGCGCAAATTCCGGCCTCGTTGAGGAGGCCTGAAGTACAAGCTGTGTTGCAAGAAGGTGAACGGATATTTTTTGTTACGCCTCTTGAGCCCAATATTCTGTCGCGTAGCGGCTGGGTAGGCTCACCAATTGACGCTGGTTCCATGATGGCGATGTCGGATGGCGGTTTGTTGAAGCTTTTTGAACATTATCGCGGTTTTGGGAACTATGAAGAAATCGGCGGCCATACCATCGGTGGTGAGGATCATGTTGAAGGACAGTTTAGTGAGGCAGCAAGCAAAGACCCATTGCGATTTCTTTCTTTTCTTTCCCGCAGTTGGCAAAACCTATCGTCAGAAATGCGCAAGAGCATTGTCAGTGGCGTGGCAAAACATATGGATGTCCGTTTTGGGCATTTGCACGATCAAGCATGGAGCCCTGTAAAAGAACCTTCATCGACAGATTTGTGCCATAGCATGCTGGATGTGCTGGAACAGACACCCTTGTTTTGGCGCGGCAAACGTGAAATGGCTAGTGCGTTGGCTGCATGCGCATTAGTGGCAGAATCGCAAGAGCTCGCTGAGCGGATCGTATTTCTTCTGCACGATGTGTTGCTTGCATCTGATCCAGAAATGGGAACAGGTGAAAGTGATGAGATGAATTTACTGAGTAAAGCCATTAATTCAACTCGAGGAATTGCAGCAGTAGCAACCATTCGACTCGCAAATAAATTGCTGGAGGCCAATCGGGATTGGCCGGAGTGTTTGACGCCGTTGCTGGTTCGCTTCGCCTCCGATGAACATGCTGCAGTGCGTGCATCGATACTAAACGTATTGCCTTTCCTTCAATACAAACTGCCCGATTTGGGATGGCGCATATTTGATCTGGCAACTTTGAATGGAAAATTAGGTATTTGGCAATTATCGGAAAGGTGTTTGTACTACGGCTATTATCGGAATTTCGATAAGGTTCGACCTTATCTTGATCGTATGGCGACTGAAGCCATGCCGGGGACTGGAGAAATTTGGGCAAGAATTTCAACCCTGAGTGCATTGGAAGGATTCATTGAAACTGGAGTCTGGATATCATCTTTAAAGCAACGGAAAGAGGAGGCTATCTGGAAAGGAGCAGTACAGGTTTTTGCAAAAAATATCGTTGAAGCTAAGTACTGTGAAATATGCTTGGCTGGCCTATACGCGGCTCTAGAAATAATGTCTGATTCCGAGGAAATATTGAGAGAAATTGAACATGCTTTTTCGGACAAGACAACTCATTTTGGATTGCCTGTTGATCTTGCCGTGCGTTATCTTACGGCAAGAGGGTTGGCGGCAGAACGTAATGATCTCTTTCACTTCATGCCTTGGCTTTCTACATTGGCTCAGGCTAATCCACGACAGGCGCTGGAAATCGCCGAAACACTTGCCAAGATATTGGAAGGGGAGAAGAGTGTTTTTTGGGAGAAAGAAAAGCTTGGCTGCTTACTGACTGCGTTATTCAGAGAAGCCGAGGAATCTGAAGATGAGAAAATGATTGTGCGAGTTGTGGCCTTGCAAGATGCATTTTTGACAGCTGGTGTTCACGGCATTGAGGAATGGTTGGTTGCTGCTGAGAAAAATTGATGTGGGCCATGAAGTTCACACTACGACTCTGTCAATGATTTGACCGTTCCCAATCCTGGTTCGTCATGCTGATATGCCTTTGATCCAGTGACTGTACAAGTGATCCGCAACTTTACGCATGCGCGGCAACTCGTCGGCCATGCGCCGCTGCATCTCGCTGACCGATTGAACAGCAGGACTGGCTCTGCTAGCTTCCACCTCACTTGCACCCACAGAACACCAGCTTGAGATCATGTCCGCGGTCATTTCGACATGGCATTGCAGCGCGAGATGCTTGCCGATGACCCATGCCTGATTGGCACAGTATGCACTGGACAGCAAGCGTGTCGCGCTTTGCGGCATCGTGAATGTTTCACCGTGCCAGTGGAACGCCTGGAATTTCTTCACATCGCCAAACCAGTCGCGCGCTTCATCGTTGTCCGAAACCGTCACTTCGCCCCAGCCGATCTCCTTGACCAGATTGCGCGTCACCACACCGCCCAGCGCCTTGGAGATCAATTGCCCGCCGAGGCAATGCCCCAACAGCGGAATGTCCCTGGCGTATGCATCGCGGATCAATGCCAGCACAGGTGCGATCCACGGCAAGTCATCGTTGACGCTCATCGGGCCGCCCATGAAAACCAGCCCTGAATATTCAGATGCGTTTTGCGGCACGGCATCGCCGGCATCGATGCGGATCAACTGCCAGGGAATTTTTCTTTTATCGAGGAATTCGGCCAGGTAGCCGGGACCTTCGGTGGCAGCATGGCGGAAGATGGCGATGGACATAAACCAGGACTGAGGATTGTGGATTGAGGATTGAGGATTGAGGATTGAGGATTGAGGATTGAGGATTGAGGATTGAGTGAAAAACGGGGCAGAGGGTTTTCTCGATCCCCGCTCCTCGATCCTCAATCCTTGGTCTTGTCTCTTTCGATCAGCGCATAGGCCGAATGATTATGGATGGACTCGAAGTTTTCCGACTCGACGATGTACGCGTCGATACGCTCATCGGCATTCAACACCGCAGCCACATCGCGCACCATGTCCTCGACGAATTTCGGGTTGTCATAGGCATGTTCGGTGACGAATTTTTCGTCGGGACGCTTCAGCAGACCATAAAGCTCGCACGAGGCCTGCTCTTCGGCGATACGCACCACATCTTCGACCCAGACGAAACTGTTGGTGCGCAAAGTGAGCGTGACGTGGGAACGCTGGTTGTGCGCGCCGCGCTCGGAAATCTTTTTGGAACACGGGCACAGACTGGTCACCGGAACCTGCACTTTCATCGTGAAATGCGACTTCCCATTGACGATCTCCCCGATGAAGGTCACATCGTAATCGAGCAGGCTTTGCACACCGGACACCGGGGCAGTTTTGTTCACGAAATACGGGAAATTCATCTCGATAAAACCGGATTTGGCTTCCAGACGCGCCACCATGTCGTGCAGCATGTTGTCGAACGATTCCACGGAAATCTCGCGCTCATGCTGGTTGAGTATCTCGACAAAGCGCGACATGTGCGTGCCCTTGAAGTTGTGCGGCAGATGCACATACATGTTGAAAGTGGCAATCGTGTGCTGCACACCGACACTCTTGTCCTTGACCCTGACCGGGTGGCGTATCCCTTTGATGCCGACACGGTTGATCGCCAGGTGGCGTGTATCGGCGGAGCTTTGCACGTCGGCGATATGATGAGGAGCGGGAGAATTCATGGTATATGTCCTGTCGAGTTGCAAGAACGCCGTATTATACCCAATCCCGACAAATTCAGTCGGTCAATTTTCGCTTGATGCTGACGAACAATCCGTTAGCATCCAGGCCGCAACCCGCCAGCAACTGCGCATGCTCGCCCTGCTCGATGAAGTGATCCGGCAAACCGAGTTGCAGCAGCGGGACAGCGATTCCATGCTGCAGCAGACATTCCGCCACCGCACTGCCGGCTCCGCCCTGCACGGTGTTTTCTTCGACTGTCACCAGCAGCTCATGCTCGCGTGCCAGGCGCAGCACCAATTCCTCATCCAGCGGCTTGACGAAGCGCATGTTCACTACCGTTGCATCAAGGCGTTCCGCAGCCGCAAGCGCGGGTGCCAGCATGACGCCGAACGACAGGATGGCGACACGCTTGCCCGCGCGCCGCAACTCGCCCTTGCCGATCGCCAGAGCGCGCATCTCGGGGTTGGTCGCTACGCCGGGTCCGGTGCCGCGCGGATAGCGCACCGCAGCCGGCGTATTCAACTGGTAGGCGGTATACAGCATCTGGCGGCATTCGTTCTCGTCGGCCGGAGCCATCACCGTCATGTTCGGGATGCAGCGCAAGTAGGAAAGATCGAAGCTGCCCGCGTGCGTGGCGCCGTCCGCGCCGACCAGCCCGCCGCGGTCGATAGCCAACATCACCGGCAGATTCTGTATCGCGATATCGTGGATCAACTGGTCATAGGCGCGCTGCAGGAAGGTCGAATAAATCGCGACCACCGGCTTGTAGCCGTCACAGGCCAGTCCCGCGGCAAACGTCAGGGCATGCTGTTCTGCGATGCCGACATCGAAGTAGCGCTCAGGATAGGATTGCGAGAATTCGGTCAGCCCGGAGCCCTCGCACATCGCCGGCGTGATGCCCACCAGCCGTTCGTCCTGTCCGGCCATGTCGCACAGCCACTGCCCGAACACCTGGGTATAGCTAAGCCTGGGCGCCTGCCCCCCGGCATTGACCGGTGTTGGTTTGGGAATGATGCCGCTGGTCCGGTCGAATTTGCTGACACCGTGATACAGCAGGCAATCCTCTTCGGCCAACGCATAGCCTTTGCCCTTTTGCGTGACGATATGCAGGAACTGCGGACCAGTCAGTTTGCGGAGGTTGCCCAAGGTATCCAGCAACACATCCGTGTCGTGCCCATCGATAGGCCCGATGTAGTTGAAACCGAATTCCTCGAATAATGTTCCCGGCACTACCATGCCCTTGAAATGCTCTTCGGCGCGTTTGGCAAACTCGAGCACCGGCGGCATGACCTTGAGCACCTTCTCGCTGCCCCGCCGCATCGCTGCATAAAAGCTCCCGGATATCAGCTTGGCCAGATAATTGTTCAGTGCGCCGACCGGATGCGAAATGGACATATCGTTGTCGTTGAGGATGACCAGCAGGTTCGCATCCATCGCACCGGCATTATTGAGCGCTTCGAAGGCCATGCCGCCGGTCATCGCGCCATCACCGATGACCGCCACTACACGCCGTTCGGAGCCTTGCAACTTTGCGGCCACCGCCATGCCCAGCGCGGCGCTGATCGAGGTGCTGGAATGGCCGGTGCCGAATGTGTCGTAAGGGCTTTCATCGCGCTTGGGAAAACCGGCTAGGCCGCCCGCCATGCGCAGTCTGCTCATGCCCTCACGCCGCCCGGTAAGGATCTTGTGCGCATAGGTCTGGTGCCCCACATCCCAGACCAGCCGGTCTTCAGGTGTGTCATAGACGTAATGCAGCGCTATGGTCAGCTCTATGGTGCCGAGGTTGGAAGACAAATGTCCGCCGGTCTTGCTGACCGACTCGATCAAAAACTCGCGCAACTCCTTTGCCAACTCGGGCAATTTCGCGCGATCAAGCTGACGCAGATCGCCGGGGGTATTGATGGTATCAAGTAGGGAATACATCAGAACTTTCGCAGAACGATAAAATCAGCCAACTCCCTCAAACGCCTTGCCGCATCGCCGAACTCTGCCAAAGTTTCCAATGCCTCGCGATGCAGTTGCTGCGCCATATTGCGCGCACCATGCATGCCCAGCAGGCTGACATAAGTCGGCTTGTCATTGTCCGCATCCTTGCCCGCGGTCTTGCCCAGCGTGGCGGTATCGGCTTCGCAGTCCAGCACATCGTCCACCACCTGAAAGGCAAGACCGACCAGCTTGCCGAAATGATCCAGCCTGTCTATCTGGGCGGCATCAAGTTGATTGCCGCACTTATTTGACCGACATTGCGCACCGAGCAGGATCGCCGCACGGATCAGCGCGCCGGTCTTGCGGATGTGCATGAACTCCAGTTCGGGAAGCGTGAGCGCTTTGCCCACACTGGCAAGATCGACCGCCTGGCCGCCCGCCATGCCGCGTGAACCGGACGCCGCCGCCAGCAGCCTGATCATTTCCAGTTGGCGAGTTGCATCATCACTCAAAGGATGTTCCGCGAGCAGTTGGAACGCCAGCGATTGCAGACTGTCGCCGACCAGCAACGCCGTCGCCTCGTCATATTGCACATGACAAGTCGGCTTGCCCCGGCGCAACACGTCATCGTCCATGCATGGCATATCGTCATGCACCAGGGAATAGGCATGAATGAGCTCGACGGCAGCGGCAGCGACACTCACTCTGGCCACATCCGCGCCCGTCAATTCGCCCGCGGCAAATGCCAGCAAAGGGCGCACACGCTTGCCACCGTCCAGCACTGCGTAACGCATCGCATCGTGCAGCCGCTGCGGGGCAACATCGGGACGCGGCAATAACTCCTTCAACAAATCCTCGAAGCGCGATTGCTGCAAGGCGACCCAGCTCTGAAAATCAGCGGCCATCAATTCTTCCCGGGTCAATTTTTATCGGGCTCTCCGCTAGCGGAAAAATCCTTCAGCACGCCGTCCTCCAGCACGCGCACTTGCTGCTGCGCGTCTTCGAGCCTGGCACGGCAGAATGACAGTAATTCCGCGCCGCGTTTATAGGCAGTCAGCGAATCTTCCAGCGACAGCTTGCCCGCCTCCATGTCGGCGACGATTTTTTCGAGTTCGGCCATTGCCGTCTCGAAACCAACAGCTTTTTGCGCCCCTGTCTTTTTAATTTGGCCGGACATAACAGCCCCTAATTTTTAGAAAGACCGCCATTTTACCCAACCCACCCCGTCTGAGCCAATTATTATTGCCCTACCCTTGAATTTCAGGGACAATCCCACCCCCTATGAAATCGTATTCACCTTTCTTGAAAGGGATGTGGGTATGTCTGAAATTGCAAAACTGGATCACCTCATTACCGTTCCAAAGCAACCACCGTTAAGCTGGTATTTCGACCCAAAGGTGCTGGAAACCGAACAACACCTGCTGTTCGAGCAAGGCCCGAACTACGCCGGCCATGAACTGATGGTGCCCAATCCGGGCGACTACCATGTGCTGGATGGAGATGCGCAAATGCTGGTGCGCAACCAGAATGGCGTGGAGCTGCTCAGCAACATCTGCCGTCATCGCCAGGCCACCATGCTGCAAGGTCGCGGCAATGCGCTGCACATCGTCTGCCCGATCCACCGCTGGACCTATCAGACCGATGGCAAATTGCTTGGCGCGCCGCACTTCCCGCAGAACCCGTGCCTGCACCTGAACAAATCGCCGCTGCAAAACTGGAACGGCCTGCTGTTCTCGGGATCGCGCGATGTCGCAACAGACTTGGCCAATGTCGGCGTGATGCAGGTGATCGATTTTTCCGGCTACATGCTGGATCGCGTGCAGGTGGACGAATACGCGTTCAACTGGAAGACCTTCATCGAGGTGTATCTGGAGGACTACCATGTCGTGCCATTCCATCCCGGCTTGGGCAATTTCGTGGATTGCGACGACCTCAAGTGGGAATTCGGCGAACAGTACAGCGTGCAGACCGTCGGCATCCGTAACCGGCTGCGCAAAGTCGGCAGCGAGGCATACGGCAAGTGGCATGAACAGGTGCTGAGCTATTACGGCGACAAATTGCCGAAATACGGTGCGATCTGGTTGACCTACTACCCGAACATCATGGTCGAGTGGTATCCGGGCACTTTGGTCGTCAGCACCCTCGTGCCGCGCGGCCCGGAAGCCTGCACCAACATCGTTGAGTTCTATTACCTCGAGGATATTGTGCTGTTCGAGCGCGATTACGTGGAAGCGGAACAAAAAGCATATAACGAAACGGCCATCGAGGACGACATCATCTGCCTGCGCATGAACCAGGGACGCAAGTCGCTGTACCAGCGCGGCATCGAGGAGCAAGGCCCGTACCAGTCGCCCACCGAAGACGGCATGCTGCATTTCCACGAATACCTGCGCCGCAACCTTGCTTCGCATATCTAAAATTGCATTCCCGCCGCTTGTTTTCCATTAGGCGGATGTGCCCTAAACCCCCTCTGATGGAACAACTAGCCATTCGACTAAGCTGTCACAAAACGACAGCAAAGTCGCTGGTTATAGCTCCCCCTTGTCAGGGGGAGAACCGAACCCGCTCCTCCCCCGCTCCCTCCCTGACAAGGGAGGGCTGGGGTGGGTTGGGGAGGCTGGGAGGGGTTTTTGGTTAATGGACAATCTGGGATTAAAACGGAAACCTCAACCGTCATGACGCAAAAAAACACCGGCTCCCTCTGGATGCTGGTCGCCGGTCTGCTGTTCGGCTGCATGAGTGTATTCGTCAAGCTCGGTGCACCCTACTTCACGTACATCGAGCTGGTGTTCTACCGCTCATTCCTGGGTATGTTGCTGGTGTGCATCATCATGCGCCGGCAACGCGTCGGCCTTGCCACAAAGCACTGGCTCCCCCACTTCTGGCGCGGCATTTCCGGTGGAGTTGCGCTCGCGCTGTTCTTCTACTGCATCACCGTGCTGCCGCTCGCCACCGCCGTCACGCTCAACTACACCGCGCCGATGTTTCTCACCGTCTTCACGATGCTGGTGTACAAGGACAAGTTCCATCTGCCGCTGACCATCGCCATCGCGGTGGGTTTTTGCGGCGTGGTGCTGCTGTTGCACCCGACCCTGGAACGCGACCAACTGCTGCCCGGCCTGCTCGGGCTGATCTCCGGCTTCCTCGCCGGCATTGCCTATCTCAACGTCAAGCAGCTCGGAATCATCGGCGAACCGGCAGTACGCGTGGTGTTCTACTTCAGTCTGATCGCCTCCATCGGCAGCGGCATATGGATGCTGTTCGATCAGGTGCATGCGATCACCCTGCAAAGCTTTGCGATACTGTTGGGCCTGGGCTGCACTGCCACGCTTGCGCAGATCGCGATGACCTACGCCCACCGGGTCGGCAACACGCTGGTGGTCAGCAGCTTGGCGTACAGCACCATTGTGTTCTCCAGCCTGTTTGGCATAGTGCTGTGGGATGAAGTGCTGCCGCTGAGCGGCTGGCTGGGCATGGCGTTCATCATCGCCAGCGGTGTGCTAAGCTTGCGCCTGAGTCCAAAGCACTAAATCTGGGAAAAACAGTTGTCCACGAAAAACACGAAAGTCACGAAACAAACCAATACGCTGCTGTGGTAAAGCCTGCTTACCCCTTTCGTGCTTTTCGTGTTTTTCGTGGACAATCAAAATTTTTAGGATAATAAGGAAAAATTAGATGATCACCATCGAACAAACCGACAACCTCGTCAACGTAGCCGTGCTCGGGGAATTCACCCTGGCCGACTTCAAGACATTCGAAGAACAATCCCTCTACAAACTGAAATCGCCCGGCACGGTGAACCTGCTGTTCGACCTGCGCGCAATGGTCGGCTACACGCTGGATGTGGCTTGGGAAGAACTCAAATTCTTCAGCCGCGAACACAATCACGATTTCAGCAAGATTGCCGTGGTTACCGACGACCAGTGGATCACCTGGCAGGCCTGGCTATCGAGGATATTCGTTGATGCCGACATCCGCGTGTTCACCGATTACACCGAAGCGCAAAACTGGGCTCAGGCTTGAAATAGGCCTGGCAGGTTTGCAGATGATGTGGCGGCGATATATTCCAGGATTTATTGGCATTAGATGATACGGTGTCTCAATGAAAAGAAAACTGCATATAGGCGGCCAGCAGCGGGCAAACGGGTGGGAGGTCTTGAATGCAAACCCTGCCCCTTATGTTGATCATGTCTGCAATGCCACCGATTTATCCCGATTCGCCGATGGCACATTTTCTGAAATCTACGCTTCACATGTAGTCGAGCACTTCGATTACAACAATGAACTGGTCGCCACCCTCAAGGAATGGTGGAGAGTCATGGAGCCGGGCGGAAAAATATATGTCAGTGTTCCCGATCTCGATGTCCTGGCAAGCCTTGTTCTAAAAAAAGACAAATACACGATTGATGAACGTTTCTTCGTAATGAGAATGATCTTCGGCGGACATATCGATAAATATGATTATCATGTGGTCGGGTTGAATGAAGATTTTCTCAGAGTGTTTCTTAAAACGGCCGGGTACATCAATATTAAAAAAGTATCGGGGTTTGGCCTGTTTAATGACACCAGCAACATGAAGTTCAAGGATGTCGCGATCAGTCTCAACGTCATCGCCGAAAAACCCGGAAAACCTGTTGCGGACGTGAATATATCCCCGGCGCATTAAGGCCGCAGGTAACAAGCTTCGCACGGCAATAGCGGATAACGCTGATGCTTTCTATCTCAGCCCCCCGCACTTCCGTATGCCGGCTTACGAGGCAGAATTAAAATGAAAATTCTGCGGCCGGCAGTTGCGTCACTTTGAGCAGTAGCGAAGAAAACAGGCCGGGAAAATCCCGGCCTGCATGGCTGAACTCTTCGTCACCTAGAAGCCGTACTGGAGACTGATCGAAAGCAGATCCGCGCTGGCTCGATTATGTACCACCTTTTCGAAACGCTCCCACTCGGCCCGTACGCCCAGGTTATCGGTGAAGTCATACTTGGCGCCGACACCGTAGGTCAGGCTGTCCCCTGTGGATTCCAGAATGTATGGAACTCCTGCTTCCTGGGCAAACGGATGGTCTGCCCAGTGGCAGATACCGGCTTTACCCAGCAACGAGAAATTATTACCCAAAGGAAGTGTGCCTACCCCTGACAGGCTCCAGCAATCAGGTTTGGCTTCTCCAGTTTCGATAGCATTGCCAGCGCTGGTGATGGTTGCGTTAAAGTAGAATTTCCCCAATTTGGTGAAGGCAAGCTCGACCGCCCAGTTCTCATTGAGCTGTTTCCCGGCAAAAAGCTTCCACCCCGTACTGCTTTTATCCAGGCTGTTCAAAGTGTAGGTTTCAGTTGCCAGTCTGGTAGGTTCAAGATCCAATTCACTGCCGCTGAAGTTTGTCCTGCCGACGCCAGCGCCCGCATACCACCCAGTATCGGCAACCGACGCCAACGGTGCCGAAAACGCCAGCACGCTCATTATTGCCAATATTTTCTTGTTGTTCATTTTATTTCTCCTCTTCTGTGATCATGACTTAACAATCCAAGTCCTGAGGAATTTCCTCTGCACGAAATATGCTGCTCAAACTCACGTTGCTTCACTACTAATGAACGAATATGTTCCAACATCCTCGACCTCCCTTGTTCCTGAATATTTAATGGAGACAGTAGTCTATGGGCGGACATTTTGACCATATTCTCGTGACAGGTATATCGGCGCATTGATAATTTATCCATAAGACAATCTTGGAATAATCCATCAGTCTTTGTCCTATTCCATCCGGCTTACGCGGGATGCAGCAGGGGTGAATGGAACAGGAGTTCGAAGCGTTGTAGTTGAATAATGCTCATCGAATGAGATCTCAAAAAATGGGCCGCAGCACATGCTGCGGCCCTTTCAGTTACACAGGCAGCTTAGACTTACCTGCTCTTGCGAAGACGCACCGCAGGAACAATCTTGTCGGGGCTTTCCTGTTGCGGCTCAAACTTGATCATGTTTGCGCATTATCGAGAGAAGGGATTCATTCTTTCCAGATGACGCACATCAGATTCCTTTTCGTCGGCGTGCTCGTCTTCATGGTCGCCATCATCGTCATGCGCCAGCGGAGCCGACATCAGGATCAGTTGACCGCCCTGATACATGGCAACCGGGTCGGCCTCGGCATTCATGGCGCCGATGGCTTGCAGACTGGCGGCTTTGGCATGATCCTGCGCAACGAGCAGTTCGTACTTCTTGCCATCATGGCGGCCCAGTAGCCGGGTGATGTCGATCACACCCGAGGATTCTTCGTCGTTGGTATGCGTGCCGGCAACCAAGCTGCCGCCGACGATATCACCGAACAGCGCCGGATCGAACTTGGAGAGCAGCGTGAAGCTGCCGTTGTCCGGTTCGAACTGCCACATTTTGCCGTTGTGCGCATTGCCGCCCACATCCTCTTGCAGCGTGATGGTGCCGTCGACGTTCACCGAGATGTTGTCAAACATATCGGGCTTGTCCACGCCCACACCGCCGGCCAGGGCGGCCGAATCGAGCAGGATGTCGATCTTGCCGCCGGCATCGACATTCTTGATGTCGTCAAAGGTCAGGCGCCACAGACGGGTGCCGCCTTTCTGCGTTCCGCCGGTCAGATCGGTCTTGTCGAGCTGGTCGGTGGTGACGAAGTAGAACTCGTTGGGATTGCGCGGATTCCAGGCACCATCTTCGGGACGGGAGAAGGCGGTGGAGACGGTGTCGCTCAGGCTAAAGCGCATACCGGAGACGATGCCAGTGGCGCGGGTCGCAGCATCACTGATTTCCTTGGCGATACCGTCAATGCTGACGAATTTGACCACGCCATTGGTCAGCCCGGCCTTGTCAACTTCGCTGCCGGAACTGGTCTTGGTGCCCACATAAACCAGCACCGAGCTGTCCATGATGCCGGTGCCGCCGTCGTTGGTGCCGATGACCACGGTCTGGTTCTGTGGAAATGGGCTGGCCAGCAAATTTTCCCAGCCGCCCACGTCAATGCCGCCAGAACCGTTGGTTTTGGTGTTGAATTTGCCAAGGATATAGCTGCTGCCCTTGCTGCTGCCGGTGGCGACGTGTGCCATAGCGTAACCGTTCGCACCGCCCTCATCGCCGTTCAGGAAGATGCGGGCATGGCTGCCCAAGCCGCTGCGGGGATTGAAGAACGCTCTTTGGCCAGCCAGATCGGCCGAACAGAAACGGTTGAAAGTGACGATGCTGGTCACGTCGTCGGACTGCTGGGTAGCTGCGTTCCAGCCGTATACGTTCTTGATCAGGTCGCTGCCGGAGACCACGCGCAAGGTGCGCTTGTTGATGACCCATTCGGAAACGAATGCACCCTTGGCGCCGTGGGCGCGGGGAACGCCGTTAAGATTGTCGATCTCGTGGTTCATCAGCACGGTGATGGTGCCGTCGCCATTGTCATATGCGCCCAAACCATCGGGAATGCCGGCCATGCGGTAGCCGTTGCGTGCGACATCGCCGGCGGTCAGGATGGAGGCGAACTCAACGCCGGGAGCGATGGCGTTCAGGTAGGGGGCTTGGGAACTGC
This sequence comes from Pseudomonadota bacterium, assembly GCA_049320585.1. GTDB lineage: Bacteria > Pseudomonadota > Gammaproteobacteria > Burkholderiales > Gallionellaceae > Gallionella. Next base: position 134,050 of record JBMOQB010000005.1, on the reverse strand, counting down.
TCGGACCCTGGGCGGCCTGTGCACCCATGGCCATGATGGCCAGAGCGCTGCCGACTACTATTGCAATGCGTTTTTTCGTAAACATAAATTTCTCCTGTTCTGAATGGTGATTTGAGTGGCGGTTTCTTGAACAAGCGTCTTTAGGCGCAGCCCGGTTGCCCACCTTCCGTGGGATATAAACGGCAGTTCCTCAGGTATACCAAGCACCGCCTCGCGACGGATGCAGGCTTTGCCGGCCTGCGTAATGAAGTTTGCACATCAAGTATTACAAGCAGATGAAGGATAAGTGATACTTGCATGAACCATTCCGTGCTGGCGCTCGACACCGGCTGATTAGTCAGTCTTCAGCCCGCGTTGGGCGGAACGCTTGCGGTTTCCCAGAATAATTTCGAATTACGGCGATACGCCCCTGCGGATCTTCCGCCAAACAAAAAACCCGCCTGAGCGGGTTTTTCTTTGCACGATGAAGCCAGCTTGGATTACTTCAGCTTGGTTTCCTTGTACATGACGTGCTTGCGGGCCACCGGATCGAACTTCTTCATTTCGATCTTTTCAGGCATGGTGCGCTTGTTCTTGGTCGTGGTGTAGAAATGGCCGGTACCGGCACTGGATTCAAGTTTGATCTTTTCACGCATTTTCCAGGCTCCTTAGATTTTTTCGCCGCGGGCGCGCATCTCTGCCAGCACCGCATCGATACCATTCTTGTCGATGGTGCGCAGCGCAGCATTGCTCAGGCGCAGGCTGACCCAGCGGTTCTCGCTCTCGACCCAGAAGCGGCGGCGTTGCAGATTAGGCAAAAAACGCCGTTTGGTTTTGTTGTTCGCATGGGAAATATTGTTCCCGGTCATCGGGACTTTTCCCGTTACTTGACATACACGTGCCATGGCACTACTCCAACCGATTTCAAAAGAGCGCGGATTCTACCGAAGGAATCGGGAATGTTCAACCTGAATTTTTGGCTATACCACCAAAACACCCCGCCGCCGATACCTTAACAAAACTGAAACATCCACTGCTTATGCTATCCGCCTGCCCATACCAAGGGTACCCACAATGAACATTCTCAGGATAAAGATGGAAAGCCCCTACAAAGGCAAGACCGGGTTGAAGCGCGTCTGGAGCGCATTTTTTTACTCGCTCGCCGGTTTGCGCGCAGCGATCCGCCATGAGGATGCCTTCCGCCAGGAAGTATTGCTGGCGTGCATCCTTATTCCGACCGCGTTGTTTTTGCCCGCCAGTGCGATCGGCAAGGCGCTGATGATCGCCAGTGTGTTGCTGGTACTGATCGTCGAACTGCTCAATTCAGCAGTGGAAGCCGCCGTGGATCATACCTCACTGGATCATCACCAACTGGCCAAACGCGCCAAGGACATCGGCAGTGCGGCGGTGCTGTTGAGTTTGCTGAATGTCGTTTCGGTTTGGCTGCTGATCCTGTTCAATTAGCAGAATCCCCGGAAGTTCCAGTCATCGGAACCTAATACACGCTGTCACAAAACCCTCATAAATCCTTCATCAAACTTTCTTATTCGGATGAGAAAGTGTGCGTCATGACTATCCAAAACCAGGGAGAAAACATGGCAAACCGCATGCTGCGTATCGCTGTTGTGACTGAGACTTACCCGCCGGAAATCAACGGTGTGGCGATGACCATCAGCCGCATGGTGGAAGGCCTGCGTCAACGCCACGTGGTTGAATTGGTACGTCCGCGCCAGAATGATCAGGACAGCGCGAAACACGAGCTCACCTTGCAGGAAGTGCTGGTGCGCGGCTTCCCGATTCCCCGCTATCCCGGCTTGAAGCTGGGTCTGCCGGCTAAGCAACGGCTGATCAAGCTCTGGACCGCGCAGCGTCCCGATGTGGTTCATCTGGTCACCGAAGGTCCGCTGGGCTCATCTGCCTTGTCTGCCGCACGCAAACTCGGTATCCCGGTCAGCAGCGATTTCCACACCAACTTCCACAGCTACAGCCGGCATTACGGTTTTGGCTGGCTGCAAAAGACTGTTGCCGCTTATCTGCGCAATTTGCACAACCGCACCGATACCACGCTTGTTCCAACCCAGGAGCTGCGCGACACGCTTGCTCATGAGGGTTATCAAAATCTGCAGGTCGTCGCACGCGGGGTGGACACCACATTGTTCCATCCAAGCAAGCGCAGTGAAAAATTGCGTCTGCAATGGGGTGTCGTTGCCGATGACGAACTGGCGGTCATCTACGTCGGGCGCATCTCGGCAGAAAAGAATATGCCGCTGGTGTTGCGCGCCTTTGGGGCCATGCAAGCAATGAATCCGAAATTGAAACTGGTACTGGTCGGCGATGGTCCGGTACGCGCAGAGTTGCAGCGACAAAACCCGGAATATATTTTTGCCGGGATGAGAACCGGCGAAGACCTTGCGGCGCACTACGCGTCGGGAGATATCTTCCTGTTCCCGAGCATAACGGAAACCTACGGCAACGTGACCGTGGAAGCAATGGCCAGCGGGCTTGCCGTCGTGGCCTACCGTTATGCGGCAGCGGCTGAGCACATCAAACATGGAGAGAACGGTTTGCATGCCGAGTATGGCAACGAAGAAGAATTCATAAAACAGTCATGCGGATTGGCCAGCGAAGCTGGACGCGTCGAAAGATTGCGCTGGCAAGCGCACCAGACCATGCTGAAACTCGATTGGCAAAACATCGTGGATGAATTCGAGCAAGCCCTTGCACAACTCGCCGTCAAACCGGAGGTGCGCCATGTCACATCGAATCTACAACCTGCAACGGATCCAAACCTGGGATGAAACATGGTGTTTGCGCTTTAACCGCGCAAGCATCAGTCCATCGCTACGCCAGGTATTTCGCCTCATAAGCCGGCTGGGCGACGGTGTTTTCTGGTACTGCTTGATGTTGTGGCTGCTGGTGGAATACCGGGCTGCCGCGCTGTTGCCGGTGTTTCACATGGCTGCTGCAGGGCTGGTTTGTACCGTCCTGTACAAATGGCTGAAGCACAAGACTCATCGCCCTCGCCCCTATAACAAGGATCAGAGTATCAACTGCGGCATCGCACCGCTGGACCAATTCAGTTTTCCTTCCGGCCACACGCTGCATGCGGTGGCCTTCAGCGTCGTGGCATTGGCCTACTATCCGGCCCTCGCCTGGCTGCTGCTGCCGTTCACCGCACTGGTTGCCGTTTCGCGTCTGGTGCTTGGATTGCACTATCCCAGCGATGTGCTGGCCGGAATAGTGATTGGTGCAACCATCTCCGGCCTGTCTTTAAGCTTCTAACTGTTCAGCTTCCAGGAACAAATCCAGTGGAAGCGGCAAGTGGTAGTTGATCTGCCGCAGGGTGTACGCCCTGACACGGTCATGCGCCAGATGCGGCAGCGGCGGCTCGGGATGCCAGACCGGACGGCGGCCTTCAATCACCCGGTTGATCTGAACCAGGCGTCGTGAAGTCTCGCGCAGGTAGTAATTGAAGCGGCGTTTCAGATTGCGGTCCAGCACCTTGCCGGTGTGATACAGCCCTTCGGCCAATCGGCTGCTGCGCAGCAGCGCATCGCCGTGCGCCAGCAGCATGACCGCGTTGAGGGCCTTTCCCGGATCGCACTGGAAGTGCGATGAAGCAAAATTCGCCAGCACGTTCTGATTCTGCCTAAGCAATTTGGCAGGCGAGTTGAAAATATGGTGTTTGACATGCGCATCCATCGCCCATTCGCTGGACGCATGGGTCAGTATCGGCACATTCACCCACAATTTTTCATGTGCCGGCACGAAGTGATTGTGCGCAATGATGTCCACCAGCAAGTGACTGGCAAAGCCCAGTGCGATGGCGCGTTCTTCATCGCAGGATGCCTGTTCCAGTAATCTGCGCGCGGTATCCCACTGGTGGGTCTGCTTGAAATCATGCGTTCCGGCATGCTGCCCGGTGAGTGACAGATCCGGCAGACACGCGCCCGCCATCACCCAACCCGGGAATGCATACACGGCACGGCGAAATCGTGTGTCGGCAAGCGGAATGGCCCACACCAGTTGCTGGGCAAAATAAACATGTGTATACAAACCCCATGCCAGCGCATCGCTGCTGTAAAACAACAGCGGGATGAGCCACGCCAGATGCCGGAACTTGTTCATGTCCGCGCACCCTACACGGCGAATGCGAAGATTCCGTGAATGTTATGTTGCAGAATCGTTAAATCCGGTGACGGCTTATGCTGAGGAATACACGGGCAATATGTTGAAAATCGATGCACCGGTAATCATTCGTTTGCTCCGGGTGTACTGCGGTTTCATATCATGCAACCTGCTTGCAACACCGTCTTAACACTGCTGAAACATTCGGCAATTATCCTTCGTACCCTGCCACTCACAGGATATTTGCGATGAAGACGCCAGATAAACAACCATATTGCAACACCCGCAATGTCACAGTAGAGACGATCTTGCATTATGTTGAGCCGCTGAAGCCGGAAACCGGGTTAGAAATGGTATTTGCCTGCTTTTCTGAAAACAAAAGCTTGCGAGCCATTCCTGTCGTCAATGATGGACGACCGGTTGGTTTGATCAGCCGTTATGAACTTGTGGATAGCTTTGCCCAGCCAAGCAGTAGTGAGCATCCTGGAAATAAATCTTGCGAAGACTTGATGGATGAAGCGCCATTGCTGGTGGAAAAATCCACTCCTATCCAGGAGTTGAGTGGATTTTTGAGCGAATCCGAGATCCGTCATTTTACCGACGGCTTCATCATCACCGAGCAAAGCCGCTACATAGGGATAGGCACCGTGCAGGATCTGCTGCGCGAAATCACCAAGGCGCAGATCGAAGCTACACGTTATGCCAGCCCGCTGACCTTGTTGCCCGGCTACGTCCCCATCAACGAGCACATCGAATATTTGCTGCACTCCGGAAAATCATTCGCCGTCTGTTATGGCGACCTCGACAATTTTAAGCCGTTCAACAAAGTGTGCGGCTATCACAAAGGAGATGAGTTGATCCAATTCACCGCACGGCTGCTCGGCAATATCTGCGATCCTGCACATGATTTTATCGGCCATCTCGGCGGCGACGATTTTATCCTGGTCATGCAAAGTGATGATTGGGAACAACGGTGCAACCGAGCGCTCTCCGTTTTTGCGCACACATCTTCATCACTGTTTGACAAAGATCATCGCTCGATCGGCGGTTATCTGAGCAGCGATCGCCTAGGCCGCATCGTCCACCACTCGCTGCCTACGCTCTCGATCGGTGCGGTCTGGGTCATCCCTGAGTTATTCGGTTCGCACCATGAGGTAGCGGAGGCAGCCATGACCGCCAAGAAAAAGGCACAGGAAAAATCCGGCAACAGCATGTTCATCGAACGGCGCCACCTGCCCCCGCTCGTGGTGGCTGAAGCGCATCGCCAGGGTGCAGAGGCTCATTATGGATAAGCACTCTTCAGACGCGCCGGAATATAACGACATGCCGGCGGATATACTGACCAGCTCAATCCGTGGCACCCGCCTCGTGCTGCACCTTTGTTATGGGATGCTGCTGGCAATCATTTACCCGCACCTCAACCAAACCCGGCAATGTCTCATCCTGAAATCCTGGAGCAGGCAACTGCTGGACAGCCTCAACATCGGCGTCCAGATCGAGGGGCAACAACCCGCGCACGGCAAAGGCGGTTGCCTGTTGGTGGCCAATCATGTTTCATGGCTGGACATGTTTGTGCTGAACGCGACCCAACCAACGCGCTTCATCGCCAAATCGGATGTGCGCGGCTGGCCCGTCGTCGGCTGGCTAAGCCGGCGCAATGGCACGATATTCATCGAGCGAGCCATGCGCCGGGATGCAACAGCGGTGAATCTGCGCGTCAGCGCACTGCTCAAACAAGGTGATTGTGTGGGATTTTTCCCGGGAGGCACCACCACGGTCGGCAGGCAAGTCGGCCATTTTCACTCGGCGCTCATCCAACCGGTGATCGACGCTGGCGTAAAGCTATGCCCAATCGCACTGCGTTATCAGAATAAAGAGGGGGAGTTATGCAGCACTGCTGCTTTCACCGGTGATACCACACTGGTTCGATCCATCTGGAAAATCCTGCGCTGCCGGCAGCTCAACGCCCTTGTTGTGTTCACTCCCGCGCTTCTGGCCAAGAATACCAATCGTCGCATCTTGGCGCGAACTGCCCAGGATGCTATTGCGCAAGTGTTACAAACCATCAATTCCTCAAGACATACCGACAAGCAGCCAGCACGTACTGCATTTCCGCGAACCTTGCTTGCGTCACAATCGTCTTATGCGCTGCTGATCGACCCGTTGTTGCAACAACTCAACAAGTAGCAAATTCATACTTTCTTCATTTTTCCGTCATCGCACTGCAACATGGCATCCGTAACCTGCATGCATCTTCAAACCTTGCCAAGGAAATGTCATGCTGGAACTGAACCGACAAACCCAACCTGCCAGCCACCCGCGCCTGACCACTTCCATCGCACACAGCGAAGCGGAAATACTGGAAGCACAACGCCTGCGCTATAAAGTATTCGCCGAAGAAATGGGTGCCAGTCTGCCCAGCGCAAAAGAAGGTATCGACCGCGACATTTTCGACAAATACTGCGAGCATTTATTGGTACGCGAGAGTACCGAGAATAAAGTCGTGGGAACTTATCGTATCCTTTCACCCGATCAGGCGGAAAAAATCGGCGGCTATTATTCCCAAGCCGAATTCGATTTGACCAGGCTGTTGCACCTTAGCGACCGGATGGTAGAGGTCGGACGTTCCTGCGTGCACTGGGATTATCGCGATGGTTCAACCATCACCCAATTGTGGAAAGGCCTTGCCCAATACATGCAGCAACACCGCCATGAATACCTGATCGGCTGCGCCAGCATCAGCATGGCGGACGGAGGTCATGTCGCGGCGAGCGTCTATCGCAAATTGCACCGCATCTATTCCGCGCCTGCTGAATACAGCGTATTCCCGCGTTGCCCGCTGCCGCTGCACGCGTTGAATCAATATCTCGATGCACCGATCCCGCCGTTGCTCAAAGGCTATTTGCGGCTGGGCGCTTATATTTGCGGAGAACCTTCATGGGATCCGGACTTCAATACCGCCGATCTGTTCATCCTGTTGCCAATGTCGCGCATGAGCAGCCGTTATGCGAAACACTTTCTCGAAACATCAGAGTACTTTCTCAAAATGAAATAATCCTGCACATATTGTGCTGCCAGCATGCCAACGTCACGCCCACCTTCCGTAACAAATCTGTCACCTGTTGTTCATCAATCCTTAATACTCCCTGATTAATCTACCCGAGTCGCACAGGGCGGCTTTTCATATCTACTAAAGGAGTCATCATAATGTTGCAGAAGAAAGTATTTGCGCTCGCGTTGGCCGCGGGATTGGTTACACCACTGGCGGCCTTGGCCGACAATGGCAATTTCACGTTCTACGGCAAAGCCGACGTGTCTTATGACATGGTCAACACCGGCGACGGAACAACTACCGCTAACGGCGCCACCGCGGTTACCGGCGTAACCAAGCGCGTTGTGTCAAGCAACGTATCCAAGTTCGGCTTCAAGGGCGCCGAGGATCTGGGTGACGGACTTTCGGCTATCTGGCAGGTCGAGCAACAGATCAACATCGACGATGCAGCAAAGAACACCTTCGCCAGCCGCAATACTTTCGCCGGTCTGAAGAGTGAAAGCATCGGTACCTTGTTGTTCGGTATCCACGACACACCCTACAAGATTGCGACTCGCAAACTGGACGTGTTCGGTGACAATATTGCCGACAACCGTGCTTTGCTTGGAGCGCCGAAAGCCGTTACAGCAGTTGCCCCAACAGCGACCGCAGGAGCTGCAGCATTTGCCGGTGCTTCAAACCAGGGCTTCGAACTTCGCCCTAACAACGTGCTGGCATACATCAGCCCGGCATTTTCCGGCGTGACCGCGGCAGTGGCGACTGTCAATCTGACAGAACAAAATTACAACAACGCACATCTTGCAAACAGTGCACTGAGCCTGGCGGTGATGTATGACGCCGCTCCGTTTTACGGTTCAGCGGCTTATGAGTCGCACAAGCTGGAAACTGTGGCGGCAGGTGCGAAAGAATCTGCCACCCGCTTGGGTTTCGGTTTCAAGCCCGAGGCTTTTGAAGTGAATGTCGTGTATGAAAAGACCACTGACAATCTAGGCGCAGCACAAGTCAATTCGCTTGGCCACAGCGCGTTCTATGTAGGCGGCAAGTACAACATCGGCAACGATGCTGTGAAGCTGGCCTATGGCAAGGCTGGGGTACTGGGTACGGGCGCAGCTCAGGTTGTGGATAGCGGCGCAAGCCAAATCTCCGTGGGTTACGATCATGGCCTGAGCAAGCGTACCAAGCTGTATGCCGTGTACAGCAAGATTACCAACGGCAAGGGCATCAACTACGGCTTCTCGCAGAACTCTGGTGCGGCCACCACCTCTTCGGGCTTCGGCACATCGCCTTCCGCGCTGTCCCTAGGTGTGCAGCATTCTTTCTGATAGAACTACTGGTGAAACGACTGATTAAGACTACTAGCCATCTGACTAACCCAGCATAAAGACGCTGGACAAGTCACTGGTTATAATCCGACGCAAGCAATCGCAGGGTGAGTTCAGCGCAACCTGCGCAAAAACTGGCGGGCATCTTTGATGATGCCCGTTTTTTGTTGCCAGGTAATAGATCCCCGGCTTTGCCAATTTGCCAAACCGCGCAGTTCAGGGAATTGTTGTGCCCCGCTTGCCAAGTTCATACCAGTGTTGCGTGGCATTGGCGATTTTTACCACCAGCAACATCACCGGCACTTCGACCAGTACACCGACTACAGTCGCAAGCGCCGCGCCGGACTGGAAGCCGAACAAACTGATGGCGGTGGCCACCGCCAGTTCAAAGAAATTGCTCGCACCGATCAGCGCCGACGGCGCGGCAACACAGTGCACTACACTCATGCGACGATTTAACCAATACGCCAATCCGGCGTTGAACAATACCTGAATCAGGATCGGCACGGCCAGCATCGCAATCACCAGCGGTTGCGCGACGATGGCATTGCCCTGCAAGGCAAACAGCAACACCAGCGTCACCAGCAACGCACCCATCGAGAATGGCGAGATGCGCTCCAGCGCCTGTTTGAACAGCGCTTCGCCTTCCGCCAGCAGACGGCTGCGCAGAAATTGCGCAATGATCACCGGGATCACGATGTAAAACACTACCGAGACGATCAGCGTATCCCATGGCACGGTGATGCTGGCGATGCCGAGCAACAAAGCCACTAGCGGGGCGAAGGCGAAGATCATGATGGTGTCGTTGAGCGCCACTTGCGACAGCGTAAAATACGGATCACCTTTCACCAGATTGCTCCACACGAATACCATCGCGGTGCATGGCGCGGCCGCCAGCAAAATCAGCCCGGCGATATAACTGTCGATTTGTTCCGCCGGCAGATAAGCGGCAAACACATGGCGTATGAACAACCAGCCGAGAAAAGCCATCGAGAAAGGTTTCACACCCCAGTTGATGAACAGCGTGACAGCGATACCGCGGCCATGCACCCTGATCTGATGCAGCGCGCCAAAGTCGATTTTCAGCAGCATCGGAATGATCATTACCCATACCAGCACACCGACCGGAATATTGACCCTGGCAATCTCCATGCTGGCGATGGCATGGAATACGCCGGGCAGGAATTGTCCGAGCAGCACGCCGGCGATGATGCACAGACCGACCCAAACGGTCAGATAACGCTCGAACAGGTTCATCTCAATTAATCCTTCAAGCGGCCGATTTCGGCGAGTTCTTCTTTCAGCGTGAGCTTGTCCAATTTCCCGATCGGCAAACTCATGAACAACTGGATACGACGTGCCAACTGCTCATAGGCCTTTCTGAATGCCGCGCGCTTCGCTTCATCGCCACCCTCGACATGCGCCGGATCGGGTATGCCCCAATGCGCGGTGGCGGGTCTGCCCGGCCAGATCGGGCAAGTTTCACCCGCTGCGTTGTCGCACACGGTGAAAATGAAATCGATTTCCGGCGCGCTGGGAGCGGCAAATTCGTTCCAGCTCTTGCTGCGCAGACCTTCTGTGCTGAACCCCTGCTGTTGCAACAATTCCAGCGCGAACGGGTTGACCCGACCGGCAGGGTTGCTGCCCGCGCTGTAGGCGATGAACCGCCCTTTTCCCAGCACATTGAACAGCACCTCGCCAAGTATGCTGCGTGCGGAATTTCCAGTACATAACACCAGCACGTTGTATTGTTTTTCTTGCAAGATAAGCCCCTAGTAAATAAATTAATTGTTGGTCGGCTTGCAGGCCTCGGGATTGCCTCCGCAACAGTTTTCAGTCAAATATGCCAGCATGTCGTTCATCACTTTAAAATTTGCGGCATAAAATACAAAGCGCCCGTCCGGCCTGCTCTCCAGCAACCCGGCATGGCTCAACATCCTGAAATGAAACGACAGGGTAGCCGGTGAAACCTTCAACTTCTCGGCAACCTGTCCTGCTGCCATTCCCTCCGGCCCACGCGCCACCAGCAAGCGATAAATTGCCAAGCGCGTAGGTTGCGCCAGCGCCGATAATGCTTTTACCACTTGAGCCGGTTTCATCATTTTATATTTCCATTGTTAAACAACTATTAAAATAGTGGTGCAATTAAAACACCAATTTGGCGGGCAGGCAATACGTGGTGCGGTTGCAATGTGAATCCACCGTGATTGGGTACAAATCCACACTATAAACCACACATCAAACATAAAAATAACTGTAATAATCCTGTAACAAAACTGCCATAACATGCACTCCGCAATAAAGCGTTGTTGGTTTAATTGGAAATCAGGAATAGCTGCAAGCAGCACACTCAACCCAATGGAGACATTATGAATAGCAAACTGAAGCAACTCATCATCGGCATCGCTGTTACCGCAGCGGTTGCTTACGCCGGCGCAAGCCAGGCAACCAACATTACAGGCGCGGGCGCCACTTTCCCATACCCCGTATATGCCAAATGGGCAGAAGCATACAAGAACCAAACCGGCGTTGAGATGAATTACCAGTCCATCGGCTCGGGCGGCGGCATCAAACAAATACAGGCCAAAACCGTGGACTTCGGCGCGACTGATGCCCCGTTAAATCCGAATGAACTACAGCTCGGCGGTTTGACACAGTTCCCGACCGTGGTCGGCGGCGTAGTACCAGTCGTCAACATCGACGGTGTGGCCCCAGGCACACTGAAGCTGGACGGCCAGGCTCTCGCTGACATCTACATGGGCAAGATCACCAAATGGAATGACCCACGCATCGCTGCTGACAATGCTGGCCTGGCCCTACCCGATGAGGCAATTACCGTCGTCCATCGTGCCGATGGTTCCGGTACCACCTTCATCTTTACAACTTACCTGTCGCAAGTCAGCCCGGATTGGAAAAGAAGCGTGGGCGCCGACAAGGCCGTGTCCTGGCCAGCAGGTACCGGTGGCAAGGGTAACGAAGGCGTTGCATCCTATGTGCAGCGCATCAAGAATTCCATCGGCTACGTGGAATACGCTTACGCGCTGCAGAACAAGATGAACCACGTCCAATTGAAGAATCGCGATGGAAAGTTCGTCAAGGCGGAAGCAGACAATTTCAAGGCTGCCGCTGCTAACGCGAAATGGGATGCTGATAAGGGTTTTTATGAAATTTTGACCAACGAGCCGGGCAAGGATAGCTGGCCAATCACAGGCGCTACTTTCATACTGGTTTATAAGTCTCCAGAAAAGGCTGATGCTGCCAAAGAAGTTTTGAAGTTCTTCGACTGGGCCTACGCAAACGGCGACAAGCTGGCTTCCGATCTGGATTATGTGCCATTACCCTCCAACGTAGTGACAATGATCCGCAACGCATGGAAATCACAAATCAAGGACGCAACCGGAAAGGCAATCTGGAAATAAGCTGATGGGGCTTGGCTGACACAGCGCATCCTTGAGCTATAATCGCGGGGGTTAACAGCCCCCGTTATATATTTTGCCCCTGATGAACTAACAACCATGCCGACGACGTTTTTACGCGAAGCAAGCCACAAGCGGCAAGCATTGTTCGATTTGCTGTTCCGCAATCTGACACGCGTCTCGGCATTTGGCGTGTTAGCGCTATTGGCTGCCATCATAGGTTCGCTGGTGCTGGGCAGCATGCCCGCCATCCATGCCTTCGGCTTCGGCTTCCTGACCAGTTCAGAATGGGACCCGGTCAACGATCGGTTTGGTGCGCTGATTCCTATCATCGGCACGCTGGTTACCTCCGGCATCGCCCTGTTCATCGCCATTCCGGTAAGTTTCGGTATCGCGCTTTTCCTCACCGAACTTTCCCCACGAATCATGCGCCGCCCTCTCGGCATCGCTATCGAACTGCTGGCGGGCATACCCAGCATCATCTACGGCATGTGGGGGCTGTTCGTGTTTGCGCCACTATTTGCCGACCATATCGAGCCATGGATCAACAAGCATATCGGCGCGATGCCATACATCGGCTCCTACTTTTCCGGCCCGCCGATGGGTATCGGCATGCTGACTGCGGGCATCATTCTCGCGATCATGGTCATCCCTTTCATAGCATCGGTGATGCGCGATGTGTTCGACGTGGTACCCACCCTGCTCAAGGAATCCGCATACGCCGTGGGAGCGACAACGTGGGAAGTGGTGTGGAATGTCGTATTGCCCTACACCAAGGTTGGTGTAGCCGGCGGAATCATGCTCGGGCTGGGGCGCGCACTCGGCGAGACCATGGCCGTCACCTTTGTAATCGGCAATGCCCATGAGCTGAGCAAGTCGCTATTGATGCCCGGCAACAGCATTTCTTCCGCTCTCGCCAACGAATTCACCGAAGCTGTAGGCGATCTCTACACCGCCTCTTTGATCGAACTCGGCCTGATCCTGTTTTTTATCACTTTCGTGGTTCTTTCCATCGCCCGCTATATGCTTTTCAAGCTGGGACAGCGTGAAGGAAAAGCCTCATGAGTGTCATGCTGAATCTATACACACGCCGTCGCATCATCAACGCATTGGGACTCTCAGTCTCGGTGTTGGCCATGCTGTTCGGACTGTTCTGGCTATGCTGGATATTATTGACGCTGCTTGATAGCGGGCTGCCCGCTCTCGCGCCTATGGTGTTCACACACATGACACCGCCCCCGGGCAGTTCGGGCGGACTGCTTAACGCCATTGCAGGTAGTCTGATGATGACGCTGGTCGGCACGCTGATCGGAACGCCTATCGGAATTCTGGCCGGAACCTATCTGGGCGAATTCGGCCAGCGCGGTTGGCTTGCGCCTATCACACGCTTCATCAACGATGTATTGTTATCCGCGCCTTCCATCGTCATCGGTCTGTTCGTATATGAAGTATATGTAGTTCACGTCAAGCACTTCTCCGGCTGGGCGGGAGCACTTGCCTTATCCATCATCGTCATCCCCATTGTCATTCGCACTACTGAAAACATGTTGCGGCTGGTTCCGACGACACTACGCGAAGCGGCTGCCGCGCTCGGTGCCCCGCAATGGAAAATCATCAACTTCGTCACCCTGCGTGCCGCTCGCGCAGGCATCATCACCGGCGTGTTGCTGGCCGTGGCCCGGATCAGCGGCGAAACCGCGCCGCTGTTATTCACCGCACTCAACAATCAGTTCTGGAGCAGCAACATGGACAAGCCTCTGGCCAATTTGCCGGTGGTGATCTTCCAGTTCGCGATGAGCCCCTACGAGGACTGGCAAAAACTGGCCTGGGCGGGCGCGCTGCTGATCACTTTCAGTGTGCTGACACTCAACATCCTGGCGCGGGTGCTGTTCCGGCAAAGTGCCACAACCCATTAACAATGGCCATATATAAGGTTTGAAAATGACCGCCGAAACTACTGCCAAAGAAAAAATCATCGTCAAAGACTTGAATTTTTATTACGGCAATTACCGCGCTCTCAAGGACATCAACCTGAGCATCGCTGAAAAAATGGTGACTGCTTTCATCGGCCCCTCAGGCTGCGGAAAATCCACGCTGCTGCGCACATTCAACCGCATGTATCAGCTCTATCCAAAACAAAAGGCCACCGGAGAAATCCTGCTGGATGGCGCCGACATTCTGGACAAGAAACAGGACCTGAACATGCTGCGCGCAAAGATCGGCATGGTGTTCCAGAAGCCCACCCCTTTCCCGATGTCGATCCATGACAACATCGCCTTCGGCGTGAAACTTTACGAGAACCTCAACAAGAATGACATGGACGAACGCGTCGAATGGGCGCTGCGCAAGGCTGCACTGTGGACAGAAGCCAAGGACAAGCTCAAGCAAAGCGGCACCAGTTTGTCTGGTGGTCAGCAGCAAAGGCTGTGCATCGCGCGCGCCATCGCCGTCAAACCGCAAGTGCTGCTGCTGGACGAACCAACCTCGGCTCTCGACCCTATTTCGACGGCACACATCGAATTGTTGATCGACGAACTTAAGGAAGACTTCACCATCGTCATCGTCACGCACAACATGCAGCAAGCGGCGCGCGTCTCCGATTTCACCGCCTATATGTACTTGGGCGACCTGATCGAGTTCGGCGACACCAGCACCGTGTTCACCAATCCGAAGCGCAAGGAAACTGAAGATTACATAACCGGCAGGTTTGGCTGATCAGGCCAGTCGCCAAGCGAGATGAAAATCTCGGACCTTTAACTGGCCATTCCCTGCAATCATGGATGGAAAAAAGCGCTAGGTTAAAACGTAGCTTCGAAGCGCATGGCCAGCCACCAGTTCTTATCCTGGGCAGGGTCGCTGCTGTGATTGATCAGGTACTGGGCCAACGGCTGCAACACCAGCCCTGGCGTCGCCTGATATCGATAGGTCAATTCCATGGATTTTTCGAAAACTATCGGGTTGCCGGAGTAAATACGCCATTTATCCCCATTGCGCTCCTGTGCATAGGCGATACCCAGCTGATCCTGTTCGCGTCCGGCAAACGGGCCTGAAAATACCAAGCCGGTGCTCCAAGCCAAATCGAATTGTGTAGTGTTACCGTCAGCCCTTCCGGCACGCACGAAGCCGTTGATGCTTCCCTCGTTGCCGCCGGGTTTGTAGCGCAGCACTTTTTCTATCAAGGCGTAGTAGCCATGGTTGATGCGCTTGACCGGATTGCTGCTGATATCTAAATCGACCAAATCGTCGAAGCTGGCGGTATATTGCCAAACGCCCAGCGCCAGTTTGTTGTCATGCGCATTTTCCGCATCGCTCAACGGTATCGCACCTTCTATCACATCCAGCGCCCCGTCCCCCTTGTTGAATTGCACATGAGTGCCATGGGGATTATTGGGATCACCTGGCACGCCGTCCAGAACAACCGCTTGCAAGTAGTAGCCGGAGAATTCTGCCTTGGCGCGTATCCCAAAAGAGGCGGTGGGGAAAACCGAGGGGCCGTTTTGCCCGGTGCCAGCCATTTCTGCACCAATACCGTAAACCGGTTGGATGAACATCGAAGATGACTCGGTTGCATAAAACTCTGAGTTCAGATCGTACAATCCGGCCAGTATCGACAACCGCTCATCCAGGAATGTCTGCTGTATCCATGCCTGGTAAAGCTTGATGGTATTGGCACCCTCGGGTGTTTCAATATTGTCCAGACCGGCTGTATGATCGCCTTGCACTACCGGTTTGCCGCCGTGATTGCTCAGGATATACAACAGCGCACTGCTGCCCTTGATCCCGGCGATCTTTTCACCGTCCAGGGAAAGTTTGATGTCCAGGTTATCAAGACCGTAATTTTTAAAGCAGCGGAAGGGTGTATGACCTATGCAACCGGTTTGATTTGATGAGGTTACCTTGCTGAATAAATCGAGTTTGTAGACAATCTCCCAGTCATAGCCGTTCTCGCTCATGGCTCCGCGTTTTTCGCCCCAATCCCCAAACAGAGTGTCGCCGTAATCGGACGAAGTAACTTTTGATCCCGAACCTTCAACCGGACTGGCGGGAACCTCGTCTGCTCCGGCGCTGAAGCTACAAAATCCCAGAAGTAATATCAAACCGAACAAATGCTTCATTGATTCATAGCCCCCAAGCAATATCAAAATAATAATTCATCCGCATGGGGGAAGATTACCCTATCAACAGCCAGATGTGAACCTTAGACCGGATTGACCGGGTCGCATATCAGTATTGGAATGCTGCGGCTTGGCCTGCACGGTTTAATCCGGCTTCAGAAGCTCGGTAAACGGGCAAATACCGAGTCGTTACCTGGCGGCATCAGTTTGCAATTCCTAAGGTACTGCGGAGAACATGCCCGGCACGAATACTCAACGGGGTTCCTCGATGACATTCACTCTGACACGGATCGTTGATCCCGGCTGGTAGGGCAAGGTGGTGGTGATATCCTGCCCGTTGTACCGGTAAATGACCTTGTATCCTGTGATCACCTCGCGGCCGATCTCCAGCTCCCGGCAGCGCTCGATCTGTTGGGTGCGGGGTTCATCGCGGGTAGCGACACGATCTCCTATCACCGCACCGGCAATGCCGCCCGCTACTGTCGCGGCTTTCTTGCCGGTACCTTGGCCGATCTGGCTGCCGATAGCCGCGCCCGCCACGCCGCCCACCACTGCGCCGCCAACGGAATGTTCGGGCGTGACCGGAACGGTTTCAGTCGTGCATTCGCGACGCGGCTCGGTCACACGTTCATAGATCGGGGTGCTGGAAATCACTTGCGCGGTATCGACCATGTCCGCCGCGCAAACGATGCCGCTCAAGGAAATCATGCTGAATACGAATAATATTTTCTTCATTTTCTCGCTCCTCAATATCCACTGAATTTACAGAACAGAAATAAGACTCAATATTCGCCGGCTCGTTCAAATAATCGGAATACCGGCAACCGGCAACATCAATTCCCGCGAAAGCGGACGCCCAAATACCCCTTAAGCAGCCTGCTTGCGATGACGGATCAACTCGCGCAATGCCGGAAGCAGCGTGACTACTATGATGCCTATGATGATCAGCGTGAGATTGTTTTTCACTATTGGGATATTGCCAAAAAAATAGCCTGCCACGGCAAGGCTGGTTATCCATGCCACACTTCCCAGCGCGCTGAATAACACGAACAGCCGATAGCGCATCAACCCGATGCCCGCGACAAACGGCGCGAAGGTGCGGATGATGGGCAAAAAGCGTGCGAAGATGATGGTCTTGCCGCCGTGCTTTTCGTAGAAGGCATGGGTCTTGTCAAGGTGCTCGCGCTTGATCAGCCTGCCGCTCTCCCGGCTGAGCAGGCGCACCCCGACCAGCCGGCCTATCCAGTAATTGGTATTGTCGCCGCTGAATGCCGCCAGCACCAGCAACGGCACAAGCAATTCCAGCTGCAGCGCGCCCATCCCGCACAGCGCACCCGCCACGAACAGCAGCGAATCGCCTGGCAGGAACGGAGTGATAACCAGCCCCGTCTCGCAATAGATGATCATGAACAGGATGGCGTAAACCCACACGCCGTATTGCTGGGTGAGCGCCAGCAAGTGTGTGTCCAGATGCAGCACAAGGTCTATGAATGCGGCAAGCAAATCCATTAAGGCAGCACTTCTTCGGCTTCGGTCTTTTCCGGTTTGATAAAATCGGCACGCGACACGCCGAGCAACATCAACAGAGGGCTGGCGACCAGCACCGAGGAGTAGATACTGAACAGGATTCCGATGGTAAGAGCCATCGCGAAATAGTGCAGCGTCTCACCGCCGAGGAACAGCATAGCGCCGACCATGATCTGTGTCGATCCGTGGGTGATGATGGTGCGCGACATGGTGCGCGTAATGGCGTTATCGATGATCTCGGCCACCCCCGCCTTGCGCATCTTGCGGAAGTTCTCGCGGATACGGTCAAACACCACCACCGATTCGTTCACCGAATAGCCCAGTACCGCCAGCACCGCCGCCAGTACCGACAGCGAGAATTCCCACTGGAAAAAAGCGAAGAAGCCCAGGATGATCACCACGTCGTGCAGGTTGGCAATGATGGCGGAAAGCCCGAATTTCCACTCGAAGCGCAGCCACAAATAGCCGACGATTCCCATCGATACCAACAGCAGGGCCAGCGCGCCGTTCGCTACCAGATCCTTGCCGACTTGGGGCCCGACGAATTCGACCCGGCGCATTTCCACACTGGCATCCTGCTTGCGCAGGGTTTCCAGTACCTGCTCGCTCAACTTGGCGCCGGCAAGATTCTGTTTGAGCGGCAGTTGCGGCACGTTATTGGCGGAGTCAGCCGCTTGCGGGAGCAACTGCCCCGCCGCTCCTCCCGCACCAGAGGACTCCGTCCCACCGTGTCGGAGCGGCACCTGGATCAGCACATCGTGACTGGAGCCGAAATTCTGCACCTGCGCATCCGGCAAACCCATCGTGGCAAGCTGATCGCGCACTTTGGGCAGATCGGCAGACTGCCCGTAATGCACTTCCAGTACTGTTCCCCCGGTAAAATCCACGCCAAAATTCAAACCTTTTGTGGCGAGAAAAAATACTGCAAACAGGAATGTCACCAGTGAAATGGCAGTTGTATAACGCCCGTAACTCATGAACGGGATGTCATTTTTGATCTTGAAGAATTCCATGTTTTTATCAGCCTATCGCTACTTTAGCGAGTCGCGCCTTGCGACCGTAAATTATATTGACCATCGCCCGCGATACCATCACCGCACTGAACATCGAGGTCAGGATACCCAGACACAACACCACCGCGAATCCCTTGATCGGACCCGAACCGAACATGAACAGCGCGATCCCGGCAATCAGGGTAGTCACGTTGGAATCGATGATCGTGCCGAATGCCCGGTCATATCCGGCATTGATCGCAGCCTGCGGCGTGACGCCGTTGCGCAGCTCCTCGCGGATACGCTCGTTGATCAGCACGTTTGCATCGATCGCCATGCCAAGCGTCAGCGCGATACCGGCCATACCCGGCAATGTCAGCGTCGCCTGAAGCATGGACAACAATGCCACCAACAGCAGCAAATTCGCACCGAGTGCCAGTACAGAGATCGTGCCGAACAGCAGGTAGTACACGATCATGAACAAGGCAACCATGATGAAACCGATCTTGGTGGAATTGAAACCGCGGGTAATATTGTCAGCACCCAGGCTGGGGCCGACAGTGCGCTCCTCGATGATCTCCATGGGTGCCGCCAGCGCGCCGGCTCGCAGCAGCAATGCGATGTTTTGCGCTTCTACCGTGTCCATCTGGCCGGTGATCTGCACGCGTCCACCGCCGATTTCCTCGCGTATCACCGGTGCGGTGACGATCTCGCCCCTGCCCTTTTCAAACAGGATGATAGCCATGCGCTTGCCGACGTTTTCGCGTGTTGCCTCCTTGAACAACCGTGCCCCTACGCCGTCCAGATTGATGTGTACCGCAGCTTCACTGGTGCGATTGTCGAATCCGGGCTGCGCATCGTTGATGCGTTCGCCGGTCAGTATCACTTGTTTCTTTACCAGCAGCATTTCTCCTGCGCGGTCTTTGAACGTCTCGGTGCCAAACGGCGGCGCCACGCCCGGAATGGCCTGACTCGTATCGTCCACCAGACGCACTTCAAGCGTGGCGGTACGGCCCAATATATCCTTGGCGCGGGCCGTGTCCTGGACACCCGGCAATTGCACCACCACCCGGTCCGAGCCCTGCTGTTGTATCACCGGTTCGGCCACGCCCAGTTCATTGACCCGATTGCGCAGCGTGACCAGATTCTGCTGCACGGCCGAATCCTGTATCCTCTTTTCTGCTTCCGGCTTCAAGGTGATGCGCAGTTTGTATTCACCGGCTTCTTCGAGGTCATTGAGCACATAATCGGTAAACCGCTGCTTGATCTCGGCTTCTCCCACGCTGCGCGCCTCGGCATCCCTGAACTTCACCGTCAGCACCCTCCCGTCACGGCTGACACCGGAATAGGGAATGTTCTGCTCGCGCATCGCGCCGCGGATATCGCCGGTTGCCGCTTCCAGAGCCTTGCTCAGCGCGGCATTCATATCCACCTGCATCAGGAAATGCACGCCGCCGCGCAAGTCCAGGCCAAGGTACATCGGCAGCGCATTGAGCCTGCTCAGCCAGTGCGGTGAACGCGACAGCAAATTGAGCGCAGCCACATAGTCTTCTCCCAGTTGGTTTTGCAACACATCCTTGGCCTTCAGCTGCATGTCGGTATCGGCAAAACGCGCTTTGACGCTATTACCATCCAGTTCGGTCAGTTCCGGGGCAAGGCTGGCTGCCTTCAGGATATTTCCCACGCGCTCCAGCAATGCGGCATCTGCTTTCAGGTTGGCGCGCAACGGAGATACCTGCACGGCCGGTGACTCGCCATAAAAATTCGGCAAGGTGTAAATCAAGCCGGCCAGCAACACGACCAGAATCAGCAGATACTTCCACACAGGATATTGATTCATAACGACCTCTAGATTAATGCGCTTGATGAGGGAACCTAGATCATCGGGCCAGGAAATCAGGTTCGCAATGCTGGCCTTTCCCAGTCCCCGACCTTGGCAATCTCATTTGATGGACTTGATCGTACCCTTGGGCAGCACGCTTTGAATCGCGTTCTTTTGCACCGTCACCACAATATTCTCGGCGATCTCCACCCCGACATATTGATCGAATACCTTGCTGATACTCCCCACTTCGCCGCCCACCGTCACCACCTCATCACCGCGTTGCAGCGCCTCGATCATGGCTTTCTGCTCCTTGGCACGCTTGCTTTGCGGTCGCAATACGAGAAAATAGAACACCGCAATCAGCGCGATCAACGGCAAAAAATCCATGATGCCGCCTCCCTGCGCGGCTGCGGCGCCTTCAGCATATGCGTTACTGATAAACATTGGCTTTTCTCCAGGAAATTACAAAAGGCGGGCATTCTAACACGAAGCCGCGGGTACTCACTCATGTCCGCCACGCTTCATGTTGAAGCCCGCAACGAAATCGGCAAACCCATCGGCTTCGATCGCCGCGCGGATTTCACCCATCAGCTGCTGGTAATAAAACAGGTTGTGTATGGTATTCAGGCGCGCACCGAGGATCTCTCCGATACGATGCAGGTGATGCAGATAAGCGCGTGTGAAGTTGCGGCAGGTATAACATGCGCACAGCTCATCCGGCGGCCGCATATCCATACGGTATTGCGCATTCTTGATCTTGATATCCCCGTAACGGGTGAACAGCATGCCATTGCGCGCGTTGCGCGTGGGCATCACGCAATCGAACATGTCTATGCCTTGCGCAACCGCCGCCACGATATCCTCCGGCGTGCCCACGCCCATCAGGTAGCGTGGCTTGTCCTGCGGCAACAACGGCGCAGTATGCGCAAGGATGCGCAGCATGTCTGCCTTGGGCTCGCCCACCGACAGTCCGCCGATCGCATATCCATCAAAACCGATACCGATCAGACTGGACAGGGATTCATCACGCAAATTCTCGAACATCCCGCCCTGCACGATACCGAACAGCGCATTGGAGTTGCTTTCATGCGCGGTTTTGGAGCGTGCAGCCCAGCGCAACGACAAACGCATCGAATCTGCCGCATCGCGCTCGTTTGCCGGATACGGTGTGCATTCGTCGAACACCATCACGATATCGGAATTCAGCACTCGCTGGATACGCATCGACTCTTCCGGCGTGAGGAACATTTTGTCACCATTCACCGGTGACTGGAACTTCACTCCCTGCTCGGTGATCTTGCGAAACTCACCCAGGCTGAACACCTGAAATCCGCCGGAATCAGTCAGTATCGGGCCATCCCAGCCCATGAAACGATGCAGCCCGCCATGTGCCGCGATCACTTCCAGCCCCGGCCTCAACCAAAGATGGAATGTGTTGCCCAACACGATCCGTGCGCCGATCTCCATCAGTTCTGCGGGCGACATCGCCTTGACCGCGCCATAGGTTCCCACCGGCATGAACACCGGGGTTTCGACTGTACCGTGGGCAAGCTGCATTGTGCCGCGACGGGCGAGGCCGTCGGTTTTATGCAAATAAAACTTCATGATTTTCTTTCAATCAACATCGCATCGCCATAGCTGAAGAAGCGATACTCTTTGTGCACCGCATGGCGGTATGCGGCCAGCATGTTGCCCATGCCTCCAAATGCACACGCCAGCATCAGCAGAGTGGACCTGGGCAAATGAAAATTGGTCAACAACACATCCACCACTCTGAATCGATAACCCGGCACGATGAAGATGTTAGTCTCGTTCTCTCCCGCAACCAACTCACCAACCTTGGCTGCGCTTTCCAGCGCGCGCAAGCTGGTCGTGCCGACCGCCACCACTCGCCCACCTGTTTCACGAGTCTGTGCAATCTCATCAACGGTGATTTGCGGAATCCGGTAGCGTTCACTGTGCATCGCATGCTCGTGTATCAGTTCGGCACGCACCGGCTGAAATGTTCCCGCACCAACATGCAGCGTGACATAAGTGATCTTCACCCCCTTGCCGCGCAAGGCTTGCAGCATCGCTTCATCAAAATGCAGCCCGGCAGTGGGCGCTGCCACCGCGCCGGCTTCGCTGGCAAACACGGTCTGATAGCGCAGTTCATCCACGTCATCCGGGGTGTGCGTAATATACGGCGGCAGCGGTAATTGCCCATACTGCTCAAGCAAGACGTACACATCCTTATCGTGTTCAAAACGCAGGCAGAAGAATTCACCCTGCCGGCCCAGCACCCTGACCTGCAAATCACCTGCAAGATGCAATACGCTGCCGGCCTTGGGCGCGTGGCTTGAACGCACTTGGGCCAGCACCTCATGCTCATCCAGCACACGCTCTACCAAAACCTCGACTTTGCCGCCCGATGCCCTGCTGCCATGCAAACGCGCCTTGATGACCCGGGTGTCGTTCAGCACCAGCACATCACCTGCCCGCAACCGCTGTGGCAAATCGGCGAAGCGGCGATCTTCCAGCATGTCATCATGCACATGCAGCAACCGGCTGCCGCCTCGCGGACCGGCAGGATGCTGAGCAATCAACCGCTCGGGCAGGAAATAATCAAACTCTTCGGTACGCATGAGCACGATCGGAAATGTTGCAAAGGCGGAATTGTAGTTGATGTTGGCCTGTGCTTCATGGATAATGCGCCCCGCTTCGCCGGGGTGATGGAACTGGTAGACGTGCCGGACTCAAAATCCGGTGTTCGAGAGAACGTGGGGGTTCGAGTCCCCCCCCCGGCACCAATTATTCAGCAGTGTCAACCGAACAAATACGCCAAGCGTTATGGGCATCGACACGTTGAGTGTCCTATATACCATTTATTAATCTGCTTACTAAATAATGGAGTCCAATATGAGCAAACTGTTATCTGCACTGATCGCAGCTGTATTCACTGTTGTCACTTACTCCGCTGTTGCTGCTGAAGAGGCTGCGGCTCCTGCCAAGCCGGCAGGCACACCGGCTACCAAGTCTGCCTCTGCTGCACAGAAAAAGTCGAATCCACAGCAAGCAAAAATGAAGCTCTGCAATAAGGATGCAAAAGAAAAAGGCCTTAAGAAAGCCGAACGGAAAGAATTCATGAAATCTTGCTTGAAAAAGTCTTAGTCTATCCCGTCCGCACAATAATTGTTGTAACCCAGTAGTTTCGGGCGATTCGGAAAAGGCAGGGACAACCCTGCCTTTTTCATTTCTCTCGATTTTCCATTTAAACTATGCAGATAATTTGAACTGGCACAGCATGATCTGGAAACCTAACGTCACCGTCGCCGGCATCATTGAGCGCGATGGAAAATTTTTGCTTGTGGAAGAAGAAACCTCACAAGGTTTACGCTTCAATCAGCCCGCTGGCCATCTAGAAGCCGGTGAATCGTTGCTGGAGGGCGTGGCGCGCGAAGTGCTGGAAGAGTCGGCGTATCATTTTGTCCCGCAACATCTGCTCGGTATCTATCGCTGGCATTCCTTGGAATCGGACACCACCTATCTGCGCTTCGCCTTTACCGGCAAGATCACCGGCCACGAGACTGATCGTCAGCTCGACGCCGGCATCCTGCAAGCCATATGGCTGACGCCCGATGAAATTCGCGCCACGCAAAAGCGCCATCGCAGCCCGCTGATCTTGCGCTGTGTGGAAGATTATTTGACGGGGAAGCGCTATCCACTCGACCAACTGGTGCATTATGAGTAAGACGGTCGTAGTCGGCATGTCCGGCGGGGTGGATTCTTCCGTCACCGCCTTGCTGCTCAAGCAGCAAGGCTATGACGTAATCGGCCTGTTCATGAAAAACTGGGAAGACGATGACAACGATGAGTACTGCTCGTCACGCCAGGACCTGCTGGACGCGGTTTCGGTGGCTGACACCATCGGTATCCCGATTGAAGCGGTCAATTTCGCCAGGGAATACAAGGAGCGGGTATTCAGCTATTTTCTGAGCGAATACCAGGCCGGCCGCACGCCCAATCCGGACATCCTGTGCAATTCGGAAATCAAGTTCAAGGCGTTTCTCGACCACGCGATACGGCTCGGCGCGGATACCATTGCCACCGGACATTACGCGCAAATACGCGAAGCTGATGGGCTGTACCAGTTGTTAAAAGCCAGCGACGACAGCAAGGACCAAAGCTATTTTCTGCATCGCCTGAATCAGGCACAACTGAGTCACGCGACGTTCCCGCTCGGCAAACTGCTAAAAAAACAGGTGCGCTCAATTGCCGAGCAGCATAGTTTGCCGAACCATGCCAAGCGCGACAGCACCGGCATCTGCTTCATCGGCGAGCGTCCATTCCGCGAATTCCTGAATCGCTATCTGCCCACCCAACCGGGAGAAATGCGTACGCCGGAAGGTAATGTGGTCGGCCGGCATATCGGGCTGTCGTTCTATACCTTGGGACAACGACAAGGGCTGGGCATAGGAGGGGCGAAAGAGGCGTCCGGCGAGCCGTGGTTCGTGGCAGGCAAGGATATGGCGAACAACCGTTTGATCGTGGTGCAGGGGCATGACCATCCTGCATTGCGCACACCGCGCCTGACCGCGCTGGACAGTCACTGGATCAGCGGCAACGCCCCGCAGCTAAGTCATCCTTACGCTGCCAAGACACGCTATCGCCAGGCCGATGCGCCCTGCCATCTCACCCAACTCGCCGATAGTCATTGCGAGATCGCGTTTGACGAGACGCAATGGGCGGTCACGCCCGGACAGTCGGTGGTGGTCTACGATGGCGAAATATGCCTGGGCGGCGCAATCATAGAACAAGGGCTAGCCTGATTCGCGTAAAATACGCCCTTTCCGTTTCAAGGTGTTGCCATGACCACATTCACCAAACTTACCGCCCTCTCTCCTCTGGACGGACGTTATCACGGCAAGGTTGATGCCTTGCGCAATTATTTCAGCGAGTTTGGCCTGATCCGCTTTCGCGTACAGATCGAGATTGAATGGTTCAAAGCGCTGAGTGAGGAAAAAGGGATTCAGGAAATTGCTCCATTATCCGCTGCGACCATCGCACAATTGGACTCACTCAATGCCAATTTCGGCGAAACCGATGCGCTCGCAATCAAGAACATAGAAGCCACCACCAACCACGATGTGAAAGCTGTCGAATACTGGCTGCGTGAAAAATTATCGGCAAATCCGGAAACCGCCAAGTCGCTGGAATTCATCCATTTCGCCTGCACTTCAGAAGACATCAACAACCTCAGCCATGCCTTGATGCTGAAGGGTGCGCGCGATGCTGTAATGCTGCCCACGCTGAACGTCCTCACCACCCGGCTGAAAAGCCTCGCTCATCAACTGGCCGATCTGCCAATGTTGTGCCGCACTCACGGACAAACCGCCACGCCGAGCACGCTGGGCAAGGAGATGGCGAACGTGGTGTATCGCTTGCAGCGCGCAGAACGACGCCTGGCTGCAACGGAAATTCTTGGCAAGATCAACGGCGCGGTGGGCAACTACAACGCGCATCTGGCGGCTTATCCAAATGTAGACTGGGAAAACCTTGCGCAACGCTTCGTCAGCACACGCGGGCTTACCTTCAATCCCTACACCACCCAGATCGAGCCGCACGATTACATGTCGGAACTGTTCGATGCCTATGCGCGCATCAACACCATCTTGATCGATCTGAATCGTGACATCTGGGGCTACATCTCGCTGGGTTATTTCAAACAGAAAGTGATCAAGGGTGAAGTCGGTTCTTCCACGATGCCGCACAAGGTTAACCCGATCGACTTCGAAAATTCCGAAGGCAACCTCGGCCTGGCCAATGCACTGCTGCGCCATCTCAGCGAAAAGCTGCCTATCTCGCGCTGGCAGCGAGACCTCACCGATTCCACAGTGTTGCGCAACATGGGCGTAGCGCTGGGTTATACCCTGCTCGCATATGAATCCTGTCTGAGGGGCCTGAACAAACTGGAAACCAATCCTCAACGCGTTGCGGATGATCTGAACGCAAGCTGGGAAGTGATGGCGGAACCGATCCAGACCGTGATGCGCCGCTATGGCATAGCGAACGCCTACGACAAACTAAAGGAATTGACGCGCGGTAAGGAAGGAATCAACCGCGCGTCATTACAAGCTTTCATCTCATCGCTGGATATTCCAGAGGTGGAGAAACAGCGCCTTCTGCAAATCTCGCCAGAAACCTACATTGGGAAAGCCGCCCAATTGGCGCGTCGCGTATAGAAGAATCGGCAACCAACCACTTCAGCATAAAAGGTTGTCAGAAATTAAATTGAATTGCTTTAGTAAACGCTCGGTGGTGCAGCACCACCGTGATCGTCTATGATCGGACGCAAAATGGTATTGTTCGGCACAGCATTCCCGGTTGCTGCATTCTGCTCCTGAATTATGCTATCGACGACCGCACTTTGACTTACCGCTCCTGTTGTTTTTCCTCCGTTGCCTTGAAGTGCTGGAGACGACACAGGGGCAAATATGTTGAGATTGATAGGTTGCAACTGCGGCAATTGGTCGGCAGCAGAGGTAAAACCCATCTGGTTGGGCAGAATGTTAATAGTGCCTTTACCAGTCGTCATCACGGTCTCGCCGACATTCACCTTGTTATAAGTACCAACAGGCGCAATTGCCGCCATCTCGCTACCCGGCACAACCACGAAAGTTTCATGATCGGTGCCGCGAACACCAATCGTCGCTCCGGCTGTGGTAATACGATAATTTGCCTTGTTCTTATGTCCGACCACGCCGGTGATCGCACGAAATCCGCCTCTTAACAAAGAGAAGAAGCTCCTCTCATTGCCGTCCGCTTCACCGGAAAACACGAAGCTGTCGAATTTAAGTTTGGAATCCGGCCTTACTGCAACAAGACCTCCGTCCAGCATCTTGATTTGCGCGGAACCATCCTTCGCCGTGGTCAGGGTATCGCTCTCGTTCACTGCATCCGCTTTCTTCAGTGAACGGACCTGCCCTGACGTGCTGGTGATCTGGACCTGTCCATTCACAAACTGGACATGCCCGGCAACACCTGCGTAAGCGGCCTGGAACAACAATGTCAGGCAAGCTGCTAAAATAATATTAATATAAGCGGTGAAAAGTTTTGTGGTGTTCATGATCGCACCTCCACTCAGTTGAATTACCGAAAATCCCGGCGAACAGTCAGTGAAAAATCCATTCGGTCATAGGCGTAGACAGGAATATTTGAAACGTTCCTGAAAAAGCTTAACTGAGGGCGCAGCGCCCACAGTTTTTCCCAACGCCAATCAGCTCCGAACTTCAGGTCATAGAAACGATCGTGACGTTGGCGCAGAAAGTAGTAATTGACTTTGTCATAATCGCCCACCTGTATTCCTACGCTGGAAAACAGTGCCGTTGTCTTGTTGATGAACACTAAGCCGCCGGCACGAATCCCGCTGAAACGTTTGGCGCCATCGTTACGCCCGCCGCCTGGATTAACAATAATAGTTCCGAATACGGGTACATTGACATTGATGATTGGCGAAACATCATTCTCGGTGCCGTAATGTATGCTGCCGGACAGTGAGGACCTGCTGTCAGCCAACACATGTAGCCAGCCTAGTCCTACAGCCTGCTGGTCAATATCATTCGGCTTCATATACGGATCGGCATAGCGATATTGCACATATTGGGCAAACACATTCAATTGATTGCTCGGACTGAACATACGGCGCCAATCCGCTTTTAAGCCAGTGGTATCGTAATTTTTCAAGCCGCCCAATGTGCGCCTCCCGGCCAACATCTCTAAGCGAATTCGATTGGTTTTTGCACCAACTATCATTCCAGCTCGAGCATCCAGGCCGAGTGTGTTAAAACTCTTTTGTGTGATATTGCCGCGCTCTATCAGATCTGCTCCTGCAGAGAAACCTAAATTTGCATTCTGCATGTGAGTGATTTCTGCACCTGCGGCCACCCCATAGTAATTGTCTGATACTTTTACGTTGGTTGGATCAAGCGTGATAATAGTCGCTGGTAAATCAACAAAGATTTGCGACTGACTGGTGGAGCTATTGACGTTGCTATCATGCCCAACTGTTCCTGCTGCAAATCCGGTAATGACTGTATTAGCACCGGCTTCCCGGGAAGCAATATCATTCAGATATTTATCGATGCTGGCACGCGCTTTTTCAGAAGGGTTTTGTTTCAAGGCAATTACAAACTCGATCTTGGCACGTGACAAATCGCCCATTTGATAATAGGATTTTCCCATATCAAACCGCGCAGCGGGAAAATCAGGATCGACGGCCAAAATTCGCTCAAAGGCCAGCGTTGCCTTGTCCGGCTTGCCGCTATCCAGAGCTGCGATACCAATCATATGGTCAAAACGCACTTCGCCGGCATGTTCGAATTCCAGCGGTTCCAATAAAGCATAGGCATCTACGGGCTTTCCGCTTCTGATCAAGGCATCGGCTTCGCGGAGTAGTTTCTCATAGGAATCAATCTCCTTCTGACCCACTGGCAAGAGTCCGGAGCGCTGACGCGCTTTTTGCCCGGTTTCCTGTGCATATGCCGCCCCACATGTAACCGTCAGCAAACCGAATAATATCCAGATCGAAGTGATTGCTAGGTTTATCAGTTTCATCAAGATAATATACATGAAATTGTCAACTACGCGTCTAAATCATGAGCATCGTCATGCTCATGATTTTCATGGTGATCGATGCTGGCGTGCTCTTCATGTTCAGAATCATCGTCTGATAGATTGCTCACAGCGACCTGACTATTCACGCACACCGCCGGAGATGAGTTGGCAGGTGTAGCAGTCTGGGTTACAGGCGCAGAGAGATTTGCCCCAACAGGGTAAGCATAGGAAACCGCATTACCCCCAATGCCATAGTCATAGACTAATGCGCTATAAGGACCGGATCCTTGCAGGGTGTGCGCTCCGGGCGTGACCGGTATCATGCCCGTCGAATAGTCGATTGTTCCGCCAACCTTTGTGAATGGTGTAAGTGCAAGGTCTACAGCTACATTGTCCAGTTTCAGGTTTGCAAGTTCCGCTGTTTTAGTTACCACGTTCATAAATGCCCCTGTCGTTCCTGCAAGACCGTGAACCCCGAAAGTGGAATCGATCATGCCTTGCTCCGCCGGGGTAACAATGACCATGCTAGGATCACCTTTGGTATTATCCTCCGCAAAACCGTGCATGAACTGAGCCACAAGCACCGGCTTATCGGAAATGAATTCGCCGACACCACTCATAACAACATCCCTAAACTCTCCGGCATTCAAGGTTCCGATCGCGGCTGCATTGCCTGCCGGTATTGTGGAAGTGAAGGTGGTATTGTTCTGGGACGCCAAGACGCGCACCGTGTAGCTTGAACGGCCATTAAACAGCGACGTGTGGTGAGTCTTGCCCCAGATCGACACATCCGGGAGTTGCTCGACGAGATAGTCACCGTAACCAAAGCTGGACGGCAAATTGGCAAATCGGTGGCCACTGAACACCGCAATAGGCTTATCAGCGGTCACGAGTGTTCCCGTAACGTCATCGTATGCCGGATTTTCAAATTGATAGGTTTGCCCGATGTTAAGTACGACCGTAAACGGTACGTTGGCCGGATTAGTCGAGCCCGCTGCCTTGGGGGTGATGGTGACGGATGTATTGTCCTGAGTGGCCACCACAGCGAATTCCGATCCGATTTGGCCGGTGCTGGCATATGACATCACGTAATAACTGGTTCCGAGACCTGCAGTTGGCAGAGCCAGGTAACCATCGGCAGTATAGGGTGTTTCAGAAACCACATGAACGGATACCGGCGATAATGCCGTAACATGTATCCCCTTAGCTTCGACCACCTCATTATTTGTGAGAACTGCATCAACCCATTTATTCATTATGGAATCAAAAACCGGGTTAAGCGTAATCACAACTTCTCCGCCAGCTGGTACGGAAAATGGAGTAACCACGCCGTAAAATGTTGCTTCACCTGTGGTAGCTGTAGCTGCAGTCACGATTAGCTTGTTAGAAACAGAGGTATTCTGGATATTGCATGAAGAAGGAGAGCTGGCACAAAGATGGTTGGGCAGCGTCAGGAAGAAATCTGTACCCGATGATGTGACAACGGGTACAGGAGCAGGGGCAGGGGCAGGGGCGGAGGTGCAAGTTGTTTTAGCGCCACCTCCACACGCAGTCAATAATAGCGAAACCAGAAGCAGCGCCCTCTTTATTGGTTTTGCATTATCCGCACGCATTTGAATACTCCTCTACCCGAATTTCAAGGGCACTTAAGGAGAAATATGGTTTATGAATGACGGTATGGAGACACGGACGAAATTCCGTATCGCAGTCCCGCTACCATAGATTCCGTTAGGCCGGTGACTTTGCGTCCTTACCTTTCGGTAAGTTTGCCAAGTGAGCGTAGATTATTGGCAAACAGGTACTCTAGTCAAAGTCTTGCCGATGAGTGGTTGAAATACTGGATGAGTGGCATAACGGATGCTGGAGTCCAAACCTGAATGCAGCATCAATCAATTTTCTCATTGATTAAATGAGTAATTTTAAGAAACTAGGTACATTTTAAAACAAGCTCGGAAGTCATAACAATCCCCTTTCAGCGAATGATAGGGTTTTCCCCACCGCCACCACGAAATGATCCAGCACGCGCACGTCCACCAGTCCTAAGGCCTGTTTAAGCGCATCGGTTAACAATTGATCAGCCTGGCTGGGTTCGGCGACACCGGAGGGATGGTTGTGCGCAAGTATCACTGCAGCCGCGTTGTGAGCCAGTGCGCGCTTGACCACTTCGCGCGGATATACGCTGGTTTGGCTGAGCGTGCCGTGGAACAATTCTTCCGAGGCAATCACGCGATGCTGGGTATCGAGGAACAGCACCAGAAAAACCTCCTGCTGCCGCCCGCCCAGCAATAGCTGCAAATAGTCACGCACAGCACGCGGAGAATTCAGCGCGTCGCCGCGCTGAAATTCTTCCTGCAATGCGCGCCGCGACATTTCCAGCACCGCTTGCAGCTGTACAAACTTGGCTTGCCCCATGCCGTGTATGGCGCAGAATTCCCGCTCGCTGCAAGCAAACAGTTGCGTGAGGTTGCCGAAATGCGAGATCAACTCGCGCGCCAGATCTACCGCACTTTTACCGGTCACTCCTGTGCGCAGAAAAATAGCTAACAGCTCGGCATCGGAAAGAGATGACGCGCCGCGCAGCAGGAGCTTTTCGCGCGGACGTTCGCCTTCAGGCCAATCTGTGATTGCCATGAACCCCTCCCAGCCCAGACGGGCTATTTCTTGTTAAGATACGCAGCATTATGGAACAAGAACTCGCAAAGCGCACCGTGTCAGAGAGCCACAAAATTCAGGAGAATCGCATAATCCTCGGTATCACCGGTGGTATCGCGGCATACAAAGCCGCGGAGTTGGTACGTCTGCTGATCAAGCAAAATATCGAAGTGCAGGTCGTCATGACCGAGGCAGCTTGCCATTTCATCACACCGACCACGATGCAAGGTCTGTCCGGCAAGCCGGTGTTCACCGACCAGTGGGATGCGGATGTCCCGAACAGCATGGCACACATCAATCTTGGCCGTGCCGCTGACGTGATCATGATTGCGCCCGCCAGTGCGGATTTTATCGCCAAGCTGGCGCATGGCCTGGCGGATGATCTGCTGTCCGCCTTGTGTCTGGCCCGCAATTGCCCGCTGATCGTGGCACCTGCGATGAACCGCGAAATGTGGCTGAATGCCGCCACGCAACGCAACATCAGGCAGCTCATTGCCGATGGCGTGCAGGTGCTTGGACCGGATAGCGGTGAACAAGCTTGCGGCGAGGAGGGGATGGGGCGAATGCTGGAGGCGGCACAACTGGTTCAAGAAATTTCGGTTTTTTTTCAGCCCGGGCAGTTTTCCGGAAAAAGAATTCTGATCACCGCCGGACCGACTTATGAGGCTATCGACGCGGTGCGCGGCATCACCAATCTAAGCTCCGGGAAAATGGGTTACGCCATCGCGCGTGCCGCCCTGGAACAGGGTGCCGAGGTTGTGCTGGTGTCAGGACCGTCTGCGCTTGCCAAGCCGCAGGATGCGCAATGCGTCGATGTGCAGAGTGCCGAAGAAATGTTCCAAGCGGTGAAACATCATGTGGCCGATTGCGACATTTTCATCGGCGTGGCGGCGGTTGCCGATTACCGTGTCGCACAACCCAGTGTTCAAAAAATAAAGAGGGGCGCGAACAATCTCATGTTGGAGCTTGTGCCTAACCCGGACATTCTGGGATATGTCGCAAACCTGCCGAATCCGCCGTTCTGCGTGGGGTTCGCCGCCGAAACAGAGAAGCTCGCCGAACATGCCGAGCAGAAGCGCCTCTTGAAAAAACTGCCGTTGCTAGTGGGCAATCTCGCGCAGCAGGCCATAGGCAACGACGACAGCGAACTGGCGTTATTTGATGACAGCGGCAGCCATATTCTTCCGCACGCCAACAAACTGACGCTGGCAAGACAATTGATGCAGCATATTGCACAACGTTATAAAGAGGCAGGCAAATGAAACAAATCACCCCAACAGATCAAGTCTCCATAGATGTAAAAGTTCTTGACCACCGGCTGCATGACAATCTCCCCGGATATGCGACAGCGGGCTCGGCGGGGATAGACCTGCGCGCGTGCATAGACCGCAACATGGTCATACAACCCAAGCAGTGCGAACTCATACCAAGCGGGATCGCCATACACCTGAGCAATCCCGGCTATGCCGCAATGATACTGCCTCGCTCCGGTCTGGGACACAAGCACGGCATCGTACTCGGCAACCTGGTTGGTCTGATTGACTCGGACTATCAGGGACAGATCTTCGTTTCGTTGTGGAACCGCAGCCAAATCCCGTTCACGCTGATGCCGATGGAACGTATGGCTCAACTGATCATAGTGCCGGTGATGCAGGCTCGATTCAACATAGTGGAAGATTTTCCGTTGAGTGCACGCGGTAGTGGCGGATTCGGTAGCACCGGCAAACATTGACAATGTCGGCAGTGCGGGCGCTCCTTCATTCCGGCTGAAGTCGGCGATCCAGACTCAATTCCATCTCGGTAGTATCGCCCCTACGCACCGATACTTTTTCGCTCATCGTTTTGTATTTTTGTTGCTTCACTTCGACAGCATGTATGCCCGGCTCCATTTCCACCCGCAGCGGAGACAAGCCATAGTACACCCCGTCAACGTACACCCTGGCGCGTGACGGACTGGTATTCACCACCAGCAAACCCGTACTGACGGGCGTCTTTTTGGAGAGGGGCGCAACACTGCCAGTCTGAGTTTCGGCGGGGGGTATGGTGTCGGCGGGAATCCCCGGTGCAGGCTCGGCTGCAGCCGGAACGGCATAAATCGATACTCCTGGAATTGCCTGCATACCGCCGGTCAGACTGAACAAATGCGGATAAGCAGACATCAATGCAGTGCTGACTGCCGCAACGGTTTTGTTGCTTGCGATGTTCAGTTCCTTACTCAGGTAGTCGACCACGTCGTCCTTGTTGTTTCCGGAAACACCGGCAAAGCGATCGTGCTTCTCCGTCACCAAGCCGGACCAGACCAGCGCCCCGTTGCGCAAATCCTTCACGGTAGTCTCGATGGCGATGTTGATCTCGTCACGGTATTTGACGTTCAGGCTTAATGCTTTGATCGTCCCGGACACTTCGAACATGGCTGCTCCGGCACCTCCCTGTTCCAGCATTCGGAAACCTTCTGCTTCGAATTGTGTTTTGATCGCCGACGTTACCAGGTCCGCGACATCCTGGTCGATCAGCAGCTGGCTGCCACTTATCCCGCGAACAAGCTCAGTGCTGATTCCGAGCAAACGTGGATTAACCTGTTTGCGCTGATCCGTATATCTGCTGATTTGCAGGGTGGCGGCATACCTGATCGGTGTTTGCACCTTGTCACCGGCCAATTTCTGCCTGGAAATTGTATGCAACGTGCTGTCGCTCCCGAACCAACCCGCGTCCGGATTCGCCTCATCCCTGACGGTAGAGCAGCCGGCAACACCAAGCAACAACCCGATAAGTGCGACTTGATGTGGCAGTTTAAACATGAATTTTGCCCAAAGTGAAATTTCAAGTGAACCATCATCACTTGAACCATTTTGTTGCCATAGATAAATCGGCCCAAACCCGATCTCTGCAATAAGGCTTTTAATATAACGGTGGTCTTATACGCCTTAAACCCTCACGAAACTCGAAAATTACTTCTGAGCTTTATGGAGATGCGGGGTATTGTGAATAGGCGAAGGAAGATAACGAACCAGTTCGTTAAGTGCCATCGTATACACTTCGCGCTTGAACTCTATAACTGCATTTATATCAAGCCAGTAATCATTCCAGCGCCATGCATCAAACTCAGGATGTGAACTTGCGCGAAGACACACATCACAATCACGACCTATCAAACGCAACAGATACCAGATCTGTTTCTGGCCGCGATACCCGCCGCGGGATTCCCGTTTGCTCCAGCTTTGCGGAACCTCATAACGCATCCAGTCGCGGGTGCGTCCGAGTATCTTCACATGCTCCGGCAACAAGCCGACTTCTTCGTGCAACTCGCGGTACATCGCCTGCTCGGGTGTCTCGCCATGCTGTATGCCGCCTTGGGGAAATTGCCATGCATGCTGGCGTACCCGTTTTCCCCAGAACACCTGATTCAAGTCATTCGTGATTATGATGCCGACATTCGGGCGGTAGCCGTCTCGGTCTATCATTTGCTACTCTATTCGTTAAATATTAATGTTTTGATTCTTTCACATTTCATCGGCAATGAAAAGACAATCCAATGCTTTTGCCCAACCCTTCGAACGCATCATCTGCGATGGCCTTGCCAGTTGCTTCAGGATGAACAAGACTAAAAGCATGCATTCCCTGTAAAATTGCTGCATCAATCATATTACCGGGCAGTGTTTACCATGCGCGTTTCTCAATTTTTCATCTCCACACTCAAGGAAGCCCCTTCCGAAGCGGAGCTTCCCAGCCACAAACTGATGCTGCGTGCCGGTTACATCAAGAAGCTGGCCAGCGGCTTGTATACCTGGATGCCGCTCGGGCTGCGTGTGTTGCGCAAGGTTGAAAGCGTGATACGCGAGGAGATGGACAGGAACGGAGGGATCGAATTGTTGATGCCCGCAGTACAACCCGCAGAGCTTTGGCAGGAAACCGGACGCTGGGATGTATTCGGTCCGCAGATGCTAAAAATAAGAGACCGGCACGACAATCAGTTCTGCTTCGGCCCGACCCACGAGGAAGTGATCACCGACATTGCTCGCCGCGAAATCCGCAGTTATCGCCAGTTGCCGGTCAATTTCTACCAGATCCAGACCAAGTTCCGCGACGAAGTGCGTCCGCGATTCGGGGTGATGCGCGCGCGCGAATTCCTGATGAAGGATGCCTATTCATTTCACGCCGACTTTGCCAGCCTGGAACAGACCTACCGCGTAATGCATGACACATACAGCCGCATCTTCACCAGATTGGGGCTGAAGTTCCGCGCGGTCGCGGCCGATACCGGCGCGATCGGCGGTAGCGGCTCGCATGAGTTTCATGTGTTGGCAGATGCGGGCGAAGACGCGCTGGCTTACTGTCCATCTTCCAATTACGCCGCCAATGTGGAACTTGCGGAAGCCGTAGCCCCGGCGATTTCACGTACCGCAGCAACCGAATCGATGCGTGATGTCGAAACACCGAGACAGACCACATGCGAACAAGTGGCGGAATTGCTTGGAATACCATTGCAACGCACGGTGAAGCTTATTGCAGTCATCTCGGCCGGCAAACTGCACATCCTGCTGTTGCGCGGCGACCACAGCCTGAACGAAGTCAAGGCAAGCAAGCTGCCCGGCCTCGCCGATTTTCGCTTCGCATCGGATGAAGAGATCCGCGCCAGTTTCAACTGTCCGCCCGGCTTCCTTGGTCCGGTGGGCATCGACAGAACGAAGATCCGGGTTATCGCGGATCGCACCGTGGCTGCCATGAGTGACTTCGTGGTGGGGGCAAACCGCCCAAAGTTCCACACTGCCGGAGTGAACTGGAATCGCGACCTGCCAGAGCCAGACATGATCGCAGATATCCGCAATGTGGTCGAAGGTGACCCGTCTCCGGACGGCAAGGGCACATTGGAGATATGCAGGGGCATCGAAGTCGGCCATATCTTCCAGTTGCGCACCAAATATGCCGAAGCTCTCAAGGCAACTTTTCTGGATGCGCATGGCAAAACGCAAATCGTCGAAATGGGTTGCTACGGTATCGGCGTATCGCGCATCGTCGCAGCCGCCATCGAACAGAACTTCGACGAACGCGGTATTGTATTGCCGATTGCGATGGCACCTTTCCAGATTGCCTTGGTTCCGATCGGTATCGGCAAAAGTGATGCCGTGCGCAAAGCTGTGGAACATCTGTATGCGGAGTTGCAATCCGCCGACATCGAGGTTTTGCTGGATGACCGTGACGAGCGTCCCGGGGTGATGTTTGCCGATATGGAGTTGATTGGTATCCCGCACCGCGTGGTCATCGGTGAACGCAGCCTTAAGCGGGGAATGGTGGAATACCAGGGCAGACAGGACACTGCTGCACAATCCATCCCCTTGCAAAACGCGCAAGAATTCTTAAAATCCAGAA
Source organism: Pseudomonadota bacterium (assembly GCA_049320585.1). Classification (GTDB taxonomy): domain Bacteria; phylum Pseudomonadota; class Gammaproteobacteria; order Burkholderiales; family Gallionellaceae; genus Gallionella. The sequence goes on along the minus strand of JBMOQB010000005.1, from coordinate 97,083 downwards.
CATGCAACTGAAAATACTTTCATGTTCACACTATCCGGCCTTGCGTGCTTGTCTGGTTGGCATGCTGTTCGCTTCCAGCGCTCATGCTGGCGCGCAAGTCTACACGCCGCTTTCCGCTAGCGTCCGTGCAGTTCTGCATCACAGCGTGTCGGATCTGAACGAGCCGAAACTCGCTTTCTCCTCGCAGTATGAAGCAGATGTTTGGCTGATGGATATGTCGCGGCGTTTGAAGGATCGCCTGCCGGATGCGGAGTTCCGCATGGACTTTCTAAAGACCGTGCATTACGAAGCCAGCCGGGCCGGGCTTGACCCACAACTGGTGCTGGGTTTGATCGAAGTGGAAAGCGGTTTCAAGAAATATGCGGTGTCGCGTGCGGGTGCGCGCGGGTATATGCAAGTGATGCCATTCTGGGTAAAACAAATCGGCACGGCTGACCACAACCTGTTCAATCCACGTATCAATTTGCGCTACGGTTGCACCATTCTGCGTCACTACCTGGATATCGAGAAGGGCAACCTGTACCGTGCGCTGGGTCGCTACAACGGCAGTCTGGGCAAACCGGGATACCCTAACCTGGTACATGCCGCCTGGCGCAACCATTGGTCATTGCCCAAACCCACCGTTAGCAGCCGCCTAGACCCGACTAGTTGAGTTTTTTGTTATTGATGTAAGCCTCGATGCCGGCGCGCGTCACCACACCTGCCTGATAACCCACCTGTTCGCCCTTAGTGTTGTACAGATAGCTGGACGGCAATACATCCACTGCGCCGATTTGCCTGGATATTTTGAAGTCACCCAGCACCACCGGATAACTTATGTCATGAGCCTTGGCAAAATCGGCCACTTTTTTGCGCGTCCCCGATTGCAAGGCTATCCCGATCACCAGCAAATCCGTGTCCTTGTGGGCATTGTGCAAACTGCTCAATTCGGGAATTTCGTTCAGGCAAGGGGAGCACCAAGTCGCCCAGAAGTTCACCAACACCCATTTGCCGCGGTAATCCGCCAGGCGATGTGTCCTGCCTTGAATATCTTCCAGTACGAAGTCGGCTGCGTAGCTGATAGGCAAGCATGCCAGCAACAATAGCGCGAGCATCATATATAGTCCCAGCAAGGACGGTCCCAAGACTTGAAGAGCCGCGGGGCTAATGGGTACTTTTTTCAGTTGTCCTCTCCTCATCCGCGGGTTCGAGACTGACGCCATGTTCGGATGCATGGGTCAAATACAGCGCAAGCGAAATCAGGGCGATGCTCGCACCGAGGTAAACCAGATCCAGAGGAGTGCTCAGTTTCATGTTCAACGCTTCCTCGAACAGCGTGACGATCAGGATCATCAAAATGACTTTTGCCAAGCGCGACTTCAGATCATCCAGGTTATTGATGACCAGAATCTTGCTGGAAGACTTGCTGCCATGGGCTTGATCGATATCGCTGATGAACAACTCATACAAACCCAGTGAAAAGATCAGCATCACTATAGCCAGCAGATAGCCGTCCACCACTTCCACGATATGCGAGACAGTACTGTCATGCAGCGACTTTCGGGCCTCCTCGGTGAGACTTGAATCGGCATAATGCAATGCGTGTTCAAACAGATAAACCACATCCACAGTGGCCATGTAGAAAATCGCGAATCCAGCAAGCAAACTGCCCACCACCGCAGCAATGATCACAAAACGGCTGTTCCACAATGTTCCTTCAAACAACTTTTCAAGAAAATTCACGCTGGGCTCCTAATTAATATCGACGAGTACAAGGTGTAATTATAAACCATGGGCAAGCACGGATAAAATTTCACCCGCAAAACTCACCCACTGATGCGCCAGCGAAACACGGCCACATCTTCGGAATGGCAACAGTTTGCCCAGCAAATCTGCCAGCAACGTTTCTTAGGTGCGCGCAATAAGTTCCTGCAAACTGATATCCGTATTTTTTCTGAGCTGTGCCACACAGGAAAGAAACCATTTGCGCAAAGGATCGTCACTTTGCTCATCGGTAGACGCTACCCGCTCCAGCACGAACAAGTGCAGCAATTCGCTGGCACGAATACTTCTTGCATCGCGCATCAACAGCCAGCCTTGCCCTTCAGCTTTGCGCACGATGTTGGCGCTGGCCAGCTTTTCGAGTATCTTTTCAAGATTGTCATAGCCAATACGCAGCAACTTCGACATCGCCGGAAACGTGTTCACTTTTCCCAGCTGAAAACCTTCCACCATGATCTGTAATACCCGCAGTGCGTCCAGCAACTGGGTGGTGGCCGACTCCTGTTGCTCAGCTGGGGTACGCCAATGCGAAAGTGATGCCGCGATTACCGCTCCCAACAGGATAGTCAGCCAGGACAGGTATATCCACATCAGGAAGATCGGCACACTGGCAAATGCGCCATACACCAGTTTGTAGGTATTGAAATGACTGACGTAGTAGCCGAATATCCGGTTCATGGTCTCAAACAGTACAGCGGCTATCAGAGCGCCGATCAGTGCATGACTGCGAGGCACATAACGGTTCGGCACGAGCCGGAACAACAATGCGAATGCCAGCGTCGCGAACACTACCGGCAATATTTTCAGCACGCCGATGCCAAATTGCGGAATATGTTTGGCGTAACCCATGGACAAACCGATCAGCCATGAGGTCAGCGACAGGCTTGCCCCGAGCAACAAAGGCGCAAGGGTAAGCACCGCCCAGTAGACCACCAAGCGCCTGGCCAGCGGCCGGGGTCTTGCCACGCGCCAAATGATATTGAATGCGCGGTCTATGGTCATCATCATCGACAAGGCCGTAAGCACCAAAAAACCTATCCCTACCGTGGTAAGGCGGGCCGCACTTTCGGTAAATTGCTGCATATACCGTGTAATAACCACTCCGGCGGTCTCCGGCATCAAGTTATCCAGCAGATATGCCTTGAACTGAGCAGAAAAATTCTCGAATACCGGAAATGCAGAGAACATTGTCAAGGCAATGGTCATCAATGGGACCAGTGATAACAGTGTAGTAAATGTCAGACTCGCGGCGGTTTGGCTACATCTATCCTGGCCGAAGCGCACCGCGATGAAGCGGATCAGAGTCCGGAGATCTTTCAAATTCTTCAGCATAGCCTGACAGTTTCCCTATAATTAGCCCATGGTCACCAAAAACGAAATTCTGGTACTGTATTACAGCCAGCACGGCGCGACACGGCAAATGGCACAACTGATCGCACGCGGCGTGGAGCAAGTCGTCGGCGCAAGTGCCCGGTTGCGCACTGTACCCAAAATCTCCACGGTCTGCGAAACAACTGAACCGGGCATCCCGGATAATGGTGCACCCTACGTCGAATTGCGAGATCTCGAGGAATGCATCGGCCTGGCTCTGGGAAGTCCGACACGATTCGGCAACATGGCATCTGCTATGAAATACTTTTGGGACGGTACCGGCGGATTATGGATGAAAAATGCGTTGGTCGGCAAACCCGCCGCACTGTTCACCTCGACCGGCACCATGCACGGCGGCCAGGAAAGCACTTTGCTGTCGATGATGCTGCCGTTGCTGCATCACGGTATGATCATCGTCGGCCTGCCCTACTCCGAAGCGGAACTCGGCACCACCCGGAGCGGAGGCACTCCTTATGGAGCAAGCCATGTCGCCGGGCTCGCCAACGATCAGCCGGTCACTGCAGATGAAAAGCAACTGTGCATTGTGCTCGGCAAACGCCTGGCGCGCACCGCCCTGAAGCTCTCCTCATGAGGTGTTCATGAACAACGCACGGGAAGCAAGACTGATGTTGCGCGCCCATCGCTATGGTGTGCTCAGCACCATCTCAAAAAAATTCGACGGATATCCGTTCGGCTCGATCACACCCTATCTGGTGGATCACGACGGCAGCCTGCTGATCCTGATCAGCACGCTCGCCGAACATACCAAGAATATCCTGCATGATCCTCGCGTCAGCATGATTACTCATGACCAGCGCGACCCGCATATCCAGACCCAGGGACGCGTCACAGTGCTTGGAAAAGCCGAACCGGAAGCTGATCGCGAGCGGGCCGGCCAGCGCTATTTGCGCTACTTCCCGGAAGCCGGAAGTTACTTCGCGATGCATGACTTTTCCTTCTATCGGATCCGCCCTATGGCGATCCGCTATATCGGCGGATTTGGCCGGATTCACTGGGTAGACATGGAAAATTACGCGGTACAGCGCTACCCATTGATCGAACAGGAATCAGACGTGATCGCGCACATGAACTCTGATCATCTGGACACTATGCGCAACTACTGCAGCCACTTCCGCCAATGCACGGTGCTGGATGTGGCAATGCTGGGCATAGATATCGACGGTTTCGATGTGCGCGCCGATGGCCAGGTGCTGCGGTTTGATTTTGCGCAACCAGTGACTGATGCCCAACAGGCAAGGACAGCTCTGGTTGAGATGGCGCGGCCGCCAAACAATAGCTCGTAATGCAACTCCCGGTTCTCCGGTAACCTGTATCTGGCTCAGAAGCAGGTATTATTGTGCTTGCCTTGCGAATGACAGGGAAATAACCAGGATTGAAGAAATATTCGGCACACTCCGCTCTCCCTGTGTCGATGGGCGAGTGGAGTGTGGCTTTTTTATGGATTGCGACCGGCTAGAAACGGAAGCCGAGTTTGACAGTGTAGGATTGTGCCGAGCCGGTTTTGTCGTATTCCAGAGCAAGGTTGGTAAGCCCGAAATTAAGATTCCCGCCAACAAAAAATTTGGATTGTGTGAACGACTCTTTGGCTAAACCTACCCCGTTAGGAGTGCTGTCTACCCAGACGTTACCCACCCCCGCGTATGGCGTGAACATCGCAAAGCCCTTGGAGATGGAAACGTCCAGACCCTTGGTGCCGAAGGAGAGCTGGTCCACCCCGGTCAACTTGCTGAACGAACCGCGAATCGCAACTGCAGGGGTGGCCGTGCCACCTTCGAGGATCGCGTAGCGCAGTTCCCCGCCGTACAGTTTGATATTGGTAGTCGGCACACTGGAATAAAACAATCCTACATCGATGTTAAGTGGCAGGCCTTTATGGGCATGCAACTTCGGCACAACCAAAGTACTCAGCGCACTTCCGCCACTTGTCGCTGTCGTCCAAAGCGCTGAATTCTTCATTTCCGTAGCAGTCACTTCCAGTCCCAGATCGAACCCGGTAACACCCAGTGGTTCTGCCGGTATGACGCCCTTGTAACTAAGAGCAGATCCAAGATCTTCCGAAAACAACTTGAATTCTGCCTGGCCCAGACCGCCCAGGTTATTGATGTTCGCAGCCAATACAGGTTGGACAAAACAGCCCAGCACACATAACAACAAGCTCTTTTTCATGACGATAGCCTTTCTGTGGTTTTCAGATCATTTCAAACGTAACTATAGATGAACCAAAATCAGCTTAGCTTACAGTAGTTGTAGTGTCCACCGACCAACCGACGAACGGCACACCCGGGTGAGTCAAGCGGCCAAACAATGGCATCCGGCTCACACCTGCGGATGGGCCCGCTCCTGCTTGCCGTGCAGCTTGTTCAGCGCATTCAGGTAAGCCTTGGCAGAGGCCACCACGATGTCTGTATCCGCACCCTGCCCGTTCACGATACGACCATCCTTGGACAGCCGCACCGTCACCTCGCCCTGGGCATCGGTTCCGCTGGTGATGTTATTGACCGAATACAGTTGCAACTTGGTGCCACTCCTGACGATCTTCTCGATTGCCTTGAAAGTCGCATCCACGGGTCCGCCACCCTGCGCATCAGCCTGGTGCTCGACACCATCCATGCTCATCACTACACGCGCCACCGGCAACACACCGGTCTCTGAATGCGCGCCCATTGCCACCAGGCGATAATGCTCGCTTACCTGAGCCACCGCCTCATAGCTGACCAGCGCCTGCAAATCCTCATCGAAAATCTCGTGCTTGCGATCAGCCAATTCCTTGAAACGCTCGAACGCCGCATTGAAGAGTTCTTCAGAAGCAAACTCGATGTTCAATGCTGCAAAGCGTTGGCGCAATGCATTGCGGCCGGAAAGCTTGCCCAGAGACAACTTGTTGGCATTCCAGCCCACATCCTCGGCACGCATGATCTCGTATGTCTCCCTGTGCTTGATAACGCCGTCCTGATGAATGCCGGATTCGTGGGCGAACGCGTTCGCTCCGACGATCGCCTTGTTCGGCTGCACCGGATAACCAGTTATGCTGGAAACCAGCTTTGAGGTGGGTACGATTTGTCTCGTGTCGATGCGTGTATCCAGGTTGAAAACATCGCGGCGGGTTCTCACCGCCATTACGATCTCCTCCAATGATGCATTCCCGGCACGCTCACCCAGCCCGTTGATAGTGCATTCAACCTGGCGCACGCCATTCATCACCGCAGCCAACGAGTTGGCCACCGCCAAACCCAGATCGTTGTGGCAATGGGTGGACCAGACCACGGTGTCGGAATGGGGCACGCGCTTTATCAATTGCTTGATGCGCTCGCCCCACAATCCCGGAATGGAGTAACCCACCGTGTCCGGAACATTCAACGTTTTGGCACCGGCCTTGATCGCCGCATCGAATACGCGCACCAGAAAATCCAGGTCGGAGCGTACCGCATCCTCGGCGGAAAATTCCACATCGTCGGTGTATTCCAATGCCCACTTCACCGCCCTGACTGCATGCTCGACTACCTGATCGGGTGTCATGCGCAACTTGTGCTGCATGTGGATGGGGCTGGTGGCAATAAAGGTATGGATGCGCCCGGAACTGGCTGGCCGGATGGCTTCGCCGGCACGGCGAATGTCATTCTCTATCGCCCGCGCCAGCGAACACACCGTGGAATCCTTGACGGATTCGGCCACGGCTCGCACCGCCTCGAAATCGCCCGGACTGGCTGCGGCGAAGCCGGCCTCGATGATGTCCACACCCAGCTTTTCCAATTGACGGGCGATACGGATCTTCTTGTCCATGGTCATGGCCGCACCGGGACTTTGCTCGCCATCACGCAAGGTCGTGTCAAAAATTATCAATTTTCCTGTCATGCTTATCTCCACTGCAAATAGATCTAACCTGCGGAACCGCTACGGTGACCGCGCTTATTTCAAACTGTTAGGTATGGGTTAGCGCGCGCCGCGCAGAAGCAGCGCAGCCAGCAGGCTGAACGTAGAATGGAGTATTGCGATGTGGGTAGAAAAATGCATGAATGCAATATAACCAGTTTTAACGTCTCACGCAATGGGTGGCTGCTTGTGGCGTTTCCGCCACACCCACATTACATAGCCTGATAGCGCATAGCACATGAACAGGCCGAACAACACCCCGGGCGGGTAGCTGGAAATAAAAATCAAGAACAATGCAGCCAGAAAAATCGCCACGAACGGCACACTCTTACGCATGTTCAGGTCTTTGAAGCTGTAGAAAGGCAGATTGCTGACCATGCTCAATCCGGCAAATACGGCTAGTGCTGCCGCATACCAATGCACTGATTCGCCGCTGATTTCGTAGTCGTGCATCACCCAGACAAATCCGGCTATCAGCGCCGCCGCGGCCGGACTGGGCAAACCCTGGAAAAAACGTTTGTCCACCACGTCGATATTGGTATTGAAGCGCGCCAGACGCAACGCGGTGGCTGCACAATAGATAAAAGCCGCAAACCAGCCCCATTTCCCCAGCCCTTTTAATGCCCATTCGTAAACCACCAGAGAAGGCGCAACACCAAACGAAACCATATCAGAAAGACTGTCGTATTCGGCGCCGAATTCGCTTTGGGTATGCGTCAGCCTGGCCACGCGCCCGTCCAGCCCGTCCAGCACCATGGCAATAAAAATCGCCACGGCGGCAAATTCGAAACGGCTGTTCATCGCCTGCACAATGGCATAGAAGCCCGCGAACAACGCGCCAGTCGTGAACAGGTTGGGCAACAAATAAATGCCGCGCCGGCGCAGATTCATCGGTTTGCGAGTATTGAATTCGTCCATGCGGCAAGAATAACCGTTTTACGCAAGCACTGCCAAGATGGTTGTAGTTGCCGACACCTTGTCGCCAATGCTGACCTTGACATTGGCACTCAACGGAACATATACATCCACGCGCGAACCGAAGCGGATAAAGCCATAGCGTTGTCCGCGCGTCAGTACATCACCCGCCTTGACGTAGCAAAGGATACGCCGCGCGATAAGGCCAGCCACTTGCACCGAGGTTATGTCGGTACCGTTGGCTGTTTTGAGCCATACCGCGTTACGCTCGTTTTCGGTCGAGGCCTTGTCCAAATCGGCATTCACGAACTTGCCCGGGTAATACCAGACCTGCTGCACCGTGCCGTCCACCGGGCTGCGGTTGGAATGCACGTTGAACACGTTCATGAACACGCTGACCTTGATCGCCTCGCGCTGCACGTAGGGATCGTTGACGCGCTCCACCGCGACGATGCGTCCGTCCGCCGGCGACAGCACCGCACCTGCTCCCAAGGGAATTTCTCGCGGAGGATCGCGGAAGAATTGCAACACGAACACGGTGATGATCCACAGAGGGATGGACCATGCAGCGCACCAAAACGTGGCAGCAGCCGAAAGAATTATCGTAGCGGCCAGAAACGGCCAGCCCTCGCGGGCAATGATCGGGTGGGGATATTGATTCATAGTGGAAGGTGAAACGCAAAATGTGAAATGAAAAATCGATGAAAGATGAAACGCAATAACATTTCACCTTCCACTTTTCACCTCTCACTAATTTTTTGATTGATCGACCAGCTTGTTCTTGCTGATCCATGGCATCATCGTACGCAACTGAGCGCCGACTTTTTCGATTGGATGCTCGGCATTCAAACGGCGGCGTGCCGTCATCTCGGGATAATTGGTGCGGCCTTCCTGGATGAATTGCTTGGCATAGGAGCCGTTCTGGATATTCTTCAGCGCTTCCTTCATTGCGGCGCGCGCTTCTGCTCCTATCACGCGCTGGCCGGTGACATATTCACCGTATTCGGCATTGTTTGAAATCGAGTAGTTCATGTTGGCAATGCCGCCCTCGTACATCAGGTCGACGATCAGCTTCAGCTCGTGCAAGCATTCGAAATAGGCCATTTCCGGCGCATATCCCGCTTCGGTCAAGGTTTCAAAACCGGCCTTGACCAGTTCCACCGCACCGCCGCACAACACCGCTTGTTCGCCGAACAGGTCGGTTTCGGTTTCTTCGCGGAAGTTGGTCTCGATCACGCCGCCCTTGGTGCCGCCGTTGGCTGCCGCATAGGACAGCGCAATGTCCTTGGCCTTGCCGGATTTGTCCTGAAACACCGCTATCAGTGTGGGCACGCCGCCGCCCTTCAGATATTCGGAGCGAACGGTGTGTCCCGGTCCCTTTGGCGCGATCATGATGACATCCACATCTTCGCGCGGCACGATCTGGTTGTAATGCACATTGAAACCATGAGCAAATGCAAGAGCCGCGCCCTTTTTCAGATTCGGCGCCACCAGCTTGTTGTAGATCTCGGCCTGTTGCTCGTCCGGCAGCAATATCATCGCCACATCGGCATTCTTCACCGCATCGGCGATTTCCATCACCTGATGTCCTGCGCTGGCCGCCTTTCTCCATGAAGCACCGTCTTTGCGCAGGCCGACCGTCACATTGACGCCGGATTCCTTCAGATTCTGGGCATGTGCATGGCCCTGCGAGCCGTAGCCAATGATGGTCACTTGCCTGCCCTTGATCAGGGATAGATCCGCGTCTTTGTCGTAATAAACTTTCATGTTGTCCTCATTTAAATAATTAAAGTTTCAAAATCCGTTCGCCTCGTCCGATGCCGGATGCCCCGGTACGCACCGTTTCAAGAATTAGGCTGTGGTCTATCGCCTGCAGGAAGCTGTCCAGTTTATGACCGGTTCCGGTAAGTTCGATAGTGTAAGTATTGTCCGAGACATCGATTATGCGGCCCCGGAAGATGTCAGTCATTCGTTTCAGCTCTTCGCGGTCTTTGCCGAGAGCGCGTACCTTGACCAGCATCAGCCCGCGTTCAAGATGCTCTCCTTCGCTCAGATCCATCACCGCCGCCACGTCGATCAGCTTGTTGAGCTGCTTGTTGATCTGCTCGATGACCGCATCCGAACCGCTGGTGACGATGGTCATGCGAGACAATGTGGGATCTTCAGTCGGCGCAACCGCCAGCGACTCGATGTTGTAACCGCGTGCCGAGAACAGTCCCGCAACACGCGACAAGGCGCCAGCTTCGTTTTCCATCAGCAGAGAAATGATGTGGCGCATTACAGATCCTCCGACAAAATCACTTCCGACAGGCCCTTGCCACCCGGCACCATCGGAAACACGTTTTCCGTCGGGTCGGTCTGGAAGTCCATGAACACCAGATCGCTTTTCCGTGAAAAGGCCTCTTTCAATGCCGGTTCGACATCGGAAGGCTTGTCAATGCGCACTCCGATATGCCCGTATGCCTCGGCCAGTTTCACGAAATCCGGCAAGGCATCCATGTAGGATTCCGAATAGCGGTTACCGTGGAAGAATTCCTGCCATTGCCGCACCATGCCCAGATAACGGTTGTTGAGCGACACCAGCTTGATCGGCAAATGGAACTGCTTGCAGGTGGATAGCTCCTGTATGTTCATCTGTATGCTGCCCTCGCCGGTGACACATGCCACTGTTGCACCCGGATTGATCAGTTGCACGCCCATTGCGGCAGGCAAACCAAATCCCATCGTGCCGAGGCCGCCAGAGTTGATCCAGCGGCGCGGCTTGTTGAACTTGTAATACTGCGCTGCCCACATTTGATGCTGGCCGACATCCGAAGTGACGAACGCATCCCCTCTGGTGATCTCGTAGAGCTTCTCGATCACGAATTGAGGCTTGATGATTTCGCTGGAATTTTTATAGCGCAGCCCTCCGCCCTTGACGCGCCATTCATCTATCTGCTTCCACCATGCAGCCAGATCTTTCGCATCAGGCTTGCGCTTGCTGTTGCGCAATTCTCCCAGCAATTGATCCAGCACCAGTTTCAGATCGCCGACCACCGGCACGTCCACCTTGACCCGTTTGGCGATGGAGGATGGATCGATATCGAGATGAATGATCTTGCGCGGAACCTGGGCGAAATGTTCGACGTTGCCGACCACGCGGTCGTCAAAGCGCGCACCGACTGCGATCAACACATCACAATGTTGCATTGCCATGCACGCCTCATAGGTACCATGCATCCCCGGCATCCCGAGGAACTGTTTATCGGTGGCCGGATAACCGCCCAAACCCATCAGGGTATTGGTGCAGGGAAAACCGAGCAGGCGCACCAGATCGGTCAACTGTGGCGATCCGCCAGACAGTACTACACCGCCGCCGCTGTATATCACCGGACGTTTGGCTCCCAGCAATAATTGTGCTGCGCGCTTGACCTGCTCAGGATCACCCTTGCCGACCGGATTGTAGGAGCGGATAGTTACGCTGTTCGGATAAGAAAATTCGGTCTTGTGATTGGATATGTCTTTCGGAATATCAACCAGCACCGGGCCAGGGCGTCCTGTCTTGGCCAGATAGAATGCCTTCTTGATGGTCGGGGCAATATCCTTCACGTCCTTGATCAAAAAATTGTGTTTTACGCAGGGCCGGGTAATGCCTACCGCGTCGACCTCCTGAAATGCGTCTTCTCCGATGGCATAACTGGGAACCTGACCGCTGATGATAACCAATGGGATGGAGTCCATGTATGCAGTGGCTATGCCCGTAACCGCATTGGTGATCCCCGGGCCGGAAGTGACCAAGGCCACGCCCACTTTCTCCGAAGAACGCGCATAGCCATCGGCAGCATGTACCGCCGCCTGCTCATGGCGAACTAATATATGCTTGACCTTGTCCTGCTGAAACAGTGAGTCATATATATGCAGTACCGCGCCGCCCGGGTAGCCGAATATGTATTCAACACCTTCTTCCTGCAAACAGCGGATCGCGATTTCCGCGCCGGTCAACTCCATCACGAATACCCCATTACGAACACCTTGGATTTAAGCCAAAAAAGACCGTGTAAGATAATGGTTAGCGGCGCTTTGGTCAACCTATGTCGTGCTATCGGTATGGTTTCAAGCGACAACAATGACAATTTGCTAACATGCTCACACATGCATGAGGTGAAAAACTGAGTACTTCCGCCGAATTAAGCCAATTCCTCAGCAGTGTCGAACGCAGGGCATACAAGCATGCAGTCTTTGCTGTGCGCGATGCCCAGGTTGCGTTGGACATCGTTCAGGATGCGATGCTCAAGCTCGCGGAAAAATACGGCGATAAGCCGGCCGAAGAACTGCCGCTGTTATTCCAGCGCATACTGCAAAACACCATCCGCGATCATTACCGCAGGCAAAAGGTCCGAAACGCCTGGGTTACCCTGTTTTCCGGCATGCAATCGAAGCATGAGGAAGAAGAATTCGATCCGCTGGATATTCTTGAGGACAGCGAAAACCAGTCAGCCCCTGCCGCGCCGGACGCCTCCCTGCAGCAGCAGCAACTCATTGCATTGATTGAAAAGGCACTGAGCGAACTTCCGGCTCGTCAACGTGAAGCATTCCTGCTGCGTTATTGGGAAGGACTGGATACTATTGAAACAGCCGCAGCGATGGGCTGCACCGAGGGAAGTGTAAAAACCCACTGTTCACGGGCGACCCATGCACTCGCCGCCGCTCTTAAAACGAAAGGAGTCGAACTACCATGACCGCCAAATTGGATCCGGGGAAGGTCGCACAATTGCTGACACAAAGCTCACGGCAACTGGATACAAGCACGTTGTCCGCACTGGCTGACGCGCGCCAGAACGCACTCAAAAGGCACAGGGTTCGTGCGCCTGCAGTCGCGCTTAGCACAGGTCGCTGGTCACATCAGCTGGTGCCCCGCTCGGGGCAGCAATGGCTGGTCACCGGGTTACTTGTGGCTATTCTGATGTTCGCGGCCGGCTATTGGCAGCACGCCCAGGAGCAGCAGATAAGCGAGCTTGATGTCGCCATCCTTACCGACGAATTGCCGATAGAAGTTTTTGTCGATTGATCCATAACTTTTTATCCTTATAGGATGATTATTGTGTTTACGAGACCACTCTTAAGAGGTTTATTTTTGCTGCTGTTGCTGATCAGCACACCGGTTAGCGCTGCACCAGAGTCTTGGCAATCTCTTTCCAAATCGCAACAGGAAGCGCTCGCCCCGTTGGCACAACAGTGGGACAGCCTGTCAGAGACCCAGCAACACCGCCTGCTCAAAACCGCCAAACGTTATTCACGACTATCACAAGAACAAAAACAGCGCTTTCAGGAGCGCTTGACGGTTTGGAGCAAACTTACCCCCGAACAACGCGAGGCTGCACGGGAAAAGTATCAGGCCTTCAAAAAAGTGCCTGCGGAAAAGCGCGAGGAGGTAAAGCAGATGATCAAACAAGAACAGCAGCAAAAGGTCCAACAAACTGATAATGCGGCTTCCGATACTGCCAAGCAATAAAGCGATCACCCAACTTAATTATTGCGCGCTACATTTTCGACCTTTCTGAATTAGCGTCGCTCCGTCAACCACAGCATCGTCAATCCTAACCACATGAATACCCCTGTCATCGCCGCTGCACTGACAAATGGCTGCCAGTCGTTGAGCGCTCCCAGGCTGCCTACCAGTCGCCCGAAAAAATGAAATGACAAGCCAAGTACGATGCCCATGAACACTATCGCGCTTACCCCCCCTGCACGCCGGTGGTAGCTCGCGAACGGCAGCGCCAGTATCATCATCACCATGATCGCAAGCGGATAAACCAGCTTGTTCCACATTGCAATTTCATAGCGCCCGCTCTTTTGGCGGTTGTCACGCAAATGTCCGGTATATTGGTATAGATGCCATAACGACATCTGTTCAGGCACGACCAGCAACACGCTGAAAATTTCCGGGTTCAATGCCGAACGCCATTCCTGACTGGGCCGGTTGGCAACAGTCACACTCGCTTCGCCAAAACTGGTCTCAAGCACCTCATCGAGTTTCCAGACCCCTTGCTCGACAAAACTTGCCCGCTTGGCATTGATAATCTCGCGCAGATGGTAGGTTTCATCGAATCGGTAGATGTCGATATTCGACAGGCTGGTGTCCGGCATCACGTTCTTCACATTCACGAAGCTGTGCTCATCCTTGACCCACACTCCGGAGCGGAATTCTTTCAGGGAAACCTGGGCATTCTGCGCCTTCAACCTCAATTTCTGCGCCATACGCTCGCTTGGCGGCGCGAGCAATTCTCCACAAACGAAACTCAATACCACCAAAGGCAAGGCAATTTTTAACAGTGCTCCGATCATTTGACCAAGCGATGCACCTGAGGCCCGGTAAACTGTCATCTCCGAATTAGCGGCCATCTGCACCAGCGCAAAAATGGTCCCCACCAGCACCACGACCGGAAACAGTTCATAAATGTGACCTGGTATAGTCAGCAGCACGAACAGCAACACATAGCCCAGGTGATATTGCCCTTCTCCGATTGAGCTCAGTTCGCGGATAAAGTCCAGGAACGCAAACAACATCAACAATGCGGCAAACACCAGCGCAACACTGACATATATTTCGCGACCCAGATAGCGCGTCAGCAGATTAATGGCCTCACCTCGTTTCTTTTTTGTCCAGCGGAAATGATGCATTCGATCCCGACTCTGCAGGCGGGTCAGTATCCGGATGCGGGCGTCTGTTAACCAGCATCCTGCGCATGGAACGCAGATTCATGCGCCGATAAAACATCAGTACGGTAATCACCAGCATCACCGCATGTACCCCCCACAGTCCGATTGCCGGGGGCAATTTTTCCTGCCCAACCCAGGAATTGGTGACACTGATCATGTTGTTGTAGAGCATATACAGAACCAGCGCCAAAATCAGATTAAGCGAACGACCGGCTCGCGGATTGACATAACTTAAAGGGATAGCCATCAATGCAAGAAGCGCTGCGCTGATCGGCAAGCCCAACCGCCAATCCAGCTCCGCATGATTCCATGGCGTAGGATTGCGCCACAATTCCGGCGTAGACATGGTACGCACCCAAATGCGCGGTTGCTTGACTGGCACGCTGTCGATACGTATCGCATAGCGCTCGAACTCTATTATGCTGTAGTCGCTCTGTCCGGTTTTCCCTTCATAGCGCGTACCATTGAGCAATACCAGAAAACGATCCCCGTTCGGCAGCGTTTCCTGCAAACCCTGCCGTGCCACCATCGTTCCCATTTTGCCGTTCTGTTCCGACTGGACAAAAACATTACCGATGCGATTCGAACCCGCATCCACGTTCTCTATGAAATACACCCGATCAGCCTGGCTGGATTCTCGGAACATGCCCGGGGTGGCGGCAGTCACGTCATCGCGACTTTCCAGTTTATTCTTGAACTGGTCAGCCTTTAGCAACGCCCAGGGAGTCAACACCATGCTGAGCAGGGCAATCACCGCCACTACCGGCACGGCATACCCTAGCACCGGGCCTATCCAGCGTGTCAGGCCAATGCCGGAACAGAACCACACCACCATCTCGCTGTCCCTGTAACACCGCGACAAAGTCAGCAAGATGGAGATGAACAGACTGACGGAAAGCAATACCGGCAGATAATTCATCGCGCTGAAGCCGAGCAGTGCCAGCACCCCATCCACGGCGATTCTGCCGCTGACCGCGTCGCCCAACAATCGTATCAATTGGCTGACTACCACTATGCCGAGCAACACTGCAAACACCAGCAATCCATTGCTGGCAAACTCGCCCACCAAAGCCCGCTGAAAAATGCTTTTTCGGAACGGCTTTGACTTTATACGTCTGGTTTGCGGATAATCGTGCATCTTAGGAAGAGATTATTTCGATAAGGAGCAACACGTGGAATTTAGCATAAAACAAAGCCTTCCGGAGCGGCAGCGCAGTGGTTGCCTGGTAGTTGGCGTCTATGAAGGCGGAAAACTGACCGCTGCAGCGCAGTTGCTGAACAAGGCCAGCAAACATGCGCTTAGCGAACTTATCTCACGCGGCGACATGAACGGCAAGTCCGCTTCCACGCTGCTGTTGCACAAACTTCCGGGCATTGCCGCAGAGCGCGTGCTGCTGGTTGGGTTGGGCAAGGCAAGCGAAATGGATAACAAGACCAGCGTTGAAATCTTGCGCGCGATCTTCAGCAAATTGAATGACACACCCGCAAAAGATGCCGCGCTGTATCTGATCGATGAAGACTTGGGCAAGGATGCTTCATGGATCATCAGGCAAACGGTGTTTGTCGCCGCCGAACAGGCTTTCCGCGCAGACGGCCTGAAGAGCAAACCTGCCAAGGCGCCGCCGCTGAAGAACATCACTTTGGCCACAGTAGGCAAGCCCGCCGCGGCTTTGAAATCCGTGCTCGAATATGCCACCGCAACCGCGCATGGGATGGACCTCGCCAAGACACTTGGCAACCTGCCCGGCAACGTCTGTACACCGACCTATCTCGCTTCGCAAGCTAAGGCGCTTGGGAAGGCGCACAAATCCATCAAGACCACCGTGCTGGAAGAAAAAGACATGCGTAAGCTGGGCATGGGTTCTTTCCTTTCGGTCACACGCGGCAGTGAGCAACCGGCCAAACTCATCACGATGGAATACTATGGCACGGACAAAAAACAGAAGCCCATCGTGCTGGTCGGTAAGGGCATCACCTTTGATTCCGGCGGAATCTCGCTCAAGCCGGGTGCAGAGATGGATGAAATGAAATATGACATGTGCGGCGCTGCCAGCGTGCTCGGCACGATGCAGGCCGTTGCCGAGATGGGTTTGAAGCTCAACGTGGTCGGCGTGATTCCGAGTTGCGAGAACCTGCCCAGCGGCTCGGCAACCAAACCAGGCGATATAGTCACCAGCATGTCAGGGCAGACCATAGAGATACTCAACACCGATGCCGAAGGCCGCCTGATCCTGTGTGACGCGCTAACCTATTCCACAAAGTTCCACCCGGACACCGTGATCGACATCGCAACGCTTACCGGCGCCTGCGTGATCGCGCTGGGTCACGTGGCCAGCGGTTTGTTCAGCAATGAGGAAAAACTCGCCAGGGAACTGCTGGCTGCGGGAGAACAAGCACATGACAGGGCATGGCAACTGCCGTTGTGGGAAGATTATCAACCGCTGCTGGACAGCAACTTTGCCGACATGCAGAACATCGGCGGGCGGGCGGGCGGGACCATCACCGCAGCCTGCTTCCTGTCGCGCTTCACCAAGGACTTTCGCTGGGCCCACCTGGACATCGCAGGGACCGCCTGGAAATCCGGCAAGGAGAAGGGCGCAACCGGGCGACCAGTACCGCTGCTCACCCAATATCTGATCAACCGCGCACAGAAATCATGACCAAAGTGGATTTCTACACCGGCTCCAAAGACAAGCTGCGCACCGCCTGCCAGCTGAGCCACAAGGCGATGCAGAATGGCGTACGCGTGATCCTCAGCACGCCTGACGCGGCAACCAATGATGCCCTGGATAAATTGCTCTGGCACTTTCCTGCCACTGCTTTCATTCCCCACTGCCGGGGAGATGCCGGTGAGGCAGCGCGATCGCCAGTGGTGCTTGACCAAGGAGGCGAGAAATTCCCGCACCATGAACTGTTGATCAGCCTGCATAATGATTGCATGCCGTTCTTCAGCCGCTTCGAGCGTGTCATCGAAATCATCAGCAACGACGCCGAAGACAGCCAGTTGGGCCGATTACGCTTTAAGTTTTATCGTGATCGCGGCTATGAACTGCGCCATATCGATTTGTCCGGCAACAGCCTATCCGGGGCGCAGAACGAATGACCTCAATCAAACATCCCGGCAAACTCCCTGGGAACAAATTGCCAGTGTTGACGCAGGTTGCCGGCAAAGCGACCGCGGAAGACTTGCCGACCCTGACCGAAATCGTCGAGGAAACATTTCCACATCCCGCATTAAACGCCAAGGAAAGGCAGCAGCTATTGCGGCAACTGGAGAAACACCTCGAAACCCTGTTCTCCCAGAAACTCGCGCAAAAACTCGAACAATTGCAGCGCCAGACCGTCAAGCAAGCCATCAGTGAATTGAAGACCGAATTGCCTGCACTGCTGCGCGATGCGCTGAATGCGCATCTCGATTCACACAAGTAGCGGCATTTCGTGGATAGCCCGGCCACGATTACCGCTATAATCGCGCCCCCATCGGAATAAGCATCGACATGGCGGGCGCAACAAGCCCAGAACAGGCTATCCGCCGCAACATTTCGCACCTGAAGGTAATGCAATGGAACTCGCAAAAAGTTTCGAACCAAAACTGATCGAATCGCACTGGTACCCCAAGTGGGAAGAATCCGGATACTTCAAGGCCGGACTCGACCCGAATAAGGCCGAGAACTTCTGTATCCTGCTGCCCCCGCCCAACGTTACCGGCACGCTGCACATGGGCCATGGCTTTAACCAGACACTGATGGACGCGCTGACTCGTTATCACCGCATGAAGGACGACAACACGCTATGGCAGCCAGGCACAGACCACGCCGGAATTGCCACGCAAATCGTCGTCGAACGCCAGCTCGATGCACAGGGCATTTCGCGTCACGACCTCGGGCGGAAAAAATTCATCGAGAAAGTCTGGGAGTGGAAGAAATTTTCCGGCGACACCATTACCAAACAAATGCGCCGTCTGGGCACCTCGCCGGATTGGTCGCGCGAACGTTTCACGATGGACGAAGGCTTGTCGCGTTCCGTCACCGAAACTTTCGTGCGCCTGTACAACGAGGGCCTGATCTACCGCGGCAAGCGCCTGGTGAACTGGGACCCCAAGCTGCACACCGCAGTAAGCGATCTCGAAGTGGTGCAGGAAGAAGAAGACGGCTTCATGTACCACATCCGCTATCCACTGGCCGACGGCACCGGCCATCTCGTGGTCGCCACCACCCGTCCCGAGACCATGCTGGGCGACGTCGCGGTGATGGTGCATCCCGAGGACGAGCGCTATCAGCACTTGATCGGCAAAAAAGTAAAACTGCCGCTGTGCAATCGCGACATCCCCATCATCGCCGACGAATATGTGGATAAGGAATTCGGCACAGGTGTGGTAAAGGTCACGCCCGCGCACGACTTCAACGACTATGCTGTAGGACAGCGCCATAAGCTGGAAATGATCTCCATCCTCACGCTGGATGCCAAGATCAATGAACACGCACCCAGGCAATACCAAGGCTTGGATCGCTTCGTTGCACGCAAGCAGATCGTTGCCGATCTCGAAGCAGCGGGCGTGTTTGAAAAAGCCGAGAAACACAAACTCAAGGTCCCTCGCGGCGACCGAACCCACGCGGTGATCGAGCCTATGCTCACCGACCAGTGGTTCGTGGCGATGAGCAAGCCCGGCCCGGAAGGAAAATCCATCGCAGAGCAAGCGCTGGAGTGCGTGGCCTCGGGTGAGATCAAATTCCACCCGGAAAACTGGGTGAACACCTACAACCAGTGGCTGAACAACATCCAGGACTGGTGCATCTCGCGCCAGCTATGGTGGGGCCACCAGATCCCCGCGTGGTACGGCGTGAACGGCGAAGTGTTCGTCGCGCACGACGAAGCTGAAGCACGCCATCTGGCGGACAAGGCCGGTTACGCCGGCCAGCTCGACCGCGACAACGACGTGCTGGATACCTGGTTCTCATCGGCACTGTGGCCGTTCTCCACGCTGGACTGGACGCCGGACTATCCAGCCAAGTCCAATCCCGTACTGGACATGTATCTGCCCTCATCCGTGCTGGTCACCGGCTTCGACATCATTTTCTTCTGGGTGGCGCGCATGGTAATGATGACCAGACACATCACCGGCAAGATCCCGTTCAGGGATGTGTATGTGCACGGCCTGATTCGCGATGCGGAAGGCCAGAAGATGTCCAAGTCTAAGGGTAACGTGCTCGACCCGATCGACCTGATCGACGGTATCGGCTTGGACGAACTGGTGAAAAAACGCACTACCGGCCTGATGAACCCGAAACAGGCCGAACAGATCGAAAAACGCACACGCAAGGAATTCCCCAATGGCATCCCGGCGTTCGGCACCGATGCCTTAAGGTTCACCTTCGCCTCGCTTGCCTCGCCGGGTCGCGACATCAAGTTCGACATGCAGCGTTGCGAAGGCTATCGCAACTTCTGCAACAAGCTGTGGAACGCGACGCGCTTCGTGCTGATGAATTGCGACGGCAAGGATGTCGGGCTGGACGAAAGCTTGCCGCTGGAATTCTCAGAGCCTGACAAACGGATAAAAAACCTGCTGCAACAGGCTGAAGCGGAAATGGAGCAATACCTTGCTGATTACCGCTTCGATATGGCTGCACGCACTGTGTACGAACTGGTGTGGAGTGCGTATTGCGACTGGTATGTGGAGCTTGCCAAGGTACAGCTGGCCAACAGCAACGAAGCCTTGCAACGCGCCACTCGGCAAACTTTGGTGCGCGTGCTGGAGGCTATCTTGCGTCTGGCACATCCGATCATCCCGTTCATCACCGAAGAATTGTGGCAAAGCGTTGCACCATTGGCTGGGAAAAAGGGCGGGAGCATCATGCTGCAACCCTATCCCAAGCCGGATGCAAGCAAAATCGACCATTCTGTGACCGAACGAAGCATACTATTGCAGGAAATTATCACTGCCAGCCGCAAGCTGCGCAGCGAAATGAATGTGTCGCCTGCGCTGAAAGTATCATTGAGCGTGAGTGCCGATGCCGCCATCATACCTATCATTATTTCCTACAAACCCTACATTCAAGCTCTCGGCAAACATAGTGAAGTAAGAGTGCTGGATAAATTGCCGGACACCGACGCGCCTGTTGCCATCTATGAGAAATTCAGCTCGATGCTGGATGTCGAAATTGACGTGGCAGCAGAACGAGAGCGGCTGGACAAGGAAATTGCGCGCCTGAGCAATGAGATCGCCAAGGCGCAGGCCAAACTGTCCAACACCAGCTTCGTAAATCGTGCTCCAGCGAAGGTGGTTGAACAAGAGCGCAAACGCATGGAAGATTTCAGTACAACGCTGGCGCAGATGCAGGCGCAACGCAACAAATTGGACTAATTTCTAGCGACGGCGGATCAGGAACACGAATACGCCGTCCTGCACCGTTGAAGATAACAGCTCGTTGCCGGTTTTGCTGCAAAACTCCGCAAAGTCGTTTGGCGCGCCCCTGTCGGTCGCCACGACCCGGAGCACCTGCCCGCTGTCCATCTGCGACAGGGATTTTTTGGCTCTCAGGATGGGCAGCGGGCAGGCAAGCCGGCGCGCGTCCAGTTCTACATCGAACTCGCTCATGTGGCGATCGGCAAACCTGCTTGCGCCCATGCGGAAATACCGCCCTGCAGGTTATAAGCCTCGACAAATCCATTCGCGGCAGCGAATGCGGCAGCCTGACCGGAACGCCCGCCGGTCTGGCAGTAAAATACCGTGGTGGCGTTCTTGTCCATCTCATGCAATCGCAACGGCAGCAAATGCAATGGCAGTGACACACCCTGCGGAATTTTACCCCGTGCCACTTCCGCATCCGTGCGAACATCCAGCAAGCGCAGATCACCCTGTTGCAACATGGCCTGCAGTTCTGCGACGGTGATAATCCTGAATCCATTGTTGCTCATGACTCCCGGCATTTCCCTATTCCTGTTCTGGTTGGTTTTGGTCTGCCAACAATAGCGAGATACGAGTATTCGCCACAGATAGCCGTTTCACCAGCATGCGCAGAAACGCTTCGCTGAATTGGAAACGGCATCCTGTCGTGGCATGTGCCAGCATGTCCGGATTGATTTCGATCAGCACCACATCGTTCTTGGCGATCACGTCTGAACCACGTTTGAAATCCTGCTCCAAAAGGTGTGCCATTTCACCAAAACAATCACCGCGATGCAACAAACTCAGCAGCCTGCCCTGTTTGACCACGCGCACCGTGCCTTGCGCAATAATATAAAAAATCTTCCCTCTTTCCCCGTCGCGAAGTATGTATTCGCCTTCCGGCACCTTGCGCCACTCGTTCGTGCGTAAAACCTCCCAAAGCTCGACGTCGCTGAAATTCTTGAAGAACGCCAGGCTGCGCAAGGTATCGAACTTCTCCGTATCGAAAATCTCGGTCTGCGACGGCGCAACATGGCTGAAAAAACCGACCAGGTCGCTCGAAAACTCCTCCCAATCCTGATAGCGCTTTGCTGTATCCTTTTCCATTGCCCGGCGCACGATCTTGTCCAGTTCCGGCGGCATTTCCGGGCGGAACGAACTCGGAGGCGGTGGTTCGATGTTAATGATGTGGTAAATCATGCTGTAGTTGTTGCTCGCATCGAAAGGCAATTTTCCGGTGAGCAGCTTGTACATCACCACGCCCAGCGAATAAATGTCGGTCTGATGGGTCAACTTCAGTTCCTTAACCTGTTCCGGCGACATATAAGCCGGCGAACCCACACCGGACACCTGTGTGCTTTGGTTGGTCTGCAGCGCGGCTGCGCCGAAATCGAAAATCTTGATATCGGTCTCACCCTGCAAAAGAATATTGGCAGGTTTGATGTCACGATGTATCACGCCCTGATGCTGGGCGTATTCAAGGGCCTTGCAGCACTTGTAAGTTATTTCAGCGATGGTGCTTATCGGCAACAAATGATCTACCTCGGCAAATTTTTCCAGGGTTTCACCCTCGACGTATTCCATCACCATATAGTTAGCATCGCCCTCCATTACGGCATCCAGGATTTTGACGATGTGCGGATGTGACAGTTTTCCAGCCAGCGAAGCTTCTGTCATCAACAGTTTGCGAAAGACTTTTTCCCGGGCCGGATCGTTCAGTATCTTCAGATCGAATAATTTGATGGCAACCTGCTGTTTGTTGAATTCGTCAGTAGCCAGATACACCGTGCTGGTTGCCCCGCTGCCGAGTTCGCGCACGATTTGATATTTGCCGATTTTGTCCATTTTCCTTATTGCAAGATGTTAAACAGCCTAATTCTGAGCACTTTGCCGTGTGCTGTCTATATGGAAACGCATCTGGATGGCCATAATATGCCGTGCAGTGTGAACCTGTAGCAAAAACAACTATCATACCGGCCATGAAAAAACTGATTCTGGCTGTGCTGCTGTGCTTTTCGCCGTGGGCGGTGAGCGACGGGCTGCCTGACCTCGGGGATGCCTCGCAAATCGTACTTACGCCGTTGCAGGAGCGCCAGATCGGACAGCAAAGCATGATGGAGATTCGCGCCAGCAAACAATATCTGGACGATCCCGAGATCAGCGATTACCTCAACCAGCTCGGCAGCAAGCTGGTTGAAAACAGCAACGAGCCCGGTCTGGGCTTCGAGTTTTTCGCGATCAATGATCTCAGTATCAACGCATTTGCGATGCCGGGCGGTTTTATCGGCGTGAACAGCGGCCTGTTGCTCACTGTACAAAGCGAATCGGAATTGGCCGCCGTGTTGAGCCACGAGATCGCCCACGTCACCCAGCATCACTTGGCGCGCATGATAGCGGGACAGCAAGGCGATGGCCTGGCGTCGATGGCTGCCCTCGCCGTAGCAATACTCGCCGCCCGCACCAGTCCTCAAGTAACGGAAGCCGCGATTGCCAGCGTGCAGGCGCGCGCGATACAAAAGCAGCTCGATTTCACCCGCGCAAACGAGCAGGAAGCGGATCGCATCGGCCTTGATATATTGCAGAAGTCGAATTTCAATACTCACTCCATGCCGGAATTCCTGGCCCGCCTACAAAAGGCAACCCGGCTGCTGGACAACAACGCGCCGAACTATCTGCGTACCCATCCGATCACCACCGATCGCGTCGCAGATATTGAAAATCGCCTGCAGAAGCAACCTTATCGACTGGTTCCTGACAGCCTGGATTTTCAGCTGGTGCGCACCAAGCTGATCTCCTCGCAAAAGACCGCTGTGGGCGCCATCGCCTATTTCAGCGATGCACTGGGTTCGCAAAAACACGGCAATCCGATCGCGCAACGCTATGGACTGGTGGGTGCGTTGTTGCGCAACAACGAGGTCGGGCGTGCCGCCCAGGAACTGGATACCCTGCGCAAACTGGCCAGATCCGCCCCGGCTTCCAGGTATAACGCGATGATAGAAACCCTTGCCGGTCAGGTGCAACGCGCCGGAAACAACCCCGCAGCCACCCTGGCGCTCTACCGCACCGCGACGCAGAACTTCCCCCAGCATCGCGCGCTGATATATGACTATTCTGATCTGCTGATTCAAAACGGCCAGGCTGAAGCTGCCGCCAAGCTGCTCGCCGCACAGATCATCCGCCACCCCAGCGACACCACGCTCTACGATCTTCAAGCCAGGGCTTACGCGATGCAGGGCAAGGTGCTGGAACAGCATCAGGCGCAAGCCTACAGCTACGCCTGGCAGGGCAGGCTGTACGCCGCGCTCGAACAGCTCGAACTGGCGAAACAGGCGGGCGGAAGCTTTTACCAGCTTTCGACGGTAGAAAGCGATATGCGCGAGTTGCGCGAAATGCTGGATGCACGTCGCAAGCCCTGACGGTAGTGCTTATCGCTTTGAGAATAACTGCTGTAAGACATAATAAAAAAGCCCCTCTTGCGAGGGGCTGTTCCTACCCTAAAGATAGCACAGGCAATATTAACTGCACGACTTGGGCAAGATGTTGGTTGGTATTACGCTTCCGTCCGTCGCCACCGTTGCAGCAACGTTGCTAGCTGGCGCAGGGTCAGCGCTGGCATTGCCGTTAGCGCAAGTCCAAGCGCCGGTGAACTGGTTATAGTGCATATGTACGGCCAAAGGTGCTTGATTAACTATGCCGCCTCTCAGAAGTTTGGTGCTTATACCAGCTGTATTTATAAATTCCGCCTGAAGGCTGGTCAAACTTGTCGCATTAGCTAAAGTACCAGCCTCCACAAGCCCAACATATTTGCCTGAAATAATACCAGCTACTTCTTGGTCAGTGGGGCTCGCACTCGTGGAAACAACAGCGAATCCGCCGTTAGATGTATATAACTCAGTCAATGGTGTTTTCAAGCCGTCCATCAGCGTGAACGCTTCCGCGGCTTGCGCGCGAGCGGTGTAATCGCCGTAGGCAGGGATCGCCATGGCTGCCAGGATACCGATGATCGCTACCACGATCATCAATTCGATCAGCGTGAAACCTTTTTGGATGCTCTTCATGTGATGCTCCTTTGGTATAAAACACACACGGTGTGTGTCGCTGATATAGGGAGCAATAGCTGTGCCAGCAACGCCAGAAGTCAGCTGGAAACCTGGAAAAAGTCGTCGTAGCGGGTAAAAAATTGATTCAACTGGTTGATTAAAAGTGATTTGTTGTTGATGATCCGCAACCAGTCCGAAACATATATGATTTTGCAATGAAGTTATTCTCGCGTATCTGGACCATTTTCTATCGGTCAAACTAGCCAAATCCGTCAGCCGACTGACGGTTTTTGTCAGTGTGGCGCCATTTGGAAACACTGTCGGAAAACAAAGTTTTGTAACAACTCAAGCCGAATGACGAATGAACGATAGCTAAACCCCAGGGTTGAAGCCGGGGATCTTGCCCAGTTCGACGTCGTCGATCTGTTCGGGGGGAAGGAATTGCCCGGCATAGTCGAGATACACCTTTTCGCGGATGAAGATATCGAACAGATCCGGATCGACATGGCCATCCTGCTTGAATTTTCCCAGGATGGTCAGGGATTCGGTCAGGGTCTTGCCCTTTTTGTAAGGCCTGTCCTTGGCGGTAAGCGCCTCAAAAATATCGGCGATGCCCATGACTCTGGCCTGAACCGACATCTGTTCGCGCGTCAGCCCGCGCGGGTAGCCTTTGCCATCCATGCGTTCGTGGTGCCCCCCGGCATATTCGGGAACATTCTTGAGGTGCTTTGGCCAAGGCAGGGATTCCAGCATCTTTATCGTGACCTCGATGTGATGGTTGACGATCTCGCGCTCAGCCGTGGTCAGGGTGCCGGATCTAATGGTCAGATTCTCCACCTCATCTTCACTGAGGAAATTACCTTCCTTCCCGTCCACACCTCGCCATCTATAAGCGGCGATCTGGTGTACACGCTGTTGTTCCTCGGCGGACATCGCCTCGCCACCGATGTTGCAATGCCGCAGGAATTCACGGTCGTCATCGAGTTGCCGGATGCGCGCTGCGTATTCGGCACGGATGGTGGTCTCATCAACATCACTCACCCCACCCCCCCTCAATCCCCCCTTGTCAGGGGGAAACCTCACCTCCTCCCCTGACAAGGGGAGGCCGGGAGGGGTTTGCGGGCGAGGGGAGTGCGATAGTCCGCGTAGCATCGCGATCTCGGCATCACGTTTGAGCACCTCGAAACGGGCGTCCAGCATATGGATGCGGTCGAACAGGGTCTGCAGCTTGGTCGCCTTGTCCACGACATGCACCGGAGTGGTGATCTTGCCGCAGTCATGCAGCAAACCGGCGATCTTGAGCTCCCTGCGATCCTTATCGGTCATCACGAAATCCTTGAGCGGGCCTCGCTGGGTGCGATTGACCGCCTCGGCGAGCATCATGGTCAGAGCCGGCACACGGGCACAATGCCCGCCGGTATAGGGCGACTTGTCGTCGATCGCGGTGTTAATCAAACGGATGAAGGCCTCGAACAGTTCTTCCAGTTGCCCGATAAGGCGACGGTTGGTCAAAGCGATTGCGGCCTGCGAAGCGAGCGACTCCAGCAACTGCTGATCATCCGCTGAAAACTTCACGATCTCGCCGCTTTCCCGGTCTTGCGCATTGATAAGCTGGAGCACGCCGATGACTTCATTTTCATGATTGCGCATCGGCACGGTCAAAAAAGACCGTGAGTGGTAACCGGTCTTGGTATCAAAATTCTTGGTACCGGAGAAATCGAAGCCTTGTGCCATGTAGGCATCGGGGATATTTACCGTCTCACCGCTCAAAGCCGCGTGACTCACCACCATGGCATGATTGGGGTTGCCCGCTTCATCGTAAAGCCGGATCGGATAGAAGCTGATTGGCACGCCGCTGGTGCCGCCCATCGCAGTCTTGAGCGTATCGTTGCGCAAAATCTCGAAGCGCAGCACTTGTTGCTCTGGTTCATAAAGATAGAGCGTCCCTGCATCCGCATTGGTAATGCGTTTTGCAGCGACCAATATGGTTTCCAGCAGACTGTTGAGATCGTGCTGCTGGGACAGAGCGATACCAATCTCGTTGAGTTCCTTGAGGCGATGCAGCAGATAATCGGAAGAATGCATAGGAAAACTTTTATTTGATGCAAACTGCGCGCACCTGATGCATATCGGTAATACCTTGCAGCACCTTCTCCATGCCATCCTGCTTCAACGTATGCATCCCTTCGTCCAGGGCGATAGCCAGCAATTCGGCAACGCGCGCATGCTCCTGGATGGCTTTCTTGACCGGGTCGCTGCCGATCAGCAACTCATGCAAGCCCACCCGCCCGCGATAACCGGTGCCGCTACATTTATCGCAGCCTACCGGAGAATAAAGCGTGAATTTGCCTTGCTTATCGGCGAACAACTTGCCCCATTCGGCATACAGTGCTTTCATCGCGGCGGCCGGGTCTCTCTTCCAGGTTGCGGTATTGGCCAGTTCCGAGCTGTACTCGGTGAGCAGAGCCTTGATCTCCTCGTTGGTCGCGACATGCGGCTTCTTGCAGTCACTGCACAGGCGTTTCGCCAGGCGCTGCGCAAGAATGCCCAGCAGCGCATCGGAGAAGTTGAACGGATCCATGCCCATATCCAGCAGGCGGATGATGGATTCCGGCGCGCTGTTGGTATGCAGGGTAGCAAACACCAGGTGGCCGGTCAGCGAAGCTTCGATACCAATGGAAACGGTTTCCTTGTCGCGCATCTCACCGACCATGATCACATCAGGATCGGCACGCAGAAAGGCGCGCATGATGACGGCGAAATCCAGCCCGGCCTTTTTGTTGATCTGCACCTGGCGCAGTCCCTTCTGGGTGATTTCGACCGGGTCTTCCGCTGTCCAGATCTTGGTGTCCGGTTTGTTGATGAACTTGAGGATGGAATGCAGCGTGGTGGTTTTACCGGAGCCAGTCGGACCGCATACGAAGAACAAGCCGTAAGGTTTGCTCACTGTTGCCTGGATCAGCTCATTGTTTCTTGCGGAGAAACCCATTTTCTCGAGCGGCAATGGCTCGCCGGAGGCCAGGATACGCATCACTACGTCTTCCACACCGCCCTGTGAGGGTAGGGTCGCCACACGCAGTTCGATATCCAGCGGGCCGAACTTCTTGAACTTGATCTTGCCATCCTGTGGTCTGCGCTTCTCTGAAATATCCAGGTCGCACATGATCTTGAGGCGCGTCACCAGAGCATTGCGGTAGGTCGAGGGAACCTCGATGTAATTGAGCAGCGAACCGTCCTTGCGCACCCGGATCTGGGTCTTCGCCTTGCCCGGTCCCGGTTCGACATGTATGTCGGAAGCGCCCATCCGGTAGGCATCCACGATGATCTTGTTGACCAGCTTGACCAGCTCGTTGTCGGCAGCGGCACTGACATCTTCCTGGCTGACACCGGAAATCTCTTCTTCGTCCCCGCCGAGGCTGGTCAGTAAATCATCCACTGACGAGTCATCCGCGGCAAAGCTGCCGGTACCATCCGCAGATGATTTCCCGCCATAGAACAAGTCCAGGTATTGGGTGAACTCGCGCTGCGAGCAAACCAGATAGTTAAGCCTGTGCTTGGGGAAAATGTTGTTAACCACCCGCGAAGCCTGGATCCGTTCCGGATCCGTGGTCAATATCATCAGCCCGTCCTGGGTCTCATCTATCGGAATCCAGTGGCCGCTTTTGACATATTCGCGCCTCAGGTTACGCAACAACTCGGACGGCTTGACGCGATCCCCCCGATATGGCTCATATGGAACCCCGAAGAAGCTGGACAGCGCCTTGCCCAAAGCGGCGTTACTGACTTGGAATTCATCTATCAATACATCTTCAATGTCGATCCCTTTGCGCCGCGCGGTACGTGTTGCCAATTCAAATTCCGCCGCCGAAAGTACCGCGTCGGCAACCAGGTAGTCATATTTTGTTTTAGCCATGCTGGTCTGCAAGCGCTGGCGCAACGCCACCGCCATGGTCTGTGCCAGTTCAAGCGCGCCCTCTTCGATCGAAGAGGCGAAAGGCACACCGGCCTTGTTGTTGATGACCTGGATAACACCGACCAGATCGTTGCTGGTGCTATCCAGAATTGGAACGACAAGCATCTGCTTGGTGCGGTATCCGGTGCGCTTGTCCACTTCCTGCAAAAAACGCAAGTGCGGGCTGTAGGTGGCCAACTCCTTTTCATCGTATACATCCTTGATGTTGAGCAGCTTTTTTTTCATTGCCGCATAACCGGCGATACTTTGCTCGGCGATCGGCAACTTTAGGTCCTTGAAGGAATTCAGTCCGGTCTTGACTTTGGAAACAAGCGAAACGTTGTCTTCGCCGACCACATAGATGGTCAGACGGTCTGCATTGAACAAAGCACAGATGTCCTTGCTGACATCCAGCATGATTTCTTCCACATTGCCGGTGGCGTGTATCTTGTTGGTGACGTGATTCAGATTCTTGTTGAACTCGAGCTTGATGTTCATCTCGCCGGCATTGCCAGTCGCGCCTTTAGCCGCCATTACTGTACTCATGTCCTACCCCCTGCCTATCTCATTTAATTACAAGGATTGCCGATTGGCGCTCCAGTGGAATCGCTAGCAGCCATACTAGAAATCGAATTCCTGATTGTTCAGCAGCATCTGCGGCCGCATACCGCGGACACTGTCTTCTATCTCTTGCATGGTCAACTCAAGTTCACCGGGCTTGAGATGAGTGATGAATACTTCCGCCTCGCGCTTGAATTTGGCCAATTCCACTGAGAGCATACTGGGGCACAGATGCTTGGACAACACCGCCAATTCCCTTTCGCTGTTTGAGAATGCGGACTCGATGAGAAGATAACGCAAATTTTCTATTTTGTTGACCACCTTCCATAGCGCATTATTGGTAGTGGTGTCTCCGGTGAATACCAGGCTCGCAGCACCGCTATCCAAATGGTAACCGACCGCAGGCACGACATGATTGGCCGGTACAGCAGTGATTTTGCGTCCACCCAACACGACAGTCTTGCCCAGTTCTATCGGCTGGTAAAGCATTGATGGCTTCTGTGCGCTTGGTATTTCGTTGAAGTCTGGCCAGATCTTCCAGTTAAAGACATGCTGTTTGAGTATTTCAAGCGTTTCGCCGATTGCGTAAATCATTATCGGGTGCTCGCGCATCATCCAGACGCTGTCGAGCAACATCGGTATGCAGGCGATATGATCAAGGTGTGAGTGTGTGACGAAGATATGGTCAATCGCACACAGTTCGGCCAGGCTGAGCTCGCTCACACCGGTGCCCGCATCGATCAGCACGTCATGATCGAGCAGGAACGAAGTGGTGCGCAGATTGCCACCGATTCCGCCGCTGCATCCCAACACTCTTAATTTCATATGTCCCGTTAATCCTGAAGCCTGTTTTGTTACTTGGTGTCGAACACGAATACGCCATCCCAATCCGCAGCCTGCGGGTTTTTACGGAAATAGGCAATGCGCCTGATATAGATATGATACAGCGCGGTATCCGGCGACATGCGTTGCAGATTCATCAACTGCAATTCTGCCTGATCCCAGTCCTGTTTGCGATACAAGCGCCGCATTTCATGGAACAGCTTGATCTCGTCATGCATTGCGCTGCTCACTTTTGCAGCCGGTCCGATCGGTTCGTATATCGCCACAGGCTTATCTTTACCTTTTACCCGCACGTGGTCAAGCTCACGATAGACAAAGTCTTTCACGGCATTTCGAGTGTTTTCACCAACGATGATGCCCACACCGTATTGTTTGGTGATGCCCTCCAGCCGGGACGCCAGATTAACTTCGTCCCCCATCACGGTATAGGCTACGCGTAATTCAGAACCCATGTTGCCCACGCTGACGCGTCCGGTGTTGATGCCTACACCAACATGTATCTCCGGCCAACCGCGTTCCTTGAAGCGCGGCTGCAATTTTTCCAATGCCTGCTGCATCTCGATCCCTGCCAGTATCGCATTGTGGGCATGAGCCGCATCGGACAAGGGCGCCCCCCAGAACGCCATGATGCAATCGCCCATGTATTTGTCGATAGTACCGCGATGTTTGTATATCACGCGCGACAGCGGGGTCAGAAACTCATGCATCAACAACGTCAATTCCTTCGGATCCAGCCCTTCCGAAATGGAGGTAAAACCGCGCACGTCGGAGAACAGTATGGTCATCTCGCGGCTCTCTCCTTCCATGGAGACGCTTTCAGGATGTTTCGCCATTTCCTCGACCAGTTCGCTCGGCACATATTGGCCGAACAATCCGGTTATCTGGCGTTTGGTGCGTGATTCAACGAAGTATCCATAAGACATGTCCAGCGCGAATATCAAGGCTATCATCACCCAGCTGTTCGCCACCGGCATCAAAACGTTCCCATATTGCCATGAGGCCAAGCTCAACCCGCCTGTGCCGGCAAAGAAAAATCCAGAGACCATTATCGCCTTGGCCGGACTCAGTTGGGGCAGCAGAAAACTCATGGCAATACCGATCAGCAGCAACCAAACCACCTCTGCACCCAGCATGTAGGCTGGCCGCTCCTTCAAATTCTGATCCAGTATCCCGGAGATCATGTTAGCGTGGACTTCCACCCCCGGATAAACCTCAGCCACCGGCGTGGAGCGCATATCCATCAACCCGGGCGCAGTCGTGCCCACCAGCACGATCTTGTCCTTCAATTGCGATGTGTCGACACGGTCATGCAACACATCCGCGATGGAAATATAAACAAAACTCCCTTGCCTGCCGCGGTACGGAACATAAGTCGACACATCCCCGTCCACCGGGATTTTCAGTGAGCCATTCGCCGTGCGCAACTCCAGCCACTCAAGACCGGCGTATCCGGCTTTCTTTCCCTCGACGAAACCCGGCAATAGCTCGGTCCGGCCCAGCAAGGTACGCACCACTGCAAGCGACAAGGGCTCATAGTATGCGCCTTTATACTCAGCCAGCATCGGCACGCGCCGCACCATGCCGTCAAAGTCTACCTTGGGATTGAAGTGGCCGGCACTGGCCGCGGCTTGCTGCAATTCGGGAAGATTGGCTCCATAGCCATTCCATGAAGTAAAACCTATCGCGTGCCCCCTGAATGAACCGGGCTGAAAACTCGGCTCGGGAAGCTCCCCCGAAACATGCTTGTCTTTTTGATCGGTAAGGTAATAGCCCAGCACCACCCTGCGGCCCCTGATCTTGTCGGCGAACAGGTTGTCGTACTCGAGCTGGGGCCGGATCTGGTTCAGAACAGTGCGGAATTGCGGCACATCCATGAGCTGGGTTTGCGCAAGGCTTTGCAACACCTTAAGCCCCGAGCTCTCATCCTTTTCGGCGAAAACTACGTCGAAACCCACCACCGCGACAGTGTATTTATCGAACAGCTTGTCCATCAACAGTGCCATGCGATCTCGCCCCCATGGCCAGCGTCCCTCTTCCTTGAGGCTTTTTTCGTCTATATCCAGAATGACAATACGCTCATCCACTGTGCGTGGCATGGTCAGCCGCAAACTGTAATCGTATAGATTTTCCGACAGGCGATCGACGAAACCCAAACTGTAAAAGCGCGCGGCGTTGCCGACGAATATCAGGACGATCACCAGCCCCAGCCCGATCAGGATCGCATTTTTCTTCACGATGCAGCCACCGGCAGAGGATAGAAGACGGAGGACGGAAGACAGAGGTGTTGTCGCAGTTGAGCCGTGTTTCTAATGAACATGCCGCAGCGCGGCACACAACAATCTGTCATCTGTCTTCTGCCCGTTGTCCGCTGTTACCCCTTGAAATAGAATTCCATCTTGATACCGGCCAGCTCTATCACATCATGGTCATTCAGTTGATATGCCTGATTGGTCAGCGCTTGGCCGTTGACCAGCGGAAATTTTGCGCCTTCGACATGGGTGATGAAGAAACCTTGCGGACGCCGGGTAAGCACTGCAACCTGCAAACCCGGTTTACCCAAAGTGGTCAGGTTCTTTACCAACTCGAGCTCCTTGCCGGCATTCGCGCCGGTCAATATTTGTACTACGGCGACCTTTGCCGCATCGCCTTGTGCTGCAGGTTTGGCAGCAGCTGGTTTGACGGCAGATGCCGGCGCGTCAAACCTGCCGGTTTTTTCAACCAGTTCCTCAACTCCGGACTGCTCAGTCCTGGCCTGAGTCTTCATCGTGCCGGCTTTTGCCGCAGGCGGCTGGCCGATCGGACCGCGCATCACCATGGTTCTTTCAAAGTCGGCAGACGTGGTTTGGGTGATCTGGTCGTTGATGTACTTCAGTTTATGCTTGCCGATTTCTATCACGTCATTGTTTTGCAAAAAGTGCTTTTTGGTTGGAACGCCGTTCACTTCCAGGCCATTGGTACTGTCCAAGTCTTCCAGAAATGAATCGTGCATAATCGTGACAACTGCGGCATGCTCCCCGCTAACCGCAAGGTTGTCGATGACGATGTCATTGTGCGCCTTGCGCCCGATGGTCATGCGCTCCTTGTTCAGGGGATATTCCCTGAGCACAGCGCCATTCATGCTGAGTATTAATTTTGCAGCCATAGTCGTGATCCCCGCACTAATTATTTCCTGAACCAATTTAGCATTCTTGCCAACCAATTGCCCCGTGAGGCAAATCTGCCTTTGACCTTCACCAGTATCACCGAAACGTTGTCTCTGCCGCCGTTATCATTCGCCATTTGAATCAATTGTTCCATGGCCAGCGGTAAATTGCCCTGCATCGCATACATCGTGGACTGTATATCATCATCCTCCACCATGTCATTGAGTCCGTCAGAGCAAAACAGGTATACATCACCGACCAGCACGCTGTGGACATGGATTTCAGAATCCACTTTTGCATCAATTCCGACCGCGCGAGTCACCAGATTCTTGTTTTTGGACAGACGTGCATCCTCGACACTGATCATCCCGCTATCAATCTGCTCCCGCAACAAGGAATGATCCCGGGTGAGCGCTTCCAGCGTTTCGCCACGCAATCTGTACAGGCGCGAATCGCCAACATGCGCCACTGCGACACGATTGTCATAGAACAGGCCGGCAACGACGGTCGTTCCCATCCCTGCATACTGCGGCTGGCTTTGCGCGGCATAATATATCGAAGCGTTGGCCCGTTGTATGTTGTCGCGCAACAGCAACACACCATACTCATCGCCGGTTTCTTCATCAAGCTGTGTAGGACTCACGTTCTGCAAGCTCTGACTGACTTCTGTAGTCACCACCGAAACAGTGATCCCGCTTGCCACTTCACCGGCATTGTACCCGCCCATGCCATCGGCCAGCACCACAAGACCGCATGCGGGCTCGCAAGCGACGCTATCCTCGTTGTGCGAGCGCACCATACCCGGGTGGGTTTGGCAGGTCATTTCCAATGCATCTTCTAGTTTCATGGTTACCCCTATACCCCTACTGAGCAGCAGCGCATCGTCGCAGAGCCTCGGCCATTTCTGCGCCACTGGCATAACGATCCTCGATTCGTTTTGCCATCGACCGGTTGATGATAGCCACCAGACACGCCGGCAGATCAGCCCTGACACTCAGGATGTCGATGTGCGGTTCGTTGGCGATACGGTACATCAGTTGAGCCAGAGAGTCCCCCTCAAACGGGAGCTTACCACAAGCCAACTGGTACAAACTTGCACCTAGGGAGAACAAGTCGGAACGCCCCTCGATTTTCTTGCCGGCCAATTGTTCGGGCGACATGAAGGAAGGTGTGCCCAACACCAGACCGGTTTTGGTTTTGCTCGAATCGGTGATGCGTGCGATTCCGAAATCAGTCACCTTGACGGTATCCGTTTCCGGGTCAAACATGATATTGGCGGGCTTGATGTCGCGATGCACAACGTTTTGCTTGTGCGCGTAATCCAGTGCGTCTGCAACGCTGGCGATGATGTTCATAAGCTTGGGCAACGGCAACAGATTCCCCGGTCTGGTATAGGGAACAAGGTCCTTGCCCTTGAGGAACTCCATAGCGATATAGGCCAGATCATGTTCTTCGCCGGCATCGTATATCGACACTATGTTCGGGTGATTCAAACGGCCTGCCGTTTCGGCTTCGCGGAAGAATCGCACTTTGACATCCTGCAATTCATCCGCCTCGAATTCTTCCGACAGAGCCAGGGTCTTGATCGCTACCGTGCGTCCGATCTTGGGATCTTTGCCGAAATACACAACACCCATCGCACCCTTGCCCAGTTCCTTCTCGATTTCATAGCGCCCCAGCATCGGTTTGGACATGCCCGACTTGTCCAGCACCATGGTGCTGGCGTTGCTGCGCCCGCCGCCCCCCAGGATCACCGTTTCGGCCATGGCTCGCGTTTGCACCAGACGGTTCTCCAGATCACGGAATTTCGGGTTGTAGTCGGACATATAACGGAACACCGACTCTGCCTTGTTCATCTGGCGCTTTCGTTCATAATCCAGCCCGAGATTGTAGAGTACCTCCATCAGGCTGTCGTCTATCGGCACTTTGCGGAATTTGTCGAACGCGATATCCAGTTGCCCCTGCCCCTGAAAAGCCAGGCCGAGCATACGATTGCTTTCCGCAGACTCGGCATCGGATATCTGCTTGCCCTTCTCGGTCATCAGGAAACGCTTGGTGGTGAGCAGCAAATGCCCCACCAGCAGCAAGCTGGCGGGCAACATCAACTGCAGCCACATCGCCTGAGAAGTCATCAGCACGAAATGTGTGGTCAACAACGCCGTAAACAGCATACCGGTCATCAGCGCGGCAAGGCCGGCATTCATGCGCGGCAACAACAAAATCAGATACACTGCAACCAGCAGGAAAACAGCCATTTCCGCCATACCTCCCCACTGCGGCGAAACGAAATAATCACCCCTCAGTATGCTCGACACCGAATGCGCCAGAATCTGCACCGGCGCCATGCCCGGCCCGATCGGTGTCACCTGCATGCTACCCACCCCTGCTGCCGAAGCCCCTATTAGCACGATCTTGTCGCGATACTTCTCCGCCGGAATCTTGCCGCTCAGCACATCGTAGTAGGAATCCACGGGAAACGCGGGGCGACCGTCGTGATCCTTATAGAAATAAGTGTGCATCTGCAAATCAGGGTCGGTAGTGATCTTCAGGTTGCCGAACTGCACGCCCTCGCCCAGCCGGACGCGGATATCGCTGGGTTCCAGATTCAGGCTCTTGGCTGCCAGCATCAATGACAGGGAAGGGTAATACTGGTCGTAATAGCCAACCACCAACGGTTCGGTGCGCACCGCTCCATCCACATCGGGAAAGCTGTTGAGATGCCCGATCCCCAGCGCTTTGCTGCCCAGCAGCGGGATCGGCGCCAATACGTTCTGCGTTTCCAGCGGCGAACCATAAGAATCGCCTGAGCTTTTCACGTCGATCAGATTGTTGCGCCGCACATAATCCGGCAATTGCTGATCCGGGTTGCCTTGTGGTTCGCCCAACTCAAAGAACATGCCGAGCAACACATCATTCGCCCTGGCCATACTATCGCTGAGCTTCTGATCGTTGTCGAGACTCTCCAAAGCTTCCAGCAACAGCGCATCCAGTTGCGCTATTTCAGCCTTATGCACCGGGTCAGCGGTGTTTCTGAGCGATGAAAAGGCAATCAGGTCGGCGATCTTGTTGATGTAGCCCAAGCCTGCATCGACTTGCGGCTCAAAGAAAAATACCGTATAGCCTATGACTTTCGCCTGGCCCGCTGCCAGGATATCCAGCATTTTGGCATGTATCGCCCGAGGCCATGGCCAGCGGCCCAAATTGGCGATGCTTTGATCGTCGATAGCGATCACCGCAATCTTGTCGCTCGGGGTGCGCAGCGAAGCCAATACTCCCAGGTCATATGCTTTGCGCTCCAGACTCCGCATCAAATCACTGTTCGCACCGAACAGAAATACCAGCGCTACCAGCAATCCGACCAACCAGTCCGATTTCCAGAACGACTTCTTTTTCATGTTATTCCATCTCTATTGCTTGCCAATCAACAAGTCATTTAGGCGATATTAAGGTATTTTGCTAAATCAGGCCACAATCCTTTTGATTCTTCTCATTCTACTTTACTCTACGCTGTCTTTCAGGGCGAACCAGGCAAGCGGCCAGACGGGCTCATTTCACCAGCAGCACCGGACAATCCGCAAGTTGCAACACTTTTTTCACCACTGAGCCGAGCAACAGTGACTTCAACCCCCCTTGCCCCTGCCTGCCCATCACGATTTGATCTACGCCTTGTTCGTGGGCATATTGCGCAATTGCATCCGCCGGAGTGCCGACGCTGATGTGGTACTGGTAAGTCAATCCGGCGGTATCCAGCGCCGCACGTGCCGACTGCAGCGCAGCGATGCCCTGCTCGCGATAATAATCGTTGATGGTTTCATGGTTGATGAACAGCTTGACGTTGCCCTTTGCCACATTCCACTGCACGTTCAGCAGCAGCAGTTGCGGCGCTTTCTTCAACGCGGAGATATTCTTGATCACATGGTCAACCGCGCGTTGTGCGTTGGCAGAACCATCCACCGGTATTAGTATTTTCATCAACACTCCCTTATGATTTGTTGTGCGAATTTGGTGGCTGGTCGCCCATACCCGCTTGAACCGTTTCATCCACCAGGTCAATCACTTCAGGTTCAACGGTCTTGCGTATCGCCAGCCATCTGCCGACCAACAGCACCAGCGCAGCGCAGAAGGCCGGGATCAACCAGTGCAAATAGTGGCGCGTTTCCACAATAGTTGCGAACAGCGCCTCACCGACCAGCATCTCGCCGGCCACATAACCGAGCAGCGCGCCCCCGACATAGATGATGAATGGAAACCGGTCGATCAGCTTCAGCACCAGCTGGCTGCTCCACGCGATCATCGGGATGCTGATCAGCAGGCCGAACACCAGCAGCCATACATTGCCCTTGGCTGCGGCAGCCACACCCAGCACGTTATCCAGGCTCATCACGAAGTCGGCGACGATGATGGTCTTGATCGCCCCCAATAGCCGCGTGTCCGCCTTGATGTTGTCTGCGCTGCGTTCCTCTTCGGGCAGGATCAGCTTGATCCCTATCCACAGCAGCAGCAGCGCGCCGACCAGCTTGAGATATGGCAGCGAGAGCAGGCCGACGGCGAAGAAGGTCAGTATCACGCGCAGCCCTATCGCACCGCCCACACCGAACAATATGCCCTTCTTACGCTGACCGGCAGGGAGATTGCGGCAAGCCAATGCGATCACCACCGCATTGTCGCCGGACAGCAGCAGGTCGATCACGATGATCTTGGACACATCGACCCAGAACTGGGCAGAACTCATCATTTCCAGCATTGATGCAACCTCAGCTTTTCAGAACTTTCTGCATGGTACGCCCCATCTCCGCCGGATTGCGCGTGATGTGGATGCCGCACTCCTCCATCACCGCCAGCTTCTCGTTGGCCCCGCCCTGGCCGCCGGAAATGATCGCGCCGGCATGACCCATGCGCTTGCCGGGAGGCGCAGTCACTCCGGCGATGAAACCGACCACCGGCTTGTTCATGTTGTCTTTAATCCAGCGCGCGCATTCTTCCTCGTCGCTGCCGCCGATCTCGCCGACCATGATCACCGCATCGGTATCCGGATCCTCGCTGAACAGCTTTATCACATCCAGATGTTTCAGGCCGTTGATCGGATCGCCGCCTATGCCCACACAGGACGATTGCCCCAGTCCCAGCGCGGTGAGCTGCCCGACCGCTTCGTAAGTCAGCGTGCCGGAACGCGACACCACCCCGATGCGTCCCTTGCGGTGAATGTGGCCGGGCATGATGCCGATCTTGATTTCATCCGGCGTGATAAGTCCCGGACAATTCGGCCCGATCAGCAGCGTGCGCTTGCCCTGCATCTTGTAGCGAGTCTTCAGCATGTCGTGCACCGGGATGCCCTCGGTGATGCAGATCACCAGATCCAGATCCGCCGCAACCGCCTCGTCTATCGCCGCCGCTGCATAGGGTGGCGGCACATAGATCACCGACACAGTCGCGCCGGTTTGCTCCCTGGCTTCGGCCACGCTGTTGTATATCGGGATGCCCTCGAAGCTCTGTCCGCCTTTGTTCGGCGTGACGCCCGCAACGAAACAGTTTGTACCATTCGCATAGGCCTTGCAGTTGACGGTATGGAACTGGCCCACCTTGCCGGTCATGCCCTGGGTCATGACCTTGGTATTTTTATTTATCAAAATGGACATGGAGCATCCTCAGAAATCGTTGCGAGCAAGCCTGAGTGCAGGGAGCCGCGCAGTGATTGACGAGGCATACCTTGTAGATAGACGAGGATTGAACGAGCACGCGACACAGCGATCAGGCTGCGCAGTAGATTCATGAGGATGCTCCCTTCGCCGCAGCAACAACTTTCTGCGCGGCATCCGCCATATCGCTGCCGGAAATGATAGGCAATCCCGATTCAGCCAGGATTTTTTTGCCGATCTCCACATTGGTACCTTCCAGGCGCACTACCAGCGGCACCTTGAGGTGCACCTCGCGCGCAGCCGCCACCACGCCTTCCGCGATCACGTCGCACTTCATGATGCCACCGAAGATATTGACCAGAATTGCTTTCAGATTTGGATTATGCAGCATCAACTTGAACGCCTCGGTGACCTTCTCCCTGGAAGCACCCCCGCCGACATCGAGAAAGTTCGCCGGATTTCCGCCATACAACTTGATGATATCCATGGTCGCCATCGCCAGCCCCGCGCCATTCACCAGACAACCGATATTGCCGTCCAGCGAGATGTAGCTCAGGTCAAATTTCGACGCCTCGATCTCGGCAGGGTCTTCTTCATCCAGATCGCGCAACGCGACGACCTCGGGATGGCGATACAGCGCATTGCTGTCGAAGTTGAATTTCGCATCCAGTGCCAGCACGCGCCCGTTCGCGGTCAGCACCAGCGGATTGATCTCGGCCAGCATCGCATCCTTCTCGACAAAGGCGCGATACAAACCTTGCAGCACTGTGACTGCGCCCGCAATCGCTGCATCGGGAATGCCGATATCACGCGCGACCTGTGCCGCGTCCGCCGTGCCCAGTCCTGCAACCGGATCGATGCGCACCGTGTGTATCTTCGCCGGACTATGCGCGGCAACCTGCTCGATCTCCATGCCGCCTTCGCTGCTCGCCAGCAACGCCACGCGCTGCGTGCTGCGATCGATCACCATGCCGAGATAAAATTCTTTCGCGATCTGCGCGCCTTCCTCGATCAGCAGGCGGTGCACCACATGGCCTTCCTTGCTGGTCTGGTGCGTGACCAGATGCATGCCGAGTATCTGCTGCGCGGCACTGCGCACCTCGTCGAGCGACTTCGCCACTTTCACCCCGCCGCCCTTCCCGCGCCCGCCGGCGTGAATCTGCGCCTTCACCACCCATACCGCACCGCCCAACCGCTGCGCGGCAGCCACCGCCTCATCGACATTGAAACACGCGCTGCCGCGCGGTGTCGGGACGCCGAATTGACGCAGGATTTCCTTGCCTTGGTATTCGTGAATTTTCATTTTGTATGATTGCCAGGACTGAGAGCGCCGCAATTAGTGCACATACGCAATATTATTAACTTTATAACGGGCTAGCGGGAAATCGTGCGACTATGAAAGATGTGCGCCGAAGAGATGATCCTGCTCGCCAAATTCTTACTTGTAACATGTCCGCAGAGATGCAGAATCTAGCTATGATTGGATGCATTGCATAGCGAGACGAAATAGCTCACCAGCACGCAGCTTATATCAACCGCATCGGCCAATAACAAAATCCCTGGCCTTTCCATGTTAAAGTCAAACTACTTGATCAATAAAGGCGCGATAAAGGCAATGAATTCATCTACAACAACCTCCTCGTGACCAGCATCCCGCATTTCCCATTTGACAGTATTCAAGAGTTTGGCTTTTTTATACAGGTTCAGTTGATGATTTAACGCGAATGTACGAACGCGAACGATCAGACTATCGAACTTTTTCTGGAAGATCTTGGTTGGAATCGCCTTCCCTTTTTGATCCGCAGGAGGAAATAGTCGATTTACTTCGCGGACGATTTCTTGTGCAAACGAAACCACTTCTCCAGTATTGAACCAATCAAGTATCATGTTGCCGCTCCAAACATATTTCCAGAATGCGAAGAGTATTGCCTGACAATATTCGGAGTGATTCCAAACTGTTGGCGCAATAATTCCAAACAACGCACAGGCGAAATCAGTTTACCAAAAATCATCTTGGAAAGGTGGAAAGGCTGTTTGATGGGGATATTCGATCGATTTCGCTCTGCCGGACCAGCAGATCACGGCAAAAAAACCCCGGACACATCCGGGCAGGATGCTGAACGCTTGATTGACGAAGGGCATCTCCTTGAAGCGGAGGGTCGTCTCGACGAGGCGATGCAGCGCTACCTGAGTGCGATTCAGCTGTCACCAAACCCGGCACGGGCTCACCTCAATCATGGCAACATTTTGTTGCTGAAGGGTGACTTGCCAGGCGCGCTGAATGCCTTTAGTACTGCGCTCACACACAAACCCGATTACGCCGGGGCTTATTACAACATTGGCAATGCCCTGCTGGGTAACAGACAGTTCGACGAGGCGGTGGCGAACTACCGCCGGGCGCTGGAGATTCAACCCGATTACGCTGAGGTGCATTGCAGCCTGGGCGTTGCCCTGAAAGAACTCGGAAAGCTTGATGATGCGGTGGCAAGTTTCCAAATGGCGCTAAAGATC
Source organism: Pseudomonadota bacterium (assembly GCA_049320585.1). Lineage (GTDB taxonomy): Bacteria > Pseudomonadota > Gammaproteobacteria > Burkholderiales > Gallionellaceae > Gallionella. Next base: position 55,375 of record JBMOQB010000005.1, on the reverse strand, counting down.
AAGCCAGATCTGGCCGAGGCGCATTTCAGCCTGGGACTTGCGCTGCATGGCCTCGGTCAGTTTGAAGGTGCAGTGGCAAGTTTCCGGCGCACGGTGGAACTCAGACCTGATTTCGCCGATGCGCACAGTAATTTGGGTTTCGTGTTGCTGGACATCGGGCAGCATGAAGAAGCTGTGGCGAGTTACCGTCGTGCACTGGAGATCAAACCCGACTTGGCTGTGGCGCATAACAATCTGGGTGCAGCACTTGAGGAACAAGGCAAGTTAAACGAAGCCGAGGCCAGTTATAGACGGGCACTGGAAATCGAGCCGAATAACGCAATCTATCGTGTGGCGCATATGTTTATTTCGCCAACAGCCCCTCAGACAGTGGCTGATTCTATTGCAGTCCCAGGCAATTTTGATCAATCCTTGCAAAACTTGTCTGACTGGATGCTTTCTGCACCGGAACAACGCGAACATATTTCCGAAGCGTTAAGCCTACAACCCGCTTTTTATCTTGCATATCGCGATGGCAACCATGTCGCGCGCTTGTCACACTTTGGTGACATGCTGATTACAAGTTCACCTCATACCAAGTTCAAACTTGTTTCAAAGCCCGCAAAATTGAAGCTATTGGTGGTCTCGAACCATTTTCGCCGCCACTCGGTCTGGGATGTCATTCTTCGGGGTATTTTGGTGAATCTTGATCGTACCCGATTTGAAGTCATACTTTACAACTTGGGGCATTTGGAAGACGAAGAAACGAAACTCGCCCAGTCCTTGTCCGATGTGTGGAGGGATTACCGCACAATCTCGGGTTTGAACGGTTGGCTGGCTGCAATAAGCGAGGATCAACCAGACGTAATTTTTTATCCTGAGATCGGGATGAACCACATGTCGTTGCGCCTTGCTGCCAACCGTCTTGCTCCGCTCCAGGTCGCAAGCTGGGGGCACCCTATCACTACCGGATTACCGACGATTGACTTGTATTTTTCCGGCGACATGCTTGAGCCTCCAGATGCCGATACACACTATCGCGAACGGTTGGTTCGCTTGCCTGGCACCGGATGCTGCACGATGCCTATTGAACTTGCGCCGGAAAAACTGCATCAACTGGAAGCAGATTTGGCTATGCGACGCGGCACCCGCTTTGTCATTGCTCAGACACCTTTCAAATTCGATCCCGCCGATGACGCGCTTTTTGCCAGCATCGCCGCTGCCGTTGGCGAATGCACTTTCATTTTGTTCAACCTCCCGAATTTCTCATGGGCGATGGAACTGTTAATTGCCAGACTGAATCGGGCATTTTGTGAGCGCAACCTTGATCCGGAACATCATCTGTTGGTAATCCCATGGCTGCCGCGCGAGAAGTTTTATACCTTGATCGACCTTTGCGATATCTATCTCGATTGTCCTTCTTTCTCTGGTTACACTACCGCTTGGCAGGCAGTTCATCGCGGAATACCGGTGGTCACACTGGAAGGCAAGTTCATGCGCCAACGCCTGGCAGCAGGGTTATTACGCAAAATCGGGATGACCGATACCATAGCTGCATCAAAAGATGCTTACGTTGAAATTGCGGCCCGTTTGGCTGCAGAATGCCGCGAGCCAGATCACCGCGATGCTCGCCGCCACGCACTTAAAGCTGCCGCTCCGCTCGCGGACAATGATGTCAGCGTTGTAAGAGCATTTGAGCGTAGCCTGATCGAAGCGCTGGCTGAACAGGGGCGGCATTTTGAGTTTGACGATGCCAAGCAACTCATTTCCAACTCATTCCACCCGAATAAAGGCTGACATGAACCCAATGACTGATCCCGTGTGGAAAATACTTGATGCCGATCTGCACTTGCAGACACTCGATCCAAATTATGCACCGGTCGGTTTGCTTGAAATGGTCAACCCGGCGCCAAAACGTGTGCTGGATCTGGGGTGCTTTTGCGGAGGATCCGGACGCTGGTTGAAACGACGTTTCCCGGATTGCGAAGTCATTGGCATTGAAATGTTGGATAAGGCCGCAGCAATCGCGGCACAGGCCTATGACCGAGTGATCACAGGTACATTCGAACTGGTGGATTTTGAAGCAGAAGGATTGATAGCCGGCAGCTTTGACGCCATCATCGCAGCAGATGTGCTGGAGCATATCTATAATCCGTGGAAAGTACTGCAACGCCTTAAACCTTTATTGGCGCCGGGCGGGACAATCTACATCAGCCTGCCTAATGTGCGTAATTTGAATGTTTTGTCCGCGCTGGCGGCAGGAGAATGGCGTTATCAGGGGGCTGGAATACTCGATATCACACACGTCCGCTTCTTTACGCTGAAACAGGCGAGTGAAATGCTGGGTCAGACCGGTTGGCTCATCCGCGAAGGACGCATGAATCCGGATCCGAATTTGTCCCATATACTTCAGGGAAAAAATATTGAAGAAATCAAAACGCTCAGCCTCGGCAAGCTGAAGCTGGAAGGACTTAACCAAATGGATGTGGTGGAATTAATTGCAGTGCAATTCTTTATTCGCGCGGCGCCGGCACCAGATAAATGATAATGCGAGGCACAAATTTGAAAATCCTCTAGCTTGCTGAAAAACTGCCTGCAGCGCCCCACTGGTGCGTATATTAATGATATTGGTTGGTTGTGTAGTTATCCGGTTCATCGCACCGCAACCCGCTTTGAATGTAGCTCTACTGCCTAAAGGTCACTGTCACCCGCAACCCGCGACCTTCCCTCGCCGGCCCGATCTGCAGTGATGCGTCATGCACTTCGGCGATCCGTTTGACGATGGACAGGCCCAAGCCGCTGCCGCTGGCCTGTGTGCCCAGGGGGCGATAAAAACGCTCCGACACTTTTTCCAGTTCCTGCTCCGGTATGCCCGGGCCATCATCACTCACCGACAGGAAAACCTTTCCCGCCTCAGAGGCGATACTTACCTGAACGGTAGTACCGGACGCAGTATGCCTGATCGAATTGTCGAGCAGGTTGCGCAACAATACCCGCAATAACGCCGGATTGCCGCGTATAAAAATCTCATCGTCCGCCTGCAATTCGAGCCGCACATCCTTTTCCAACGCAGCCGGCGCCAGCGACGCGATCACTTCGGCTGCGATATCCCTGAGCGGACATGGCTCAGTCACACCGCTTTCCAGCGTATCGACCCGGGACAGCGTCAGCAATTGTTCGATCAGGTGGGTGGCGCGATCACAGCCCAGTATCGCGTTGTCTAGCGCATGCATGCGCTCCTCCTTGCCGGAAGCGGCCTGCGCAACCTGTGCCTGCGCCTTGATCGCGGCCACCGGGGTGCGCAGTTCATGTGCCGCATCTGCGGTGAAGCGCCGCTCTTTTTGCATGGACGCAGCAATGCGGGCGAACAGGCGGTTGAGCCGATCGATCAGCGGCATGACTTCGCGCGGTGCGGACGATGCATCCAGCTCGGCAAGGTTTTCCGGTGCGCGCTGCTCCACTTCGCGAGTCAGTGCAACCAGAGGTTTCAGGCCGCGTGCCACCGCCACCCACAGCAGGATGGCCAGCAGCGGCAGCGAGAACAGCAGCGGTTGCAGCAGGTTGCCGGCAATGTCCTGCGCCAGCTCTTTGCGCACGTCGGTGCGTTCAGCCACATGGATGAGGTATACGCCGGATTCATCCCAAGTGCTGAATACACGCCAGCGAATTCCGTCGATGGTACTGTCGCTGAAACCGCGTTCCTTGTTTGCCAGCGGTTGTTGCGGGGCATTGGCGGAATGCAGGCGAAGCTGCCGTCCTTTTTCCCAGATCTGAAAAGCGACGCGGCGGGCATATTTGTGCAGCAGCGGCGCATGCTCGGTTTCCAGTTCGTCGATTTCGTGCGATGCCTGGACCGCCAGCAGTGCAGCGTCCTGTGCCAGGTGGCCATCCAGCAATTCGTCGAATTCCTCGCGCGCATCAAGGTAGGTAAAGGCGGCCGTACCGAGCCAGATCAGCGAGATAACGATGAGTACCAGTGCAAGCAGCCGCTGCTTGAGCGATGCGCGTTGCCACATTTCAGGCTCCCTTGTCACGCGGCAGCAGGTAGCCGACGCCGCGTATGGTTTCGATCAGTTCAGGATATAGCTTGCGGCGCAGATGATGGATATGGACTTCCACCGCATTGCTTTCAATCTCCTCGCCCCAAGCATACAGCTGTTCTTCAAGCTGGGCGCGCGACAGCACTTTGCCGGCATTGAGCATCAGTGCATGCAGTACCGTGAATTCCCTCGACGAAAGCTCGACCGGTTTGCCGCGGTAGAGCACGCGGTGGGCAGCGGGGTCTAGCTTCACGTCGGCGACCTGCAGCAAAGGCTCGGTTTTTCCGCTGGCGCGGCGTATCAGTGCACGCAGGCGTGCGGCCAGCTCGCCCATGTCGAACGGTTTGACCAGGTAATCGTCAGCACCTGCATCCAGGCCCTTGATGCGGTCGTCCACAGTATCTCTTGCGGTGAGGATCAGCACGGGTGTGTGTTTATTTGATGAGGCATCTTTGTGAGCGTTGCGGCTGCGCAGGTGCTGCAGTAATTCCAGGCCGGAAAGGCGCGGCAAGCCAAGATCCAGCACCACGGCCGCATAAGATTCGGTAGTGAGCGCCTGTTCTGCAGTAACACCGTCCTTCATCCAGTCCACGGCATAGCCGGATTGCTTCAAGCCGGCCTGTAACGCATCGCCCAGCAGTGCATCGTCCTCGACCAGCAGTATGCGCATCATCCATCCATCTGTTGACTGTGAAAATCAATCGTCATCGTGCTGCCCGGTATGTGTCGCCGCTGCGCCTGACGATCCCTGCCCGGCAACAGGATAACTTAACCAGAATGCCACGATGGCCGCCAGCATTATGATGCCCAGCCAAGCGTATGAACGCTTGATCCCTTCATGCCGGCCATCAGACTTGTAACCGGTGATCATGGAACGCACTAGATTCTCGCGATGCATCGCACTGCTGAGCAGCACACCGGATATATGCACCGCCACCACGGCCAGCATTGCATAAGACGAAACTTCGTGCAGCTCTTCCAGTGCATCACCGCCCACCTCCTCGTACACCATCACCCCGCTGATGGCAGACACAAAGCCGAGCAGCAGCAGCAGCCAGATCGCCACGCTACCGGCCGGATTGTGTCCGACATAATGCGCGGGTTTGCGGTTGAGCAGCGATTTCAAATAAGCGACGACCTCGCCGGGTCCGAACATGAACGAGCCAAACCTGGCGTAGCGCGTGCCGATAAAACCCCATAGCAATCTGAATGCGAGCAAACCCAGCAGGATGTAGCCAAACACCACATGGATATCGCGGTTGCGCTCCGACTCTGCGGTCAAAAACGCTATAGTGAACGACAACACCAGCACCCAGTGAAACACCCTCGTCGGCACATCCCAAACCAAGATACGTTGATTCACGCTGTTCTCCTTAATATTATTTGGGAACCTTGATATCGCGTTCCTTGAAACTGCCACTCTCCGCCTGGGTATGGCAAGCCGCACAATTCGATGGACTCTTCACGCGCGGATCTTTCCACTTGTTATCCATCTTGCGATGCTCGGACTGGAACCAGCGCGTCTCGGTAATGCGCAATGGCGGTTCGTTGCCGGTCGATGATCTGCGCTGCTTGGTGCTGGCATTCTGTTCCAGAAAAGCGCCGATTTCGATGGCAGTTGCGGCATCCACACTGGCATCGCTGCCAAAGTGCTTGTCCAGCCCGGCCATCACCGCACGCCATGATTCAGCCGATAGAAAGCGCGGTGGATAGGCCATATGGCAGGAGCCGCACTCGTCCTTCCACTTGGCGTTGATGACCAGCGGCATCCTGCCCCTCTTGCCGCTCCTGTTCTCATCGCCAGCCTGTGCGGCAGACCTCATTGAGCTCATGCCCCTGCCTCTGTCATCATCATCGGCATGTGCGGGAATCACCGTGATGCTCATCAGCAACACGGCAACAGCGAACGGCCAGCGGGAATTTATATGGTCTTTGAACATGTCAGTCTCCTTGTATTATTTCCGGACGGTGAGCAGATAGGCAAGCACATCGCCTTTTTCCTGCGGGGTGCAGACTCGATCGAGCACATCGTTGCAATTGCGCTTGAACCACTTCTCGATCTTCTTCGGATTGGTGAAGCGCTCAGCATTCGCGGACGGCGCTATCGGGTCGATCGGCTTTTCAGTCTTGGCATGCTTGCCCGTCGCGGCTGGGTTTTCGGTATGGCATGAAGTGCAGCTCCATTCGTTGCCGTGCTTCACCTTGAAGAACTTCTCCCCGCGCGCGGCCGAAAACCCCTGAAAACCCGGAGTACTCTCCGAGGCGTCACTTTTGTATGCAGCCAGCACCTCATCAGGGGTTTGTGCAAATGCCGGTTGTACCGTCAGCCCGGCGGCCATCACGAACAGCAAACCTGATACAAAATATCTGAGCAACATGATTGATCTCCTTATAAATGGCACTGCGAGGTGTGCAGATTAGAAGGTCAACCTTAAGGATTGCTTAAGCCAAAGAATTTTTTCAAGATGCCGCTTAGACCACCCTGAAATCATGCAAGGATCAGCTTCAAACCAGCAATAATTAAAACAACGGCCAACAAACGTTTAATTGTTAAAGGCTGAAGCTTATTACTGCCAAGATATGAACCCATTGTGCCTCCGATGATTACAGCAATACCAAGCGGCAGTGCAAAAGATGGAATGCTTTTTGTTGCGCTGATGTTGCCAAGCAAGCCAGATATGGAGTTTAGAAGAATGAAAAGCGCAGAGACCGCCGCCGCATTTTTTGTGGTTGCCCAGTGCATAAGCAAGAGGAGGGGTGTAAGAAAGATACCACCGCCGGTTCCTGTGAGGCCGGATAACAAGCCAAGGAATGCACCCACACCGATTGCCACAGGCTTGGAAGGAACGTGAGGTTCTGTTTCTGCAATTTGAGGCATAACAAAGCGAATGGCTGAAAACAGCAGAATGACGCCGACCAAAACCTTGAATATGTGCGTTGGCAAATTCAAATAGCCGCCCAAATAAGCCAACGGAAAAGAAAGAACGGAAAATGGCCAAAACAACCGCCAGGAAAAATGGCCTGCACGCCAAAACTGCCACGAACCAATACTTGCAACCAGAATATTCAGCGCAAGTGCCGTTGGTTTTAGTTCTGCCGGGACGAGACCAAATAGAGTCATTACCGCTATGTAGCCGGATGCTCCGGCATGCCCGACTGAAGAATACAGAAAGGCAATACAGAGCACTGCCAAGGACAATAACACTAAAAACTCTAACGACATGCAGGATTTCCTCTTATAAGACCCAATGCTCAAATTGCGGGGCTGTGTGCTTTATACATAGCGCAGAGCCTGGGTACCTTAACCTGGGGTAATGTTGACGCGTTGCGCATGCGCCGGACGAAACGCCTTGCATTGTTCTGGATCGGATTCCAGGTATGCGCCCGCTATCAGGTCGATGCAATAAGGGATCGCCGGAAACACCGCATTCAGGCAGTCGTCGATCGCGGAAGGTTTGCCGGGCAGGTTGACGATCAGGCTGTTGCCGCGTATCCCGGCGGTTTGCCTTGACAATATCGCAGTCGCCACGAATTTCAGCGAGGCGCTGCGCATCAGCTCGCCGAAACCCGGCATCATCTTGCTGCATACCGCCTCGGTGGCTTCCGGCGTGACGTCGCGCAACGCCGGGCCGGTGCCGCCGGTGGTGACGATCAGGCAGCACCCTGCCACATCGCTCAACTCGCGCAATGCCGCTTCGATCTGCGGCTGTTCGTCGGGGATCACTTTCGCCACAGCTTCCCACGGCGATGTCAGCACGCGCGTGAACCACGCGTTGATAGCGGGGCCGCCCTTGTCTTCGTATTCGCCACGGCTGGCGCGGTCGGAGACCGTCAGGATGCCGATGCGTGCGATGCTCATTCCATGAATCCCGCATCATCCTGATACTCAGTACCATCCAGCAACTGCACAGCCACCGCACTCTCCGCTGCCAAACCTGCGCTGTCGGCGGGCACAACCATCAAGCCATCCGCCCTGGCCATCGATAGCAACATTCCGCTGCCCTGCGCGCCGGTGGAAGTTGCAGCGTAACCATCCTCCTCTTTTGCCAGAGTCACCCGTACGAATTCGGTGCGTCCGGGCTGGTGCTTGACGCCATTTGTCAGTCGCGCCGATATGATACGGCGGTACAAGCGCGAATGTCCCATCATGCGACGCAACGCCGGTGCGACGAATTCCTCGAAGCAGACCATGCTTGATACTGGATTCCCCGGAAGTCCGAAAACAAAAGTGCTGGCAGTCGTTCCAAACGCGACCGGATGCCCCGGCTTCATCGCGACGCGCCAGAACTTCATCTGCACACCCAATGATTCGATGATCGGACGGACGTAATCATGCACACCGACCGATGTGCCGCCGGAGACCAGCAGCACATCGAATCTCAGTCCGCGCTGCAAGTACTCCTCCAGTTCTGCCGGATCGTCGCGAGCGATGCCGAGAAGGGCAGGTTCGATGCCCAATGCCTGTACCTGCGCCATCAGGGCATAGCTGTTGGAGTTGGGAATCTTGTTCGGGTCGACCGGATCGTCGATGTCTTCCAACTCGTCGCCGGTGGACAGGATCGCCACACGCGGCCGGTGATAAACCAGTACCTGTTTGTTTTTGACCGTCGCCAATATGCCGGTCACGCCCGGCGTGATCTCGGTGCCCGCCAACAGCACCACTTCGCCATTGCGCATGCCTTCGCCCTGCGGACGGATGTCGTTGCCGGACTTCACCGCGACATCGATCTGCACGCTGTTGTCCGGCAAGGCTTGCGTGTCTTCCACGCGTATCACCGCGTCCGCGCCTTGCGGCACCGGCGCGCCGGTCATGATGCGCGCACACTGGCCCGAGTGTACGATCCTGGTAGGCATATCGCCCGCCTTGATGTCCTCGATGATTGCCAGCTTGACGGGCGGATTCGTCACATCCGCGCTGCGCACCGCGAATCCATCCATCGCTGACACATCGTAAGGCGGCAGGTCGCGGTTGGCGCGCACATCTTCTGCCAGCACGCGCCCCAGGGATTTTTCCAGCGCCACTTTCTCGATCTCCAGTTTATGGACGGACTCGAGAACTGACTTCTGCGCATCGGTTACCGACAAATATTCCACTACTTCACTCCATGCAAAGCGGCCGCCACGTCCTGCGGCGTATCCAGATCAAGGAAGCTCCGCAGACAGGGATCGACCGACTGTATTTGCGATTCTTCCACATAACGGACCTCCAGTCTTTTCAATACGGCTTGCAGGCTTTTTTTCCCGTCGGATTCCAGAATGGTCCGCATGACTCCGAGAGAAGTCTGCGCATAGAACGCCGCCAACGGCTGAGTATATCCGTGCACCACCGGCACGACCGCCTGGCAATCGTCGCGCCGTTGCCACAGCAGTTCGATGACCTCGGGCACGATAAACGGCATATCGCAGCCTACCACAAACACCCATGCCGTATCGGCCGCAGCGAGGCCGGATACCAGCCCGGCAAGCGGCCCGGCACAGGACGGATCGTCGCGGATTTGCGGGAGATCGATTTCCGGTCGCGGCTGTCGTACGCTGAGCAAGACTTTGGGAAACATCTGCCGCATGGTGACCGTTACCCTTTGCAGCAGCGATTGTCCATCCAGCAACAGTCGCGCCTTGTCGCTCCCCATGCGTTGCGAATCCCCGCCCGCCAGGATGATTGCCGTGCAGTCTTCTATCATTTGCGCTCCAGTATGAAGCGTGCGATGCCATTGATATCGTCCAGCGCGAAATGCGGCAGCTGCGGATAGACCTCGTCGACATCGGTAACCATCGCGATCAGCCCGTCTTCGATAGCGCAGCGGGGAGCCGCAGAACACGCGCGGCGCAACACCTCGATCTTGGCACCAATCGCATGCGAAAAACCCTCGGCCAGCACCAGGTCGGCCTCGCCGAGAAAACGCCGCGCCAGTTGTTCCGGCTCGCGCCTGTCCACCGCATCGGCGACCAGTTGCAGCTCATTGGTGGTGACCAGCATGCTCATCGCAGCCCCAGCCTGCTTGTAGCGCCAGCTGTCCTTGCCCGGCGTATCCAGCACCACCTTGTGATGCGCGTGCTTGATCGTCGCGACACGCAAGCCCCTGCCGCTGAATTCACGCAACAACTTCTCGATCAGCGTGGTCTTGCCGCTACCGGAATGACCAACGAAAGAAATAAGGTTCATGGCATAAACAAATTTGAATCATGGTTTACTTGCGGCAGGTTAAGGGCAGGTTTGTGCCCTTCGCAGCTATTACGATTCTCTATTTCCCTTCGTTATCGAACGGCAACAACCGACACGTTGCAGACATTGCGTGGCATCTGCATGAGTGAACAAGGAACCCCTCTCTGCCCTACGCGTTAATAAAGCTGACGATGGTTTGGACTTCGTCAATGGTGGTAATAAACCATTCATCACCTGGCGCATCCTCTTTCCAGCGACCCTTTGCTTTAAGCACGGCATGAATGGCGTCCTCAACTTGGGCAACACGTTTTACCTGCCAGCGCCCAAGAATCTCAGGTTTCTCAAAGAATCCCGCTCCCTTACATTGCCCAAATACGCGAGTCTCAACATCAGCGGCGGTAGTGAACCCAACCTTGATTGGGAAGGTTTCCTGAACGCGCTTGATTGACGGAAAGGTGAAAGCATATATCCAGCCGTTAAATTCCACATCCGTCTGATCTTCAATGCCTTCCTCTTCGTCCACGGCAGCTTCAAGCGTAAGCTCTGTATCTGACTTGAGGCGATACGTTCCGGACTGGCCAAGCCACACAAAAGGGGACTCAGAGCCTCGCTTTGCTCGAAGAGATGCGAAGAATCGAATGGCTCCACCTACTTGATGCATTTTCCCTGTTGTGTCCCGTGCCGGGTAACTCAGGCCCAACTGATCTTCGGTCAAATATCGGTTCAGAACTCTGTTGATAATAAGGTTCAGTTTGAAAGGCTCACCAGTCAGTGCTTCAGGCTCTTGGGCTAGTTCTGGTAGCAGATGATAACGAGCGAACTTGTAGCAGAACGATGCAGTCGGTTCAAATGCGAATGGTAGTGGTTTCATGAAACCCCTCTAAAAAGGAAATTGACAGTGAATCTGTAGCTCCAGACATGATTGACTGCTTCTGGCATATTCTGTTGAAAAACTCTTTTTGAATGTTGTAAAGCTACCTCTTCAAAAACACCGACCTCATAGGAAGCTCTACAATCGATCAATGCCATTCGGGTAGGGGTTTCATGACCCCATAAATTCTGTTTGAAACGGTGGCGAAAGAGTTTTTCAACAGAATAGGCACAAAGCAGAAGTCAGCTTCCGACCCGGAACAAACGTTAAATGTCTGAATTGAGTGTCCTCGCAACGCTAAGGCAAGGGGCTCGCAGAAGGTATATCTTTCTTGACAGCTAGGTTAGAGGCAGCCTTTTGCCTTTCCATTTTTACGGTTTCAATTATTTTTCTATATTGAATATTTCGCTCTTCTGAGCCGGAAATCTGCTCTGCGACTTTCAAAGAAAGTGCAAACTTTTTTGAAGTGAGGCATTTATCAATTATTTTCACAAATTGCGCATTTCGTTCTATTGAGCCATAAATTTCTTTTGCAACCTTGTAGGCAAAACCATGTTTGTCTTCAGCTAACGCCATCTGTATTAGTTTTACATATTCCGCATTGCGTTCGGTAGTCCCATTTATTTTTTCGGCAACATCAAAAAGCGTTTGCAAACTACCAATATCTGGCTCAATGAAAGAATCCCCATTTTGCTGAATTGGCTCAATTTGTTTAACAACTTGTTGGGCTTTTTCCGATACGGTTCCAACAGAAGCTGTGTTTGAGGTGGTGTCTTGGGAGAAAACGGAATACTCCGTCTGCAATAAAACGAGGCCTACAAAAATCGGCGCTACTATCATTGTAGCAATCCAACTCTTTGCGTTCATGATTCCTGAGCCTCTAGCTGTTATTAGACAGACCAACCGGCCTGTACTATTAAAAATAGTGTGGAATGCATATTTTCGATAAACAATTGATTCATTAAACCCTCCGGAATTTACTGTTCCTCTTATGCAAAATAGTACGGGAAAGAGCGAATGCCTTCTTCTGGGACACTGCAGACAATTCAGCCGTTTACATTATCAATAGATTTTGAGTACTTGTCTTTATATCAACAACACTAAGGGTGCTGCGACACCCATTCTTCACCCTGCGGCGTGATCTCCTTTTTCCAGATCGGCACGCGCTGCTTCAGCTCGTCTATCATCCAGCGGCAGGCTTCAAATGCGGCGGCACGGTGTTCTGCACCCGCGGCGATGAACACGATCTGGTCGCCGGCGCCGACCATGCCCACCCGGTGCACGATGCGCGCGTCGAGCAAACCGAACCTCTCGATCGCCTCGCTGCGCAGTTTGCGCATCTCGGCCAGCGCCATGCTGCCATAGGCTTCGAAGCTGATCTTCGTGACCTCCCGTCCTTCCGAAAAGTCGCGTGCGCACCCGATGAATGTCGCGATGCCGCCCATGCGCCGCAAACCGGCCTTTAGTGCAGCGATCTCGGCGTCTTGGGAAAAATCTTCTTGCTGGATACGGACAGCGTCAGTCATTTTGCATGCACCAAGCACAACAGTGCGTCATTCCCGCGCAGGCGGGAATCCAGGCAGTCAAATGAACTCCCGCGAAGCGGGACGACATTATGGTTTTGTCCGCTACGCGGGTTGTATGTTTTTCTGGATTCCCGCCTGCGCGGGAATGACGGGCTTCTGGTTTATTCGAATTCATGTCAACCTCCGGAAAACTTCGCCATGAACGCGATCTCGTCGTTGTCGCTCAATGTCATCTGTTTGTCGTGTACCTGGTTCTGGTTCACGGCGATGAAGCTGACGATACTGAACACGTTGGGTTGCTGTGCGCCGACCCGCGCAATGACATCATGCAGCGTCATCCCGGGAGCAAATTCAATTTCCATCTCGCGTGCCTTCATGCGCTCCGCCACCGGCCCGAAGAACAGCACGCGGATCATGTGCCGCGCTCCCCCGGTTTTTCCCGGGTCCATGTCCCGCTCTTGCCGCCGCGTTTTTCTTCCAGCTGGATACACTCGATGCGCATCCCCCGGTCGACCGCCTTGCACATGTCATAGATGGTGAGCAGCGCAACGCTGGCGGCACACAGTGCTTCCATCTCGACACCGGTCTGCCCGGCACAACTGGCCTTCGTCACGACCTTGATGCCTACGCAACCATCGGTGTCCGGTTCCGCGACATCGCTGAACACGACCTCGACACCGCTGAGCGCCAGCGTATGGCACATAGGGATCATGTCCGAAGTGCGTTTGGCAGCCATCACCGCGCCGACATCGGCCACCGTCAGCACATCGCCCTTGGCGATGCTGCCGCTCCGGATAAGCGCCAGTGTCGCGGGTTGCATGCGCAAGATGCCGCTGGCGACCGCGACGCGCGATGTAACGGGTTTGCCGGAGACATCCACCATGCGCGCCCGGCCTGCATCAGTAAAGTGAGTTAATTTTTCCATTTGTGTATCTGCCAGTTTTTCAGAATGAGTTGCCGCAAACAGTGCAGGCCGGGTCCCTGCTCAGATTGCTGCGCATGATATCCATGTCCAGCGCATTGAGCGTCAGCAGCTTGCCGCTCAGGCCGCGTTCTATGCCGGCCACTAATTTAAGCGCTTCCCCGGCCTGCAGCGTGCCGATGATGCCCACCAATGGCGCGAACACGCCGGTGGTCGCGCATCGCAGTTCGGCGGCCTGGCTGTCCTCGGGGAACAGGCAGTTATAGCAGGGCGAGTCGGCACGGCGAAAATCGAATACCGCAACCTGCCCGTCGAACCGGATCGCGGCGCCGGAAACCAAAGGCTTGAGCTGCGCAAGGCAAGCTCTGTTAACAGCATAGCGTGTGGCGAAGTTGTCGCTGCAATCCAGCACCACGTCAGCTTTAGCGACCAAGCCCTGTAATTGTTCTCCCTCCGCGCGTAGCGTCAGCGCGATGCAGTCGACTTCAGGATTGATGTCTTCCAGCGCATTCTGTGCCGAATCCACCTTGGGTTTGCCTATGCTTGAAGTGCGGTGGATGATCTGGCGCTGCAGATTGCTCAGTTCCACTTTGTCATGATCGCACAGGGTCAAGTGCCCAATGCCGCTGGCTGCCAGATAAAGCGCAGCGGGCGAACCCAAGCCGCCAAGGCCGATGACCAGCACCCTGGCGGCCAGCAGTCGCTGCTGCCCCTCTATGCCGATTTCATGCAGCAGGATGTGACGGCCATAGCGCAGCAGTTGCTGGTCATTCATGCTTGTAGTCCATCATCCGCCAATAACATCAACCGCCGATATAAGACATCTCGATTTTCTGCCGGGTGCTTGCTGTTGCGGTGTGGCGCAGTTGCGAGTAACGATCGTTGCGCTGCTGCCAATAGCCTGCGATCAGGCTGCCCATCATCTGGTCATCTGCACCCTGTCGCAACGGCTCGCGCAAGTCTGCGCCATCAGTGGCAAACAGACAGGTATAGAACTTGCCATCCGTCGACAGCCGCGCACGGGTGCATTCGCTGCAGAACGCCTGCGTCACCGAAGCGATCAACCCGATCTCGCCGCCGCCATTAGCATATCGCCAGCGTTCCGCCACTTCGCCCGGATAAGCGGGATCCACAGCCTGCAACGGATAGTGTTGATGGATGCGCTGATGGATCTCCTTGGCGGTGACCACCTCATCCATGCGCCAGCCGTTGCTGCTGCCCACGTCCATATATTCGATGAAACGCAGGATGACGCCGCTGTTGCGGAAATGTTCTGCCATAGGGATGATTTCGTGGTCGTTCACGCCGCGCTTGAGCACCATGTTGACCTTGAGCGGCGCAAATCCGGCACGCTGCGACGCGGCTATACCATCCAGCACGACCTTGACGGACACTTCCGAGTCGCTCATGCGGTGAAAAGTCTCTTCGCTCAGTCCGTCCAGACTGACCGAGATACGGGACAGACCCGCATCCTTGAGCGACCGGGCTTTTTTGCCGAGCAACACGCCATTGGTAGTCAGTGCGATCTCGATGGGCATGCCTGCAACATCATTCAGCTTGGCGAGCTTCTCGATCAGATGTTCAATGCCGCGGCGTAACAGCGGTTCGCCGCCGGTCAGGCGGATCTTTTGCGCACCCAGCCGGATGAATAACCTGGCCAATCGCTCGACCTCTTCAAAGCTGAGCAGTTCGGCACGCGGCAAGAAAGCGTATTCCTGGTCAAATACTTCGCGCGGCATGCAGTATGTACAGCGCAGGTTGCAGCGGTCAGTGACTGAAATTCGCAGATCTCGTAACGGCCGCCGCATCGAATCGGCAATGAACAGCCTGTCGCCATCAGGCTCTCCCTGAAAGTATTGTCCCGGCAAGAGTTCACCCGCACGGGTTTGGCCGTTCGGTATCCCGCCGCTGTGCTGAAACCCTTTTGCCAGCGTTGATAAGGAAGTAATCGGAATTGTGCTTCGTGCCTGAGTCATGGTGTTTAGCATACGTGAGATCTAAGCTGCCGCAAAGCTTCATCCGCCACGTTGCCAGCGCAGTTGACCAGCCAAGCAAGGTAACAAGTGGCTACTTTGCGCAGGCAAATTTCATTAGAATCTCCTCCGTACTGCCGGGAGCGACCGGATTCCATTTGCCGGGCTCGGAGATATTGTTAACCACTCCGGATCTTCCACCTTTTATGTCAAGATTGACGACAGGAGCGAGCCCGGTTGGAATATAATCCAAATTAGTGCTTTGAAACTGGCCATCTCGAAAATTGGGATCCGCCTTGCCCATACCCCCGGAATAGGCAGCAGCAGAAAGTGTTCTTGCTTGTCCCTTCACGCAACTGAACTCTGAATGCGCCATAACCGACCTGATAGGCTTGCCGGCAACCCAGTCGATTATCTGCAATTGATACAGATGCGACACTTCCACGTTATCGCCAAACTTGCGTATCGAGGCTGGATTGACGAAGATGGTATAGGTTTTTTGGCTGCCGATCTCAACCCACCCGGGTACAGCGTTAGGAAGTACTGCCTCACCTCTCTTCTGCGGCGCACGTCTGTCCCAAGTCCACACGGTCTCTCTTGCCGCGGCGTCAGTGCTTACAGCAGCCAGCACCAGCACCAACATTGCTTTTAACATTATAACCCCCTATATGTTCCGGTTTATCAACATCGATTCCTCGGTTTTCGCACATTCTTGCAATCAGAATAATCGTTGTCCACTATTATTTGAGGAATGATTTGCATGACGGGCGTGGACCACGCAAGTAGATGGTGCCGCTTGTCGGATTCGAACTGACGACCTACCGCTTACAAGGCGGTTGCTCTACCAACTGAGCTAAAGCGGCATAAACCTGGAATAGGCAGAGACTCTCCGCAAGCTGGTGGGTCGTGCGTGATTCGAACACGCGACCAACGGATTAAAAGTCCGCTGCTCTACCGGCTGAGCTAACGACCCCTCGCAAAGGAGCGCGAATTATACGGATATGGCACTCACTGTCAACGCAAAATACCTTTTTACTCACGCCTTGCGACTATGTGACGTACGCAGTTGGATCTTCCAAACCGGCTGCAGCAAACCCGCTGCGGCGCAAGCGGCAAGCATCACATACACCGCATGCGCGCCCGGCATCGTCGGCCTGGTAGCATGAAACGGTCCGTGAAAAATCCACGCCCAGCGCTTGGCCCTGCCGGATGATTTCCGCCTTCGACATATGCAACAACGGCGCATGCACCGAGAGAGGATGTCCCTCCACTGCCGCCTTGGTGGCAAGATTCGCCATGCGCTCGAAAGCCTCGAGGTAGGCGGGGCGGCAATCGGGATAGCCGGAATAATCGACCGCATTCACGCCAATAAAAATGTCTTGCGCACGCAACACCTCTGCCCATGCAAGCGCCAGAGACAACATGATGGTATTGCGTGCAGGAACATACGTCAGCGGGATACCCTCGGTGGGCTGCTGCGACACCGCGATCTTGTCATCTGTCAGCGCCGAGCCGCCAAAACCGGTGAGATCGATCTGGATAATCCTGTGCTCATGCGCACCGAGCGATCTTGCCAGGCGCTGCGCGGCAGCCAGTTCGGCATGATGACGCTGTCCATAATCCACACTCAACGCGTAGCAGACATAGCCTCGGTCGCGCGCCAACGCCAGCACGGTTGCGGAATCCATCCCTCCGGATAAAAGCACCACTGCCCTTTTCATATTTATTGCCCCGGTCATCATCAGTGTCCCGGCTTGTTACCCCACAACAGCTTATGCAGCTGCAGCTGCAAACGGACAGCCAGACGATCGCGCAAGATCCATTCCGCCAATTCAGTGGCGTTCAGCACGCCGTGTACGGGAGAAAACAGCACCGAACATTTATCGGCAAGATGATGCTGCAGCATGACTTGTTTGGCCCACTGGTAATCGGCTTCGTCGCACAATACAAATTTGATTTCATCATGCAAGGTCAGCAGCGGCAGGTTTTCCCAGCGATTCTTTCCGGCCTCGCCTGACCCGGGGGTTTTGATATCGACCACACGCTTCACTCGCGCATCCACCTCACCTATATCCAACGCACCGCCGGTTTCCAACGAGACTTCGTAGCCTGCGTCGCACAATGCGCTCAGCAACGGCAGGCAATTCTTCTGCGACAACGGCTCGCCGCCGGTGACGGTGACATAATGAGGCGAATACTCTGCAACCTGTTTGAGTATCTCTTCCACGCTGATGTTTCGTCCGCCGGTAAAGGCATAGGCAGTATCGCAGTATGTGCAGCGCAGCGGGCAGCCAGTCAAACGGACAAACACCGTGGGAAGGCCGACCCGGCTGGTCTCGCCTTGCAGGGAAAAGAAAATTTCTGTGATGCGCAACTCCGCGCCCGAATAGGAGAACAACATTTCGTGCTACTTATGGCCGGAAAGCAGCTTTTTTGCTTTGGCGGCTGCTTCGCTGGCAGGGT
This sequence comes from Pseudomonadota bacterium, assembly GCA_049320585.1. Taxonomy (GTDB): domain Bacteria; phylum Pseudomonadota; class Gammaproteobacteria; order Burkholderiales; family Gallionellaceae; genus Gallionella. The sequence goes on along the minus strand of JBMOQB010000005.1, from coordinate 37,438 downwards.
ATTTTGCCACCAGCTGCTTGAGGGTCTTTTTTGATCCCGATATCAGCTTCAATTGCCGCTGGCATGCTGCGATGTTGAACATCGCATCCGCAGCTTTTGGGGTATTTGGAAATGTCTTCAGCAGCTCTTGATAAGTGTCAAATGCAGCCTTGTAATTCTTCAGTCTGTACAGCGCATCGCCCAGCCAGAATTTCGCATTGGGCGCATGTATCGAATAGGGATACTTGCTGAAAAAATCCCCGAATGCCTTGACCGCCTTCGTATTGCTGCCAGCTTTGTACAAAGCATAGGCACTTTCAAGAGCGCGGTTCTCTACAGCCGGATCAGAGGGATCTTCGGAAACAGGCGCTACAGGTATGCCGGGGTTCGCGGAGGCGGGTTCCTTGGCTGTCTTCTCGGCGGCTTCCCTGGCAGCCTCTTCGGCGGCTTCGAAATGACGCAGGCGCGAATCCAGATCCACATAAAAATCTTTCGAACGCTTCTCTGCGTCCTGCAAACCATGCGCCAATTCTTCATTCTCTCCGCGCAGTTTGCGGATATCGCTGTTCAGGGCATCGATCTGGCCTTGCAGGTCCAGCATGGACTTGGTTTGCCGGTTGAGAGACTCTTCCAGCTTGAGCACGCGCGCTTCAAGCTGCTGAACACGCTTTTCAAGCAGTTGGATCCGATTGCGCGCGTCATCATCCGCGAACAGCCCCGCTTGCGCGGGAGCTGCGATACACCAACCCGCCAGCACCAGAGCGCACAGCTTCAGCACGGCGATTGCTTTAATATTTTATATCGGTACGGCGATTTTGCGACCATGCTGCTTCATTGTGACCTGTAGCCATGGGCTTCTCTTCGCCATAGCTGACAGTTTCTATCTGGCTGGATTTAGCACCACCCAGCAACAGCATCTGCTTTACGCCATTGGCACGACGCTGGCCCAAGCCGAGGTTATATTCATTGCTGCCACGCTCGTCGCAGTTACCTTCCAGGCGCACAGTACGGTCAGAATGCTCGCTTAGATATTTTGCATGCGCTTGTACCGCTGGCTTATCGGCATCCTGCACCGCAGAAACGTCGAACGGATAGTACATGCTGCGCTTGGCCAGCAAACTGCTCGGGTCATTCAGAGGGTCAACCTCAACCACAGGTGCGGGAGCGGATTCAGGCGCAGGCGCTTCAACCACAGGTGCAGGAGCGGGTTCAGGAGCAACAGCCTCAGGCTCAACCGGTTTCTGGCTGGCACAGGCCGCAAGTAAATTTACCAATATAATGCTGGCTAAAAGTTTCTTCATGGAACTTCTCCTTTGCTTGGTTGAGATCAAGGTCATGGTCCCCACACCGGTTCGCGGGCATCGCCGCTTCGTGTGAACATACGCTGTTTGACGCGTCCATCGCTGGATACGGTCGCTAATATACCACGTTCGCGCGCCTCGCTGGCAAACATGATGAGCTTGCCGTTGGGCGCAAAGCTGGGTTTTTTCTCCCAACCCCCCTCGGTGAGCAGTTCCATCTGTCCAGTCTGAAAATCCTGCAGGGCGATGTAAAACTTGCCGCTGACGCGATGCGTGAATACGAAACCCTTGCCATCCGGGCTGTAACGCGGAGAAAAGTTGGCGCCTTCGCCAAACGTCATGCGCTCAGCCGGTCCGCCCTTCGCAGGCATGCGGTAGATTTGCGGACTGCCGCCGCGGTCCGAGATAAATAGCAGGTATTGCCCATCCGGCGAGAAATTCGGTTCGGTGTCGATCTCGCCGCTGAAGGTGATGCGCTGGACGCCACTCCCATCCGGACGTATCAGGTAGATCTGCGAACTGCCGTCGCGCGTCAGCACGACAGCCAGTTGTTTGCCGTTCGGAGCCCAGGCCGGGGCACTGTTGCTGCCGCTGAATCCGGCCAGCAACTTGCGCTGATTGGTATACAGCGATTGCACATACACCACGGCATGACCGGTCTCAAAACTGACATAGGCCAGATGGCTGCCGTCTGGCGACCAAGCCGGAGACATGATAGGCTGGTTCTGGGAAAGCACGGTCTGTTCGTTATACCCATCGCTATCCGCCACCACCAACCGGAAATGCTGCCCCTCGCGATTCACATACGCGATGCGTGTACTGAACACGCCCTTGTCACCGGTCAATTTTTCATAGATCAGATCGGCGATGCGATGGCCGACAGCACGAACCTGCCCTTCGCTCGCCGAGACCGCCTGGCCGGCCAGCTCGGTCTGCTTGACCACATCCAGCAAACGAAACCTCGCTTCGATGCGCCCGTTCGGCTGGACTGCGACCGTGCCTATCGCCAGCGCTTCCGCGCCGCGCGCCTGCCAATCCGGATAGCTGACGTCGGCGGGATCGTGCGGGGATTTTCCTTCCGTATCAATCATGCGAAATAACCCGCTGCGCAACAGATCGCTGACCACCACTTCCCTGATGGTCAGCGCCAGTTTCCCTTCCCCGTCAAAGGACACGATCGCCACTGGAATCTGGTTTTCCCCTGCACCGATTATCTCGATACTCAGTTCGGCACTTGCCGTTGAAACATGCAGCAAAAACAGGACTCCGACGATATTTTGGATTACGCGCAACAATATAAACACTCCTTTATTCGACGGGCCTGAACACCAGCAGCAGCACCCGGAAACGGTTGAACATCGCCATATCGGCAGGCAGGGGCAGCGGCTGGGATTTCAGGATGGCGCGCTCCACCGCGTTGTCATAAGCCGCATTGCCGCTGGATCTTTTCAGTTCCACAGTCAGCACGGTGCCGCCGGGTAAAAGCGTGACACGGAATTCGGCACGCGCGTCGTCCCGTACGTCCGGAGGTTTCACGATGTTGCGCCGGATCTTGGTGATGATCTTTGCCTTGTATTCATTCACCATCGCGTCTACCGCCGCATCTTGTACGGCCTTCTTGCGCGCAGCTTGCTCGGCACTCTCGCGCGCTGCTTCTGCAGCCCGCTGAGCTGCCTGTTCGGCCGCGATACGCTCGCGTTGTTCGGCTTTTTCCTGCTTCTGTTCTAACTGTATCTGCTGGGTTGACTTGGTTTCGACCTTCTTTTTATCCATTTTGTCCGGCAGCACGATATCCGGCTTGGTCAATTTTTCTGGTTGCAACGGTTGTACAGGTTGCGCTGGTTGCATTGCTTCAGTAATCTTGGGGACGGTCGGCGGGGCAATCTCAACCTCAGGCAGACTGCGCCACAACTCCACACTCATCATCCTGGCTGGTTGTGTCTGCCAGGTAAAGCCAAAATACAGCAACGAAAAAAACGCCACGTGCACTGCCAGAGCCAGCAACCCGGCCGGCAGTTGGTCTGGCTCATAAGTGAGTGTCGCGCTCATTCCGCTTTCAATTTGGTCAGCAGGCCCACCTTCTGGATGTTTTGCTGTTGCAGCAAATCCATTATGCTGATGACTTCTTCGTAACGCACGTTCCTGTCAGCGGAAATAACCACCGCCTGCTTTGCTTGCTCGCCCTTTCTGGCTTTCAATATCCTGACCAATTCGTCGCGCGACACCCCTATTTCCTTGCTGCCCTTGGCATGGTCACGCAACGCCAGTGCAGTATTCTTCTTGATGATGACCTCCAGCGGAGCGGGAGACGTGGCTGAAGATTTCCCCACCTGCGGCAGATCGATCTGGCCGGGGTTCATCAGCGGCGCGGTTACCATGAAGATAACCAGCAGCACCAGCATCACGTCGATATATGGCACAACGTTGATCTCGTTCATCAGCCGATTGGTGGGGCGGCGGTTCGAGCTCATGATATATGCATGCTCATGGCTGGCGTTGCAGCACGTTGGAAAATTCCTCAGTGAAGCTGTCGAAGCGGCTGGACAGCCGGTTGATCTCGTGCGAATAACGGTTATAGGCAACCACTGCAGGAATTGCCGCAAACAAACCCATCGCGGTGGCCACCAGCGCTTCTGCTATACCCGGCGCCACATGGGCAAGCGTGGCCTGTCCGACATTCGCCAGGCCGCGAAACGCGTTCATGATACCCCACACTGTGCCGAACAATCCCACATAGGGACTGACCGAACCGACCGAGGCGAGAAACGCCAGATGGGATTCCAGCCTGTCCATCTCGCGCTGATAAGTCGCGCGCATGGCTCTGCGAGCACCGTCCATCACCGCACTGGCATCCATACCCTGCTGTTTTTTCAGTTTCACGAACTCGACAAATCCGGCAACGAAGATGCGCTCCAAAGCGCCCTGGTCATGCCACGCGCCGCCGTTCGAATATTTGAACAGTTCGTTCAGATTCTGATTGTGCCAAAATTCCTCCTCGAACTCCTCGGTCAGCCTGGTTTCCCTGCGGATGGCGAACATCTTGAGGAAGATGTACCACCATGAAAGTAACGACACCGCCAGCAGCAAACCCATCACCAGTTGCACCAGCACGCTGGCATTGCTGATGAGGTGAATGAATGATAAATCCCCGGTTACTTCCATGCCACAAATCCTTCCTTAATTTTTCCATTGTTCGCGCAACACTTCCGGCACACTGACCGGCTTGAAACTTTCTATCGAGACGCTCACCAGATGCACTTCAGCCTCGACCATCACTTCTTCCTTGCGCAGCACTTTCTGCAGCAGGCTGATGCGGCTGCGCCCGACGTCCTTGATCTGCGCAGTGACCCCGAGCATATCATCGAGCAATGCCGGCTTCAGGTAATCGAGCTTGAGCGAGCGCACCACGAACACCACACCGAATTCCTTCATCAATCCGGCATTGCTGTAGCCATATGTGCGCAGCCACTCTGTCCGCGCGCGTTCCATAAAGTTCAAATAGTTGGCGTGATAGACCACCCCTCCCGCGTCAGTATCCTGAAAATACACCCGAACCGGCAGTGAAAATATCCCGCTCTTATTCATCCAGCAAATCCCGGTTGATCGGATTATTGGCAACTGTCAGCCCGAAATGGCGATATGCGATCGCGGTGGCCATCCGGCCGCGCGGCGTGCGTTGCAGATAACCCTGCTGGATCAGATAAGGCTCGAGCACATCCTCGATGGTGTCTCGCTCCTCGCCGATCGCGGCGGCGAGATTGTCCAGACCGACCGGGCCGCCGAGGAACTTTTCGATCACGGTCAGCAACAGCTTTCTGTCCATCACGTCCAGCCCGTGCGCGTCCACATCCAGCATCGTCAGCGCGGCATCCGCCACCTCGCGGGTCGCATCGCCTTTGGCCTTCACATCGGCGAAGTCACGCACCCGGCGTAGCAGGCGATTGGCAATACGCGGCGTGCCGCGCGACCGGTTGGCGATCTCGAGCGCACCGTCGTGGGTCAGATTCATTTCCAGCAGATTCGATGAACGCATCACGATGCGCTGCAACTCCTGCGGCGTATAGAACTCCAGCCTCGCCACGATGCCGAAGCGGTCGCGCAGCGGATTGGTCAGCATCCCGGCGCGCGTGGTCGCGCCAACCAGCGTGAACGGCGGCAAATCGAGCTTCACCGAACGCGCCGCCGGACCTTCGCCTATCATGATATCGATCTGGTAGTCCTCCAGCGCCGGATAGAGTATCTCCTCAACTACCGGCGACAGTCGGTGGATCTCGTCGATGAACAACACGTCATTCGGCTCAAGGTTGGTCAGCAGCGCGGCAAGATCCCCGGCGCGTTCCAGCACCGGGCCGGAAGTGTGGCGCAAGTTAACCCCCATCTCTCTCGCGATGATCTGCGCCAGCGTGGTCTTGCCCAAGCCGGGCGGGCCAAACAACAGCACATGGTCGAGCGGTTCATGGCGCTGCTTCGCAGCCTGGATGAATATCTCCAGTTGTCCGCGTATCTTTTCCTGCCCGACATATTCGTCGAGTTGCCTGGGGCGCAGCGCACGCTCCAGAGCCTCCTCATGTTTTGAGACAGGAACAGGCGTGACTATCCGGCCAGAATCCGGGCGCGGCTCAGCGGAAAGATTGTCGCTATGGATCATGCTTGATCTAAAGAAGTAGGATGCGCTTGAGCACCAGCACACGTGGTGCGCAAGCGCACCCTACGGCCGGGGAGGTTGGATTAGAAGTCATCATGACTTGGATAATAGCTTAAGCGCCTGGCGTATGCCGTCCGAAACGTTGCTTTCCCTGGGCAATTGCTTGGCCGCCCAGTCCGCTTCCTTCTCGTTGTAGCCCAGCGCCAGCAGCGCGTTGATGATGTCGTTGCCGGACGATACAACAGGTGTGTCTCGCGCCGCACCTGTGCCACCCGCCACGAACTTGCCCTGCAGTTCCAGCAGCAGGCGTTCGGCGGTTTTTTTGCCCACACCGGGTATCTTGGTCAGACGGCCAGCTTCTTTATTCGCCACCGCTAGCGCCAGATCGTTCAGGCTCAAACCGGACAGCACCGACAATGCCAGCTTGGGGCCGACCCCGCTGATCTTGAGCAACTGACGGAATGCAATGCGCTCTTCATTGCTCAGGAATCCATACAGCAGATGCGCATCCTCGCGCACGATGAGCTGAGTATGCAGCACGACTTTTTCGTGCAGCACCGGCAGGTTGTAGAACGTGCTCATCGGCACGTCCAGCTCGTAGGCCACACCCTGCACGTCCAGCAATATCTGCGGCGGATTTTTTTCCAGCAGGATTCCTGTTAAACGACCTATCATTTCAAGTGGGTTCCGGAAAATTTAAAATGCCCATCAAACCAATCTCCCATTTTTCATTCGATAACCCGCCGTCGCCAGCACACCCAGACCTTGCCCGCCGTGCGCATGGCAGATCGCGCAGGCCAGCGCATCTGCCGCATCCGGGCCGGGCGGGCCGGACAACTTCAGCAGACGCTGCACCATCTGCTGCACCTGCTCCTTCTCGGCATGGCCGTTGCCGACCACGGCCTGCTTCACCTGCAATGCGGTGTATTCCGCCACCGGCAGATTCGCCAGCACTGCAGCGCAAATCGCCGCGCCCCGCGCCTGCCCGAGCTGGAGAGTGGATTGCGGATTCACATTGACGAATACTTTTTCCACTGCAACCTGCCCGGGCCGGTGAAGAGCGATCACCTCGCCCATTGATTCCAGTATCGCCTTCAATCGCGCAGGCAATTCGCCGTCCGGGGTCTTGATGCAGCCGCTGGCGACGTAATGCAATTGTTGCCCGACTTTGTCCAACACGCCGAAGCCCGTCACGCGCAAACCGGGATCAATACCCAATATTCTTATCAGAGAAGGGGAGATCACAAGCAACCCCCTCTAACTCCCCCTTGTCAGGGGGAGAACTGTGCGCTCCTCCCCTGACAAGGGGAGGATGGGAGGGGTTAGGTTTTCCACGCTCATCAATCCTCAATTACCGCTGTGGTATACACCTCCTGCACATCATCGAGATCTTCCAGCGCGTCGATCAGTTTCTGCATCTTTACCGCATCGTCGCCGGTGAAGATCACCTCATCGGCAGGCTTCATGATCACTTCGGCGAATTCCGCTTTGTAACCTGCGGCCTCCAGGGCCTGCTTCACATTCACGAAGTCATGCGGCGCGGTGATCACTTCGATACTGCCGTCATCATTGCTGACGATGTCTTCGGCACCGGCGTCCAGCGCGACTTCCATCAGGCCGTTCTCATCGGTGCCGGGAGCGAAGATCATTTGTCCGCAATGCTTGAACAGATATGACACCGAACCATCGGTGCCCAGATTGCCGCCGTTCTTGGTGAACGCATGACGCACATCGGCCACGGTGCGGGTCTTGTTGTCGGTCATGCAATCCACCATCACTGCCGCGCCGTTGATGCCGTAACCCTCGTAGCGCAGTTCCTGATATTCCACGCCTTCCAGTTCGCCGCTGCCGCGTTTGATGGCGCGTTCGACATTATCCTTGGGCATGTTGTTGGAATATGCCTTGTCCATCGCCAGGCGCAGGCGCGGATTACCGGCCGGATCCCCGCCGCCCAGCCTTGCCGCAACGGTGATCTCCTTGATCAAACGGGTGAATATCTTGCCGCGCTTGGCATCCTGCTTGCCCTTGCGGTGTTGGATGTTCGCCCATTTACTATGGCCGGCCATACTGTTCCCCAAAAAAATAGTTGCGCGATGGTATCATTTCCGCATCCTTAACCCAATATTTCAGACCTCTCCGAAGAAAGGCCTGCATGGAAACCATACTGATAGCCAATCCGAAGGGCGGTTGCGGCAAAACCACGCTCTCGGTCAACATCGCCGGGTACCTGGCGAATTGCGGTCAGCCAGTGGCCCTGCTCGACATGGACAGGCAGCAATCCTCCGCCTTGTGGGTCGAAACACGCCCCGAGGAGCTTCCATCCGTAAGCCTGTTGAAATACGGTATCGAGCGGGAAGGCGCTTTCAAATGGCTGGTAGTAGATTCAGCCGCGGGACTATCCGGCAGCAATCTCGCCTATTCACTGATCAACAAGGCGAGCAATATCATCGTGCCGATCACTCCCTCCCTGTTCGATCTGCATGCCAGCCGCGACTTCTTGCAGACACTGATCGAGGAAAAGAACGTGCGCAACAGCCGCTGCCGCATCGGCGTGGTCGGCATGCGCATGGATTCGCGCACCCGCGCCGCCCAGGCATTGGAATACTTTTTGTCCAGTCTCAACCTTCCGGTGCTGGCTTACCTGCGCGAGACACAGGTGTATGTGAATGCCGCCTTCGAGGGAAAATCCCTGTTCGATCTGCCGCACCACATCGCCGAGCGCGACCTCGAACAATGGGCGTTCCTGCTGGGCTGGCTGGAGAAAGTCTGACGACTTATAGACTTGCCATAGGCAATTTTCATAAGTTGAATCGCATGATGCGGTAAAACCCCGCAAAACAATATTCGATGCGCGGCTCGCCAACCAGCGCTTTGCCGTTCTGCCTGAGCGCATCGCTGAATCTTTCCGCCACATCCTCCTGCCAGAAACCCGGCAGGAATGGTTCGAGCCGACCGAGCAGCCAACGGAACGGCAGGAGCCGATATAACCAATGCTGCCGGGGTGTCGAGCCATACTCGGTGATCAGCACCGAGCCGCCCGGGCGAACCACGCGCGCGATTTCGGCATAGGTTCTCCGGCGCGCTTCGGCAGGCATTTCGTGGAACAGGAAGAATACGATCACCTGATCGAAGGCATCGTCGTTATAGCCCAGGCTTTCCGCGTTCATGCGCGCCAGAAGACACCGCTCAGCGACAGACCGGGACTTGCGCCGCGCCAATCGCAACTGGCCGGTGGCGATATCGCACAGATGGACGTCATTTCCGCTAGTGGACAGCAAGGCAGGCGTGAGCTTGCCGTACACGCAGGTCAGTTGCATCAGCCTGGCACCCGGCCGGGTCTCGACTTGCGCCAGCGTTCGTTTCAGCAGCCGGTCATACTGGCCGAACAGGATCGCATTGATGACAAGCTGGTGATCGAAGAACCAGATACCCCAGCGCCACAGATATGCCCACCAGTAATAGCGGGCCAGATACTCCGGCACGCCATCGAGGAATTTCTTGTACAGTGGCATGGCACTGATGGTCAGAAAGTTTTATTGCGCTTGTTTTCCTCTATCTCGGCCCTGAGGTTTTTCATGCAGACAGACAATTTGCCTGCCTCGTCCTGGCCGATACCCTGGTCGAACTGGTATATTTCGTCAAGCTTGCCACCGCCCCGGTTGAGCCCGACCTTGAAGCTTTGCTGCGATATCGCAACCAGCAGATCCATGGTGCTGGCGAATTCGACTGTCGCCATATAGGCATCGGTATGCGACGGGCCGCCGCTTTCATAAGTGGTGGGCAATTCTTGGGCGTCCGGCTTTATCCACGCACTCTGGATATTCCCGATATCCAGATAACTGATTCTGCCGTTCCTCAACCGCGGCTTGCCGCCTTTCGTCTCCACTTTTCTGGCGACGATTTTGGCCACGCCGAATTTAACCCCGGACTCCTTCATGAACACCGTGATCAGCACATTGAGCCAAATATCGTCCCGGGTCTCACCGGTTATCCGCAAGCCGCATCCCGATTGCCGCCCATCCTTGAAATATTCAACCGTGGTCAGATTCTGATTAAGCGGAACAACCGAAGGGATCAGGATGTCGTTAGGCGCGGCAGCAGAAAACGCCGGGATAAAAATCAGCGCCCCGAGGAGAAAATTTGAATATCTCATTTATCGTCCCACTGCCGTAATCGTGATGATGTGTTTTACCGAGAGCTTAGGTTAGCACAATCACGGAGAGACATGCCTGCCGGTATTCAGCCTGTCAGACGTTAAACAGGAAATTCATCACGTCGCCATCCTGAACGACATAATCCTTACCCTCCACACGCATCTTGCCCTTCTCCTTGGCGCCCGCTTCGCCGCCGCAAGCGATGAAGTCGGCATAGGAAATGGTCTGCGCGCGGATGAAACCCTTCTCGAAATCGGTGTGGATCACGCCTGCAGCCTGCGGTGCGGTATCACCCTTGTGTATGGTCCATGCGCGCACTTCCTTCACACCTGCGGTAAAGTAGGTTTGCAGGCCGAGCAGGTCGTAACCCACGCGGATCAGGCGGTTCAGGCCGGGCTCTTGCAGGCCGAGGTCGGCGAGAAATTCTTTTTTGTCGGCATCGTCGAGGTCGGCCAGCTCCGCTTCGATCTTGGCGCATAGCGCGACGACCGGCGCGCCTTCCTTCGCTGCATGTTCGCGCAGCCGATCCAGATGCGGGTTGTTCTCGAAACCGTCTTCCAGCACGTTGCCAACATACATCGCCGGCTTGACGGTGAGCAGACACAGCGACTTGATCAGCAGCTTCTCGTCATCGCTCAATTTGAAAGTGCGCGCAGGCTTGCCTTCGTTCAGGTGCGGCAACAGCTTCTCCAGCACGGCGATCAGCTTTTGCGCATCCTTGTCGCCGGACTTGGCTTTTTTTCCATCGCGCTGGATGGTGCGCTCCACCACCGCTAGATCGGCCAGCGCCAGTTCGGTGATGATGGTCTCGATGTCAGCCAGCGGATCGATGCGTCCGGCCACATGCACCACGTTCGGATCATCAAAACAGCGCACCACGTTGACGATCGCATCGGTCTCGCGAATGTTGGCGAGGAACTGGTTGCCCAGCCCTTCGCCTTTCGATGCGCCCGCCACCAGGCCCGCGATGTCCACGAACTCGACGATGGCCGGCTGCATGCGCTGCGGCTTGACGATCTTGGCCAGCTCGGCCATGCGCGGATCGGGCACTTCGACGATGCCGACATTGGGCTCGATGGTGCAGAACGGATAATTTTCCGCCGCGATGCCCGCCTTGGTCAGCGCGTTGAACAGCGTGGATTTGCCCACGTTGGGCAGACCGACGATACCGCATTTCAAACTCATGGTTTATCTCTCTTCAAAAAATCAGGATTGTGGATTGAGGATCGAGGATTGAGTAAAGCCAACTGCACCGCCTTTAACTCGATCCTCAATCCTCGCTCCTCGATCCTTACGAACTATGCAACTTCAACATCGCCGCTTCGATTTTTCCTTCGACGATCAGATGCGCGATGCTTTGCGCCTTTTCGATGGCAACCGATATCAGTTCGAGTTCTTCGCGGCGTGGATCGTTCAGCACATAGTTTGATACCTCGCCACGATCCCCGGGATGACCGATGCCCAGTCGCAACCGCCAAAAATCCCTGGTGCCGAGATGAGCGATGATGTCCTTCAGCCCATTATGTCCACCGTGTCCGCCGCCGATTTTCAGGCGTGCCACACCCGGAGGCAAATCCAGCTCGTCATGCACCACCAGCATTTCTGCCGGCGCGATCTTGTAGAACTGCGCCAACGCCCCCACAGCCCGGCCGCTTGCATTCATGAAGGTTTGCGGCTTGAACAGCAACATCTCATGGCCATGCAACTGGCCGCGTGCCGCCAAGCCGTGAAACTTGGCCTCGCTCCTGAAATCGAGCTTATGCGCATGCGCCAACCCGTCAACCCACCAGAAACCGGCGTTATGCCGGGTGGATTCGTATTCGCGCCCGGGATTGCCCAGACCAACTATCAAACGTATCGCAGTCATAATGTGTGAATGAATGGCGCCTGAATAAATGGTGCTTCTATAAATTCAAAATCCGAAGTGAGACAAGGCGCGAAGGCAATTTTAGCGCGCAGCATATAGCTTGATATGTAAGTGATAAAATTTCCTGAGCAACACCGTATCACGATGGAGTTTGGGTTTATAGAGGCACCATGAAAAAACCCGCCATGCCTGTATCAGCAATGGCGGGTTTATATTGCCAGTCGAGTTACTTGGCTTTTTTGGCGGCAGGCGCGGCAGGGGCGGCAGCAGGGGTAGTTCCTGCTGTTTTAGCAACGCCTGCCGCCGCCGCAGGTGCTGCCGCCGCCGAAGCAGCTGCAGCTGCCTCGGCCTCGGCAGCTTCTTCAGCTTCAGCTTCAAGCGCGCCGCGCGGCACTTGCACAGTCGCCACCACAGCCTCCGCGGTATGCGTCCCGTGCGCGGCGATCTCAACACCGCTGGGAAGCTTCAAGTCCGACACATGCACGGAATGTCCCAGTTCCAGATTGCTCAGGTCCACTTCGATGAAGGCCGGCAGATCCTTGGGCAGACAGGTGATGTCCAGATCATTCATTACATGGCTTACCTTGCCTCCGCCCTCCTTCACGCCCGGAGCAATGTCAGCATTCAGGAAGTGCAGCGGCACCTTGATGTGCATCTTTTTCTTCGCGTCCACGCGTTGAAAGTCGATGTGCTGCACTTGCTGGCGGAACGGGTGCATCACAAAGTCGCGCAGCAGCACCGGTTCTTTCTTGCCTTCCAGATTCAGCGTCAGAATGGAAGCGTGGAAAGCCTCGTTGCGCAGTTTGTAGTAAAGATCGTTGTGGTCCATCTCGATCGGATTTGCATCGCCCACGCCATACACAACGCCTGGCACGCGGCCGGCGTTACGCAGACGGCGGCTCGCACCCGTACCTTGCGCCTTACGAATTGTTGCATTGATTTCGATTGTCATTTCACTTCTCCAAAAAACAGAATCATCCGCGACCAGATGATTCTTATGTTGCAACAGTCAACATGACTGCCGCTGATTCTATTCGGCAAATGCTATTCAGTGAAAAGCGAACTAACCGACTCTTCACTGTTGATGCGGCGTATCGTCTCTGCCAGCAACTCTGCAGTACTCAACTGGCGTATGCGTTTGCAGTTGCGCGCCGCCTCGTTCAGCGGGATGGTATCGGTGACGACCAGTTCATCCATCGCGGAATTATTGATGCGCTCGATCGCCGGGCCGGACAAAACCGCATGGGTGCAATATGCCAGCACCCGGGAAGCTCCTTTTTCTTTCAGTGCATTGGCCGCCTCGCACAGCGTGTTGGCGGTATCCACCATATCATCCATGATCAGGCAGGTGCGTCCCGCCACATCCCCGATGATGTTCATCACTTTCGCCACACCAGGTTTGGGGCGGCGCTTGTCGATGATCGCCAGATCCGCTTCCAGCTGCTTTGCCAGGGCGCGGGCGCGCACCACACCGCCCACATCCGGCGATACCACGATCAGGTTCGGGTAATCGTGTTTCCAAACATCGGACAACAAGATCGGGCTGGCGTAGATGTTGTCTACCGGTATATCGAAAAAACCCTGAATCTGGTCGGAGTGCAGATCCATGGTCAGCAACCGGTCCACGCCCGCACTGGAAAGCATGTCGGCCACCAGTTTGGCGGTTATCGCGACCCGCGCCGAGCGCAAACGGCGGTCTTGGCGCGCATAGCCGAAATACGGCATCGCCGCGGTGATACGTCCGGCAGAAGCGCGCTTCAGCGCATCCACCATCACCAGCACTTCCATCAAATTGTCATTGGTCGGCGCGCAAGTCGATTGCAGCACGAACACGTCCCTGCCGCGCACGTTCTCAAGCAGCTCGATCATCACCTCGCCGTCGGAGAACCTCCCTACCTTGGCACGACCGAGATGGATGTTCAGATGCTGCGTAACCGCTTCAGCGAGCTTACGATTGGCATTGCCGGTGAACACCATCAACCTGTCGTAGGACACGTGCAACCTCTCACAGATTCAAAAAGTGGCCCAAGCCATGTTGCGGCTTGGTCGTACGGTTGGCCCAGGTAAGCTTGAGCCAAAGCCATTTTCTGGCTGGGGAGGCAGGGATCGAACCTGCGAATGCCGGAATCAAAATCCGGTGCCTTACCACTTGGCGACTCCCCAAAAACCTTTAATCCGGCACCCAGTCATGCAACGGATGCCTTGCTAAACCTTGCGCCACCGCACCGCACATCCCGTGCGGCAACTGCAGCAATACTTCCTCGGCCTGGTTGCGATTGGCGAATTCCGCAAATACGCACGCCCCGGAACCGGTCATCAGCGCTTTTCCGAAATTTCCGAGCCAGGAGATATGACGCGCCACTTCCGGGTACAGGTCGCATACCACCGGCTGCAGATCGTTGCGCAGAGGCTGTTCCAACTGCCCCTTCAAAAGGGCGCGCATTGTGATGGAAACCGTATCTCGTGTCAATTCCGGATGCGCAAAAATCCGGGCTGTCGGCACATGCACCGGCGGGAAAAGCACCACATACCAAGCCTCCGGCACGGGACAGGCTTGCAGCACCTCTCCCACCCCCTCGGCAAAGGCATTCTCGCCGAATATGAACACCGGCACATCCGCACCCAGTTTCAGTCCGATCTCCATCAAACGCTTGCGCGTCAGGCCCAGCGACCACAAGCGATTCAGCGCGATCAGCGTAGTCGCCGCGTCCGAGCTACCGCCGCCCAAGCCGCCACCCATCGGGATATGCTTTTCGACCGTAATGTCCGCGCCCAGCGTGCAACCGGTCTCGGCCTGCAACAGGCGTGCTGCACGCACGCACAGATCCTGTTCCTCGGCCACGCCTTCGATATTATTGGTTCGATGCACCGCACCATCTTCGCGCAGCGTGAAATGCAGGGTGTCGTGCAGATCGATGAAGCGGAACAGCGTTTGCAGGGTATGGTAGCCATCCGCGCGTCGGCCGGTGACATGCAGGAACAGATTGAGTTTGGCCGGTGCAGGACAGGTCAGTTTCATTTGTTGTCTGCCATCGTCCCGAAAACCGCAAATCTAAACCACGGAACACACGGATGACACGGACAAGGCAAAACCCAAGTTGGGCATATATTTTCCGTGTATTCGGTGTATTCCGTGGTTGTATGCTACGTTTGTCGGGTTCATTGCGGATTCCATTCCCATTCGTCGATCAGCAATTGCATTTGCAAGTCTTCATGAATCAACTGCAAACGCGACGGCAGGCTGTCAGGGCTGTCGTCGGCATAGCGCAGATAGCGCACTTCCCATCCTGATTGATGCAGCACGCTGATACGGCCTGATTCATCCCGCTCGATCTGTGCCGCACCATCGCTGTCCGGCATGCCCAACACCCACTGATGCAGACCGCTCAGCGGCAAATGCCAACCCAATATCTGTTCCATCAGTGTTTCAGCATCATCGGCCTGGTAGTGGCCGTCGCCATCATCCAGCGTCGCCTTTTGAGCATCGCGATAAACGCGCGCAGCCGTTTGCCCGAGCGGCGCGAACAGCAAAATCTCGTCGGAATCCATCCGATGCGTCCAGCGCAGCCCGGCTGAATGATGCTTGCCCTGATGATCGATCGAAACGCGCCCGTTCAGCGCGAATGATGCGGACGCGGACTGCTCCGGCCGCTCAACCGGCAACGGCTTGGACGGCAGCAGGGCGCAGCCGCCCAACAGCGCAACCAGAAAAATCGGAATCAAGTGTACAAAGGGAAGACTCAAGGCATGAATTTCTTGATCGCTGCCTGCAGCTTGTCGTTATCGGGATTGTCCTTAAGGCTGTCCTGCCAGATCTTCCTGGCTTCAGCCTTGTCCCCGCGCATCCACAACACTTCACCCAGATGCGCTGCTATTTCCGGGTCGGGGCTGCCGGTGAACGCGCGCCGCAACATCTTGACGCTTTCGTCCAGTTTGCCGCTGCGATAGTAGCCCCAGCCCACGCTGTCCATGATGGCAGGATCGTCGGGTGCGAGCTGCAGGGCTTTCTCGACCAGTTGCATGGCTTCCGGGATCCTTTCGTTGCGTTCCAGCAGGCCATAGCCCAGCGCATTGTAGGCATGCGCATGATCCGGCTGGAGCTTGATCAGCTTGCGCATCAATTGCTCGAACACTTCCGGCTGGCCGAGCATGTCGGCCAGCATCGCTGTCCCGTAAAGCAGATCGGGATCATTGGGAAGCTTCTCCAAACCATGCTGCATCACCAGATAGGCTTCGGTCAACCGGTTCGACTCGCGCAAGAATTGCGCCTCGACCGATATCAGTTGCACGCGCTGCTGATTGTCGGCAGGCTGGATCTGGCGCAGCTGCTGTATCGCCTCGTCAAACCGGCCGCTTTTATTCAGCAAATAGGCGATGCGGATCTGCGCGGCAAACTGATATTCCCCGCCTTTTACCTGGCGATAGTGCTCGATCGCCTCGTCGTTGTTTTGCTTCGCCTCACCCAACTGCCCAAGATAATAGCGCACGGTATTCTGATCTTTCCTGCCTTTGCTGAGCGCTTGCTTGAGATGATCTTCAGCTCCCTTGAAATCCTTCAGTTGCAATGAAATCAGCGCGATCGCGAACGCCGTCTCCGGATTATCGGGATTTTGATCGGCCAGATACTGGAATTGGTTACGCGCCTCCTTGTACTGCTTTTGCTCAAGCAGCGCTCGGGCATACTGCAAACGGATTTCCTGTGCATCCGGATAATCCGACAAGTACCGGCGCAGCAAATCCAGACCTTGCTGCGGAGCACTTTTCTTCAGCAGGAACGCCTCCAGTGAAACCGCCGTATCCCACTCCGGGCGCAAGCTGCGCGCCAGCCTTGCTTCATCGAGTGCAAGTTTTTCATCACCGGACGCCTGCGCCAGTTGCGCCACCGCCCAATGCGCTTCCGCCACACGCGGGTAGGGTTGCGCTAGTTCAAGCATAAACCTGAGCGCTGCTTCCTTATCCGGATATGAAACCAGCATTTGATAGATTTGATAGAAGATGTGCGCGGCATTGGCTGGCTCGGCCTTCAATACGCTTGCCAATTCCTGGCGGGCCTCGTCCAGCCTGCCGATACGCAGCAGCGCCGAAGCGTACATGCGCATTGCCATTGGCGAAGCCGGATCGACCTCTCGCCAGATTTTGAGTGCCTCGATAGCCTTGTCCAGCCGCCCTGTCTGGAGCGCCAGTTGCGCGGCACGCATCGCCAGGCGCGGGTCATGGGTTTTCCTGGCCAGATCCGAACTGCCCTGGACCGCCAGCTCAACATCGCCACGCTGAGTGGCGATCTCGGTCAACAGAAACTCGTAGAGCAACTCGTCGCTCAACTCGATATTGGGCAGCGGCGGCGCATCTTCCGAGCGGGAATCGGCTGCATCGGCAGGGTGCGGGGGAGTTGCCCTAACGGGTCCCTGCGCACACGCGGTGAAAAGCAAACTGCCAAAGATGATGTATTTGAACTGGTTCATAACGCTACTGCTTTTGATGTGGACGCGCATAATAGGTTATATTTAACCAAAATCACAACCACGACCGAGCCCTTACCACTTACTTTGTCCAACAACATTTCCGACATAACACTTTCAGCGCGCAACCTGAAACGGCGCTTTGGCGATCATCTGGTCATCCACGATGTGTCTCTGGAATTGAGACGCGGCGAAGTGCTGGGTCTGCTGGGGCACAACGGCGCAGGCAAGACAACCACCATGCAGATGCTAACTGGATGTTTGTCGCCCAACAGTGGTGATATCGAGATCTGCGGCATCAACCTGCTGCGTCAACCCGAGCTGGCAAAAGCGAACCTGGGTTATTTGCCCGAAACACTGCCGCTGTACCGCGAACTCGGCGTGAACGAATACCTGGTCTTTGCCGCCCGTTTGCGCGGCATGAAGCCGCCGGCAATCGCCGATGCTCTGGCACAAACCAAACAGAGATGCGGCCTGGAAGCGGTCGGGGAAAAGATCATCGGCACGCTGTCCAAGGGCTATCAGCAGCGGGTCGGCATCGCGCAAGCCATCATCCACAGTCCTGCCGTGATCGTGCTGGACGAACCCACAGTCGGCCTCGACCCCGCGCAAAACCGCGAGATACGCAGCCTGATCCGTGAATTGGGCGACAGCCACAGCGTGATTCTGTCCACCCATTTGCTCAGCGAAGTGGAAAGCGTGTGCGATCGTGTCGAGATCATGCAGCAGGGCAAACTGATCTACAGCGACACCAGCGAGCATATGCGGCAACATGGAAACGTGTCCGGCTTCATCGTCGTTTTGCGCAACCCGCCGCCCCTGAGCATTCTGGAAGGCATCGCCGGAATCACCCATGTAGAACCGCTTAACGCCACGCAGTTCCGCGTGCTGCACAAAACTGAAGACAACCCCAAAAGCGCGCTGCTCAGCCTGGCAGAGCAACATGGCTGGCAAGTGGAACAACTCACGCCGCTGCAAGCCACGCTGGAAGAGGTGTATGTCAGGATCACCTCCCCGGAAAAATTGACAGGGGCAATTTCGAAGGATGAAACCTCATGATCCGTCTGCTCGCCATGCGCGAATTGCGCAGCCTGTTTGCCATGCCATCGACCTGGTTCATGCTGGCCATCCTGCAGTTCATTTTCACCTGGTTCTTCCTGAACACGCTGCAGACATTCCTTGAACTCCAACCGCAATTGGCGCAACTTGCCAACGCCCCCGGCGTTACGACCGTCGTTGCGGTACCGCTGTTCAATATGGTGGCGCTGTTGCTGATGATGCTGGTGCCGATGTTCACGATGCGCCTGATCGCCGAGGAACGTCGCAACCAGTCCTTTGCGTTGCTGCTTTCTGCACCGCTGTCGATCCGGCATATCGTGCTCGGCAAATTTTTCGGCCTGCTGGCCTTCCTGGTCTTGCTGATGACCAGCGTGCCGCTGATGATCTACACGCTGGCGCTCGGCACGCATCTCGATCTCGGCCTGATACTCGGCAACCTGCTCGGTCTGCTGCTGCTGACTTGCAGCTACGTCTCTGTCGGGCTGTATGTTTCTTCGCTCACCGCCCAGCCCGTTATCGCCGCCATCGGCGCCCTGGCAGTACTTGCCGGTTTGTGGCTGGCCGACATTGCCGCGTCGGCGGAAGATTCTCACTGGCACATCATCTCTCCGCTCAATCATTTTCAGAATTTCAACGCCGGCTTGCTGGACAGCGGCGATATCGTATTCTTCGTGCTGTTCAGTGCGGTGTTCCTGCTGCTGACGATGCGCCGTATCAGCAACAACCGGACTTACGGATAAGTCATGCGGAAATTTCCCGTCATACCTGCGCTTAACAACTTGCTGTTCGTTATCCTGCTGCTGGGTATCGCAGCGGGCCTGGGCTATCTCGCCACACGCTATCACCTGCAGCGCGACCTGACCCACAACGCCAGCAACAGCCTGGAACCCGCCAGCGTGGAGGTGCTCAAACAACTGAGCGGCCCGGTCAACATCACCGTGTATGCCACCGAACAGGATGCGCGTCTCGGCGATATCCGCAAGATCATTCGCGGGTTCCTGTCGCTGTACCAGCGCTACAAACCGGACATCAATCTGGTATTCATCGACCCGGAAAAGGAAGCCGAAAAGACCCGTGCAGCCGGTATCCAGCTCAACGGAGAGATGGTGCTCGAATATGCCGGACGCAGCGAGCACCTCACCCAGATCAACGAGCAGATCGTCACCAGCACGCTGCTGCGCCTGGCACACGCGCGCGATCAAATCGTGATGTATCTGGACGGGCACGGAGAACGAAAACTGGACGGTATGGCGAACCATGACCTCGGTTCGCTGTTCGGCGCGAAGCTAAAACAGAATGGCTTTCACCTCAACAGCCTGAATCTGGCGCTGGCTCAGGAAGTGCCGGGCAATGTCAGCGTGTTGGTGATCACCCAGCCGCGACTCGATCTGATGCCCGACGAAGTGGACAAGTTGCTGCGCTATGTAGCCCGCGGAGGCAACCTGCTCTGGCTGGTGGATGCCGAACCGCTTCACGGACTGGAACCCTTGGCCGAAGAACTCGACTTGCTGCTGCCGCCCGGCATCGTGATCGATCCCACGGCCACTGGAATGAACGCCCCCTCCACCTGGTCGCTGGGCGCCAGCTATCCGCCGCATGCGATCACGCGCAATTTCAACCTGATCACCGCCTTCCCCTCGGCGCGTCCGTTGATGTGGAATGAAAATCCCGACTGGCAGCAGCACGTATTGGTGGAGGTCGCAGCACGCGGCTGGGTTAGCCGCAACTTGTCCGCTGACAATCCAACCTCGAAACCACCGGCATTCAACAAACAGCAAGACACTCCCGGCCCGGTCACCATCGCGATGGCCCTGCAACGTCATATCAATGACCGCGATCAGCGCATCGTCGTGGTCGGCAACGGCGCGTTCCTTTCCAACAGCTACGCCGGCAACGGCGGCAATGTGGACCTGGGGGTGAATATGGTGAACTGGCTGGCAGGCGAAGAACATCTGATCACGCTGCAGCCGCGCGCCGCAAAGGACAGCAGCCTGGTGCTCAGCAGAACCGAACTCAATATCATCAGCATCGGTTTCCTGCTGGTGTTGCCGCTGATGCTGGCGGGCGCAGGGGGTTATGTCTGGTGGAAGCGCCGCCGTGCGTAACCAATAAATGCCGGAACTCCCCGAAGTAGAAATTACGCGGCGCGGCTTGGCCGCGCACCTTACCGGCCTGACCATCGCCGATGTCGTGATCCGCAACACCAAGCTGCGCTGGCCGATCCAAAAAAACCTGCCACAACTGCTGCGCGGACTGACCGTACGCTCGCTCAAACGCCGCGCCAAATATCTGCTGATGGATTGCGGCAATGGCACGCTGATCCTGCATCTGGGCATGTCCGGCAGTTTGCGCATCCTGCCCGCTGGCACTCCTGCAGAAAAGCATGACCACTTCGATCTCGTGCTAAGCGATGACATGTTGATGCGCCTGCGCGATCCGCGCCGCTTTGGTGCGGTGCTGTGGCATAGCGGCGATGTGCATACCCACCCGTTGCTCGCTTCACTCGGCCCCGAACCCATGGAAGCAGACTTCGATGCGCGCTATCTCCACCATGCCACGCGCGGACGCAGCGCCGGTATCAAACAATGCATCATGGACAATCATGTCGTGGTCGGTGTAGGCAACATCTACGCCAATGAAGCGCTGTTCCGCGCCGGCATCAGACCACAGCTCGCCGCCGGAAGACTCAGCCTGCCGCGCTGCGCAAGGCTGGTCGAAGAGATCCGTGCCACCCTGGCGGAAGCCATAGCCCAAGGCGGCAGCACGCTGCGCGACTTCGTCAACAGTTCCGGGCAGCCCGGCTACTTCCAGCAGAATTATTGGGTGTATGGGCGCAGTGGCGAGCCGTGCCGGCGTTGCGGTTCGCCCATCAGGCAGATCCGCCAGGGGCAGCGCTCCAGTTTTTATTGCCGGAATTGCCAGAAGTAAGCTTGATACGTTTTAGCTTTGTGCTAAAGTGCTGCGCTCGGAAATAAGCCACGGCCGGACTATGGCTCACTTCGCCAGACTTTCACCCCGTTAACAGGGAGGAAACATGAAATACATCTTGCTCGCCGTCGTTCTGTTGCTCAATGCCTGCGACAACTCCACCCCGGCTCCGAAGATCGCCGCCCCGCAGCGCGAGGCGATTGAAAAGGCCAAGGGTGTGGATGAAGTGGTTAAAAAGGAAGCTGAAGAAACCCAGAATAAAGCCAAAGAGGCTGAAGGGTATTAGCTTGCACCAACTCCGCTTATTCTTCTTCGCCCTGCTCGCCCATGTGCCGCTCGCTCATGCGGGGCTGTTGCCGCGCCCCGACCATGTGGTGGTCGTAATCGAGGAAAATCGCAGCTATATGCAAATCATGGATCCGCGCAATCAGAATTCCTATATCCACACGCTGGCTAAACGCGGCTTGTTATTCACCAGGTCTTATGGTGTCACGCATCCCAGCCAGCCTAATTACCTGGCATTGTTCTCCGGTTCCACGCACGGCATTACCAACAATGCCTGCCCTCTTAGCTTTGACACCGATAACCTGGCCTCGGCTTTGTTGAATGCAGGGCTAAGCTTTGCCAGTTTCGCCGAGTCGATGCCTGAAGTGGGATACCTGAGCTGCATGTCCGGCGCGTACCACCGCAAGCACAATCCGGCGGCGAACTGGCAAGGCACCAGATTGCCGGCCTCGGTAAACCAGCGCTTTAGTGATTTCCCGGTGGATTATTCCAAGTTGCCTACCGTATCTTTTGTCATCCCCGACCAGAATAACGACATGCACGACGGCAGTTATGCAGACGCGGACAACTGGCTGAAAATACATATCGCGCCTTATGTCGACTGGGCGATGAAGCACAACAGCTTGCTGATCCTCACCTGGGATGAGGATCACTACCAGTCTGACAATCGCATCGCAACGATCATTGTGGGTCCGATGGTACGGACCGGAACGAGCGATCAGCGCATCAATCACTACAATGTGTTGCGAACCTTGCTCGACTTTTACAATTTGCCCCTGCTCGGGGCAAGTTCTGATGCTGATCCCATCAATGGTCTCCGGAAGGAACACTGACGATTTGCGGCCTTTTGCTGGCGCGGTTTTTCAACCCCGTTTCGCCGCCATCAGTTTCTCATACTTGACCTGTAACTGGTCTTTGCTCTCCACGTAATCCGGATTCTTGGGTATGCAATCCACCGGACACACTTCCACGCATTGCGGGGTATCGTAGTGCCCCACGCATTCGGTGCATTTGTTCGGGTCAATCACATAAATGGTATCGCCCTGGGAAATCGCATCGTTCGGGCACTCGGGTTCGCATACGTCGCAGTTGATACATTCATCTGTAATTATCAGCGCCATGCTACTTCTCCTGTTTGCAATTTGTCATTTTCATGCTAATTGTTTTTTTCCGCAACTCTTCCACCACGTAAGGCGACACGAATTTGCTGACATCTCCGCCGAAGCGCGCGACTTCGCGCACCATCGTGGCGGAGATGAAGGTATATTGTTCCGCCGGTGTCAGGAATAAGGTCTCGACCTCCGGATACAAGTTGCGATTCATGCCCGCCAACTGGAATTCGTACTCGAAATCAGACACGGCGCGTAATCCGCGCAATACCACGCGTGCGTCATGTTCCTGCACAAAGCTCATCAGCAGCCCATTGAAGCCTTCCACCCGCACGTTGGCAAAATCCGCGAATATCTCGCGTGACATCGCCACCCGTTCTTCCAGTGTAAACAGCGTCTGTTCGCGACTTTCCGCCACCGCCACAATGACCTCGCCAAACAATCCTGCAGCGCGACGCACCACATCTTCATGCCCGCGCGTGATGGGATCGAAAGTACCCGGATAAATCACTCTGATCATGGCAAAGGAACCTCCATAAATTCATTTTTGCGGGCATCCGCTATGCGGATTGCCTACTTAAACCACTTCGGGCGAACCGCGGTGGTGCATGCTTGCTCATCCCTGTGCGCAGCGGCCGCAGCTTTAGTTACGGGTACCGCGCGGCGTGCCTGGGTGCGACATATCAATCTGATATGCGGCTTCAACATAAGCTGAAGGTTAGATTACGCCGCAACAAGCCGCCATGCGCTGTGTTGTCTCGTCATTCGCTATGCGGCTCCTGCGCCTTATCCCGCCAATTGAATTCAAGCAATTTGTAGTAACTGGTAATACACCTGCCCCGCCTTCCCGGATTTGACGACCTGCCAAGGAAGCGGGACTTTGACCGGCGCGCCGGATTCCATATAAACCATGCCTTTGTCACGGAGATGTTGCGGCAATATCTGCAGCAACCTTGGCAGATAATTTCCGCTGAACGGCGGATCCAGGAAAATCACATCATATTGCTGAACATTACGCGACACGAATTCTAGCCCATCCTGGCAGTGTACGAAAACATTAGTACACCCGAAAATTTTAAGGTTTTCCTGCAAAGCACAGCAAACTTCCGGATTTCTCTCCACCATCACCACGCGCTCGGCTCCGCGCGAAGCAGCCTCAAAACCCAGCGCGCCGCTTCCGGCGAACAGGTCCAGACACGTGCGTCCATACAGCGTTTGCCCCAGCCAGTTGAACAAAGTTTCGCGGACGCGATCCGGCGTGGGGCGCAAACCTTCCGCATCGGGAAACCTGATCACGCGGCTGCGCAGGTCGCCGCCAACGATCCTGACCTTGCTCAAGGCACCCTTTGTTTTGCCGCTCGCCCTGTTTATTTCACTGCCTCTTCGGGTGGCGTCGACCCCGCATCCGAATTCCTCGACACTGGATTGCCGGAAACGGGTGCGCCGACGATCACTGTCGCCATCGCCTGCGGGTCAATATGGCGAGAGAACGCATCACGCACCTGCGCGACACTCACCCGCTCGACCTTGCCGGTAAAGTCATCCAGATATGTCAGCGGCAGATCATAGAAACCGATGGCACTCAGATAGCCGAGTATCTTGCTGTTGCTGTCGATGCGCAACGGAAACCCGCCGACGATGTTCTGTTTGGCGGCCAGCAATTCCTTTTCGGTGGGCCCTTTTGCGATGAAGTCTTCCAATGTGCTGCGAACCAGACGCAAAGCCTCATCCGCCTGCTCTTTCTTCGTTTGCAGGCCGATCTGGAAAGCGCCGGGTTGTTTCAGCGGAATGAAGTAGCTGTAGACATTGTAGGCCAGGCCTTTCTTCTCACGTATCTCGTTCATCAGGCGCGATACGAAGCCCCCGCCGCCCAGGATGTAATTGCCTACATACAGAGGAAAATAATCGGGGTCGGTGCGCGACATACCCGGCGCGCCGACCAGGATATGGCTCTGGCTTGCCGGATGGCTGATGCGCTGCTCGGAAGCCTGTATCCGCATTTTCACATCGGGCAGTTTCGACGCTGCCGTTGTAGAAGGAGGCAGCTGAGAAGTCAGTTTTTGTGCGATCGTCTCTGCATCAGCCCGTGTCACATCACCCATGATGGCAACCACTGCGCTGCCGGCGCTATAGTGCGCATTATAAAAGCTGCGCAGATCCTGCATGGTGATTTTCTCCACGCTGGCGATCTCGCCGTTCACCGGCAACGCATAGGGATGCGTTCCATAAATTGCTTTCTGGAAAGCCTTGTCCGCGATGTTCTCCGGCTTGGTCTCGGCTTCTTTCAGCGAGTCGATCAGCCTTGCCTTTTCACGATCCAGTATCCCGTCAGGAAACACCGGTCGTTGCAGCACCAGCGCCATGATATCCAGGGCCCTGTCGCGCACCAGGGGACTGCTCAAAGTACGCAATGAAACACTGGACCTGTCCTGATCGAATCCACCGCCGAATTGCGCGCCGATGTCGGCCATGCCGCGCGAGATTTCGTCTTCGCTCAAACCTTCCGCACCCGCATCCAGCATATGATGGGTCAATCCCGCAACACCTGAACTTTCCGCCGTGTCAAAACTGCTGCCGGCAGGAAAACTCACCGCGACATCCAGCATGGGAATATCGTGATTCTCGACGAAAAGCACCTTTGCGCCGCTGGCGCTCTGCCAATGCTGGATGCTGGGAGTGGCAAGCGCGAAGGTTGCGACAAAACAAAAGGCAGCACCCCCAACGGTTTGAATAAGCCTGGTTTTAGCGAACATGGGACATTCCTTTTGCTTGGGATTTTGCCTTGCCCGATAGCGGTTGCGGATCAAGCACCGCCACCGTCAGATTGTCATCGCCAAGGAATTCCTTGGCAACCTGTTGTACTTGCTCAGCCGTTACCGATTGAAGTTTATCCAGCATCACCGGAATTGCCTGATGGCCCAGACCGATGCTTTCCATCTGTCCGATCTGCATCGCCTGATAAAACAGCGAATCGAGCTTGTACACTTCGCCCGCCGTGACTTGTGCCTTGACCCGCTTCAGCTCATCAGCGTTCACACCATCTTTCACCACCTGCGCGATTTCCTTGCGCAGCGCAGCTTCGATTTCCTGCACGGTTTTGCCGGCGCTCGGTGTGGCTTCCAGGGTAAAAGTGCTGGGGCCGCGCGCAGCCGGATCATAACCCGCACCTGACGAACTCGCGATCTGCTGCTCACGAACCAGATGTTTGTTCAGTCTTGCCGATTCATTGCCATCCAGCACTCCCGCCAGAATTTCCAGCGCATAAGGCTTCCAATCCTGAGAGGGATCCTTGATCGTGGGTGTGTGGTAACTCATCACCAGTTGCGGCAATTCCGCGGGAGCTTTAACGACCAGACGCTTGGTTCCGATTTGTTTAGGCTCGGTGTAATCACGTCTTGGCGGTTGCGCAACTTTGGGAATCGAACCGTAATAACGTTGAGCAAGCGCAAAAACATTGCTGGCTTTCACATCCCCGGCGACCACAAGCGTGGCATTATTCGGTGCGTACCAGCGTGTATACCAATCTTGCGCATCCTTTACTGTGAGAGCTTCCAGGTCATTCATCCAACCGATCACCGGATGATGATATGGATGCTCCTGATAAGCCGTCGCCATCAACTTTTCATACAACAGCGACTGAGGATCATCATCGGTGCGCATGCGGCGCTCTTCCATGACCACTTTGATTTCCTTGGCAAATTCCGCCGGAGCAAGATTCAGGTTGTGCATCCGGTCCGATTCCAGCTTCATCGCCAGCGGCAACTGGGATTTGTGCAATTGCTGGAAATATGCGGTGTAGTCACTGCTGGTAAAAGCATTTTCTCGACCTCCCGCCGCCGCAATGCGCCTGGAAAATTCTCCCGCCGGCACGGTCTTGGTACCTTTGAACATCATATGCTCCAGCACGTGTGCAATGCCGGTGGTGCCGGTGCTCTCGTCCATGCTGCCGGCCTTGTACCAGATCTGCTGCACAACCACCGGCGCACGATGATCTTCCTTGACGATAACTTTCAGCCCGTTGGATAGCGTGCGTTCGAACACTTCCGCTTGGGCAAAGCTCTGCGAACTGCCCAGCAACAATACGATGTAAAATATAACCTTCTTCATAACCCCAACCCTTCAATGTGTAATCGGCATAAAATGCATGCGCATTATGCGACATTTCTACATCTACCGACCAGGTTCATCCAATGTTCAGCTTCCTGAAAAAGAAATCACCAGAACCTGAAAAAGACCAGACCGCCAAAGACAAGTTCAAATCCGGCTGGATCAGTCAGCTGAAATCCGGATTGGCGCGCACTGGCGGGCAGCTGACCGACTTGTTCAGCCGCAACGGAAGGATAGACGACGATCTTTACGAGGAGCTTGAAACCATCCTGATTACGGCTGATGTCGGCATGGATGCCACCAATGCTCTGCTCGCCGATCTGCGCCATCAGGCCAGGGAACAGCATTTGAGCGAAGCGGTGCAACTCAGGGAAGCACTGGCTCACAGCCTGCTCAAATTGCTCAAACCGCTGTCGCAACCACTGCAAGCTACCGCGCATAAACCCTTTGTCATCATGCTGGTGGGTGTAAACGGCGCGGGCAAGACCACTTCGATCGGCAAGCTGGCGAAACATCTGCAAGCACAGGGGCTGTCGGTGATGCTCGCGGCCGGCGACACTTTCCGCGCCGCAGCGCGCGAGCAACTGATGGCTTGGGGAGTGCGCAACAGCGTGACGGTGATCACACAGCAAAGCGGTGATGCCGCCGCGGTAATATATGATGCAGTGCAGGCCGCCCTGGCGCGCAACGTCGACGTGGTGCTAGCCGACACTGCAGGAAGGCTGACCACCCAGGCGCACCTGATGGAAGAGATCAAGAAGGTCAAGCGGGTCATCGCCAAGGCGATGCCGTCGCCAGCCGCGCCCCACGAAGTGTTGCTGGTGCTTGATGCCAACACTGGGCAGAACGCGCTGAGCCAGGTCAAAGCTTTCGATCAGGCGATCGGCGTTACCGGATTGATACTGACCAAGCTGGATGGCACTGCCAAGGGCGGCGTGATCGCGGCGATAGCCAAGGCGC
Organism: Pseudomonadota bacterium; assembly: GCA_049320585.1. Taxonomy (GTDB): domain Bacteria; phylum Pseudomonadota; class Gammaproteobacteria; order Burkholderiales; family Gallionellaceae; genus Gallionella. Next base: position 9,585 of record JBMOQB010000005.1, on the reverse strand, counting down.
ATCCGATACCGGTGCGTTTCATCGGTGTGGGCGAAGAGTTGGATGACTTGCGTCCGTTCGTCGCGGAAGAATTTGTCGCCGCGTTGCTGGGGCTGGACGAATGAAAAGATCCTTATCCACGAAATGGTTCACGCAGGGATATTTCTCTTGGACAATAACCCGCAAGAACACGAAAGGCACGAAAAAAAATAAGCGGGCACTTTCGTGTTTTTCGTGGACACAGTTTTGCAATCGAAATGATTAAATTCAACCAGGTCCACAAACGTTATCCGGGCGGATATCAGGCGTTGAAAAACATCTCATTCGAGATCGCCAAGGGTGAGATGGTGTTCATCACCGGGCACTCCGGAGCAGGCAAGAGTACCCTGCTCAAACTCATCGCAGCGATCGAGCGTCCCAACCTTGGCAGTGTCATCGTCAATAATCAAAATGTCGGGGTGCTTAAAGAGCGTGCACTGCCATACCTGCGCCGCAATCTCGGCATCATTTTCCAGGATCACAAGTTATTGTTCGACCGCAACGTGTTCGACAACGTGTTATTGCCTCTGCAGATTTGCGGTTTCGATTACCGTGAAAGCCACAAGCGGGTGCGTGCCGCACTAGACAAGGTCAATCTGCTCAAGCGGGAAAAATCCAACCCTATCGCACTGTCCGGCGGCGAACAACAACGACTGTGCATCGCCCGCGCCATTGTGAATCGACCCAGTATCCTGCTGGCCGACGAACCGACCGGCAATCTGGATGCTGAATACGCCCACGAAATCATGGCCATATTCGAATCCTTCCATCAGGTCGGCGTCACCCTGCTGATTTCCACACACGATGAAAGCGTATTGCAGGATACCGATGTGCGCGTGCTCGCGCTCAGACAAGGTGAATTGCAACCCGCTGATGGAACTACTAGCCATTCAACCAGGCCTTCAAACGACAAAGGCCAAGTCGCTGGTTATTCGACAGGCTCAGGACACGCATGAGACACGCACTTGCTCAGATCGCCGGGGTGTTGCGCCGCATGTTCGCATCAAAGCTCGCAGGTTTGCTGAACATTCTGGTCATCGGCATTGCACTCAGCCTCCCAGCCGGGATGTATGTGATGCTGCAAAACGCACAAGGCCTGGTTGCACAACTTTCAGGCACACCGCAAATCAGCCTGTTCCTGAACATGGATGCAAAGGAGGATGACGTTGATAAACTGCGCAAGCAACTTGCACAGCACACAGCCATCTCCCGCGCCGAATTCGTCGCCCGCGACCAAGCCCTGGAACAACTCAAGGAAAGCACCGGTCTCTCGGATGTGATCGGTGGCCTGAACCAGAATCCCCTGCCGGATGCGTTCATCGTTTATCCCAAACAAGGGGAAACGCAAGCACTGGAGGGGCTGCGCAACGAACTGGCGAAGCTGCCTGCGGTGGAACTGGCACAACTCGATTCTGCCTGGGCTTACAAGCTCGAAGCATTGCTCAAATTCGGGCGGATAGCGGTGCTGATACTTGTCGGCCTGCTCAGCATTGCGCTGATTGCCATCACATTCAACACCATACGCCTGCAGATACTCACCCAGCGCGACGAGATCGAGGTAGCCAGACTGATAGGCGCGACCAACGGCTTCATTCGCCGCCCGTTCCTCTATTTCGGGGCGATACAAGGATTACTCGGAGGGATCATGTCCTGGCTCATCATCTCACTGAGCATGCTGCTGCTCAACTGGCAACTCGATGCGCTATCGCAACTCTATGCCAGCCAGTTCTCGCTGCATCTGCTGTCGCTTGGCGACAGCCTGACGCTGTTGCTGTTCTCGATGTATCTTGGCTGGCTGGGTGCATGGCTGTCAGTGGCGCGGCATCTGTCAAAGAATGAACCACGCTGATGCGCACGGACTGCAACAAATCCGACTGCGACACATGCAATATCATCGCCTTCCTTTAATTAAACGCTCGATCTCGCGCCGGTCACGTTTGGTTGGCCTGCCCCTGAACCGGAATGGCTGAGGTTGGTCCTTGAATTGGGCGGCGATAGATTCCCGACGCTGGCGGCTTGCATCGGTCTCACGGTACAGTTGTTGCGCCTCGGATGCCGGACCGCGTCTGTTGGACAAACCCACCACCTCGATCGTGTATTGTTTCTGGCCGATGCGGATGTCGAGAAAATCTCCCAGCGTCAGCGCTCTGGCCGGTTTGACTCGCACCTGATTGACATGCACGTGACCGCACTCTACGGCGTCGGATGCCAGGGAGCGCGTCTTGAAGAAACGCGCGGCGCATAGCCATTTGTCGACGCGGAATTTCTCGCTGTTCTGTTCTTTACTCATTGTCATGTGATGAGTGTTAATGCCGCTGCGCTATTATCGAATCATCCTGAATCATTTTAATAGCGGATGATCTTCTGGCAGCTGTTTTGAGTACCAGATTGCCAGCTTGTGCCGCAATGCCTTTTCTGCGACCTGGTCCTCCGGCAAAGGATGCATGACTTTATCGTGGACCATCAACCGGTATATGTACAAGAGCTTCTCGCTGGCTGAATCAGTTGGTTCGAACTCGACCACGCCGCGACCCTCGGCATACTTCACCCCCGCGAGCAACGCTTCCTTGAACAATTCCGCTTCATGCTTCAGTTTCTTCATGGCGCCTCCTTCATTGATGTAACGATCAGTTGCTTGCAAGCCGGCAAAAATCATCTCGACCGTAAATAGCCGCCTACACTATACTTAAAGCCCCATCCAGGAAATAGCAGGAGCAGCCAATATGATGAAGAATCCACGAGCCCGGCGGTCCAGTGCCATTATGCTGGTGGTACTGGGCGCAATACTGATGTTCCTCGCGCCGGAAGCATGGCCGGGTGCTCTGGTGCTTATCCTGGGCGTGGCCCTGGAGCTGGTCGGAATTGCGCTGGAGCATAAGAACAAATAGGCCAGCCAGCGGCCGACAGCCCCTGAGGCCTGACCCAATCCATGTTCACTTGTCTAAATCAGCCATTCCCCCGCCGCAACTGCGACATTGTCGCAAATCATCCAGAACGTCCGGCCTATATCTTCGTTATTGCAGATACATTATTGAACTGCATAGTCGTATAGACGCATCAATCCCCATCTAGCTTGCGCAGACACGCAAAAGCCGGGACTAAACTGCTATCATGATATTTGAAAAACATGGAGATGCGGATATGAAGAAGTTTCTGATCGGTCTTGTGGTGGGGGCTCTGATCGCATTTCATCTGGGCATGAACTTTGGGCGCCACAGGCCTATCCTGAGTAATCCTTATGCCGAACAGGTCGAGTCGGTCAAGGAACGCGCCGGGAAAGTCATCGAAAGCACCAAGGAAACCATTCACGAAGCGACCGAACCGGCACGCAAGTAAGTAAGCTGTTTGGCCGTTGAAGACCGGACACCGCCATCCTCCGAATCTGCCGTGATGCATTTCATCGGCGATGACGCCTATAACGGATCATTTCCAAGAAAGGGCAACCATGTCGCAGTTGTTTTCTGCAACCACGCTGGGTTCACTCACGCTGCAAAACCACCTTGTCATGGCACCGATGACACGCAGTCGTGCAACCGGCAACATCCCGAATGACCTTATGGCGCAATATTACGCGCAGCGGGCAACTGCCGGTTTGATCATCACCGAGGGTACTTCTCCGTCGCCCAACGGGCTGGGCTATCCGCGCATACCGGGAATCTTTTCCGCAGCGCAGGTTGCCGGGTGGAAACGCGTAACTGATGCTGTTCATGCCAGGGGCGCGAAAATGTTCATACAGTTCATGCATTGCGGGCGCATCGGCCATGTGCTCAATCTGCCGGCAGGCGCGCGCATTATCGCTCCGTCCTCGGTTGCTGCGGCCGGCGATATGTACACTGATGCCGAGGGCCTGAAGCCGCACCCGGTGCCACATGCCATGAGCGAATCAGACATCAGGGCCGCCGTAGCTGAGTTCGCACAAGGCGCGAAAAATGCTGCCGCTGCAGGATTTGACGGAGTCGAATTGCACGGCGCTAACGGTTATTTGCTCGAGCAGTTCATCCGCCCGAACTCGAATCAGCGCACGGATCGCTATGGCGGTTCGATAGAAAACCGCGTGCGCTTTGTGCTTGAAGTCGCAGATGCGGCGATCAAAGCCATCGGCAAGGACAAGGTCGGCATACGCCTTTCGCCGTTCGGCGTATTCAATGACATGCCTTTGTATGACACGATGGAGGCGGATTACACGTATCTTGTGCATCAGCTCAATACACTCGGTTTGGTCTACATCCATCTGGTCGACCACTCATCCATGGGCGCGCCGCCGGTGCCATTATCGATGAAGACGGCCTTCCGGAAAATATTCAAGGGGAAACTGATTCTCTCCGGCGGCTACAATGCGGTAACAGCCGAAAACGATCTTTCCGCAGGAAAATGCGATCTGATCGCGGTGGGCAAGCCGTTCCTGGCCAACCCGGATCTGGTGACACGATGGAAGACTGGCGCGGCTGTGAATGCGCCGGATATGGATACGTTCTATACGCCCGGGCCCAGGGGATATATCGATTACCCGGAGATGAATGAATAATACAGAGAGCTTCCGCCAGAACTGGCAATGCGGCAAATCGGAGGGTTGGATGCGAATGTGCTTTACATTACAGAAATCGTGACAGGAGTTAAGCTATCCGCCTGGGGAAATATCAGGAGACAGGCTTGACCACCACATAGAAGCCCTGGTCGCGCAACGCTTGTGCCTTCTGCATATCAGCCACAACCGTATAACGCAGGACACCGTGATAATAAACACATAATTTGAACATTATCTCTCCGCCAGTTTGATTACCGCTTGGCACGACAATGTGCTTCGTGATGCCGTCCAAGCTTGCAAAACACCCGAAGTCAACGCTGGTATGAGTACATCTTTCTGAGGAATATCTCCGATACAGCCGCGGAAACATCTTCCACAGAGTTCAGCGCAGGAAGTTCCGCGGCCAGGGCCATCTGTTCATCGGTCGGAATTTGCAGAAGTTGCTCGCAAACCAGGTCGACAGCAGGATTCCAGCCGGCGGACATAATCTCCTCACCGTACTCGATCTCCATCGCATCCTGTTCGATTTCGTAGCTGTTCATGTCCATAGTGGTTTTCATGACGCACCTCCTTCGGTTTACACCGCATTACGGCCTGCAACTGCCGGACCTGAATTTGCGGCCTTGATGGATTACGAGCATATTGCATGCCAAAACAATAAAATATCGCGCAAGGCCGCGAATATGCTGGCCTGGAGAGTATCCCCATCAGAAATGTCCGCAAGCCCTGAAATGCTGTAATTGACAATTCCTAACATTTTTCGTCTCATTAACGAGAAAATTTGTCCATCGGGGTATCATTACACCCGACACGGATTACGGGATAACGTCACTGTAGCGCAACCATCATTCGAACTGGAAATGTCGAGAAAAGCCTGTCTGCTGTATCTGGTATGTCTGGTATTTTCGCCAGCGTATGCCGCTGTAACAACTCTGTCCTATGAACATCAAACGTTGATGCTGGATGGAGAACCCAGAACTGCGCGCGTTCCCAAGGGCTACCGGCTGGAGTTGCTCAGCCAGATGGAAGCACCGCGTATGCTCTGCTTTGCCGCCAACGGCGACTTGTTTGCAGGTTCAAAATCCGGCAATGTGTACCGTTTACCGCCTCCCTATACCAAACCGGAAGTGCTGTTGCAGCTGGACGGCTATCCGCACAGCGTGGCGTTCCGCCGGGATGAAATATTGATCGCCCGCACCGATGGCCTTTATCGTGCACCTTACCGTTTGGGCCAAACAAAGATAGCGGCGGATCAGGTCAAGCTGCTTGCCGCTCTGCCGGCTGGTGGTGGACATGTCAGCCGCACGGTGGGTGTGGGCCCGGATGGACGGGTGTATGTGAGTCTGGGCATCCAGAGCAACTGCAGTGACCAGTATCTGGGCGATGGCTATCCGTTCGAAGACCGGCGCGGCGGTGTGCTGGTGTTGCGCGAAGATGGCGGCAAGGCAAGCTGGGAGGTTTTTGCTTCGGGTCTGCGCAACCCGGTGGGTTTCGACTGGCAACCGCAGACAGGCGTACTTTATGCCAGTAACAATGGTCCAGACCATCAGGGATACGATCAGCCGCCGGAATATTTCAGCCGTCTCAGTGCCGGCTCTTTTCACGGCATGCCGTGGTTCCAGTTCGACGGCAAACAGATACGACGCGACGATTGTATTGCACGCAAACCGCCACGCACTATCGATGAAGTAGCGCGCCCCGCCGCAACTTTTCCGGCGCGCAATGCACCAATGGGCGTGGTTTTTGTTCCCGAAGGCGCCATGGATTCACAATTGGCGCAGGATGCCATCGTCGCACTGCATGGCTCATGGGGTACGCAGCCCAATGGCGGCTTCTTCGGCAGCGCTGCCAGTCGCCGCCCACCCAAGATCGTGGTGGTGCGCTTTCAGGATGGGCAGGCGAAGCGTGTGGATGACCTGATCAGCGGTTTTCAACTGCCGAATGGCCAGCGCTGGGCACGGCCTGTGGGCGTGGCGATAGGTCCGGATGGTGCGCTGTACTTCACCAGTGATAGCGATATCAACGGGTTATTCCGGCTGAAGCGGATGCGTCATTGAGTAATCGCATTGAGTGATTTGCCTGTGGTTGCCCTATAAATCTTAAAAGCCATAATTCAAGCCACAGAGGACACAGAGATGGAGCAGCTTCCGAATAATGAACAGGTACACTTCTCAGGTGAAGCCAATATTTGCGGTAAACAATTGTTTCTCCTCTGTGATCTCTGTGGCTAACTGATTTTTTGGTTTTATAGAGCTTCAAACGTCGAACTGCAACCGCGCCAGCCGCGCGTACAGCCCGCCCTGTTTGCGCAGATCCTCGGGCGTGCCGGTTTCGACGATGCGCCCGTGTTCCATTACCACGATGCGGTCGGCTTTTTGCACCGTGGCCAGACGATGCGCGATGATCAGCGTGGTGCGCCCTTGCATCGCCGCATTCAGTCCCTGCTGGACCAGGATTTCGGATTCCGCATCCAGCGCACTGGTAGCTTCATCCAGCAGTAACAGCGGCGCATTCTTCAATATCGCCCGCGCGATCGCGATACGCTGGCGCTGGCCGCCGGACAAGCGGGTGCCGCGCTCGCCGAGAAATGTTTGATACCCGTCCGGCAGACGGTTGATAAATTCATCCACCAGCGCCGCTCTGGCGGCGGCCATTACTTCTTCGTCTTTGGCGGCAGGGCGCCCGTAGCGAATGTTTTCGAGTGCATTGGCAGAGAAAATCACCGGGTCTTGCGGCACGATCGCAATCCTGTCGCGCAGATCGTGCAAACCTAGCTGACGTATGTCCTGCCCGTTAAAGCGGATGCATCCGGCGTTCACATCGTAATATCGCAACAGCAGTTGAAACAGCGTGGTCTTGCCGGCGCCGGAAGGCCCGACCAGGGCGACGCTTTCGCCGGGAGCGATATCCAGCGTAATGCCGTCCAACGCTGCTATTTCCAGCCGCGCCGGATAACGGAAAGTGACATGCTCGAAACGGAGCGCCGCTTGCATAGGCTGCGGCAATATTCGCGGGGCGGCCGTTTCGGCGATCGCGGATTCCGCGTGCAGCAGTTCCAGCAGGCGATCGGCCGCACCCGCCGCACGCATCACATCGCCCCACACTTCCGCCATCGTGCCGACACCCCCTGCTACCAGAGCCGCGTAAAGGATGAACGAAGCGAGTTGTCCGCCGGTCATGCTGCCGTCATGCACCTGGTTTGCACCGACCCATAGTACGAAGATGATGGTTCCCATCACAGAGGTGATGATCAGCGCCGTCATCGCCGCGCGTACCCGGGTGCGCCGGATCGCGGTGACGAAGCTCGCTTCGGAGCGCTCGGCGAAACGCCGGGTTTCGCGTTGCTCCTGAGTATAGGCTTGCACAGTCGGTATCGCGTTGAGTATCTCGCCGGCCAGCGCCGAGGCGTCGGCGATCTTGTCCTGCGATTCACGCGACAGCTTTTTCACCTTACGGCCGATCGCGAAGATCGGCAGCGTCAGCAACGCCATCAGCCCGAGGTTCAGCGAGAACAGATAAAGACTGGTCACCGCCAGCATGACCATGCCGCCGATGAACTGGAACACGCTGCGCAAGCCCATCGAGATCGAGCTGCCGACCACGGTCTGGATCAGCGTGGTGTCCCCGGTCAGCCTGGACAGCACCTCGCCGGTCTGCAGGGTCTCGAAGAATTGCGGCGATTGCGCCAGCACCCGCGCATACACCGCGCTGCGTATGTCCGCAGTAACCCGCTCGCCCACCCACGAGATGGTGTAATAGCGTGCCGACACGGCCAGCGCCCACAGGCTGGCCAACCCGAACAACAACGCGAAGTGCCCGTTCAGGTTCAATGTGCCCAGCAGCCCGCCGCCAACATCCTGCTTCTGCCCGAATCCGAAATCGATCAGATCGCGAAATGCCAGCGGCACCAGCAGTATCGTCGCGGAGGCGAGGCACAACAGCAGGAAAGCCAGCGCGATCCGTGCGCGATAGGGTCGCAGGAAAGGCCACAGATCGCGCAATGACGACAGGCGCCTCGTAGTGGCAGATTGGACTGGATTGGAAATGACTGATCCCTTTAACAGTGGCGGCATCCGGAAATAGTAGCCGACGCATCGCGGTTTTGTGTAATTTTACCGGCCACCCTGACGCTTGGTGGATGGAATTGCTATTCGGCAGCGCGATTCTCTTGTCTGAAAAATTCCCAAGAAAAAATTACACATTTTCCGCTGAAGTATTATCATTCGTGCGCGTTGGGCGTTGCCGGAAAATGGGCAAGCCCGATGGCATGGAAATTCTTTATCCGAAACAGTTACCGCATTTTCCAGCATGTAACCACTACCAGGAGAACGATCATGGCTAAAGGACAGCAGCGCAAAACCAAGGAAGCGAAGAAACCCAAGAAGCAGCCAACCCCAGCCAAGCTGCGCTTTAATCCCTGAGACCCCAGCCTCCGCCCTGCGGGGGCCACCCTGATAATGACCGATCAGGTTACGCTAAAGATGGCCGCTTAGTCTTTGGTTGCAGGCACACCGGCAAGGAAGGGAGCCGGGCCTCGGAATCATGCCCAAACACACCAAACCTGATAACGCCCGTCTCGACAGTATCGTCGCCGAGGCGCGCAGGCTAAGCGCCGAGCGCGAAGCAACCTATCGCGAGCGGGCACTCAAATTGTTTCCGTGGATCTGCGGGCGATGCGGCCGCGAGTTTTCCGGCGCGCGCCTGCGCGAACTGACTGTGCACCACAAAGACCATGATCACGACAACAATCCGGCGGACGGCAGCAACTGGGAACTGCTGTGCCTGTATTGCCACGATAACGAGCACATGCGTTTGCTGGAGCAACTGGCGCGGCCAGAAGGCACAGGAAGTCAGCCTCCAGCGGCGACACACCATCCGTTCGCCGCTCTGAAAACGCTGCTGAAAGACAAGGATTGTAAACTTCCCCCAAAATAGTTGACACCTCCCCCTAACCAAACGGAGGTGTTTCATGGGCAAATCAAGTCTGCCAAAAGTGCATCGCTACAGCATGCAATTCAAGGCAACCGCAGTACGTTTGAGTG
>JBMOQB010000004.1:0-3817 GCA_049320585.1 Pseudomonadota bacterium | reverse complement strand
TAAGTACTGCTATATTTTTTAAAGTCGTCCCCATCTCCCCCAAATTTACATCAAGGGGACACGGAAACTTCCCAAAAACCAAGTACCTACACTCGTCGGTTGTTCGTTTGTTTTTAAAGATCGGGCTACCCGGATAAACTGCCGGGAAGCGAAGAGGTGCGCATTATAGAGATGGAAAGTTTCCCGTCAACACCTTTCTGAGTTATTTTGAAAATAATGCCCGTTAGCCTGTTTGACCCCTATATTCACTACAATGGCGCCTCATAGGGAAAACCAGAAATGTCACAGATCACACTCGGCATCGAATCGTCTTGCGACGAGACCGGCATCGCGCTCTACCAGATGGGACGCGGCTTGCTGGCACATGCGCTGCACACGCAAGTCGCCATGCACAACGAATATGGCGGCGTCGTTCCCGAACTCGCCTCGCGCGATCACGTCCGGCGCATCATCCCGCTGGTGCGCCAGGTCATGCGTGAAGCCGATGTGGCACTGGAGCAGCTTGATGCGATCGCCTATACCCAGGGGCCGGGCTTGGGCGGTGCACTGCTGGTCGGGGCCAGCGTCGCAAGCGCACTGGCTTATGCACTCGACATTCCCACCATAGGCATCCATCATCTGGAAGGACACCTGCTTTCGCCGTTGCTGTCCGACCCTGCACCGGAATTTCCATTTGCAGCATTGCTGGTATCGGGCGGGCACACCCAATTGATGCGGGTGGACGGCGTGGGACATTACACCTTGCTCGGCGAGACGCTGGATGACGCAGCCGGTGAAGCCTTCGACAAGAGCGCGCAGTTGCTTGGACTGGGATATCCGGGCGGCCCCGCGCTGGCAAAGCTCGCCGCACAAGGACGTCCCGGATTATATAAGTTGCCGCGCCCGATGCTGCGCAGCGGCGATCTGGAATTCAGTTTCAGCGGGTTAAAAACGGCGGTGCTGACGTTGGTAAAGCAAAGCGCTAACGATGAGCAAACGAGAGCCGACATCGCCTGCGCAGTGCAGGAAGCTATCGTCGATGTGCTGGCACACAAATCGCGCGCCGCGCTGACGCAAACCGGATTGAGTCAACTGGTCGTGGCAGGCGGCGTGGGCGCGAACCGACTGTTGCGCGAACGCCTAAGCAAAGATATAACAAAACGCGGCGGCAAGGTGTTCTATCCCGACCTGGAATTTTGCACCGACAACGGCGCGATGATCGCTTTTGCTGGCGCATTAAGACTTTCGCAACAGCAAGTCAGAAAAGATTACCGCTTCAATGTCAAGCCGCGCTGGGATTTAGAGCAGATCACCGCAGCAACATAAGGAATCCAGTGGGTTTAAATCAAAGGCATTTTTGAATGGCTAGATTCCCGCTTGCGCGAGAATGACGGAAATTTACTGACCGGCCTTCTTGCTGCCGATCTTCGCCTCTTTCCCCGCCAGCAGATTCTGGATATTGCGCTTGTGCCGCCACACCAGCAGCAGTGACATGATGCCTGACGCCAGCACCCACTCGCGCGGCAAGCCAAGCAGTATCGCGTAGACAGGCGTAGCGGCAGCAGCGGTCAAGGCGGCCAATGATGAGAAGCGGAACACCAGCGCCATAAACAACCAAGTCGCCAGTCCGCCCAATCCCATCCAGACATTCAATGCCAACAACACGCCCAATGCCGTCGCCACGCCCTTGCCGCCCTTGAAGCGCAGAAACACCGGGAACAGGTGGCCGATGAAAACCGCCAGCGCCACTGCCGCAGCCAGCATCGTGTATGACACATCGCTCGGAGAAAACCGTATCGCCAGAAACACCGCCAGCCAGCCCTTCGCCGCATCGCCGAACAAGGTCAGCGCTGCCGCCGCCTTCCTCCCGCTGCGTAATACATTGGTCGCACCGGGATTGCCGGAACCATAGCTGCGCGGATCGGGCAAAGCAAACAGCTTGCTGGTTATGACTGCAAAAGAGATCGAGCCCAACAGATATGCGGCGATCACAAAAACTATGGTCAACATCGGGAATGCCTTAGAATCGAAGTGCGGCGGATTTTACTTGAATACGCCAACATCACCAATGCGTCGACATTCCGCTCACCCTTCGATACCTCAGGGCGAACGGGTGCCCCTTGAACGGGCTGTACGAATTTGCCGTTCGTGCTGAGGTATCGAAGCATGAACGGCGCAACGGACTATCACATGGACATCATCTTTTTACGCGAACTCAAGGTCACCACATTAATCGGCATCTACGAACGTGAAAAAATCGTGCCGCAGACTTTGCAGATCGACCTCGACATCGCGCTGCCCAATAGCCGCGCCTGCATCAGCGACGACATCAACGACGCGCTGGACTACGCAGATGTCGCACAACACCTCCAGACCGTGCTGAGCGAGGGACATTTCTCCTTGATGGAAACCCTGGCCGAACACATCGCGCAAATCATCCTCAAGGACTTCAACGCCCCGTGGGTCAAGGTCAGCGTCGCCAAACTGCAAGCGATACGCAACTGCAAGATGGTGGGGATCAGTATTGAGCGGGGGCAGGTGAAATAACCAAGAGTACCGTTCGTGCTGAGCTTGTCGAAGCATGAACAAACAAAGTCAACTTCGCCGGGGGTAGCCCGGCAGCTAGTTACTTTTTCTTGCGTCGCCAAGAAAAAGTAACCCCAAAGAAGGAACCCGGTTTGCCGCCGCTTCGCGGTACATTGGAGTCACCGTGGAAGATACTCTAGACAAGGAGGTAATATGAACAAATTGCTGATATTACTATCTGGTCTTCTAATTAGCTTCCTTGGATATGCTGGAACACAAACTAAAAGCAACTCCTACCAGGTTAAGCTTGATCAAATGGTGGCCAAGTATCGCGCCATCCCTGTTACAAAGGATGTATGGCCATTGATCGCACTTGATCGCGAAATACTCGAACTGGTTAGAAATGCGCCTTTTGATGACGCATTGGCCGTTCAGTTACGACCGGAATATTCCGAAATCGGCATAGAAGAAGGAGTTGGGGAACATATTCCCGTTTATCACTATGGATTCTTATGGCTTGAGGCGCACAAACGTAATCCGCACTCCGCATTTCGAGAAGATACATTGTTTGCGGTGGCTATGCGAGACTCAGAGCCAAATGATGCAAGTGTAGATTTGGAGCCATTTGAAGCTTATTTGAAAGAGTATCCCCAAGGATCACACACTTCGAGTGTGTACTTCGCGCTTGCCGATCACTATCGAGACTTGTATTTGGTGGTGCGGGGTCTTGCTAATAAAGGTGACGACCAGGGAGAGATGGCAGTTAATTGCTATCAACGTTTGATTTCCAAAAAACCGTATGAAGAGCAAATGCGAGAATCGAGAAGGCTATCTATAGAAAACTACGAGAAGGCGCTGAAGTTATCTACCGACTCCGCAGTTTGGAAAGAGGGAATAAAAACTGGGGTGCTGGAAGAAATGGAATCGGAGAATTTCAGATGGAATGGTTTTGTAACAGCATGTGGCTTGGGAAATGACTGACAGGGCAATACGAGATGAGTGGGGTGAGCACGAAGTGCGCACCCGGCGGTTTTTTGGGTTTTGATTTTCTTTCCCCCTGTGCGCCGCCGAGCGGAGGCTGGTCAGGAGATTTCGGCGAGGACTGTTGAGCACGCAGTGCGAGTTTCGCAGCCACCTGACCAGTCGAGCAACGCAGGGCACCGCGAAGCGGCGGCAAACCGGGTTGGTATGAATCATACTCATCGGTAACACATTAGTACAAGGACATGGGTAACAGGTAATTACCCTTGATAGGAACAACCGGAAGGAGGTTCCTATGCCTTGGAAAGAAGTGAGACCGATGGACGAGAAG
>JBMOQB010000003.1:0-39341 GCA_049320585.1 Pseudomonadota bacterium | reverse complement strand
CGGAACCGATCGAGGTCGATGCGGCATCCAGAGAACTGGTGCCGAGGGAAGCGTATGTGTTATAAGCGCCGCCGGTGCTCAGGTTACGGTTCCACAATGGCACTGCTGCAGAAGAATCCGCACCGTGCGGTGTATGGCAGAATACGCAGATTTCGGTCGTTGCATCATTGAAGTTCCAGCCTGCGCCGCCGTTGCCGGCGTTGGGTGAGCCGCCCAGGTTGTGCTTGGTGTTGGCGATACCGGCCATTGCAACGCTGCTCATCGACACGAGTGTCAGACCGAGCGCTAATTTAGCAATTGAGGTTTTCATTAGGTAGGTCCCTGATAAAGTAAGTTTTGTATACTGCTTAGATTGCCAACCTTTTTATACCTGCCTTTATAGGGTGGTTGCCAGAACCCCTTAAAATAAAAGCAATTAGCGTGCCTAAGATGCAAGCCATTGTTTTATCGTAAGCGGCAATGCCAGCATAAAATTAACCTTCCCAATATTAGGGAAATTCTGCCCCTTGGTTCTTGATATTGGGATTCGATGGTTGTGAAGTTTTTCGTTGTCGGGTTTCCTCCGACCCCTCTGGGGGCGGAAACAACACGGGGTCGGGTGAAGCAAAGCCCGGAAGCTTTTAACATTAGCCAAACCCGGTTTCTTAGGCATCCTGGATGACATGTTTTCTGGTTCGAGTCCATGTCGGTGAGCCAGCCACAACTCGAATTCTGACCGTCTGTTTTGTCGCCCATCGAGCTTTGTAATAGATTACCTGGAAGCCGCCATTGGGGTTTTGCAACCAAGTCAATTATTCAGATTACCTCATAGCAGCCGTTTGCCAAGTCCCGCTAACGACCTCGCATAACGCCCAGTATCTATTGACCCTGGGTTGGAAAAGGCGCACCCTTGGAACAAATAAAGGGGGCGTTATGCGCAAAGCTATTTTGATGCTGCTTCTGGCTGTTGTGAGCATTGGTGCGTTCGCTGGAGATTTTGATGATGGGGTTGCGGCTTATGAACGCAAGGATTATGCGACTGCTTTGAAGATATTTCGCAGCTTTGCAGCAAAAAATAATCCCCAGGCACAATACAACCTGGGCATCATGTATCAAGAAGGACAGGGTGTACCACAGGATTACGAAGAGGCAATCAAGTGGTATCGAATGGCTACTGAACAAGGGGAGGCAAACGCACAATCAATGCTCGGCGTAAGCCATGACAAAGGGCAGAGTGTTGCTCAAGATTACGAAGATGCAATCGTGTGGTATCGAACCGTTGCGGAACAAGGGAATGCAAGCGCACAACTAAACCTCGGCGCAATGTATCACCTTGGCCATGGCGTGATTCAAGACAATGTGCGCGCCCATATGTGGAGCAATCTTGCTGCTGCTTCGGGAAACGCTGATGCGGTTAGTAACAGAGAATTTTTGGCTAGTTTAATGACTTCTCAGCAAATCGCAGAAGCACAAAGGATGGCGCGAGACTGCCTGGCGAAGGACTATAAGGGTTGCGATTAAGTTTCAGCGAGCCAGATGGTGATATGCAGCCACCCTCACCCGGCGGTTTTTTTGTGCCTGAATAATCCCTCGTATAACGCGCCGTATTCATGGAGGCGGTAGTTCGCCAAGTACTGCTAATGGCACAAGCGGTCTTTGCGTGATGCGAACCAACCGCGCCGAAACAAGAAACTGATGCCGGTTACTTGTTGAAACCGGATAGCCGCTCAGCCGCCTGCACGGTATTAGCCACCAGCATCGTGATGGTCATCGGGCCGACGCCGCCGGGGACCGGGGTGATCCAGCCGGCGACCTGTTTGGCGGATTCGAAATCCACGTCGCCGCACAGCTTGCCATCCGGCATGCGGTTGATGCCGACGTCGATCACCGCCGCACCCGGCTTGATCATGTCGCCGGTGATCATCTTTGCCTTGCCGGTCGCGACCACGAGGATGTCGGCATCGCGCGTGAATTTGGCGAGGTCTACAGTCTTCGAGGTGCAGATCGTGACGGTGGCGTTGTGTTGCAGCAGCAGCAGCGCCATCGGTTTGCCGACGATGTTGCTGCGTCCCACTACTACGGCGTGTTTGCCTTCGATGGACACGCCGCACTTCTCCAGCAGTTTCATCGCGCCATAAGGTGTGCAGGGGGCGAAGCGCATGTTGCCGGTGACCAGCGCGCCGACGTTTTCAGGGTGGAAGCCGTCCACGTCCTTGTCCGGGCTGATCGCTTCCAGCACCTTGCTGCTGGCGATGTGTTTAGGCACCGGCAGTTGCACCAGGATGCCGTGTATCTTGGGGTCGGCATTAAGCGCGTCTATCCTTGCCAGCAGCGTCGCCTCGGGCGTGTCGGCGGAGAGCACGATATGCTCGGAATGCAGGCCGAGTTCGGCGCAGGCCTTCACCTTGTTGGCAACATACACCTTGGAGGCGGGATCCTCGCCGACGATGATGACCGCAAGCCCCGGTGTCACACCGCGCGCCTTCAGCGCATCAGCGCGCACCTTCCATTCGGCGCGCACCTGCTGCGCGATAGTTTTGCCGTCGATGATTTTTGCAGTCATGTTCGCATCCTTAATGCGTTGGTCAATTATAATTGAGTGAAACATAGAACTGCGCCATTCCTTCCCCCTTGCAGGGGGAAGGTTGGGATGGGGGTAGAACAGTGGGGCAATAGCGCTTCTACCCCCTCCCAGCCTCCCCAACCCAACCCAGCCCCCCCTTGTCAGGGAGGGAGCGGGGGAGGAGCGATGCAGTTCATACTCAAATGTCCAATGAGCTATTTGGGTTAGAAGCTGGGTTTGTCGGGTGCGTTCTGGTAGTTTTCGACGCCGGACATGATCTCTTTGCGCGCTTCCTTGATGCTTTCCCATCCGCCTATCTTCACCCACTTGTTGGGTTCGAGGTCTTTGTAGTGCTCGAAGAAATGGCTGATCTGCTTGAGCGTGATCTCCGGAAGTTCGGTGTAACTTTTCAATCCGCGATACAGCGTTGAGAGTTTGTCCACCGGCACCGCCAGCACCTTGGCGTCGAAACCGGATTCATCCTCCATCTTCAGCACCGCGAGCGGGCGGCAGCGCACCACGACGCCGGTGTTCAGCGGCACCGGCGTGATCACCAGCACGTCCACCGGGTCGCCGTCGTCGGAAAGCGTGTGCGGGATGTAGCCGTAGTTGCACGGGTAATGCATCGCGGTGTTCATGAAACGGTCGACGAAGATCGCGCCGGATTCCTTGTCCACCTCGTATTTCACAGGCTCCCCGTGCATTGGAATCTCGATGATCACGTTGAAGTCGTCGGGCAGGTTTTTCCCGGAGGGGACTTTATTCAAACTCATTATGCTGCGCCTTTTTGGATGAAATTAAAGGCGCGAATTGTAGCATAGAGCCTGTGCCGGACCTGATGCGGGCGCCGGGCGATGCACGTTGGAACAGGCTGAACCGATGAAATGTGTTCGGGAAATGTGGCTGGGACCGGAGCCCGTGATCTTGTGAAAAGAATGGGGCCGCGTTTCCATGTAACTCGTCCCCATGTAAAGGTTAAGCACCGCCCAGCCAGCGCCGGATTCCGGTGTATGGCACCACATCGTATTCGCCGCGCCGTTGCGCCTCGCCGCCACCGTAGATCAACGCCGCACCAGCGACGCGCTGCCCCAACCCGCGCCTGATGTTCGCAATGGAACGCATGGCATCGCCGGACACCGTCTGGGTGGACTTGATCTCCGCCAGCGTCATTGCCGCACCGTATTCCAGCACCAGATCAGCCTCGTTGCCCACGCTGTCCCGGTAAAAATGCAGATCGGGGTGCTCGCCCGCATTGTGAAATGTTTTCAGCACTTCAAGCACGGCCAGATTCTCGAACAAAAGACCCCGCAGGGGATGCGCGGCGAGATGCTCCCGCTTCTTGATCCCGATCAGCCAGGCGGCCAGGCCGACATCGTAAAAGTACAGTTTGGGCGACTTGACGAGGCGCTTGCCGATATTGGCAAACCAGGGCGGCAAACGAAAAACGATAAAGGATGCCTCCAGCAAGGTGACCCACTCGCGCGCGGTATGCCCGGACACCCCAACATCCGCCGCCAGACTTTGCAGATTGAGCACCTGCCCGACACGCCCTGCCGCCAACCGCACAAAGCGTTCGAATTCGGCGATGTGGCGCAATTGCACGACCTCGCGCAAATCGCGCTGGACATACGTTTCGAAATAATCCCCAAGCGCCATGGCGGGATCAAGCCCGTCCGCGTGTATGCGCGGATAGCCCCCGCGATGCAGCAAATCGTCGGTGTCCAGCCGCGCAACTGCGGCCAGCTCGGCGATGGAAAGCGGCAACAGCTTGAGCAGCGCCGTGCGCCCGGCGAGCGATTGCGCCACATGACGACTGAGTTCGAATTGGTGGCTCCCGGTCAGGATATAACGCCCGGCAACTCTGTGCTTATCCACGTCAACTTGAACCCATGACAACAATTCAGGAACGCGCTGCACCTCGTCTATCACCGCGCCATCCGGGAACTGCGCCAGGTAACCTCGCGGATCGGCGCGGGCGAACTCTCGCACATCCGGCCTCTCCAGATTGGAATATGGTTTGTCCGGGAAAGCCATGCGGCAAAGCGTCGTCTTCCCGGACTGCCGGGGGCCGGTGAGCGTCACTACCGGCATCTGCCTGGCGCGGGCTTGCAGGATGGGAAAAAGATGTCGCTCAAACATGATGGGCTAATTGTTGCATAAATGAACTATAACTTCAATATTGCAAACAAGCTGGCCCGGCAATGTTGAGCGATTATCATCAGTCTTTCAAACAACAAACACGCATATATTGACGGGGAAGCTTACGTTCTCACAAAATCAAGCGCCGTCCCCGAATCACCTTCGAGTGGACCCTGCAAGGGGGTTTCTTCCTATGAAGGCTGGCCTGTTTCCATGCCTAAGAACAACTAACCGCCGCGTAATCGAGAATCAAATTCAAAGGGGCGAATGACTGTCATATCTACTTTTGAAAAAGCAGCGTGGTTTGGATTGATAATGATATTACTGGCTTCCGGCATGACTACTGATGGGACGATCATTCCAAGGTGAGTGCCTGCATTAATAAATGCATTGCCGTATTCTACTGCTACAGTTGAACCGGGGAGATCGTCCCATCCAGAAGGTAGATTGGCTACCAGACAGCGGTAATATAGCCTTTCATCGTCCGGCAAGTCTATTCTTACCAGCACCAAATCAACTGGAAGCATGTCACCAGCATGCACCAACGTTTCCATGGCCGATATTTCAGGTGTCATGCCTGCATAGATGACTGCCACACTTGGTGTATTCCACCTCCCGCCGTATGTGCGTGCCCCAATGCCTGTTCGATCAAGTGCATACTTCCTTTTGGCAATACGCCAAGCAAGCATTACACTGCGCCGCCATAGGCGATGGACCCCAGTACCTTCCTGACTTCACCGGCACCAGTTTCGGTGTCCAGCATCGATAGAGGCGTATCGCCCAGGGCAAGATTTTTTTGCGTCAACCATTTTTTGGCTTTTTCCGCATCACCAAAGACCTTCTCTGCCTGGTCTTCGATGATGGCCAGGCGTTCAAGACGTTCGGATTCGATCGGGCCGAGCAAACTACGGCTTTTTATCTTGCGTTCAGCAGTCGCAGGCGACATTCCCATGATCTTTACAAATTGGGCGCGCGGCATATTGAAATACTCACTCGCAAATACCAGTACATTTGCCTGTACTCCGGTGCGAACAAGTTTGATTCTCTCACCCGCATTTGATTGGGCAACTGATGTACGCCATTTTTGAAACTTAACAACATTTGTTACAGCTGAAGTCATGATTGCCTCCTTATAATCATTTGATAGTTAATTTTATATCATTTGATACAAATAAGCAATAACAGCGATTACATGGGAAGGTGCCCAATTCATTTCACAAAATCACGGGCACCGACCCCGAATCACTCATTGCGAAGTTGCACTCAGCAACTATGAATTAAAGCGAAGTTAAGAATTTGCCAAGGTCAGTATCTTTTATATCCTCAAATTCAGTTTCACGGGCAATGCGCCAATTTTCGGATTTATGCCAAGGCTTAGGGCTAGACTTCAATGTTTGATAAGTTCCTAGTGGTTTGTACTCAACACCTAATGTTTTTTGAATGCCGTTTTGCTCAAAATAATTCTCCATCGCTTTTCTTTGAGAAACATGAACGTCGATTCCTATGCTTTTGCAGTCTGCAACAAATGCTACGCGGTCAGTTGCAAGTGGTGCATCGGCTGCATCCTTTTCGCTGTCGATGAACACACGAATTTTTGAAGGGTCAATTATTCTGGAAAGCTCTGAAATATGTGGTGTTACGCCACCTCGAATGAGTGAAGAGCCGCCAAGTTGAATCAAGACATATTTATGATCCTTGCCAAGCTTGCGCAAAAATTCTTGGAAGCACAAAACTTCTGTTGGTCCTTCAACAAGAAGTATTCCTTCACAGCCAAGCTCAACTCTACTGGAATAGCTAAGCTCACCTAACCAACCACCAAAGTTGATTGTTGTATCGCCGAATGGATGCATCTGTGATGATCCATTCCTAATCCTTTTAACCGCGTATATGCGCTGTGCAGTGCTTCTCGCCAAACTGATTGAGTGCGTTGAATAAAGTAAGCCATTCTGGGCATATGAACCAAGCGTTGCTAGAAAGTTAAGTTGTAATGCTGGATGTAAACTCAACTCTGGTTCATCAATCAATATGTATGGTGGTTTATACACAAGAGCTGCAGCAAGCACGATGATAAGTTGCGCTACACCAGCACCCACTTCGTAAAGTTTCTGAGGTCTGCCATCAATAATGACATCCAATGTTTTGCTTGTCTGATCCGCATTGATTTGTAATGTCTTGAAGCCGAGTAATGAAGCAATCTCATTTTCTACTCGACTGATGGCAATCTTTTGTGCTCTTTGGCTCCCAGCCTTCCAATGATCCCAAGTTGCGACTAATGCCGTTCCAACTGGGAGGTCGTAATAGTTTCCAGCACCCTCATTGATGGCATTTCTAAAAGCGGGAAAATACTTGGATAAACTTAGCTCCGAAGCGAAAGCCATTAGTTCGGAATAATCAACTGTTGAAATATTTGGATAAATGATTAGGGGATAAGCTTGATGACCTTGAGCTGTTCTGATATCCGCTTCTTCAAGTTGGCGGATACCTCCTTGATGGTCTACCGTTCTGACTCGCTTGGGTGATAGTGTTTGCGAGCGTATTTCGTACTCAAGGAGTATTTCGATGGCCAGTAATTGCTCATCACTTTTTGGGCGGGCGGTGTCGGCTATTTCGACAGAAAACTGAAATCTTGTAGGGTCACTGTCGTTAGCAGTCTCAGCGATATCAGATGTGCCTAATGGTTGAACGGATAAGCGGAAGCCTTGTTGTGGATTTAAGGCATTAATTAGAGGCGAAAACATATTTCGCAGTTCATAAATCGAGCGGAGCGCGGTGGATTTACCGGAATTATTTGAACCTACGAAAGCAGTGAAGCCATCGCCAAATTCCAAGATCGCAGGATGATCCCAATCGAAACAACGATAGTTTCTAAGCGTTAATTTTCCTTTCGCGCTCACTCTGGCCCCTTTTGTTTGATGACAATTCGGTTATTCTGATTATTCACTGTGGTAGTGCAGTACTTTGCTGCACTTGCGCATGTGAGCTGAGCTCTATGGAGCATATCTTGAATGACAACTGAATTGTTGTTAAGGAAGCGCGGAATAAGTCTGTTTTGTCGTTCCCGCGAAAGCGGGAACCCAGTTCATTCAATAAGCTGGATTCCCGCTTGGCCGTCCCTCGAAACTTCGCTTCGCTCGTTTTCACGAGAATGACGACTTAGTCAGTGTTCCTTTAAATGCTGAAACCGGCCAGCTTCCTGGGCACCGCAACATTCTTCAGACGTACATACTGCGGCAAACCATCCTTGAATGGCGGATAGTCTTCGCCCTTGATCAGCGGTAACAGGTAGGTGCGGCATTTTGCGGTGATGCCGAAACCATCCGCGGTGATGAAATCGCGCGGCATGAATTTTTCCACGTTTGCTACCTTGCTCAGTGGAGCGACACCGACTTTCCATTTGTAGGGTTTGTCGGAGATGCGCTCGACCGTGGGCATCACCGCGTTCTGTCCCTTGAGCGCCAGTTCCACGGCGGACTTGCCCAGTGCGTAGGCTTGGTCCACATCGGTCTTCGATGCGATATGGCGCGCGGCGCGTTGCAGGTAATCAGCCACGGCCCAGTGGAATTTGTAGCCGAGCGCTTCCTTGACCATGTTGGCGACGACCGGCGCAGCACCGCCGAGTTGCGCATGGCCGAAGGCGTCGCGCGTGCCCTGTTCGGCGAGGAATTTCCCGTCCGGGTAATGGCAGCCTTCCGAGACCACCACGCTGCAATAACCGAATTTCTTGACCTTCGCGTCCACGTTGGCGAGGAATTTCTTCTGGTCGAATTCGATCTCGGGGAACAGGATGACGACGGGGATGCCTTGTTCCTCGACCAGTCCGCCCGCCGCCGCGATCCAGCCCGCATGGCGGCCCATCACTTCCACCACGAATACCTTGGTCGAGGTCTTGGCCATCGAGGCGACGTCGAAGCTGGCTTCCAGTGTTGAGACGGCGATATATTTCGCCACCGAACCGAAACCGGGGCAGCAGTCGGTGATCGGCAAGTCGTTATCCACGGTCTTGGGGACATGGATGGCCTGCACCGGGTAACCCAGTTTTTCGGAAAGCTGCGAGATCTTGTAGCAGGTGTCGGCGGAGTCGCCGCCGCCGTTATAGAAGAAGTAGCCGATGTTGTGCGCCTTGAAGACTTCGATCAGGCGCTCGTATTCGCGCTTGTTGGCTTCCAGGCTCTTGAGTTTGTAGCGGCAGGAGCCGAATGCGCCGGAGGGTGTGTAACGCAGGGAGGAGATGGCTTTGGCGGATTCCTTGCTGGTGTCGATCAGCTCTTCGGTCAGCGCGCCGATGATGCCGTTGCGGCCGGCATACACCTTGCCGATCTTGTCCTTGTGCTTGCGCGCGGTCTCGATCACCCCGCACGCAGAGGCATTGATGACTGCCGTGACGCCGCCGGACTGCGCATAAAAAGCATTCTTCTTTGCCATACTCTTTCTCCCTGAATTTGAATTATGGTTGCTGAATAACTGCTGATTTCTAAGGGTGAATCTTACGATATTTTCAGGGACAGGGTGAAGTTTCGTAGGGTGGAAAAAGCGCAGCGTTTCCACCAGCGGACAGTGGATACGCGCTACGCGCTTTATCCACCTTGCACTCTTAAAACCAACCCCCCCTCAGTCCCCCTTATCAGGGGGAAGTTAGCTCCTCCCCCGCTCCCTCCCTGACAAGGGAGGGCTGGGGTGGGTTGGGGAGGCCGGGAGGGGTTGGTTTACGAAGATTCATGCGTTACATGGTGCTACGAATTAACGTACTATTAAAATGGAAATGGAATAAGGTATCGCCGTGAGTGAACATCCCATCATCAGCTGGACCGAAGCAGGCAAGGCTTGCAACGCACGCTGGCGTTCAGAAAGCGGGATGCTGCCTCCCAAGCGCGTGGTCATCGCGGACGACACGATCAAGGCGGATGTGGCATATTGTCTGGCGTGCGAGGGGACTGCGCTGTTGTGGCGCGGCGATTTCCAGAACGCCAAGCAGTTGTTGCTGGCGATGTCGCGGCGTGCCGACCGCAAGCCGCGCAAGGTTTCAGCCGTGGCCAGCGAGGCATTCAATTTGCATCGCCAGGCACAGTCGCAACGCGCACGCACATTGGCGATGATCCTGATTCCGCTGGATAGCGATTACACCATCCCCTTGCGCCGTGCGCCGGATCTGCGTCTAGCCTGCACTGAAACGTACGGAGCATGTAGAGAGCCTTCCGTGGTAGCGCTGCGCGAACTGCTGGGTCTGGTCGGCGCGCACGAGTGGCGCAAGAAGGGTGTCGAGATACCTGTACTCGGCGGGCGCATCCACCCGCACTATGGCGTGTACTCGCCGGTGCGCGGCGAGTATGTGGGGTTGGTCAATGACGCGCCGCTGCCTTCACACGAATTGGCGTTCGACATCGGCACCGGGACCGGTGTGCTGGCTGCGGTGCTGGCGCGCCGTGGTGTCAAGCATATCGTGGCCACCGATCAAGACCCCAGAGCGTTGGCATGCGCCCGCGAGAATATCGTGAGGCTCGGTCTGAGTGCACAGGTGGAAGTACTGCAAGCGGATTTGTTCCCGGCGGGCAAAGCTCCGCTGATCGTCTGCAACCCGCCCTGGATCCCGGCGCGTCCCAGCTCTCCGATCGAGCATGCGATATTCGATCCGGACAGCCGGATGTTGCACGGGTTCGTCGGCGGACTGGCTGCACACCTCGAACCGGGCGGCGAGGGCTGGCTGGTCCTCTCGGATATCGCCGAGCATCTGGGTTTGCGCACCCGGGATGAGTTGCTGGCTGCGTTCGATGCAGCGGGCCTGAAAGTGATCGCGCGGATGGATACCAAGCCGCATCATCCCAAGGTTGCCGATGCGTCCGATCCGCTGCATGGCGCGCGTGCGGCAGAGATCACCTCGTTGTGGCGGCTTGGGGTTCGTTGACTGATAGCTCACGTAGGTGTCGGGCTCTGCCCGACATGGTGGGCAGAGCCCACCCTACATCAAGATATTCGGATCAGATAATCGCGAAACTTTTGCGCCACATTGATTGGTTCCTGCACGACATCATGGATAAGGCTGTACAAGGGATAAGCGGCGGCATCGAACAACCGGTATTTGTTGACCATTGACAGGGTGTGTATTCCTTCCCCGCTGATGTCTCCCGTTTCGCCCCGTGCCAGTTTGCGCCCCAGCTCGTGATGATGGGATCCGGCACTGGTGGCAGTCGTGATCAGATCACCCAGCCCCGCCAGATGCAAGGGTGCGGCGGGCTTTCCGCCCATCTGAACCGCGATGGTTCGCAGTTCTGCCAATGCCGTCACGGTTAAAAATCCGCGCATATTGTCGCCGAGCTGCAATTCATCGGCGATGCCGAAAGCGATCGCATACACGTTCTTGAGGATGACCGACCAGGAGATGCCGGCGATATCGGAACTGTGGCGGATAAACAGCTTGGTGTCCTGATAAAGGTCACGCACCCTGTGGAAGATGGCAATATCCGGGCTGCCCAGTTCGGCGAAAGCGTATCGATCTGCGCGTATCTCTTCCGAGATCATCGGCCCATAGAGCAGGCAATAGGGCTGTCGTCCGTTGAATGTCTGCTCGTATATTTGCGCCGGTGTCCGGCCTTGCTCATCAAGGCCTTTGGCGATGCTCAGACAGATGCAATGGCTTTGCAGATGAGGCGCAAGCCTGGTCAGCAGATCCTGATGGGGGGAAGCCGGCACACACAGCAACAGAAAATCGGCCAGTGACGCCTGTTGCTCGACGTTGATCGCGGGTAAATCTGGGACAGGTCGGGTGTCATAGATGGCCAAGGTGTGTTTGCCGCGCAATAAATGCGCCATGGCATGCCCCATCTCACCATATCCGACGATCAATACGCGGGGCATTTCGGCTATGGGTATCGTGCCGTTCCAGAGAGCAACCTGTGAAGGCGCGATTCACTTGGGCAAGCGTCAAATCGTGGCGGATATCTAGAGCTTCTCGACTTTGCGCACATCACAGACTTCGCCCGACACGACGATCTTGTCCCAGTTGCAGACAGTATCCTTAACCAGTCTGATGTCAGACGACTTGAGGACGGTGCAGTATGGAATCTCCAGGACCGCGATCGCCTTGCTGTTGCGGTACATGATTATCCTGTGAGAATTGATGTCCGACCAGTTGGTGACATTGCTTAAATCAGCACAGTCGGCCCAGGCAGTCGAGCCTGATAGTCCAAAGAATAGAACGGCGATTAGGAAGGCGATCTTTTTCATGAGCCCTCTCTGGGAAATTTCAAAGTAAAGAGGGGAAAGCCGCGGGTAAACCACGAGGTTATGTCAGTTGAATTTGTACTTAATAACCGTTCATATCCCATGAATACGCCCATATCTGAAAAAGGACCCTGTTGCAGCGTGGATTAAACCCTTTATTTGGAATCATGACAAGCACCTTGTGGTGGTGGTGTGTAAAAAGTTCCGAAGTATCTGATCGGCAAAATAAAAAAACAGGGCGGTTACCCGCCCTGTTTTAGTACCTGCTGTTTGTGCAACACCTGCGGCTTTAAATCAGCGGAACGATCATCAGCGCGACGATGTTGATGATTTTGATCAGCGGGTTCACCGCCGGACCCGCCGTATCTTTATAGGGATCGCCCACGGTGTCGCCGGTCACGGCGGCCTTGTGTGCCTCGGAGCCCTTGCCGCCGAAGTTGCCTTCCTCGATGTATTTCTTGGCGTTATCCCAAGCACCGCCGCCGGCAGTCATCGAGATCGCGACGAAGATGCCGGTGATGATGGTGCCGACCAGCACGCCGCCGAGCGCCTGCGCGCCGAGTGTCACGCCGACGATCACGGGTACTGCGATCGGCAGCAGCGACGGGACGATCATTTCCTTGATCGCGGCCTTGGTCAGCATGTCAACGCAAGTGCCGTATTCCGGCTTGCCGGTGCCTTCCATGATGCCGGGTATCTGCTTGAACTGGCGGCGCACTTCCACCACCACCGAGCCGGCGGCGCGGCCGACCGCTTCCATGCCCATCGCGGCAAACAGGTAAGGTACCATGCCGCCGATGAACAGGCCGATGATGACCATGTGGTTGGACAGATCGAAGGTTGTGGCCATGTTCAGCTTGGCGCCCAGCGCATGGGTGTAGTCGGCAAACAATACCAGCGCGGCCAGACCGGCCGAGCCGATCGCATAGCCCTTGGTGACGGCTTTGGTGGTATTGCCGACAGCATCCAGCGCATCGGTGATCTTGCGCACTTCAGGCGGCAGTTTGGACATCTCGGCAATGCCGCCGGCGTTGTCGGTGATCGGACCATAGGCATCCAGCGCCACGATGATGCCGGCCATCGACAGCATCGAGGTCGCCGCGATCGCGATGCCATATAGTCCGGCCAGTTCGTATGCACCCCAGATGGACAGGCAGACGACCAGCACCGGAGCGGCGGTGGCCTTCATCGAAACACCCAGACCGGCGATCACGTTGGTGCCGTGGCCGGTGGTGGAAGCTTCGGCGATATGGCGCACCGGCGCGTATTCGGTGGCGGTGTAGTACTCGGTGATCCATACCATGGCTGCGGTCAATCCCAGTCCGATCAGGGTGGCATAGTAAATATTACGTGCCGTAACCAGCACGCCATCTATCATCACGCCATCGCCCATCATCATCGTGGTGATCGGGTAGAAAGCGATCGCCGCCAGCACTGCGGAGACGGTCAAACCGCGATACAGCGCGTTCATGATCTTGCCGCCTTCGCGCGCCTGGACAAAGAAGGTCCCGACGATGGAAGCGATGATGGAGAAGCCGCCCAGCACCAGCGGATAGATCACTGCTTCCGGGGAGCCGGTAATCATCAGGCCGCCCAACAGCATGGTGGCGATGATGGTGACCGCATATGTTTCGAACAGGTCGGCTGCCATGCCTGCGCAGTCGCCGACGTTATCGCCGACGTTGTCGGCGATAACCGCCGGGTTGCGCGGATCATCTTCAGGGATGCCGGCTTCGACTTTGCCGACCAAGTCGGCGCCGACGTCGGCACCCTTGGTGAAGATGCCGCCGCCAAGACGGGCAAAGATCGAGATCAGCGAGCCGCCGAAGGCCAGGCCCACCAGCGCATGTGTTGCTTCGCCGGCACCGGATTTCATGATTATGGTCAGGAACGCGTAATAACCGGCCACACCGAGCAGACCCAGGCCCACGACCAGCAAGCCGGTGATCGCGCCGCCTTTGAAAGCTACGTTCAATGCCGAGTTCAGGTTTTCTTTGGCTGCTTCGGCGGTGCGCACATTGGCGCGCACCGATACGTTCATGCCGATATAGCCGGTCAGGCCGGACAGGATCGCCCCGATGGCGAAGCCGACAGCGGTCGGCCATTGCAGCGTGAACAGAATAACGGCAAACAGGATCGCACCGACGATGCCGATAGTGGTGTATTGCCGGTTCAGGTAGGCCGATGCGCCTTCCTGGATCGCGGCTGCGATGCTGCGCATTTTTTCGTTACCGGAAGACTTTCCCAGGATCCATTTGATTGAAAACACACCGTACAAGATTGCTACTATGGCACATAACAACGCAAAGCCAAGACCACCTGACATGATTACCCTCCCTATAGATAAATCAACCAATTATCTTTGATATGCAACTATCCCCAATAAAACATCCACCGGCAACTCCAGATGCAAGGATACTGTGGATTTGAAATGATGGCATAACTTTTTTTCCAGGCCGGAATTGGGGCATTGCGCAGCGGGAAAACATTGCGGTCGCTACGATGGACGGGGGAGAATCCGGTGCGATAGAGCGCCATCAGCTCCACGTAGTGCGCCGCGTTGGCCCGCAGCGCGGCGATCTCGCCTTCAGTCAAAGTCCTGGCCACCTTCCCCGGCGAACCCGTCATCAGCGAGTTATCGGGAATCACTTTGCCTTCAGTGATCAGCGTGTTTGCACCGATCAGGCTCACGTTCGGCCAGTCGATAGCGCATGATCAATCCTCCTTCAGCGCTGCCTGGCCAGCCGCAGCGATTTGACCATCCTGGAACGAGCGTACCCCGCTGATCCCCAGACCGCCCACGATCGCGCCATCGATTTCCAGCGGCACACCGCCCTCGGCCGGGATCACTCCGGGCAGCGCGAGATGTATCAATCTTCCGCCCAGCACCGCATCTTCCGATGCCTTGGTGGGGCGCTGGAAGGCGGCTGCCGCGCGGGCCTTGCATATGGCCGTGTCGATGCTGCCAAACGGGGTGTCGTGGCTGCGCTGCAGGTAGAGCAGATGGCCGCCGTCGTCCACCACGGCGATGGCCACTCGCCAGCTGTTCAGCTGCGCTTCGGCTTCGGCCGCCGCCGCGATGCGTTTGGCATCCTCTATGGCAAGCACGGGTTTGCTGTTCATGATTAATTCCCCAATGCAGCGAAGATCCTGTCTCGTATGTCGGTCACGTTACCCGTGCCTGGTATCTTGATGCACCTTGGAGCTTTGGCATCCCCGGACTTTTCCCAGGCGGTGTAATAGTTTACCAGCGGCTCGGTCTGATCATGATAAACATCAAGTCGCTTGATCACGGTATCCTCGGCATCGTCGGGACGCTGTACCAGCGTTTCGCCGGTGATGTCGTCCTTGCCTTCCACCCTGGGCGGATTGAATAACACATGATAAGTCCGGCCGGAAGATGGGTGCACGCGCCGGCCGCTCATGCGCCGGATGATCTCCTTGTCAGCCACGTCTATTTCCACGACGAAATCTATCTTTATGCCGGCATCCTTTATTGCCTGAGCCTGCGGGATGGTGCGCGGAAAACCATCGAACAGGAATCCATTGGTACAGTCAGGATCCTTGATGCGCTCTTTCACCAGTCCTATGATGATGTCATCGGAGACCAGATTGCCGGCATCCATCACTTTTTTGGCAGCTATTCCGAGCGGAGTACCCGCCTTGGTCGCGGCACGCAATATGTCCCCGGTGGAGATTTGCGGGATATCGAATTTATCCTTGATGTAATTCGCCTGCGTGCCTTTGCCTGCGCCCGGCGGTCCCAGCAGTATCAGTCTCATTTGGTGTTCTCCCTGGTTTCGATCCTGGCCTCAAACATCCGGCGTGCGATGTGCAGATCCTGTTCGGTGTCCACGCCGCCGGGCGGGGCCTGTTCGGCGATGAACACACCGATCTTGTAGCCATGATAAAGCGCGCGCAGTTGCTCCAGGGCTTCGAACTGTTCGATCAGCGCCGGAGCAAGTTGACTGTAGGCGCGCAGAAAGCTGGCGCGATAAGCGTAGATGCCGATGTGGCGCAGCACCGGCAGGCCGGCGGGCAGGGACTGCTGCTGGGAGAACGCATCGCGCGGCCAGGGTATCGGCGCGCGGCTGAAATACAGCGCATTGCCATGCTTGTCCAGCACTGCCTTGACGATATTCGGGTTGCGCATCGCTGCCTCATCACGGATCCCGTGGCAGGCTGTCGCGATGGCACATTCCGGATGGTCGTGCAGGTGTTGCGCTACTGAGCGTATCAGCGTTGGCGGGATCAGCGGTTCATCGCCCTGCACATTGACCACGATGGTGTCGTCCGGCCAGTTGCGCTGTTCGACAACTTCTGCGATGCGATCGGTGCCGCTGGCGTGGGTCTCTTTGGTCAGGCAGGCCTTGAAGCCGTGTTCGTGTACGGCATTGGAGATCGCATGATGGTCGGTGGCGATCCATATCTGTTGCGCGCCGCTTTGCGCCGCCTGTTCCGCAACCCTCACCACCATCGGTTTGCCGGCGATCGGCAACAGCGCTTTGCCGTGCAACCGGGTGGATGCGTGCCGTGCCGGTATGACCACATGAAAGGCGAGCATCAGAGTCGTTCGACTTCTTCGGCGCTGAGTTTGCGTGCTTCGTCGGCCAGCATCACAGGGATGTCGTCTTCGATCCTGTAGGCCAACCGGTCGGCCTTGCAGATCAATTCCTGGGCGGCTTTTTGATAGACCAGCGGGGATTTGCACAACGGGCAAACCAGGATATCAAGCAGTTTGGCGTCCATGAGATTCTAACTTTCGCAGAATAAGCCCGGTCAGGGCGGAGTCGATCTGAGCATCTACACGCAATACCCAATATCGGGCATCAGCGAATGCGGCGCATTTTACCGCATCTTTTTCGGTCATGAGTATCGCAGTGCAGTCGGCAAACGCAAGGTCGGATGCCGAGTAAGGATAATGGTCCGGAAAAGCGTGCGGGGTGAAAGAGATACCCAGTGAAGTCAGATGCTGAAAGTAGCGTTGCGGGTGACCGATGCCGGCCACGGCATGATTGCCAGGTTTGTTGAAGTCGCCGGCAGTGGCAGTCAGGCCGGGGTCAAGCAGGTTATGAAAGACCGCTCCGTCAAGACGCATTGCATATTGTCCTGTAGCGGCAGCGCCACCGTTAATCACCACCGCATCCACCGTCCGCAGGCGCGAGACTGGCTCGCGCAGCGGGCCGGCGGGGAGCGGCCAGCCGTTGCCCAACCCGTGCTCGCCATCGATGACCGCGATCTCGACGTCACGCTGCAAGCGGTAATGCTGCAAACCGTCATCACACATCACCACATCGCATTGCGGGTGGGTTTGCAGTGCCGCGCGCGCCGTGGCGGCACGATCCCTGCCCACCCAAACCGGACAAATGTTGCGTCTTGCCATCAGCAGCGGCTCGTCGCCGGCCTGTTGCGCAGTCATGCCGGGATCCACATGCAGCGGCTGATGTGAAGTGCTTTTATAGCCGCGACTGACGATCAGCGGATGCCAGCCGTGCGTTATCAGTTGTTGTGCCAGGGCAAGCGTGAGCGGGGTCTTGCCGGTTCCGCCGACACTGATGTTGCCGATCACGATGACCGGCAGCAGCAATTGATGGCTGGCCAGGATGCGGTCGCGATAGAACACCCGGCGCACCGCCGCCAACGCACTGAAGAGCAAGCTGATCGGAATAAGTATCAGGTGCAGCGGGGTGATGCGGTACCAGTGATTTTGCAGCCAGTGCACTTTACTTGGGCTGGCTCTGGGTAGTGAAGGTGATACGCCCGTAGCCGGCCTGCCTTGCAGCTTCCATGACGTTGATGACGGACTGGTGCGGCGCTTTGGCGTCCGCATTGATGATGATGGTGGGATCGGTCTGGTCGCCGGCGGCATTTTTCAGCGCTGCGACCAGCGACGCTATGCCGGTGTAAGCGACGCCACGGTTGTTGATGGCATAGTGCTCCGAGGCATCCACCGCGATATTGATGGATTTGGCCTGAACGGCGGCAGCTTCACCGCCGGCTTGCGGCAGGTTGATCTGCAATTCGGAATACTTGGCATAGCTGGTGGTCACCATCAAAAAGATCAGGATCACCAGCAGCACGTCTATCATCGGGATCAGGTTGATCTCCGGCTCGTCGCGGCTGCGCCTGCGCTGAAAGTTCATCGCCCGCTAGCCCTTGCGCTGACCATGCGCAACTTCCACCAGCTTGATCGCCTGCTGTTCCATCTCTATCGTCAGGCTATCCACCTTTGCGCGGAAATGGCGGTAGAAGATCATGCTCGGGATCGCCACGATCAGGCCGAACGCGGTGTTGTACAGCGCCACTGAGATACCGTGCGCGAGGATTGCCGGCGAGTTGCCCGCCGCTGATTGTGAACCGAAGATTTCGATCATGCCAACTACCGTACCGAACAGACCCAGCAACGGGCTGATCGAGGCTATCGTTCCCAGGCTGGTGAGGAAACGCTCCATGTCGCGCCTTACAGCACGCCCGGCTTCCTCGATGGATTCCTTGAGCACCTCGTGGGAGCCGTTGATGTTCTTGAGCCCGGCGGCAAAGATGCGCCCCAGCAGCGAACTGGCGGCAAGCTTGGCCAGCATGCCGTCATTGACACCGCGTAGTTTGAGTTCCTTGACGACTTCGTTCAGCAGGGCCGGGGGAGCGATCAGATGGCCGCGCAAAAACATCAGGCGTTCAATAATCAGCCCGACTGCGATGATGGAAGCCAGGATCAAAAACCAGATCGGCCAGCCGGCCGCTTCTACGATTGCAAACACGCGGATTCTCCAAATATGCTTAAATTAGGAACCTCTGAACAACCCTTGCATGGCTGCGGTGCATGAAGGATTGCCGAGAAGCTGTTTTAAAAATGTAGCGAGCGGGCGTCAGGCGGGGAAGGATGGAGCGGAGGAACCGGAATGTACACAACAGTACATGAGGATTCCGAGCACCACCCCACCCCCGCATCATGGCCGCGCATAACCAATGACTTGGTTGGCGTAGTTTGCCAACTTAGTCAGATGGCTAGTCGCTGCTTCAGTAATTTTTAAGTCAGCTTCTGAGAGGTTCCGAGGGCGCAACTGTAGCGTGTTGATCTCAGTTGAGCAACATTTCTCAAGAATCGCTTCAGCAATATTTCGCTAAGCTGCCATTTGAAAAGAGTATTTCATCTTACTCACAAAACCTGTGGATAACTTTGTGGATGGTTCCAGTGAAAGGCACTTTAAAGTGGCGTACAGTAAGGATTTTGGTTACGCCGCTTATTTTTTAAATGATCATAATATCAAATAAAAACAATAAGATAACGTAAGTGCCGGATTCTGATGCCGGACCGGCTGATGCAAAGCGGCGAATTTACTTGGAGTGTGGATTATTTCGAGTTGTCAATATGCAAATGAACTTTTTTTCTGAAAATAAGTCGTGCGTTTTTTCTGTTGCGGAACTCAACTTAGCAATCAAGCAGTTGCTGGAAAGCAGCATCCCGTTGCTGTGGGTGCGCGGAGAAATCTCAAATCTGGTGAAGGCCGCTTCCGGTCATTTTTATTTTTCGCTGAAGGATGAACAGGCGCAGGTCCACTGCGTGATGTTCCGGCATAAAAATCAATTATTGAAAGAGCCGATCGCCAACGGCCAGCAGGTCGAAGTATTAGCAGTCGCTACTTTATATGAGCAGCGCGGCGATTTTCAGTTGACCGTCGAGCAGATGCGCCCGGCCGGGCTGGGCGTGCTGTATGAACAGTTCGCCCGATTGAAACAGTTGCTGGAAAGCCAGGGTTTGTTTGCCGCCGAACGCAAACGTAGCTTGCCCGCATTCCCAAAATGCATCGGTATCATCACCTCCCCGCAGGCCGCCGCGTTGCGCGATGTGCTGAGCACCTTGAGGCTGCGCCTGCCCAGCGTGCCGGTGGTGCTGTATCCCACACCGGTACAAGGGACAGGCAGCGCGGAAAAGATCGCCGCAGCCATCCAGCTCGCCAACCGTCGTTCGGAATGCGACGTGCTGATCCTGTGTCGCGGCGGAGGCAGCATCGAAGACCTGTGGGCGTTCAATGAAGAAGTCGTCGCGCGCGCAATCGCTGCCAGTGAAATCCCCATCGTCAGCGGGGTCGGGCACGAGACCGATTTCACGATCGCCGATTTCGTCGCCGACGAACGCGCCCCTACTCCCACCGCAGCTGCGCAGCGTGTAGCCCCGGATCGCCATGCCCTGCTCAGGGGTTTGCGCGACTCGGCGCAGCACCTGCAACGCGCGCAGCGCAACCGTGTGCAGAACGCGATGCAGGCAGTGGATTATCTGCAGCGTCGTCTGGTGCACCCCGCGCAACAGTTGCAGCGCCAGACCCTGCAACTGGATCAACTGCAACAGCGCATGCAGCGCGCCTTTGCCTATCGCAAGCAGCAGCAACACTGGCAGTGGCAATCTTTGGTGCAGCGTCTGGTCAAGGCGAAACGCACGGCACAGGCGCAAAGATCGGTGCGTGTGGACAATGCCGCACAGCATTTGATCATGCTCGACCCGACAAAAGTATTGGCGCGGGGCTATAGCATGGTGCAGGACGCCAAAGGTGGTGTGGTGTTGGATGCGAGGCAGTTGGCGATCGGTGCGGAACTGCGCATCACTTTTGCCAAAGGGTGGGCGAAGACGGAGGTAAAGGAGAAGGGCGTAGAATGAGCAGTATGTAGGTTGGGTTGAGCGCAGCGATACCCAACAACTAAAATCAAAACCGCCGGGCGACCCCCAGCGGTGTTGATTTTGGCTTTGTATTTGATGTTGGGTAGCTTTGCATAGCCATCTGACTAGGCTGTCCACAAACGACAGCCAAGTCATTGGTTAACGCGTTGTGCGCTAACCCAACCTACGCCCTCTGCGGTATCATCTCGCCCATGCAAATCTGCCCTGCAATTCAATCGCAATGATATCCGGAAATTTCATCGATCTTCCTCCTTTGCTCAGTGCGCGCGGCACGATCACGCTACCCGGCTCGAAGAGCATCTCCAACCGCATCCTGTTGCTGTCGGCGCTGGCGCAGGGCACAACCGAGATACGCGATGTGCTGCTGTCGGACGATACCGAACGCATGCTGGATGCTTTGCGTACACTGGGTGTGTCCGTGGAGCAACTCGATAAGCATGTGTTCCGCGTGCAGGGCTGTGGCGGGAATTTTAGCGAAACTCGCGGCGCTCGTTTTCCGGTCAAGCAGGCGGAGTTGTTTCTGGGCAACGCCGGAACCGCATTTCGTCCGCTGACGGCGGCGCTGGCGTTATCCGGTGGCGAATACAAGCTGTCCGGTGTGGCGCGCATGCACGAGCGTCCGATAGGCGATCTGGTGGATGCGTTGCGCGAACTCGGCGCGGACATCGAATGCCTGGACTATGAAGGTTTTCCGCCGCTGGAGATTCATCCGGCGAGATTAAACGGAGTCGCTCGCGTCAGTGTGCGTTGCGATGTGTCCAGCCAGTTCCTCACTGCATTGCTGATGGCCTTGCCGCTGCTGGACAGGAAGATTACCGTCGAAGTGATCGGCGAGTTGACCTCCAAGCCATATATTGAAATCACGCTGGCGATGATGGCACGCTTTGGTGTACAGGTGCGGCGGGATGATTGGCGTAGTTTCACGATAGAAGCGGGCAGTCGTTATGTGTCTCCCGGCGTGATCTATGTGGAAGGCGATGCGTCGTCTGCTTCGTATTTTCTCGCCGCAGGCGCGATCGGAGGCGGACCGATGCGCATCGAAGGGGTGGGCAGCGGCAGCATCCAGGGCGATGTGCGCTTCGCCGATGCACTGGCGGCTATGGGCGCGCAGATCGGCATGGGTGAGAACTGGATGGAGGCGCGTGCGCCTCAGTCCGGAAAACTCAAGGCGATCGATCTGGACTGCAACCATATACCCGATGCGGCGATGACGCTGGCGGTGGTCGCACTGTTCGCCGAGGGCACCACCACGCTGCGCAATATCGCGAGCTGGCGCGTCAAGGAAACCGACCGCATCGCGGCGATGGCGACCGAGTTGCGCAAGGTCGGGGCTACGGTTGAGGAGGGCGCAGATTTTATTCGCATCACACCACCGAAAACAAAGGCAGGTAAAACCAGTGGCTCCGGTCTGGCATCTATTATCGTCTCCTGGCTGCGCTCTTTTCAAACCCCCCTCCGCCCCCTCGCAAGCTCTCCCCCCTTGTCAGGGGGGAAGACAGTCTCCTCCCCTACTCCTCCCCTGACAAGGGGAGGTCGGGAGGGGTTGGGGAGGCCGGGAGGGGTTGGGGTTCCGCTCAGTCCTCGATCCTCGATCCTCAATCCTGCCTCAGGCATAGATACCTATGACGATCACCGCATGGCGATGTGTTTCTCGCTCGCTGCGTTTGGCGCAGAAGGCATACGCATCAATGATCCGCGCTGTGTCGCCAAGACTTTCCCGAATTATTTCACGCTGCTGCATGATGTGGTGCAGGCCGTGCCGGTGATTGCGATCGACGGGCCGTCGGCATCCGGCAAGGGCACGGTGGCGCAGTTGGTTGCGGCCAGCCTGGGATTTCACTATCTGGACAGCGGCGCGCTGTATCGTCTGCTGGCGCTGGCAGCCCAGCGTGATGAGGTTCTGTTGACCGACGAATCGGGCCTGGCGGCATTGGCCGAGCGCATTGAGATACGTTTCGAGGGCGAGCGGATCTGGCTGGACGGCGCGTTGGTGGGCGAAGAGTTGCGCGGAGAATTATGCGCGGCAGCGGCTTCCAAGGTGGCGGCCTTTCCAAGGGTACGCGCCGCGCTGCTTGCCAAACAGCATGCTTTCCGCCGCGCGCCGGGGTTGGTAGCGGACGGTCGCGATATGGGCTCGGCGGTGTTTCCGGACGCGGTATTGAAGATTTTTCTGACCGCCAGTGCCGAGGCGCGCGCCGAACGGCGATATAAGCAGTTGATGGAAAAAGGGATCGATGCTAATATCGCCGCCCTTTTGCTGGATATACGTGTGCGTGACGAGCGAGATACTCAACGCAGCGCATCTCCGTTGCAACAGGCGCATGGTGCAAGTCTGCTGGACACGACTGCTCTGAACATCGAACAGGCGGTACAGGAAATATTGACACGCTACCGCGCGATGTAGCACTTGAAACCAGGCACCGCCGGACTCTCCGTCTGGCGGGAACTTTAACTAACCCTCTGTGCTGAACTTAATGTTCCGGGCAGATATTTATTCTTTTAGGTATATCCGATGAACTCAACTGCAGTAGAAGTAAAAAACCCCGATAGTTTTGCCGCAATGTTTGAAGAAAGCCTGACGCGCAAGGAAATGCGCGCCGGTGAACTGATCACCGCACAGGTCGTGCGTGTAGACCACAACATGGTGGTGGTGAATGCCGGACTGAAGTCCGAAAGTTTGATTGCGATCGAAGAGTTCCTCGACGCGAAAGGTGAATTGGAAGTCAAGCCGGGTGATTTTGTCACCGTTGCGATCGAAGCGCTGGAAAACGGCTATGGTGAAACCAAGCTGTCGCGTGAAAAGGCCAAGCGCCTGGCCGCTTGGCACGATCTGGAACTGGCGATGGAAGAAGGCAGGATCGTGGAAGGCTTCGTTAGCGGCAAGGTCAAGGGTGGCCTGACCGCGATGGTCAACGGCATCCGCGCATTCCTGCCTGGTTCGCTGGTGGACGTGCGTCCGGTCAAGGACACCACGCCTTACGAAAACAAGACCATGGAACTCAAGGTCATCAAGCTCGATCGCAAACGCAACAACGTGGTGGTTTCCCGCCGCGCGGTGCTGGAATCGTCGATGGGCGCAGACCGTGAAGCGATCATGGAAAGCCTCAAGGAAGGCGCCATCGTCAAGGGCGTGGTCAAGAACATCACCGACTACGGCGCGTTCGTTGACTTGGGCGGCATCGATGGTCTGTTGCACATCACCGACCTGGCATGGCGTCGCGTCAAGCATCCTTCCGAAGTGTTGACCGTCGGTGACGAAATCGAAGCCAAGATCCTTAAGTTCGATCAGGAGAAGAACCGCGTTTCGCTGGGCATCAAACAGATGGGCGATGATCCATGGAACGGCTTGGCGCGTCGCTACCCCCAAGGCACCCGTTTGTTTGGCAAGGTGACCAACCTGACCGACTACGGTGCGTTCGTGGAGATCGAACAGGGTATCGAAGGCCTAGTACACGTTTCCGAAATGGACTGGACCAACAAGAACGTCCATCCTTCCAAGGTGGTGGCTTTGGGGGACGAAGTAGAAGTGATGATTCTGGAAATCGACGAGCAGCGCCGCCGCATCTCGCTGGGCATGAAGCAATGCCAATCCAATCCTTGGGATGATTTTGCGCTCAACCACAAGAAGGGCGACAAGGTTAAGGGCCAGATCAAGTCGATCACCGATTTCGGCGTGTTCATCGGCCTGGATGGAGGCATCGACGGACTGGTGCATTTGTCGGACCTGTCTTGGACACAGCCCGGCGAGGAAATGGTGCGTAATTACAAGAAGGGCGATGAAGTCGAAGCGGTGGTGCTGGCGATCGACGTCGAGCGCGAGCGCATCTCGCTCGGCATCAAGCAGCTGGAAGGCGATCCATTCGGCGGTTTTGCTTCCAGCCACGAGAAAGGCGCAGTGGTCACCGGCACGGTGAAATCACTGGATGCCAAGGGTGCTGTCATTTCCCTGGAAGGTGATGTCGAAGCGTACCTCAAGGCCTCGGAAGTGTCGGCAGATCGTGTTGAAGATATACGCAATCACCTCAAGGAAGGGGACAGTGTCACCGCTGTCATCATCAACGTGGATCGCAAGAATCGCGGCATCAATCTGTCCATCAAAGCGCTGAACAAGACTGAGGAAACCGCAGCGATGCAAAAACTATCAGCCGAGAGCAGTTCCAGTGCGGGCACCACCAATCTCGGCGCGTTGCTGAAGGCCAAGATGACCGGCAGCAAGACTGAAGCCTGAAGAGGGGGTCCCCGACATGACTCGTTCTGATTTGATCGCCAAGCTGGCAGAGTTACATTCGCAGTTGCTTGCCAAGGATGCCGAGCTTGCCGTCAAGGTGATTCTGGATGCCCTGTCTGCTACTTTATCACGCGGTGGCCGTGTCGAGATTCGCGGTTTCGGCAGCTTTGGCCTGAATTACCGGCCGCCGCGTCAGGGTCGCAATCCCAAGACCGGCGACAAGGTGAAAGTTCCGGCCAAATATGTGCCGCACTTCAAAGCCGGCAAGGAGTTGAGGGAGAGAGTCAGCAACCGGAAGTCCTGATTATGGACAGCCCTCCTCAATCCTCCCCCGCTTGCGGGAGAGGAAGCAAGTGTCCCTTCCCTCTCGCAGAGGGGGAGAGCGTAGCGAGGGGGCAATTAGGATGGGGTTTCAATGGTTCAATTGGCGGCATATCGCAAGGTATAGCCGCCATTTTTTATGCTATCGTTGTAGCGGTTTTTTCCGGGGTGTGTCATGCGCTTGCTTAATTGGTTGTTGCGTGCAGCTTTGTTCATCTTGCTGCTCGGTTTGGCGGTCAAAAATGACCAGCTGGTCACGCTGCGCTATTTCTTTGGACTCGAGTGGCAAACTGCACTGGTTATTGTTTTGCTGGTTTTTTTTGCAGCCGGCGCGGTGGCCGGCATACTTGCGATGTCCGTCAGCCTGTTGAAGCAGCGCCGTGAGATTTCCCGGCTGAAGCGCGATATTCGGCTCGGAAACAAACTCGCCGGTATCGATGATACGCAAAAAATGCCTATACAACCTTCCTGATAGATCGTTCGGTTATGGAATTCCAACTCTGGATGTTGCTGGCGTTCCCGTTATTTTTCGGAATGGGGTGGCTGGCAGCGCGCATCGATTTGAAAGAACTGCTATCCGAATCGAGTGCGCTGCCGCAGTCGTATTTTCAGGGACTGAATTTCCTGCTCAATGAGCAACAGGACAAGGCCATTGAGGCTTTCATCGAAGTGGTCAAGGTCGATCCGCAAACCGTCGAGTTGCACTTCGCTTTGGGCAGTTTGTTCCGCCGCCGCGGTGAAGTCGATAGGGCGTTGCGTATGCACCACAACCTGGTGGAAAGAGCCGATCTGGATGATGATAAACGCCAGCAGGCGATCTTCGAGCTGGCGCAGGATTATTTGAAGGCCGGGATTCTGGATCGTGCCGAAAGCCTGTTCAGGGAACTGGAAGGGACGCCATATGCCAGAAATGCATTGGAGTTCCTGCTCGAGCTGTTCCAGAAAGAGCACGACTGGCTCAAAGCGATCGATGTCGCGCAACGGCTGACCGAAGTGTCGGGACAGTCCTATGGAAATCTTGCCGCATTCTTCTACTGTGAGATGGCGAGCGAGGAAATTGCACAAGGCAATCCGGCTGAAGCGCGCGTTCATTTGCAACAGTCATTGCAGGTTCATCCGGGCGCGGTGCGCGCCACGATGATGCAGGGTGATATGGCTGAAAGCGAGGGGAAGCTTGAAGAGGCTATCCGCATCTGGAAATCCATCGAAACCCAGGACCCTCAATATTTGCCTTTGGTCGCTGAGCGGTTGTTGAATGTATATCGCAGCCTGGGGCGGGAAGCAGAGGGCCTGGCTCAATTGCGCGATTACCTGAGCAAGTATCACTCGCACGATTTGATGAATGTGGTGTTCGAAGGCGTGTTGAAAAATGAAGGTCCGGCGGCCGCTTACCAATTGGTGCGCGATGAGCTGGAGCGCAACCCGACCTTGCTGGGGCTGGATAAATTGCTCGAAGCCCGCCTGCTTGAAGTGCCAATGGACAACCGTTCCGATGTCGAGCTGGTTAAAAATCTGATCCACAAACGCACGCGCAATCTGGCCATGTATCATTGCGCCAACTGCGGATTCAATGCCCGCCAGTTTTACTGGCACTGCCCGGCCTGTCAGGCTTGGGATAGTTACTCACCGCGGCGCACCGAAGAAACAGGAGCGGCACCTTGAACGTCACGATGAACGACCCCAGGATCATTGTCGCGCTGGATTATTCCGCTGCCGGTCCGGCACTTGCGCTGGCCTACAGGCTGGAACCAAAATTGTGCCGGCTGAAGGTT
Source organism: Pseudomonadota bacterium (assembly GCA_049320585.1). Taxonomy (GTDB): domain Bacteria; phylum Pseudomonadota; class Gammaproteobacteria; order Burkholderiales; family Gallionellaceae; genus Gallionella. The sequence continues at coordinate 12,450 of JBMOQB010000003.1, read as the reverse complement.
GGCAAGGAATTGTTCACGGCGGCCGGGCCGGCACTGGTGGAAGGATTGATGGAGCGGGGTTACAGTATATTTCTGGACCTCAAATATCACGACATCCCCAACACTGTCGCTCATGCCTGCAAGGCCGCTGCCAGTCTGGGGGTCTGGATGATCAACGTGCATGCTCTGGGCGGGCGCAAGATGCTGGCTGCCGCTCGCGAAGCTATAGACAGCAGCGTGCATCAACCCAAACTGATCGCCGTGACGATGCTCACCAGCATGGCTCGGGAAGATCTCGCCGACATCGGAATCACCGCAACGCCGGCAGAGATGGTGCTGCGCCTGGCGACCCTGGCGCGCGACAACGGGCTGGATGGTGTTGTGTGTTCCGCCCAGGAGGCCGCTTTGCTGCGCAAGAAGTTCGGCGGCGAATTTTGCCTGGTGACCCCGGGTATTCGCCGGTCGCAGGGCAGCCATGATGACCAGTCGCGAGTGATGACCCCGCAAGCTGCTGTGCAGGCAGGTTCCAGTTATCTGGTGATCGGGCGGCCGATCACCCAGGCAGCAGACCCCTTGCAGGCTGTGCTTGATATCAATCAGGAGATCGGAGTTTCGTTATGACTATGTTGCCTGACTTCGCTGAAGCGAAAATATTGGTGGTCGGTGATGTGATGCTCGATCGCTACTGGTTCGGCGAAGTCGATCGCATTTCGCCCGAAGCTCCGGTGCCGGTGCTTAAAGTGGAGCGTGTCGAAGAGCGCCCGGGTGGTGCGGCCAACGTTGCGCGTAATATTGTTGCACTCGGCGCGAAATCGACCCTGTTGTCGGTGATCGGCAATGATGAGGCCGGCGCATGTCTTGAGAAATTGCTTAACGAGCATCAGAACATCAACGCGCTGCTGCATAGCGACGATACCATCTCCACCATCATCAAACTGCGCGCGATCGCGCGCCACCAGCAGTTGTTGCGCATTGATTTTGAAACCTCGCCCAGTCACGAGGTGTTGCATGCGGCATTGGAAGATTTCCGGGCACAAATGCCGACGGCCGATGTCGTGATCCTTTCCGATTACGGCAAGGGCGGGTTGACACATATAGCCGAGATGATCAGTTTGGCAAGAGCCGCAGGCAAACCGGTGCTGGTCGATCCCAAGGGGGACGATTACGCGCGCTATCGCGGCGCGACATTGCTTACCCCGAACCGCAGCGAGTTTCGCGAAGTGGCAGGCAGCTGGAAGACTGAACAAGAGCTTTCCATGAAGGCGGAAAAGTTGCGCACAGAATTGCAGCTTGAAGCGCTGTTGATCACCCGCAGCGAAGACGGTATGAGTCTGTACCAGGCCAACAAAGTGCAACATGAGCCTACGCAAACGCGCGAAGTATTCGACGTCAGCGGCGCTGGAGATACCGTGATCGCCACACTGGCGGTGATGCTGGCTAGCGGTGCTGCGCTGACCGATGCCATGAGCATCGCCAATCGTGCCGCCGGCATCGTCGTCGGAAAATTGGGAACGGCGGTAGTCAGCCGCGAGGAAATCGTTCAGGATATGGGACGCTAGGATCTAAGAACGAGGAGAAGAATATGTACTATATCGTTACCGGAGCCGCAGGTTTTATCGGCTCTAATCTGGTCAAGGCGCTCAACGAGCGTGGCGAGAACAATATCATTGCGGTAGACGATCTAACGCCAGATAAAAACAATCTCAAATCTGCCGGAAAGTTCAGGAATCTGGTGGATTGCGAGATAGCCGATTATCTCCACAAGGAAGACTTTCTGGAAAAGCTGCAGGACGGTTTCTTCGACGGCCTGGTCACAGCGGTGCTGCATCAGGGTGCATGCTCCGATACCATGGAGGCGGATGGCCGCTACATGATGGATAACAACTACCAGTATACGCTGGAGTTGCTGAATTACTGCCAGAATGAAGAGGTGCCGTTCCTGTACGCATCATCCGCTTCGGTGTACGGCAGCGGCAGCGTATTCAGGGAAAGCCGCGAGTTCGAGTCGCCGCTGAACGTGTATGCCTATTCAAAATTCCTGTTCGATCAGATCGTGCGCCGGCGCTGGCACAAGCGCAGCGCGCAGATCGTCGGTCTGCGTTACTTCAATGTGTACGGGCCGCGCGAGCAACACAAGGGGCGCATGGCCTCGGTCGCCTATCACTTCTTCAACCAGTTTCGCGCCGAAGGCAAGGTAAAATTGTTCGAGGGCTGCGACGGCTACGCCAACGGCGGGCAGCTGCGCGATTTCGTCTCAATCGAGGACGTGGTCAAGGTGAACATGTATTTTCTCGATAACCCGCATACATCGGGCATTTTCAACCTCGGAACCGGGCATGCCCAGAGTTACAACGATATGGCGGCGGCGACCATCAACTCCCTGCGCAATGCCGAGGGAAAAGTCTCCTTAAGCGTTTCCGAACTGCAACAGCAAGGGCTGATCAGCTATATCCCTTTCCCCGACCAATTGCGCGGCAAGTATCAAAGCTATACTCAGGCCGATATCAGTGAATTGCGCAAATGCGGTTATAAGGAACCGTTGCTGAGCGTGGAACAAGGAGTTGCGAATTATGTGGAGCAAATGCTGAAAACGGCGGAGTAGAACAGATTGCCCGTTTAACCTGGAATGAACGATGTATCCATCAATAGAAGATTTCGTTGGCAACACGCCGCTGGTACGGCTCAAGCGCATTCCCGGCGATTCCAGCAACGTGTTGCTGGCCAAGCTGGAGGGCAATAATCCCGCCGGCTCGGTCAAGGATCGTCCCGCACTGTCCATGATAGTTCGCGCCGAGCAGCGCGGCGACATAAAACCGGGCGATACCTTGATCGAGGCGACCAGCGGCAATACCGGCATCGCTCTGGCGATGGCGGCAGCGATGCGCGGTTACCGGATGATACTGGTAATGCCGGAGAATCAGAGCATGGAGCGCCGCCAGACCATGAGTGCATTTGGTGCGGAACTGGTGCTGACTGCGCAACAGGGCAGCATGGAATTGGCGCGCGACACGGCGGAAAAGTTGCGCGAAGAAGGCAAGGGCATCATTCTGGACCAGTTTGCCAACCCGGATAATCCGCTCTCGCATTACGAGGGCACTGCGCCGGAAATCTGGCGCGACACCCATGGCAAGCTTACCCACTTCATCAGCAGCATGGGCACCACCGGCACCCTGATGGGCTGTTCGCGATTCTTCAAGGAGCAGAATCCCGGCATTCAGGTCATCGGTGTGCAACCGGAAGAGGGCGCGCAGATTCCCGGCATCCGAAAATGGCCGCAAGCTTATCTGCCGAAAATATACAATGGAAAAAACGTCGACCGGCTGGAATATGTGAACCAGGCGGATGCCGAGGAAATGACGCGCCGCCTGGCGCGTGAAGAAGGGATCTTCTGCGGCATATCTTCCGGCGGTGCGCTGAGTGTCGCATTGCGCATTTCGCAACAGGTCGAGAATGCGGTTATCGTATTCATAGTCTGTGACCGCGGCGACCGCTATCTCTCGACCGGAGTATTTCCCTAGAATTCCGCTTGCGCAACTCTTGGTCTGGATAGCGCCGGATTCTGGGCAAAATAGCGCTTGATGCCGCCCAGAATCGCATTCGCAAGTTTCATCTGATAGGTTTCGTCATTCAAACGGCGCTCTTCGCTGGGGTTGCTGATGAAAGCGGTTTCAATCAGGATGGACGGGATATCCGGGGATTTCAATACTGCGAATCCGGCCTGCTCCACCCGCCCGCGATGCAGGTCGTTGATGTCTCCCAACTCATTCAGCACATGCTTGGCCAGTTTCATGCTGTCGTTGATAGAGGCCGTCTGCGAGAGATCGAGCAGGGTGCGCGCAAGATAGGGGTCTTTCACGGCGATATTCACGCCGCCGATCAAATCCGCCTCATTTTCTTTTTTTGCCAGCCAGCGTGCTGCAGTGCTGGTCGCACCGTGCTCGGAAAGCGCAAATACCGAAGAGCCACGTGCTTTTGGCTTGATGAAAGCATCGGCGTGGATGGAGATGAACAAGTCCGCTTTAACCTTGCGTGCTTTGGCGACCCGCCCGATCAGCGGAATGAAATAATCGCCATCGCGGATCAGGACGCCCCGCATATTCGGCGTGTCATCGATCAGTGTTTTGACTTTACGGGCGATTGCCAGCGTGACATTCTTTTCACGGGAACCATGCCGGCCGCGCGCACCCGGGTCTTCTCCCCCATGTCCTGCATCAATCGCGATGATCAGGGTGCGAGCGCGCAATTCGGGCGGACTAGCAATCGGAGATGACGGAGTTTTGCTGTTGTCGATATCCTGGCTCTGGGCCAATAGCTTGTCTTCGCCGGGTTTATTTTCTGTGGTTTGTTCGGTCGTGGCGGATGCTGCCGGGGAACGGGATTCGATTTGTTCGAGCAAGGCAGTCAGGGGGTCGATCGGGTGGGCGGGATATATGTCCAGCACGAGGCGATAGCCATATTCGCTGACCGGTTTGAGAACGAACAGTTGCGGATTGACTTCGCTCTTCAAATCCAGCACCAATCTTACCACGCCGGGTTTGAAACGTCCGACGCGCAAGCTCTTGATATAGGGGTCGTCGCTGATCTTGGAGGTCAGTTCATTCAGTGTGTCGCTGAGTTCTACCCTTTCCAGGTCGATCACCAGGCGGTCCGGATCGCTCAAGGTGAACATGTTATGGCGAATGGCGTTTTTGGACTCGATGGTCAGCCGGGTGTAATCCTGAGCTGGCCAGATGCGTGCCGAACTGATGATATCGGCGGCATAAGCATGTGGCAACCATGACAGCAGCATAAGACCCGCTGCATGGAAAAAACGGGGGGCGCAATGGCGGTGACGATCTTGCCCGGCCAAAAACTGGCCGCAGAACGACCGCAAAGCTATACAGTGTGGGTGCAACACGGCAATAAGCCTTACAAATGTTCTAAGCATCGCTTGCCCATTTCTGTATTGGCATGAATTTCTGCATTGCGACCCCGCGGCAAAATTTCGAGATCTATTTCTACGTCGGCATAGGGAATCAACTTATGAGCCTTCTCCGGCCACTCGATAAAAAATATATTGTGTCCATCGAACTCATCGCGGAAGCCGGCCGACTCCCATTCATTCTCATCGTGCATGCGATACAGATCGAAGTGACGTAAGTCTAACCCAGCGATATGGTATGGTTCAACCAGTGTATACGTGGGACTTTTTACGCGACCTGCATATCCAAGCGCATTCAGCACGCCGCGCACAAAGGTGGTTTTGCCGGCACCCAGATTGCCATGCAGATAAATCACCATGCCGGGTTTTAATTGCGCGGCAAGCCGATGGGCTAGCGCCAAGGTCGCGTGTTCATCGGAAAGATTCAGGTTGATTCGGCTATCATCTTGACTATGCAAAACAGGAATCCTCAACAGGTCAATTACGCCGCACTTGCAACGCAGATACGCGCGTGGGCCCATGAACTTGGCTTTCAGTCCGTTGGTATCAGCGACACCGATCTTTCTGCGGCGGAAAACGGTCTGCTGGATTGGCTTGCTCTCGGCTGGCACGGCGAGTTGGATTATATGGCAAATCATGGCACCAAACGCAGCCGACCGGCGGAACTATTGCCCGGCACGCTGCGCGTGATATCGTTGTGCATGAACTATGCGCCACCTGATGCGCGCGACAGTTGGCAGGTGTTGGCCGAGGGCGCGCGCGCGTTCATTTCGCGCTATGCCCTGGGGCGCGATTATCACAAGGTGCTGCGCAACCGACTGGCGAAACTCGCTGACAAGATTCGCGATACAGTCTCTGAATTCAACGGCCGGGTGTTTACCGACAGCGCACCTGTGATGGAAGTGGAGCTGGCGAGCAAAGCTGGCCTGGGTTGGCGCGGCAAACACACGTTGCTGCTTTCGCGCGAGCATGGCTCATGGTTTTTTCTCGGAGAGATATATGTGAACCTGCCCCTTCCTGTGGATGAACCGCAAGAGGAGCATTGTGGCAGTTGCACGCGGTGCATCGATGTATGCCCGACCCGGGCAATCATTGCGCCGTACCGGCTGGATGCGCGCCGTTGTATTTCTTATCTCACCATAGAACTCAGGGGCAGCATCCCGGTCGAGTTGCGTCCGTTAATTGGCAATCGCATCTACGGTTGCGACGACTGCCAGTTGGTATGCCCATGGAACAGTTTTGCGCAGACTACGGTAGAGCCGGATTTTGTGGTCCGGCACGGCCTGGATGATGTATCGCTGCTGGAATTGTTCAAGTGGGATGAGGCCGAGTTCAAATCCAAGTTTGCGGGCAGTGCCATCCATCGCATCGGCCACGCGCAATGGCTGCGCAACATTGCCGTGGCGCTGGGTAACGCGGCCAAGAGTGATGAAGTTATCTCCGCTTTGAGACTGCGAGCCGGGCATGAATCAGAATTGGTCCGGGAGCACGTCGAGTGGGCGCTGATGCAACAGACTATGACCAAAGGCTAGGCGAGCGTCGTTTGCCCGCTCAGCCAGATGGTCAGTGGTTGCATCAATAAATGAACCTGTCGCGCAATTCCTCCATATTCAATTCCTGCAAAATCTGTTCCAGCCTCTGCTGTGCATTCCTTATTCGGGCTTCTTTGCGCCTGGCGATGATCAGCTCGTTCTTCATTGAATGTTCCCAGCCAACCAGTTCCGTTACCGTCACATCATAGCCATGTGCTTCCAGCAGTAAACAACGCAGCACGTTGGTGAGGTGGCTGCCGAATTCGCGGGTGTGGATCGGATGACGCCAGATTTCAGAAAGAGCTGTTTTACCGAAAGACTGGTTTTTGTTTTTGTTCAAGACGGCTGCCACTTCGGCTTGGCAGCACGGTACCAGCACAATGAATTTAGCCTGCTTTTTCAGCGCAAATTTGATTGCGTCGTCGGTAGCTGTGTCGCAGGCATGCAGCGCAGTTACGACATCAATTTGTTCGGGTAGTTGTGGCGTTTGTATCGATTCTTCCACAGTCAGGTTCAGGAATGTCATATGCGAAAACCCCAGCTTGGCAGCCAATTGCTGCGATTTGCCGACCAATTCCTTACGGGTTTCGATGCCGAAAATACGTCCCGTTGCATGCTGTTTCAGGAATAGATCGTAAATGATGAATCCCAGGTAGGACTTGCCCGCGCCGTGATCTGCCAGCATCAGGCTTTGCTTGGCGGCGAGCACTTCATCCAGCAACGGCTCGATGAAATGAAACAAATGATAAACCTGTTTCAGCTTGCGCCGACTGTCCTGATTAAGCTTGCCGTCGCGAGTCAGAATGTGCAGTTCTTTGAGCAGGTCGACGGATTGATCGGGTTTGATTTCGGGGATTTGGTTCATGGTTGTCTTCTAACCAAATTGTATTTTCAACACCAGCACGATGCCTGCTAATAACAATGTGACAGAGTTAGCGATGATGATCGGCCATGATTCGAGCTGGATCCCATAGGTCAGCCACAGCGCGACCCCGAGCGTGAACAGGATGTACATCCCCAACGAGATGTCGGCAGTATGTCGGGTGCGCCATACTTTCCAGGCCTGCGGGATGAAGGCGGTCGTGGTAAGTGTAGCAGCGGCACTGCCAATCCATTCAGTAACGGTCATGGGTATTGCCTCCTGCCTTTGAAGACAGGGGCTGTTTCATCGGGCGGCGATTATAACGTCGCGCGATACATTCACAATGCCAGTAGTCAGGCAGGGCTTTACTTCGATCATGCGGGAGCAATTCAAAATTGCAGATAGTGTTTGACGAAGCATAGATGCTTTGCTATAGTCGCATTCTTCGCTGACGCGGGGTGGAGCAGCTCGGTAGCTCGTCGGGCTCATAACCCGAAGGTCATAGGTTCAAATCCTGTCCCCGCAACCCTCAGCCCGATCTTTAAAAACAAACGAACAACCGACGAGTGTAGGTACTTGGTTTTTGGGAAGTTTCCGTGTCCCCTTGATGTAAATTTGGGGGAGATGGGGACGACTTTAAAAAATATAGCAGTACTTACGCAAAGTCGAAAAAAATCATGCAAGTGATTTACTTTGAGTAAGACCGGTTCTGCAAAGAACCAAAACAGGCATTGAACTGAAGAGTTTGATCCTGGCTCAGATTGAACGCTGGCGGCATGCTTTACACATGCAAGTCGAACGGCAGCACGGGGTGGTAACACCCTGGTGGCGAGTGGCGAACGGGTGAGTAATATATCGGAACATGTCCGGAAGTGGGGGATAGCTCGGCGAAAGCCGGATTAATACCGCATATGCCCTGAGGGGGAAAGGAGGGGATCCGCAAGGACCTTTCGCTTTCGGAGTGGCCGATATCGGATTAGCTAGTTGGTGAGGTAAAGGCTTACCAAGGCGACGATCCGTAGCTGGTCTGAGAGGACGACCAGCCACACTGGAACTGAGACACGGTCCAGACTCCTACGGGAGGCAGCAGTGGGGAATTTTGGACAATGGGGGACACCCTGATCCAGCCATGCCGCGTGAGTGAAGAAGGCCTTCGGGTTGTAAAGCTCTTTCAGACGGAAAGAAACGGTCACGATCAATACCCGTGACTAATGACGGTACCGTCAGAAGAAGCACCGGCTAACTACGTGCCAGCAGCCGCGGTAATACGTAGGGTGCGAGCGTTAATCGGAATTACTGGGCGTAAAGCGTGCGCAGGCGGTTTTGTAAGACAGACGTGAAATCCCCGGGCTTAACCTGGGAACTGCGTTTGTGACTGCAAGGCTAGAGTGTGGCAGAGGGGGGTAGAATTCCACGTGTAGCAGTGAAATGCGTAGATATGTGGAGGAATACCGATGGCGAAGGCAGCCCCCTGGGTCAACACTGACGCTCATGCACGAAAGCGTGGGGAGCAAACAGGATTAGATACCCTGGTAGTCCACGCCCTAAACGATGTCAACCAGGTGTTGGGGAAGGAGACTTCTTTAGTACCGCAGCTAACGCGCTAAGTTGACCGCCTGGGGAGTACGGTCGCAAGATTAAAACTCAAAGGAATTGACGGGGACCCGCACAAGCGGTGGATTATGTGGATTAATTCGATGCAACGCGAAAAACCTTACCTACCCTTGACATGCCAGGAAGCTTCCAGAGATGGGAGTGTGCCCGAAAGGGAACCTGGACACAGGTGCTGCATGGCTGTCGTCAGCTCGTGTCGTGAGATGTTGGGTTAAGTCCCGCAACGAGCGCAACCCTTGTCATTAATTGCCATCATTTGGTTGGGCACTTTAATGAGACTGCCGGTGATAAACCGGAGGAAGGTGGGGATGACGTCAAGTCCTCATGGCCCTTATGGGTAGGGCTTCACACGTAATACAATGGTCGGTACAGAGGGTTGCCAAGCCGCGAGGCGGAGCCAATCTCAGAAAGCCGATCGTAGTCCGGATTGTAGTCTGCAACTCGACTACATGAAGTCGGAATCGCTAGTAATCGCGGATCAGCATGTCGCGGTGAATACGTTCCCGGGTCTTGTACACACCGCCCGTCACACCATGGGAGTGGAATCTGCCAGAAGTAGGTAGCCTAACCGCAAGGAGGGCGCTTACCACGGTGGGTTTCATGACTGGGGTGAAGTCGTAACAAGGTAGCCGTATCGGAAGGTGCGGCTGGATCACCTCCTTTCTAGAGATATCCAGAGGCTGAGTGCCTACACTCATCGGTTGTTTATAAAAGCAGTCGCTAGTCGCTAGTTATTAGTTAAAAGCTGTGCAACGCAGTTGCACGCAACACCAACTAACGACTAATAGCTAACGACTGCTTTTTGGGTCTGTAGCTCAGCTGGTTAGAGCATTGTGTTGATAACGCAGGGGTCGTAGGTTCGAGTCCTACCAGACCCACCAAAACCAGTTATTAGTCGTTAGTCGCTAGTTATTAGTTGATGACGTCGCAACTGCGTTGCGGGGGTTAACTAAAGGCTAACGACTACCGTCTAACGACTGTAGATAGGGGGGTTTAGCTCAGCTGGGAGAGCACCTGCTTTGCAAGCAGGGGGTCGTCGGTTCGATCCCGTCAACCTCCACCAACAAAAACGAGTAGCTAGTCGTTAGTCGTTAGTCATTAGTTAACCCCCGCAACGCAGTTGCGGCAACACCAACTAACGACTAACGACTAAAGTCTAACGACTGAAGTTGCCGTCTAACGACTGTAGTTTGATCTTTAAAAATCTGGAAGAAGTAAAGAAAGTGATTCACGCAAACGTGGGCACGGGGCGACCTGTGTTTGCTGTTGCGGGAAGAACAATGGGTTTTGATTGTATCAAGCCGTATTGATGCTAGTCGTATCGATGCGGTCACAAATGCGAAGCACTGTAATGCCTTGACTGAAAGGTTGAGGGCTTAACGTTATAGGGTCAAGCGAATAAGTGCATGTGGTGGATGCCTTGGCGATTACAGGCGAAGAAAGACGTGTTAGCCTGCGAAAAGCTCTGGGGAGCTGGCAAAAAGCTTTGATCCAGAGATCTCTGAATGGGGAAACCCGGCCCACACTTAATTCTCTTCAAGCTTTGTCCGAGCGCAGCGAGGACAAAAGCCATCCAAGTCGACAATATATCGTGTTGTCAGAATGGCGAGCAGCTTTGTCCGAGCGCAGCGAGGACAAAAGCCATTACAAGATGGCAATGTTTGAGCGAAGATGAAAGAGGGAAATTAAGTGTGGGTCATTCCCTGCTGAATACATAGGCAGGGTAAAGCGAACCCAGGGAACTGAAACATCTAAGTACCTGGAGGAAAAGAAATCAACCGAGATTCCGAGAGTAGTGGCGAGCGAAATCGGAGCAGCCTGCAATTTTTAGCTTTTGTGTTAACAGAACAGTCTGGAAAGTCTGGCCATAGTGGGTGATAGCCCCGTAAGTAAAAGCACAGGAGTGGAACTAGGATTGCGCCAAGTAGGGCGGGGCACGAGAAACCCTGTCTGAACATGGGGGGACCATCCTCCAAGGCTAAATACTCGTAATCGACCGATAGTGAACAAGTACCGTGAGGGAAAGGTGAAAAGAACCCCGGAAGGGGAGTGAAATAGACCTGAAACCGCATGCATACAAACAGTGGGAGCCCCAGCTTTATGAACCTTCGTGTTCTTTCGAGGAGCATCGCGTAGCGATGCGACTCAAAAGATTTCAGGGTGAAATAGAACCTTTTAATACCTGCCATGAGCAAGTAAGAGAGGGTTCATCAAGCTGGGGTGACTGCGTACCTTTTGTATAATGGGTCAGCGACTTACATTCAGTAGCGAGCTTAACCGAATAGGGGAGGCGCAGGGAAACCGAGTCTGATAAGGGCGATAGTTGCTGGGTGTAGACCCGAAACCAGATGATCTATCCATGGCCAGGATGAAGGTGGGGTAACACTCACTGGAGGTCCGAACCCACTAGTGTTGAAAAACTAGGGGATGAGCTGTGGATAGGGGTGAAAGGCTAAACAAATCTGGAAATAGCTGGTTCTCTCCGAAAACTATTTAGGTAGTACCTCATGTATCACTCCCGGGGGTAGAGCACTGTTATGGCTAGGGGTCTATTGCTGACTACCAAACCATTGCAAACTCCGAATACCGGGAAGTGCGAGCATGGGAGACAGACATCGGGTGCTAACGTCCGGTGTCAAGAGGGAAACAACCCAGACCGCCAGCTAAGGTCCCCAAGACACAGTTAAGTGGAAAACGAAGTGGGAAGGCTAAAACAGTCAGGATGTTGGCTTAGAAGCAGCCATCATTTAAAGAAAGCGTAATAGCTCACTGATCGAGTCGTCCTGCGCGGAAGATGTAACGGGGCTCAAACTGTGCACCGAAGCTGCGGATTTAGATGTCCTTCGGGATATCTAGGTGGTAGGAGAGCGTTCCGTAGGCCTGCGAAGGTGTGGTGTGAACCATGCTGGAGGTATCGGAAGTGCGAATGCTGACATGAGTAGCGATAAAGGGCGTGAAAGGCGCCCTCGCCGAAAGCCCAAGGTTTCCTGCGCAACGTTCATCGGCGCAGGGTGAGTCGGCCCCTAAGGCGAGGCAGAAATGCGTAGTCGATGGGAAACGGGTTAATATTCCCGTACCGGAACAGGATGCGATGTGGGGACGGAGAAGGTTAGGCAAGCCGGGTGTTGGATGTCCCGGTTCAAGCGTGTAGGCAGATCTCTTAGGCAAATCCGGGAGATCAATGTCGAGGCGTGATAACGAGTGCTCTTTGAGCGCGAAGTTGCTGATACCAAGCTTCCAGGAAAAGCCACTAAGCTTCAGTTCTGTTTCGACCGTACCGCAAACCGACACAGGTGGGCAGGATGAGAATTCTAAGGCGCTTGAGAGAACTCGGGTGAAGGAACTCGGCAAATTAGCACCGTAACTTCGGGAGAAGGTGCGCCCCGGTAGCGTGTAGCGGCTTGCCCGTGAAGCGCGATGGGGTTGCAGTGAAATGGTGGCTGCGACTGTTTAATAAAAACACAGCACTCTGCAAACACGAAAGTGGACGTATAGAGTGTGACGCCTGCCCGGTGCTGGAAGATTAAATGATGGGGTGCAAG
>JBMOQB010000002.1:0-4335 GCA_049320585.1 Pseudomonadota bacterium | reverse complement strand
CTTCAAAGTCTTCTTCCAGCGCTCGCCGCAACAGTTCCCGTGCGGCCATCAGCCTGTCTGGCATGGCATAGGTTAAAACTTCTTCTGCCACACCGATGGGCTTTTCATGCCGCATCACACGCAGCCCGAAAAGTTCTGCCAAGGAGCGCATGGAATACGATTCGCCCTCTTCACCCAGCAGGATCGAGAGCAGTTCGCGGTCGGATAATTTTTTCATCATGAGTGCCTCCAAATAAAAAGCGGGGCGGCACCCTCCCCTTGCGGGACGATTGCACGCCCCGCAAGGGTTGAAAAATAGAAACTTACTGCGTTACTTCTGGCCGGTCGCACGGCTTTCCAGCCTCAAGAATTTTCTGGCTTGCGCTGAAAATCCGTTGCGCCGATTTTTCCGGCAACTGAGCATCTACGAGCCACGACTGGATGTAGCCTCGCGACTCATCCCGCCCCGGTAGATCGAGCAGCGAACACAGGAGGAATGCCACGCCTTCGGCCTCGACTTCCTTAAGGCTTCTCGGCGTCAAGGCTGCGTCATGGCAATCTGCTTCCTGTGTATGCCCCAGAACGACGTGGGCGATCTCGTGAAACCGGGTCTTGTGTGGGTACTCGGCGATAGGACTGACTGCAATTCCTCTTTTCACCGCGTAGCCCTGCACATTGCCGTCCATGAAATCGAAGCGCTCCAGCGAGATGCCCAATGCCGCCAAAGCTGCTCCGGCATTCCACTGCGGCGATTCGACCGGCTCGGTGTATTCCTCGCCTTCGGTCTGTTCCAGGCTGAACCAGCGTGGCGCCAACTTGAAGACAGTGAATGCACCACCGGCATCATCGGGCTCGCCAGAGACTTCGTCCTTGTCCTTGCGTTTTATCGTGATAGGCATCCACAGGGAAATAGCCTTCTGTCCCTTGCAAACCGAACGACCAAGCTCCTTCCATCGGTAAAAACTCGCAATCGGTGAAAGCGGTAAATGCCGCTGATGAAGCTGGACTGCCGCCAGAATCTGGTTGCCGATGCTGAAGCGATGGAACCTGCGGTAAGCCTCGCTCACGATGCCAGGCTCGGTGAGAGCCTGAGCGAGAAGCTGTGCAAATTTTTCGTACATGGTGCCTCCAATAAAAAACGGGAAGGCACCATCCCCCACGGGGATAGATACACTCCCCGTGGGATAGAAAACCGGCCATGGCCGGGTTATTTATGCTGCATCACTACAATCAGGCTGCGCGGGCCAGTGCCTTTTCGACACTGCCAAGCGCAGGAAACCCTGACTTGCCAACGAGGTTGAGTACGTCGAGCCAATCAATGCCCTTCCTTCCTTCCGGAATATCAATCGTGGGCGCAATGGCTCCCGCTCGAATTCCCATTGCCCAGAGCCTGGTCACCAACCCTCTCGCCGCTTCCTGTCCGTGTCCGGATGGATGCTGCCGGGAAGGCCGATCCTTGTCAGAGAAGACCAGAACCTGGCTCACTCCGGGTGGAGGAACGAAAGTTTCCAGAAGATGCGCGTTACCAGTCGCCCAAGCGGGCAAGCCGGTGGCTTCGATAATGGCAAGCGCCGTTTCGATTCCTTCGGTCACCGCCAGACGACTATCTGGCTGCACCAGACGAATCGCGCCGCCAGTCAGTTGTCGCGCCGATGGATGACGCATCAACTTCTTCGGCGCTTCGACCGGTGCTTTGTGCCCACTGGCTGTCAGGTAGGTGCGATGGAGGGTGACTGCTTCGCCCCCCTGCCCCGTCACCTGCCCGACAATGGCCGGATAGCGCGCCACGAAGTGATTGTCTGCGTAGTAGCCAAGCGCAGGATGAAACCGCAGGGATTCCGGCACGCATACAGACAATCCGCGCCGCGCCAGATACAGACGAGCGGGTTCTGCTTCAGGATGTGTCAGCGGCAGTGATTCACGCCATGTGCGATTGAGATGTTCACGGCGTGTGGCATCATCGGAATTGCGACCTGATGCTTGCGATAATTCCCTGCGCACGCTCTTGGCTGGTTCACTGCCTAAATGCTCGGCCACTTCGCGAACAGTGCGCGCGAAATCCCAACTATTGATCCACATAAGCAGAGAAAATCCGTCCGCAAAATAACCGCACGTATTACAGACGCCACCACCAGTTTCATCAACATCGGGAAAGACCCGAAAGCCATCCCGTCCACCATGAACCGGGCAAGGGACATGCTTCCCCTGCCGCTCCACGGCATCATTCAAAGCTGGTGCCAGGTCAGACAAAACCTGTTCCCAGCGCCCTCGTGCGTCATGCTTGACGCGTTGTGCATCGTACTTGTACTTCATCACAGGTGCCTCCATGGAAAGCCCCTGACGGAACCTTCCGGGACACCCCTTGCCGGGATCCTTGGAAGGTCACGGCTGGGCCGGTTGGAAATTTCCGCGCGGCATGGAGTTACCCCTACCGGGATACTCTCTCCCGGCGGGATTCATGATGCTGTTTGTTTTCTCGTGGCCAGCTACCACACTTTCATCCGGCACCTTATTGGGTGGGATTGAATATCAAGGTGAATCTCGCGCCCTCTTGGGAATTCCTGGCTTTAACAAACGGGAATCTGCGAAGGATGAAATGGTCATTATGCTACGCAGTTACTAACATGCATGACTGCCGAAATGCGTCCAAAAAGAATCGAATTCGACTATCTAGAAATTCTGATGAAACCACCAACCCGAACGTCCATATGAGACGGTCAATGTTGCGATTTGGGCATTGCCGGATTCACGCTGATCGACAAAGCTTAGGCAACTTTACATTGATCGTTTTAAACAACTTGATTTATCTCGACACTGATATGCATCAACTCTTCGCGAATGCTTAACTCGCGGATTACCAAAGCTGCATCAGCAGGATTTAGCTCAGGTAGTAAGTGTGTGGCGGTCTTACCTGAAATAGGTGCGACAGGTAATCGAACAAGAAGCAGCCTCCACGAATGGTCAGTATTTATGTCGCCATTCATAGCTTCCAGTAATTTTGAGCAACCGCATGCCGTTGAATACCACAATCAGGCTGGCCCCCATATCGGCAAAGACCGCCATCCAGAGCGTGGCTTTCCCGGCGAGGGCCAAAGCGAAGAATATCGCCTTGATGCCGATGGCCAGCGCGATGTTCTGTTGCAGCACGTGGGAAGTGTCGCGGCTCAGTTTGATGAAATGCGGCACCTTGCGCAGATCGTCATCCATCAGTGCGACATCGGCGGTCTCGATGGCGGTATCGGTTCCGGCAGCGCCCATGGCAAAGCCTATGGAGGACTTGGCCAGCGCAGGTGCATCGTTGATGCCGTCGCCCACCATGCCGACTTGGCCGTAACGTCCCAGCAACTCATCAATCACCGCCAGCTTGTCTTCCGGCAGCAGGTTGCCGCGCGCATCGTCTATGCCTACCTGGATGGCGATGGCGCTGGCCGTAGTCTGGTTATCGCCGGTCAACATCACCGATGCCACACCGAGAGCGTGAAGCTGGCGGATAGCCTCTGCGCTGTGCCCGCGCACCGTGTCGGCCACGCCGATAACGCACAGCGGTTCGGTTTCAGTCGCGAGTACCACCGCCGTCTTGCCTTCCTTTTCCAGACGGCCCAGTACTTCCTCGGCATGCAGGCCGCAGACGCCAAGGTCTTCATACAGCCGGTGGTTGCCCACGTAGTAAAGTTGCCCTTCGACAACCGCCTTGGCACCGAGCCCGGTGATAGATTCGAACGAAGCGGCCTGCAACAGCGGGCGTAATGTTGCCTCGCCGCCCTGCCAGGCCGATACGATGGCTGCAGCAATCGGATGCTCGGAATGCGCATCTACGCAGGCGGCAAGTTGCAGCAACTGGTCTTTTGGCAGATCAACCAGCGGAACCACATCGGTCACGACAGGCTTGCCGTGCGTGAGCGTGCCGGTCTTGTCCAGCGCCACGACTTTTATCAGGCGGCCATTCTCCAGATGCACGCCGCCCTTGACCAGTATGCCCTGCCTCGCCGCAGCGGCCAGGCCGCTCACTACCGTGACGGGCGTGGAAATCACCAGCGCGCAGGGACAAGCGATCACCAGCATGACCAGCGCCTTGTAGAACCACGGTTCAAACGCGGCACCGAATAGCAACGGCGGCACGGCTGCCACTAGGATTGCGAAGGCCACCACGGCAGGGGTGTAGTAGCGCGCGAACTGGTCAACGAAGCGTTGCGTCGGCGCGCGCTGGCCTTGCGCTTCCTGCACCGTGTGGATGATGCGATCCAGCGTGGTGTTGCCCTTGTTTGCGGTGACACGGAATTCCAGCATGCCGCGTTCATTCAGTGTTCCCGCGAACACCGGGTCTCCCGCCGCCTTCACCACGGGCATGCTTTCCCC
>JBMOQB010000001.1:0-41536 GCA_049320585.1 Pseudomonadota bacterium | reverse complement strand
ACTCCTCCTCTCAGTGATTGGAAATTCGCATTCCCAATCTGGCACATCAGATGCCGTTTGAGTAGGGGGAGTCCATGTCATTAGTAGACACCCTAAAAAATTCCGGGAAAGACACCTTCGAGGTGTATAAAATTGCTGCTGGTCTGTAATTCATTGTAATTATCCATGGCGACGATTTGGTACACTCTAAAATATCCGACAAATACACCATTGCAAAAACTGTTAGAACCGTATTGCCGCCACCTTACGCGATACACCTGCGAAGAACAATAGTTCGGAAAGACGTATGCGCGGAACAGTGTGAAAAGGGCTCACTTCGGCGCGACGTCAGTCGCCACGGGATGCTGGTCGTGCATCACGATGCGTGCAACGAATGCCACCGCCAGCAGGTTCGCTGTGATCGCCACGTATCCGACCTTTTCATACCCGATGATCTGCCCAGCGCTGTTTTGCGTGATGATGAATCCCGCCAGCGTTGAAGCCAGGCCACTGGCTAATTGCTGCATCGAGGCGTTGAGCGACATGAACGTGCCGCGCAGTCTGGATTGAGCCGCCGAAGAGACGATGGCCATCGCCGGAATCATGCGTCCCGACACCAGCACGAAAAAAGTGGTGGTGCAAACCAGCCATATCCATAACGGCGCAGCACCGATATTGGTCACGACGAACAGCGGTACCAGTGCGGCGATGGCGACCAAGCGATAGATCTCGATTTTGCCGCGCAGGTCGGCCCAGTGGCCGATGAACCTGGCGCTGATCAAGGTAGCCGCGCCGCCTGAGAGGTAGATCAAAGGAATGTCGTGCATGGAGATCCCGACGTTACCCACCGCGTAGATGGTGATGTAGGGGATCACCGTGAAGCCGGAGAACAGCAGCAGCCCGGTAAACAGCAGCGCTCGCAGATGGTTGAGATCGCGCAGCACCGCGAACATTTCCACGAAGGGGTGGGCGCGTTTATGCGCGCTGATATGCTGGCGCAGTTCCGGCAGGATGCGCCACCCGACCATGATGAACAGCGCGGTCAGCACCGCGATCAGGATGAACGGTGCGCGCCACTGGAAATGATTCGCCAACCACAGCGACAACGGCACTCCGGCGATGGTGGAAATCGAAAATGCCGTCGACACGATGCCGCTGGCCTTAGCGCGCCGTGCAAAAGGGATCACGTCACCGACGATGGTTTGCACCATCGCGCCCATCACCCCGCCGAACGCCCCCGCCAGGCCGCGCGCGATCAGCAGCGTGGCGTAACCAGGCGCCAGACCGCATGCCAGCGTGGCCAGACCGAACAGCGCGAACATGCTCAACAGCAGGCGCTTGCGCTCGAACCTGTCCACGAATGTCGCGGCCAGCAGGCCGGACAGCGCGGCGCTGAAACTGTAGGACGCTACCAGCAAACCGAACTCGTGCGTGCCGATGCCGAACGCGTCTATCAGAATGGGCCCGAGCGGCATCATGATCATGAAATCGAGGATATGGCTGAACTGGATGCCGGCAAGTGTCAGCAGCAGATAACGTTCGCTTTTTGGGGTAAGGGTGTTTTGCACGTGCTTTGGTGTCGATGAAGATAAGAATGCGATTCTAACGTTTTGAATCCCCGATAAGAAATTTTCCTTCATCTGACAGTGCTAAAATCCTCGCCTGAATTTTAAGTGTTCCATCATGCCGCAACCATCTTTCGTTCATCTCCGGCTCCACAGCGAATATTCCATTTCGGATGGCATGGTGCGCGTGGACGAGGCGGTCGCTGCGGCAAGAAGCGATGCGATGCCCGCGCTGGCGCTGACCGACCTGAACAATTTTTTCGGGTTGATAAAATTCTACAAGGCAGCGCGCGGTGCGGGCATCAAGCCCATCACCGGATGCGATGTGTACATTACGAACGATGCGGATCGCGACCGTCCATACCGGCTATTGTTACTGTGCCAGTCTGAAGCGGGGTATCTGCTGCTATGTCGTCTGCTTACGCGCGCCTACCTGGAGAACCAGCATCGCGGCCGCGCCGAATTGCGCCGCGAGTGGTTTCATCACGGCACGGACGGGTTGATCGCCTTGTCAGGCGCGCATCTCGGCGATGTCGGCAGTGCGCTGCTGTCCGGCAATGCCACGCAAGCCGGGCAGTACGCGCAGGAATGGGCGGGATTGTTCAACAGCCGTTATTACCTGGAAGTGCAGCGCGCCGGATTCGCAGATGAAGAGCATTACATCCATGCCGCGATCCAGCTTGCCGCAGAGGCCGGGCTGCCGGTGGTCGCCACCCATCCGGTGCAGTTCCTGACAGCGGAGGATTTCAAGGCGCACGAAGCGCGGGTGTGCATCGCCGAAGGCTATGTGCTCAACGACAAGCGCCGCGCGCGCGCCTACACCGCACAACAGTATTTCAAGACCCAAGCCGAGATGGCGGAGTTGTTCGCCGATCTGCCCGAGGCGTTGCAAAACAGCGTCGAGATCGCTCGCCGCTGCAATCTTAAACTCACGCTGGGCAAACCGCGCCTGCCGGATTTCCCCACGCCGGATGGGCAGAGTCTGGACGAATATCTGCGCACACAGGCCGTGGCGGGTTTGCAGCGGCGCATGGCAATGCTCTATCCGGACGAGACTGAGCGTGCCGCGAAGCTGCCGGAATATCGGCAGCGGCTGGCGTTCGAGACCGAGACCATCATCAAGATGGGTTTCCCCGGTTACTTTCTGATCGTCGCGGATTTCATCCGCTGGGCCAAGGGGAATGGCGTGCCGGTCGGTCCGGGGCGCGGTTCCGGCGCCGGATCGCTGGTGGCCTATAGCCTCGGCATCACCGAGCTCGATCCGCTGCGCTATGGCCTGCTGTTCGAGCGTTTCCTGAATCCGGAGCGCGTATCCATGCCGGACTTTGACGTGGATTTCTGCCAGGACGGCCGCGAGCGAGTCATCGAATATGTGAAGAACAAATATGGTGCCGCGAGCGTGTCGCAGATCGCCACCTTCGGCACGATGGCTTCCAAGGCGGTAATCCGCGATGTCGGGCGGGTGATGGATTTCCCTTATGGCCTGTGCGACCGCCTTTCCAAGGCGATTCCGCTGGAAGGCGTGAAGCCGGTATCGCTGAAAAAGGCGCGCGAGATGGAGCCGGAGATCAATGCCATCGCCGAGAGCGAAGAAGGCGTTCCGGAACTGATCGAGCTGGCCGAACGTCTCGAAGACCTGACGCGCAACGTCGGCATGCACGCCGGCGGTGTGCTGATTGCGCCGGGACAGCTCACCGATTTTTGCCCTCTGTATTGTGCGGACAACAGCGCCAGCGTAATCAGCCAATTCGACAAGGACGATGTGGAAGACATCGGCCTGGTCAAATTCGACTTCCTTGGCTTGCGCACATTGACCATACTTGATTGGGCGATGAGGCATGTGAAGAGACTTCAGGAGCAAGGATCGAGGATCGAGGATCGAGGATCGAGCGAAAAGCAGGGCGCTGGTTTAACTCAATCCTCAATCCTTAATCCTCAATTCTTCACTCTGGATACCATGCCTCTGGAAGATGCCGCGACTTATGATCTGCTCACCAAGGCCAACACCACCGCGGTGTTCCAGCTGGAATCGCGCGGCATGAAAGACATGTTGAGGCAGGCCAGGCCGGACCGGTTCGAAGACATCATCGCACTGGTTGCGCTGTACCGGCCCGGCCCGATGGACCTGATCCCGGATTTCGTGCGCCGCAAGCACGGCGAGAAATTCGAGTACCCGCATCCCGCGGTCGAGCCGGTGCTGCGCGAGACCCACGGCATCATGGTCTACCAGGAACAGGTGATGCAAATGGCACAGATCGTGGGCGGCTACAGCCTCGGTGGCGCCGACCTGTTGCGCCGTGCGATGGGCAAGAAAAAGGCCGAGGAGATGGCGCAGCACCGCGAGATATTTATCGAGGGTGCGCTCAAGAACGGCACGACCAAGGCGCTAGCCGGCAACCTGTTCGACTTGATGGAGAAGTTCGCCGGCTATGGCTTCAACAAATCCCATGCGGCGGCCTATGCACTGGTGGCCTATCAGACGGCCTACCTGAAGGCGCATCACCCGGCGGCATTCATGGCGGCGACGTTGTCCGGCGATATGGACAATACCGACAAGGTGCATATCTTCTACATCGATGCGTTGCAGCAATTTGTATCGCAACCGGATTCCGGCGAGAAGATAAAGCTGCGCATACTGCCTCCGGACGTGAACAGTTCCGGCTATGTATTCTCACCTGTGGACCAGACAACCATTGCTTACGGGCTGGGGGCGATCAAGGGTACCGGCGCGGCTGCGATCGGCAATATCGTCAAGGCGCGTGAAACCGGACCGTTCAAGGATTTGTTCGATTTTTGCAGACGCGTAGACAAGCGCATCGTCAATCGCCGCACTGTGGAAGCATTGATACGCGCCGGAGCGTTCGACAGTCTCAACGATCATCGCGCCAGCTTGATGGCCAGCGTGGACGCGGCATTGGCGAGCGCCGACCAGCAGGCGCGCGCGGCAAACCAGAACAGCCTGTTCGGACACGAAGAAGCAGATGTCGCGCTGAAGGTGAAGCATGCCGATGTGCCGCGCTGGAGCCTGCGCGAACAACTTGCGCACGAGAAATCCAGTTTGGGATTTTACCTGGGCGGGCATCCGTTCCAGGAATATGCGGATGAATTGGCACACTTCATCAAGGTGAAGTTGAGCGATCTGACGCCGCAGTTCGTAGGACAATCCAGAAATTCAGGAAGCGGTGCTGGCCATGGCTCTGGGCAACCTTCCCGGCGCGGCGTTCAGGTCGTGCTGGCAGGCATCGTGGCGGGATTGCGCATCCAGCAGACACGGCGCGGACGCATGGCGATTGTCACGCTGGACGACGGCAGCGCGCAGGTGGAGCTGACAGTGTTCAACGAGATTTATGAAACCAACCGCCCGTGGATACGCGAGGATGAGTTGCTGGTGGTGCGAGGTACAGCCAAGATGGATGAATATTCCGGCAATGTGCGCGTGAGCGGCGAGGAGCTGTTCGACTTCGCCTCGGCGCGTTCAAATTTCGCGCAACAGCTGGCATTGCGTTGCAACGGCAATGCCAGTGTCGCTCAGCTGAAAGAGCTGTTCACGCCGTACCGCGATGGCAAGTGTCCGGTGCAGATCCACTACCGCAACGACTATGCCAGCTGCCAATTGCGCCTGGGCGATGCCTGGCAAGTGACGCTGCACGAAGACCTGCTGCGCGACTTGCGCGACTTGCTGAATGAGGAAAACGTCAGGGTGGTTTACAGTTAAAGGATGAGGCGTGCTGGTGTCGGAGAAGCCGCAGCTTCTGTTGACAAATTCAGGTAGGCTGCCCTGGGTATGTTCAAGTCAGGTGCGCCGGCTCACGGCGGTCAGAATACCCTGCAGTATCGCAATCGGGGCAGGAGGGCAGCCGGGGACGACGACATCGACGGGAATCACGCGGGATACTCCCCCGCAACTCGCATAGCTGGTGCCGAAGATGCCGCCGTCCTTGCCGCAGTCGCCGACCGCGACAACCAGCTTGGGATCGGGCGTGGCATCGAAAGTGCGCTTGAGCGCCACCTCCATATGCCGCGATACCGGGCCGGTGACCAGCAGCATGTCGGCATGGCGCGGGCTGGCGACAAAATGGATGCCCATCCCTTCAATGTTGTAGTACGGATTGTTCAGGCAGTGGATTTCCAGCTCGCAGCCGTTGCATGAACCGGCGTCGACATGGCGGACGGCGAGCGCGCGGCCGACATACTTCAGGATTTGCGCATTGATTTCCTGCACCTGGCTGCGCAACGCATCATCCGGCTGCGGCGGCGTTTCGGATTTGATGCCGGTGCGTAGTATTTGTCTGATGATCTGATACATATGTGTGCCTTTAAAAATCCAAAGTTCGCCCAAATGCAAGGCGTGAAAAAATTTGCGCCGCACCGCATACGACCGGTATGCAAGCAAGAAAATTTTTGAGCAACGCAGCAGTTGGGATGAAATTTGGGTTTTGAGAGGTGCACATGGCTAGAGATCGACTCCACTGTAACTCAAGTTGAACGATTTGTTGATCAGCGGGAAGTCCGGCACGATGTTGCCGATGACGGCGTGTTCCAGCACCGGCCAGTTTTGCCACGAGGGATCATGCGCGTGCAGGCGATGGATGAGGTTATCGCCTCCGCTATGCAGCGCGACCAGCACTTCGCCGCGCCACCCTTCCACCCAGCCGATGCCAAGATGGCCAGCTTCCGCCTTGCCTATGGCGCAACTCGATGTCCCTTGCGGCAGTTCTTCCAATATCGCGCGGATCAACCGGATGGATTCCACGATTTCCTCGAAACGCACCGTGACACGTGCTGCAACGTCGCCGTTGCGATGGGTCGCCATGGCGACATCAAGCTGGTCGTAAGGAGCGCACGGGAACTGCGCGCGCAGATCCCAAGCCTGGCCGCTGGCGCGCCCGGCCAGGCCCGTCAGCCCGAGCTGTGCGGCGAGATCGGGCGTGACGCGTCCGGTGGTAATGAAACGATCCTGCACGCCGGCATGTTCTTCGTAGATATTTTTCAGCGTCGCGACCGTACTGGCGATATGCCGCAAGGTCTCGAGGATCCTGGTGTGCGCTGCACTGTCGACATCGACCGACACGCCGCCGGGCACGATGCGGTCCATCAGATAGCGATGACCGAACAGTTCGCTGTTCATGCGCAGCAGGTCTTCCTTGAGTATCCAGAATTGCGTGAAACCGAAGCCCAGTGCGGCATCGTTGCCGAGATAGCCGAGATCGCCCATGTGGTTGAGCAGGCGTTCCAGCTCGAGGAACATCGCGCGCAGCCACTGTGCGCGCAATGGCGGTGTGGTGCGGGTGACGCTTTCCACAGCTTGTGCGTAAGCCCAGGCGTAGGCAACAGTGGTATCGCCCGAAATGCGACCGGCAAGCTTGGCACCTTGTTCCAGCGTCATGCCTTCGAATCTTTTTTCTATACCCTTGTGTGTGTAGCCGAACCGTTCTTCAAGCCGCAGCACTTTTTCGCCGATGACGGAAAAACGGAAATGGCCGGGTTCGATGGTGCCCGCATGCACCGGGCCAACGGCGATCTCATGCACGCCGTTGCCGGTCACCGGCACGAAGGGATAGGCATCCGCCTCTGTCGCATATGTGGTGTTGATGTCGAAGGATTTGCGCAACGGATGCACATTGCCCGGCCAGGAAGCATGGCGCAGCCACTTGCGGTGATCGCCGCCCTCCGTGGCGTGCAATCCCAGCATGTCGGCGATACTGCGCTGCATACGGTCTGCTGCGGGGAACAAATCGCTCAGGTCGGGGAAAGCCGGTTTGTTATGATCCACAGGCAGCGTGAGCACCAGCAAACCGGGTGCGGTCACCAGCGCGACGTGCAGCGTATACCGGGGATCGCTGATCGGCCCTTGGGCATCGTATGCGCCCTCGCTGCTGTCCTCTCCCCACAGCGCAAGCAGTTTCCCGCCGCCGTGCAGCACCTGCTCGCACAGCGCGCGCAAACCTTCTGCATCCACGCTGCCGTGCCATACCGGCATGGCTCCGTGCAGCCTGGGAAACAGGTTCGGGAAATCGTCCAGTCTCATATGGTCATCCGATCAGGGCCGCCGCTTGCCGGTACCAATCGGCAAGATAGGCGGGAATGTACAAGCCCAGCATCAGCACCAATAACAGATGCACGAACACCGGGATCAGTGCGGGAGGGTGCGGTAAACGCTTGCCGGTGGTTTCGCCGAACACCATCAATTGCATGCGTCCGAAGATTGCGGCGAAGGCCACGCCGAGCGCGGTAAGCAGGAACGGCATGGTCCACGGGTAAGTATGCATGGCGGTGGTCAGGATCAGGAATTCACTCGTGAATACGCCGAACGGCGGCATACCCAGGATGGCCAGCGTGCCGAGTGCCAATCCCCAGCCGACGGTCGGACTGGTCTTGATCAGGCCGCGGATATGCTCCATCAATTGTGTGCCGGATTTCTGCGCGGCATGGCCGACGGCAAAAAAGATCGCTGATTTGGTCAGGCTGTGCACCGTCATATGCAGCAGGCCGGCAAAGGTCGCCACCGGTCCGCCCATGCCGAAGGCAAATGTCATCAGTCCCATGTGTTCGATCGAGGAATAAGCGAACATGCGCTTCACGTCTTTTTGCCGCGACAGGAAGAACGCCGCCATCACCACGCTGAGCAGACCGAAGCCCATCATCAGATTGCCCGCGAGATGGGTTCCGAGTGCGCCATCCACCAGCACTTTGCAGCGCACCACGGCATACAGTGCAACGTTCAGCAACAGGCCGGAGAGCACCGCCGACACCGGCGTCGGGCCTTCGGCATGGGCATCCGGCAGCCAGTTGTGCAAGGGCGCCAGGCCGACCTTGGTGCCATAGCCGACCAGCAGGAATACGAAGGCGAGCGACAGCACGGTCGGTTCGAGCTGGGTCTTCACCCCGTTCAGGTGCGTCCACAATAGTGCGGTGCCGCCTGCGCCGAGCAGTTTTTCTGCCGCAAAATACAGCAGGATGGTGCCGAATAAAGCCTGGGCGATACCGACGCCGCACAGGATAAAGTATTTCCATGCCGCCTCCAGCGAGGCGGGGGTGCGGTAGAGCGATACCAGCAGCACGGTGGTCAGCGTGGCGGCTTCCATCGCCACCCACAGGATGCCCATGTTGTTGGTGAGCAACGCCAGCAGCATGGTGAAGCTGAACAACTGATACATGCTGTAATACAGGCGCAGCATGTTGGCCGACAGTTTGCCGTGATGTTGCTCGATGCGCATGTAAGGACGCGAGAACAACGAAGTCGTGAAACCCACGAACGCGGTCAGCGCGACCAGAAACACATTGAAGGCATCGACAAAGAACTGTTCGTTCCATGCGGTGAACGAACCGTCCGAAATGACGCGGACGGTCAGCGCGGCCGCAGCGGCGAAAGTGCAGAAGCTCATCGCGGAGTTGATCTCCGGCGCATGTTGCTGCTTGCCGAAGATCGCCATGATCAGGCCGCCGAACAGGGGAATCGCGAGGACCCAGAATATTTCCACGTCATTCTTCTTTCAGTTTTTCCATGTGTTTCAGGTCCAGGCTGTCGAACGCGGTGCGTATCTGGAAGAAGAAGATGCCGAGGATGAACATGCCAACCAGCACATCCAGCGCGATGCCAAGCTCGACCACCATCGGCATGCCGTACGTGGCAGATGTGGCGGCGAAGAACAGGCCGTTTTCCATCGCCAGGAACCCCACCACTTGCGGCACCGCCTTGCTGCGCGTGATCATCATCAGGAACGACAGCAACACGCTGGCCATCGCGATGCCCAGCGTGCTCCGGGTGATGGTGGCTGCCATCTGCGAGATCGGCGCGGCGAGGTTGAAGGCGAACACCACCAGCGCCAGACCGACCAGCATGATGGTGGGGATGTTGAACATGGTTTCCACGTCCCATTTGATGTTGAGCTTGCGGATCAACCTGTGCAGGATCATCGGCAGCACGACGGCCTTGAGCAGCAACGTCAGCGCGGCCGAGTAATACAGATGCTGCTGCTGCGAGGAATAGGCGACCACGCTGGTGCTGATGGCAAGGATCAAACCTTGCAATGAAAACAAATTGATCAGGGACAGGATACGGCGTTGCGACAGCATCGCGAAGGCGATCAGCAGCAACAGCGCTGCGCACATGTTGATGATTTGTCCGGTGATCGGGATGCCCATCTCAGGTCTCCAGCAGGAAGTGCGTCAACAGCCCCAGCACCGCGAGCAGAAAAGCCGTGCCCATGAATTCGGGCACGCGGAAGATGCGCATCTTGGCGGAAATGGTTTCGATGAAGGCCAATCCCGCGCCGCCCAGCAATAATTTGAGCGTCAGCAATGCTATCGCCGGCGGCAGCGCATTCCAGTTGCCCGCTTCGGCAATGCCGTAGGGAATGAACAGGGCGATCCCGATGGCCATGTATGCCAGCAGCTTGAGCGCGCTGGCCCATTCCACCAGCGCGAGATGGCG
Source organism: Pseudomonadota bacterium (assembly GCA_049320585.1). Taxonomy (GTDB): domain Bacteria; phylum Pseudomonadota; class Gammaproteobacteria; order Burkholderiales; family Gallionellaceae; genus Gallionella. Next base: position 31,558 of record JBMOQB010000001.1, on the reverse strand, counting down.
CGCCGAATATTCCAGGATCATCGCCTCGTGGATCATGGTCAGTTCGAGGTGGGTGGAGGGGTTGTCCACCGGCACGCGCGCATTCTCGGCCAGCAGCACCATCACGAAGGCGACGGATGCAAAGGTCATGCTCGGGTAGAGCACGAATTGTTTGTGCGCCAGTGTCTCGACGATGGTGATCAGCGAGGTGGACTGGCTGATGGTGGAGGCGGTGAACAGCACCATCAGCAATGCCGGTTCGGCGAGGAAGCCGACCAGCATCTCGCGGCGCGCGCCGAGCGAACCGAAGGCGGTGCCGATGTCCATCGCAGCGAGCGAGATGAACACCCGCGCCAGCGCGAAGATGCCGACCAAGGCGATCACATCGACTGCCGGTGAAAGCGGCAGGTCGGTAGCCAGCACCGGTACCAGCGCGGCGGCCAGCCACATGCAGGCAAACAGGATGTAGGGGGTGATGCGGAACAGCGGCGAAGCGTTGTGCGCCAGCACGGCATCCTTGTGAAACAACTTCACCAGATTGCGGTATGGTTGCAGCACGCCGGCGCCGCTGCGGTTTTGCAACCAGGCGCGGCACTGGTTGATCCAGCCGAGCAGCAGCGGGGCCGCGAGCAACACCAGCGCGTTTTGCAACAGTTGCAGAAATATCGCGGAAGCACTCATTCGACGAACGCCAGCAAGGCCAGCAGCGTGATGAAACTGTACAGCAGGTATATGTGGATGCGGCCATGCTGCAACTTGCCCACCTGCAGGCCGATCATTTCATTGGCGCGTTTTATCGGCGCATAGAAGATGTTCCATAACCGGTCATGCACCTCGGCGTGGTAATGCGGATGCAGATCGAACGGCGAGGGCATCTGCCTCACCACGCCCATGAACCATTCGAAGATCTGCCGGATCGGTTGGCCGAATCCCTCGGCAGTGTCCTGCATGCGCGCGCCCTGCTCGGGGAAACCGCAGTCCCACGCCGGGCCGCGCCTCAAGCGGCCGTGATAGAACTTTTTCACCGCCAGCGTGGTGAGCATCACTCCGCTGACGATGATCAGCAGCAGGATCATCGGGCTGTAGCTGGCGCGTTCGGCCGCTATCGGCGTGAGCAACAGCCAGCCGGAGTGCACGGCACTCGTGCCCAGCGAATTATGCACCAGCATCTCCGTCACGAAATCCAGATGCAGGATCACGAAAGTGGGGAACACGCCCAGGGCGATACAACCGGCCACCATGCACAGCATGCCGATGCGTTCCCAGATGCCCGCATCGTGAACGACAGCGAGGCCGGCATCGCGAGGCTGGCCGAGGAAGATCACGCCGTAGAACTTCACCATCACAAAACCCGCCAGCGCCGCAGCCAGAACCAGCGCGGCCGCAGCGATCGGCACCAGCATGTTGATGTAGGCTTGCGGCAAGCCGGGCGACAACAGAAAGGCTTGCAGCATCAGCCACTCCGACACGAAGCCATTCAGCGGCGGCAGCCCGGCAAGCGCAAGGGTGCCGACCAGCATGAACCAGGCGAGGTTGGGCATCTTGTGGATCAGGCCGCCGAGCTTGCCGAGATGCCGCTCGCCTGTGGCATGCAGGATCGAGCCGGTGCCGAGGAACAACAAGCCCTTCATGAAGGCGTGATTGATCGCATGGTAGAGCGATGCGGTGAGCGCCAGCGCGGCCAGCGCCTCCTTGCCCGAGGCATGAAAGATGATGGTGAGGCCGATGCCCACCAGAATGATGCCGATATTTTCAATCGAAGAATAAGCCAGCAGGCGTTTCATATCCACTTGCACTGCGGCGAAGATCACCCCGAACAGTGCAGTAAACAGGCCGAGTGCCAGTGCGATCACGCCCCACCACCAGATCTGCGTGTCGAGCAAATCGAAGCTTACGCGCAAAATGCCGTAGATGGCGGTCTTCAGCATGATGCCGCTCATCAGCGCGGACACAGGCGATGGCGCTGCCGGGTGCGCTTCCGGCAACCAGGCATGCATCGGCAATATGCCCGCTTTCGCGCTGAAGCCGAAGAGCGCCAGAAAGAAAGTGATGCTGGCCCAGAAAGTGGATAGATGTCCGTGGCGCATGGTGTCGAAGGTGTAATCGCCATGCCCGCCTTGCATCACCCCGAATCCCATCAAGATGGCAATCGCGCCGATGTGCGCGATCAGCAGATAGAGGAAACCGGCGCGGCGCACTTCGGGCTGCTCGTGATCGGTGGTGACCAGGAAGTAAGACGACAATGCCATCGCCTCCCATGCCACCATGAACATATAGGCATCGTCCGCCAGAAACACCAGCGTCATGCTGGCGAGGAAGATGTGATATTCCAGGCACAACAAACCCAGTTCCTGCGCTGCCATCCCGCGAAAGTAACCTGCCGAGAACAACGAGATGCCGATACTGGATGCGCCGAGCAGCAGCAGAAAAAAAGCGGAGAGAGCATCGAGGCGGAGATGAAACGGCAGATCGGGCAGCCCGAGCGGCAGAACGGCGGTATCGATTCCGCCCAACCCGCCGAGCGCGGCGGCTGCCAATATCAATGAACCGGTCGCGCCGAGCGGGAAAATGATCCGGGTGATGATGCGGTTGTTTTGCAGCGCCAGACCGCCCAAGCCGAGTGACAGCCAGAACACCGTCACTCCCAATATGACGTCGATGGGCGAAACACCGAAAGAAGCGAACACTGCTGGCACTACCTCCCTTATTGGGCGCAAATTATAGACCCGGTGCGCCGGCAGGCGAAAATTATTTGCGGCGCATCCCCGTGATCAGCGGAAAATCATGGCGGGGAATGTGCTAATCGCCCTTGCGCCGTCCTTGAAAAAGGCGCGCCCGACCAGGTATAGGGAAGTTGTTTGATGCGCCTGCTTATTTGATGCGCATTCCGGGTTGCGCGCCGTCATCCGGCGACAGGATGAACAAGCCGGGCGCGTCCCCGGAAGCCGCCAGCACCATGCCTTCCGATAGGCCGAACTTCATCTTGCGCGGCGCGAGGTTGGCGACCATCACAGTCATGCGTCCCTTGAGCTTTTCCGGATTGTAAGCCGACTTGATGCCGGCGAACACCGTGCGCGGATTTTCCTCGCCGATGTCCAGCGTCAGCTTTAACAGCTTCTCCGCGCCTTCGACATGCTCGGCGTTGACGATCTTAGCTACGCGCAGGTCGATCTTGCTGAATTCTTCAATTGAAATAAAGTTTCCCTCTCCCGCCGGGAGAGGGGTTAGGGGTGAGGGAGCACTCGGCAAAGTTGTAATCACTTTGCGAGTATCCAACTCCCGCCAGATTTTTTCCAGCACTGCCTCTGTTTCCGCCAACACTTCGTTGTTCCAAAAACGCAGCACATCAATACCTTTTGATTTCAAAAATACAGAGCGCTTTTCATCATGCGCCTGCGCTTCCGCATGTTGACTACCGTCCAGTTCAATTGCGAGATTGGCTTCATGACAAAAGAAGTCCAGCACATAGGGTTGGAACGGGTGCTGACGGCGGAATTTTGCGCCGCCTAATCGCTTGTCTCTGAGCAATGCCCACATCAAGGATTCGGCATCAGTTTGCTCCTGGCGCAGTTTGCGTGCAAATGCCTTGATGGATTCCGGCATGGGCAACTTGTGCGCTCCCTCACCCCCAGCCCCTCTCCCGGCGGGCGAGGGGAGCGGTGCGGCAGGTGCGATTGCATGTTGCTGAGCTTCGGCATGGCGTGCCTGGGAATGCGATTCGGTCATGGGTTTCATGCTTTCCTGGTTGGCAGCGACCATGGATTCGATGAGTTTGGGGTCGAGGCGGGTCATTAAATGTGTGTACTCATTGATTTTATGGTTTAGCAAAGGGTTCATCGTGTCGGCCCACGATAGTGGCTCGATATTCAGAAACGCTTCAACTTGTTCCGCTAGCTTAGGCAAAATCGGTTTGAGGTAAAGCGTTAGCAGGAGGAAAAGATTCAAGCTTACCGTACAAACTTCGTGCAACTTTGCTTCTTGATCATCTTGCTTGGCTAATATCCAAGGTGATTGGTCGTTGACATATTCGTTGGCGAGATCGGCAAGGCCCATGATTTCACGCAAAGCTTTGCCATAGTCGCGACTTTCATAAGCATCGGCAATCTGTTTGGCAGTTCCAATAAATTTACCGATAAGATGAGCTGCCCCGCTGTTCTTGTTAACCTGGTCAGGCGTGGCAAGCATACCGCCAAATTTCTTGCTTATGAACCCTGCTGTTCTGCTCGCAATATTGATGTACTTGCCTATCAGGTCGCTATTCACCTTCGCGACAAAATCGTCGAGGTTGAGGTCGATGTCTTCCATCGTGCCGTTCAGTTTGGCGGCGTAGTAGTAACGTAGGTATTCAGTGTTTTTGATGTGATCTACATAGCTGCGAGCGGTGATGAATGTGCCGCGCGATTTGCTCATCTTCTCTCCGTTCACAGTCAGGAAGCCGTGCGCAAACAGTTTGGTCGGGGTGCGGAAACCGGCGTGTTGCAGCATCGCGGGCCAGAACAGCGCGTGGAAATACAGGATATCTTTTCCGATGAAGTGATACAGCTCGGCTTTGGAATCGGGTTTCCAGTATTCGTCGAATAACCCCTCCCAGCCTCCCCTTGTCAGGGGAGGAGTGGCCGACTCCCTCCCTGATTTGCTCCCCCCTGACAAGGGGGGTATGGGGGGGTTAGGAGGGTTGGGTTGGGTTGGGGTTAGTTTCTTGCACAACTGCTTGAAGCTGCCCATGTAGCCGACCGGTGCGTCCAGCCATACGTAAAAATATTTGCCAGGCGCATCGGGGATCTCGAATCCGAAGTAGGGCGCGTCGCGCGAGATGTCCCAGTCGGTCAGCTTGTTCTCGCCCTCGGCGCCCAACCATTCCTGCATCTTGTTGGCGGCCTCGGGTTGCAGCGTGCCGCTGCGCGTCCACTCGCGCAAGAACCGCTGGCAGGTGTCGGCGGAGAGCTTGAAGAAGTAATGGTCGGAATTGCGCAACTCAGGTTTGGCGCCGGATACGGCGGAATAGGGGTTCTTCAGCTCGGTGGGCGCATAGGCGGCGCCACACACTTCGCAGTTGTCGCCGTACTGGTCTTTGGCGCCGCACTTGGGGCATTCGCCCTTGATGAAACGATCCGGCAAAAACATGTTCTTGACCGGGTCATAGAACTGTTCGATGGAACGCTTATCGATCAGTTTGGCTTTGTCCAGTTTGCGGTAAATATCCTCCGCATATTCCCTGGTCTCGTTGGAGTTGGTCGATCCATAGTTGTCGAATTCGACATGGAACGCCTTGAAGTCGTCATAGTGTTCCTGCCACACGCGGTCGATCAATTGCTCCGGCGTGATGCCTTCCTTTTCTGCGCGCAGCATGATCGGCGTGCCGTGGGTATCGTCGGCGCAGACGTAGTGGCAAGTGTTCCCCTGCATCTTCTGGAAGCGCACCCAGATGTCGGTCTGGATGTATTCGACCAGATGGCCGAGGTGGATGCTGCCATTGGCGTAGGGCAGGGCAGAAGTGACGAGGATCTTTCGAATAGACATGTAATGGCCGGAAAGCGCTAAAGGCGCGGATTTTAGCAAATCGCGCGCATCGGCGTCGAATTGGTTAAAATCGCGCCTCTGCAAAATACAGCGCAACGTAACCCAGGGGAAGAATTCCGATGAGCATCAAGTCTGACAAATGGATACGCCGCATGGCGGAGCAGCACAAAATGATCGAGCCGTTCGAGCCGAACCAGGTGAAGGAGAAGGATGGCAAACGCATCGTGTCTTACGGCACCTCCAGCTACGGCTACGACATACGCTGCTCGAACGAATTCAAGCTGTTCACCAATATCAACAGCACCATCGTCGATCCGAAGAATTTCGATCCGAATTCATTTGTCGAGGTGAACGCCGATTTCTGCATCATCCCGCCCAACTCGTTCGCGCTGGCGCGCACGGTGGAATATTTCCGGATACCGCGCAGCGTACTGACCATCTGCCTGGGCAAATCCACTTATGCGCGCTGCGGCATCATCGTCAACGTCACACCGTTCGAGCCGGAATGGGAAGGCTATGTCACGCTGGAATTCTCCAACACCACGCCCCTGCCCGCGAAGGTCTACGCCAACGAAGGTGTCGCACAGGTGCTGTTCTTCGAGAGCGACGAAGTATGCGAGACGTCCTATAAAGATCGCGGCGGCAAGTATCAGGGGCAAGTCGGCGTGACGCTGCCGAAAATGTAGCCAATGCCCGTCTCAGGGCTGGACTGGCAACAAAAATTTCCTCTTGCAGCGCTCCTGAAATCTGCGACAATCCGCGCCAATTCGTAATCCCGGCCCAATTTGTTATTCCTGTAGGGAGTAAACAATGAAATTCCATTTTAGTTGCGTCGTCACATTGCCCTTCGGTCAATATGAGTCTTCACTGAACCTTGTTGATCCCATCGTTTGCCGTGTTTACGACAAGCCGCACGGATTATTTCTGTTGGGAGCCATATTATGAAATTCAGGTTTCCGATCATCATCATCGATGAAGACTTCCGCTCGGAGAATGCCAGCGGGTTGGGTATTCGCGCCTTGGCCGAGGCTATTGAAAAAGAGGGGATGGATATCCTCGGAGTCACCAGCTATGGCGACCTGACATCGTTCGCCCAGCAGCAGAGCCGCGCATCGGCGTTCCTGCTGTCGATCGATGACGAAGAATTCGGTGGCGGCAGCGATGAAGAAACCGAAGTTGCGCTGAAAAGCCTGCGTGCTTTCGTCCAGGAGATCCGCTTCAAGAACGCAGACATCCCGATCTACCTGTACGGCGAGACGCGCACTTCGCGGCACATCCCGAACGATGTGCTGCGTGAATTGCACGGATTCATCCACATGCATGAGGACACGCCGGAATTCGTCGCGCGCCACATCATCCGTGAAGCGCGTTCCTACCTTGACTCTCTTGCGCCGCCGTTTTTTCGCGCCTTGTTGCACTACGCTCAGGATGGTTCCTACTCGTGGCACTGTCCGGGACACTCGGGGGGCGTGGCGTTTTTGAAATCACCGGTCGGTCAGATGTTCCATCAGTTCTTCGGCGAGAACATGCTGCGTGCCGATGTGTGTAATTCGGTGGATGAGCTGGGGCAGTTACTCGACCATACCGGGCCGGTGGCGGCCTCCGAGCGCAACGCAGCGCGTATCTTCAATGCCGATCACTTGTTCTTCGTCACCAACGGGACATCAACTTCGAACAAGATCGTGTGGCACTCGACTGTCGCGCCAGATGATATCGTGGTGGTGGATCGCAACTGCCATAAATCCATTCTGCATGCGATCATGATGACCGGCGCGGTGCCGGTGTTCCTGATGCCGACGCGTAACCACTATGGCATCATCGGGCCGATCCCGAAGTCCGAGTTCGAGCCGGAGAGCATCCAGCGCAAGATCGATGCGAACCCTTTCATCAAGGACAAGACCAGGAAGCCGCGCATCCTGACCATCACACAGAGCACGTACGACGGCGTGGTGTACAACGTGGAGATGCTGAAGGGGATGCTGGACGGTCGCATCGACACGCTGCATTTCGATGAGGCATGGCTGCCGCATGCGGCATTCCATGAGTTCTACAAGGACATGCATGCCATCGGCAAATACCGTCCGCGCGCCAAAGAGTCGATGATCTTCGCCACTCAGTCCACGCACAAACTATTGGCGGGTCTGTCGCAAGCCTCGCAGATACTGGTGCGCGAATCACAGACCCGCAAGCTCAACAGTCATGTTTTTAATGAGGCCTATCTGATGCACACCTCGACTTCACCGCAATACGCGATCATCGCTTCATGCGACGTGGCAGCTGCGATGATGGAACCGCCGGGCGGCACCGCGCTGGTGGAAGAGAGCATCGCCGAAGCGATGGATTTCCGCCGTGCGATGCGCAAGGTGGACGAAGAGTTCGGCAAGGACTGGTGGTTCAAGGTGTGGGGGCCGGAGAAGATCGCCGCAGAAGGCATCGGCTCGCGCGAAGACTGGATGCTGAAAACTTCCGACAAGTGGCATGGTTTCGGCAAGCTGGTATCCGGCTTCAACATGCTTGATCCGATCAAGGCCACGGTCATCACGCCTGGGCTCAACCTCAACGGCAACTTCGATGAGAACGGCATTCCCGCCGCGATGGTCACCAAGTATCTTGCCGAGCACGGCGTGATCGTCGAGAAGTGCGGGCTGTATTCCTTCTTCATCATGTTCACGATCGGCATCACCAAAGGCCGCTGGAACACCCTGCTTACCGCGTTGCAGCAGTTCAAGGACGACTACGACAAGAACCAGCCAATCTGGCGCATCCTGCCAGAGTTCTCGGCAAAGTATCCGGGTTACGAGCGCGTCGGCTTGCGCGACCTGTGCCAGCAGATCCACGACATGTACAAGGCACACAACGTCGCCAAGATGACTACCGAGATGTACCTGTCGGACATGCAGCCTGCAATGAAACCTTCCGATGCATTTGCCCACATGGCACATGATGAGATCGACCGCGTGCCGATAGATGATCTGGAAGGGCGCATCACAGCGGTGTTGCTGACTCCCTATCCGCCCGGTATCCCGCTGTTGATCCCTGGAGAGCGGTTCAACAAGACGATCGTTGATTACCTTAAGTTCGCGCGCGATTTCAACCACAAGTTCCCGGGATTCGAGACCGACATCCACGGGCTGGTCGAGGAGGTGAATGGCGAACGGATGTATTATGTCGACTGCGTGCGCTGATCAGGAATCATGGAACAGGTGCTAAGTGCCGTGGCGGGTCTCGACCATTATGCCGATTTCCTTCAGGAAGGGCGTCGGCAATATACCACCAGCGCAAACAATGACCGCATCGTTGGGCAGTTCGATCGCCTTGCCTTTTTGATCGAGCTTGACAGTGGACGTTCTGATTTCCTTGACGTTTGATTCAAGTAACACGGATAGCTGCCCGGAATTGCTGGCTTCTTCCGCAAGCTTGCGGTTTTTCGGTTTTACGCGGCTGAAGGCGTTGCTGCGATAGCTGAGTGTGACCGTGGCACCGGGTTCTCTGGAAATGGATACAGCCGCTTCCAGTGCCGCGTCTCCGCCGCCGACCACCAGCACATGTTTGCCGCGATACTGTTCCGGATCAAGCAGGCGATATACGACTTTTTCCAACTGTTCGCCGGGAACGTCCAGTTTACGTGGCGTGCCCCGGCGTCCTATGCAAAGCAATACGCTGCGGGTTTTATATGCAGCTCGATTGGTGATGACGTTGAATTCATCGCCTAGGCGCTCTATTTTTTCCATCCGTTCGCTGAAATTTATCTTGAGGCCTGCCTTTGCGACGACGTTTTCCCACAGCTTCATCAGCTGTTCTTTGGTTGTCTCCTTTATGTTGACCTTGCCGATAAGGGGAAGATTCATTGGCGCGGTCATGACGACTTTGCCCCGCGGGTAATGCAGTGTAGTACCGCCGAAGGTGTCTTCCTGTTCAAGCGTCACACTGCGCAGTCCATGATGTTTTGCATTGAGGGTAGCGGAAATGCCGGCGGGACCGGCCCCGATGATCACCACGTCGTTGGGCGTTTTGGATTTACCGCGCTTCTGAACGGAGTCCATCGCCTGTTTCCCCTGCTCGATAGCCTTTCTGATCAAACCCATGCCGCCCAATTCACCGGCTATAAATATGCCGGGAACATTGGATTCGAAGTTGGGCGCGAGCAGAGGGATATCCACCCCCCGGGTTTCGGTACCGAACACCAGCTTTATCGCCCCAACCGGGCAGGAAAAAGCGCAGGCGCCGTGGCCGATACAGACTGCAGGACTGATCAAAACGCCCTTGCCATGAATGATGCCGATCGCTTGCTCGGGGCAGGCCTTGAGGCAGCCGCCTGAACCTATGCAGATGTTGGGGTCGAATACAGGGTGAAGGGTAGCGGGTTCGGTCAGACCTGCGGTTATATTTTCACGCAATGTCTCCTTGTGAACTTTATGGCGGCGGCTATGCCGGCGCAGGTAGAAGAACAGCACTAATACCAAGGGCAACACATACAGCAAGTAAATGATTACGTCGTCGCTCATATAAATTTAAGTTCAGTCAAATAGTGATATTTAATTATGGCAAGTTTGTTCTATTAGTCTATTCCAGATAAAGAAAATTATAATATCTATTCAATTGGATACATAAATACTGAAAATGTACGTATGAAAGCCTGCGTGTGACATTTTCAACAGGTAATAGTTGCGAATGGCGTTAAACGATGCTTCAGTTGCGACTATACCAGCATGCTATCATTCTCATACGAATTGGTTGAGATTGCTGTAATCGGTGCATAAATATGTCGTCTGATATTCCAAAAATTAAACATCCTGTTGAAAGACGTGCTTATGGTTCTGCCGAGCGACGCACTGAAAATCATCCAGTTGAAGTTGCTGCGTTTGGCGGTTCGCGCGCCAGCGACAAAGACGATGGGGTTACAAGAGTTGGCGTAGGACCAAGGGTAATATGGTTTGCCGTTATCGTTCTCGCCTTGATGGCATGGCCGGTTTCCAAGGGATGGCTGATTGAGCCAGGTGAGGGTTTGGGCTATTACTTTGGCTATGTCGGCGGTGTGATGATGTTGCTGATGCTGCTTTATCCGATACGCAAGCATGCGGGATGGGCGCGGAACCTGGGACCTTTGCGCTACTGGTTCATGTTGCACATGGTGTTCGGGATTGCCGGGCCGACATTGGTCTTGTTCCACTCAACCTTCCATGTAAAATCGTTGAATGCCGGCGTTGCACTTTATTCCATGCTGCTGGTGGCTTTGAGCGGCATCGTAGGGCGTTTCATTTATAAGCGGATTCACCAGGGGTTGTATGGCCGCAAGTCGAATCTGGATGACTTGCAAAAGGCCGTGGATTTGAACCAAAGAAGTACGGATAGAGTGAGTGCTGTCGTTCTGTCGGCTACCGGAATTAACGAGAAACTGAAGCAATTTCGTGACAAAGCCTTTGAACTAGACCTTGGTATTGCAACTCGCTTCTGGCGTTTCATTACTTTTGACTGGCGCCGGTACAGGCTGACGCGATATAGCCGTCGTGAATTGAAGCGTGCACTAATGCATCTGGCCAAGGCGCAGGGTTGGGAAAAACGGGAGCATCTGCAGCATCTTCAGGATGCTTTGATGTATGTGAAGAGATATCTTGCTTCCGTACAAGTGGCCGCTCAATTTTTAGCTTATGAGAGATTGTTTCGATTGTGGCATATACTTCATACGCCTTTTGTCTGGTTGCTGGGCATAAGTGGAATTGTCCATGTCATCGCAGTAAATATGTATTGAAGATTTCTCGATGTTTATACGCCTTTTTTTCCTGACCCTTTCCTTGTTTTGTTCCAGCGCTGCCTTGGCTGCTGGAGAGTCATTGCTGATGCCCGGGCAGGTGATCTCGGGTCATGCAAAGCTCGAGTCCAAGTGTGAAGAATGTCACGTCAAGTTCGACAAGGAAGCTCAAAACCGGCTGTGCAAGGACTGCCACAAGGAAGTGAAGGCCGATGTTCTGGAAAAAAAGGGTTTTCATGGCAGGCTTGATACTGAAAAAGATTGCAAGGAATGTCATACCGATCACAAAGGGCGCAATGCAAAAATTGTTCTGCTGGATGTAAAAAAGTTCGATCATGACAAGACCGACTACCCGTTGAAAGGTGCTCATCAAAAGCAGGACAAGGTCAAGTGCAAGGATTGCCATAAGCCTGAAAAAAAGTACCGTGAAGCGCCTTCAGCATGCAATGACTGCCATCAAAAGGATGACAAGCACAAAGGCAGCCTGGGCAAGGAGTGTACAAATTGCCATACAGAAACTAATTGGAAAGAGGCCAAGTTCGACCACAGCAAGACCAAGTTCGCGCTGAAGGGCAAGCATGCCGATGTGAAATGCAATAAATGTCATGCCAAAGGTCCGGCAGACTACAAAGGCGCGTCGGTGGAGTGCATCTCTTGTCACAAGAAAGATGACAAGCACAAGGGGAATTACGGCAAGAAATGCGAGACTTGCCATGTGGACCGCAGTTGGAAAAAGATCACGTTCGACCACGACAGGGAAACCAAGTACATGTTGTTGGGCAAGCATATCGAAGTGAAATGCATGTCCTGCCATAAGGAACCGCTTTATAAGAAGGGCAGCAAAACACCAACAGACTGCAACTCTTGCCACCGCAAGGATGACAAGCACAAGGGAAATTTCGGGCCGAAGTGCGAAACCTGCCACAAGGAAACTGATTGGAAAACGATCAATTTCGATCACGACAAGGATACGAAATATCCGTTGAAATTCAAGCACAAGGATGTCAAGTGCGACACTTGCCATACCGGCAAGCTCTATGGGCAAAAGCTGGCGATGGATTGCTATTCATGCCACAAGAAAGATGACGATAAAGTACATAAGCTCAAGCTGGGCAAAAAGTGCGAATCCTGCCATTCCGAAAGAGACTGGAAGAAAGAAACTTTTGATCACGCTCGTTCGCGCTTTCCGTTGCTGGGGTTGCATCAGACTGTAGACTGCAAGAAGTGCCACAAGACCCAGCTATACAAGGACACGCCGCTGGATTGCTACTCTTGCCACAAGAAGGATGATGATAAAACTCACAAGCTAAGGCTGGGCAAGAAATGCGAGACTTGCCACAACGCACGCTCATGGAAAACGTGGGACTTCGATCACGATACCCGGACCAAATTCAAGCTTGATGGCGGCCACAAGAAGCCCAATTGCTATGCATGCCATAAAAAGTCGATGGATGAAAAGGTGGTGGTTGAACATACCTGCGTCGGCTGCCATTACGACGATGACGTGCATCATGGCGACTTTGGACAGCGATGTGAGCGTTGCCATGTCACCAAGGACTGGAAAACGCTTCTGATTGATGCCGTTCCGAAATCCCGCTAGGTTATTCAAGAACAATCTGCCGTTTGTCTGCGATAACGACCTTTCATTCCCCTCGACTTCGAATTGCGGTCTGGTTTTCAGTAGATTCGCTTCGCTAATTATTGGCTAATTATTTGTTGGCATTCTCCCGCCAATACTGGTACTGAGAATGCTGGCGGGCTTTGTGTTGGATGAGAACATATTCCGGCATTCAATGAGGTTCGATACTGATTCAGGAGTACTAAATGAATGACTACAATGGTGAATTCAAAGTAAACAATTCATTTCGTTTTTCGATTTTGCCCCGATGGTTAGGGCTGACGTTAGCTTTGTCGCTGATGACGGCTGCTAATTTTGCATTGGCGGCTACCTCAACCCGTGTTCTAGAAACAACAACTTTCGATCACGTCAAAACCGGCTTCAATCTTACCGGTGCGCATACTTCAGTGCGCTGTGCTTCCTGCCATATCAATAATGTATTAAAGGGAACACCGCGCGATTGCGCGACTTGCCACATGGTGGGGAATCCCATGGGGGCCTCGACAAAACCTTTGACGCATATGAATACCAGCGTTCAATGTGACAACTGTCATAGAACATTGCAATGGTCGCCTGCATTCTTCAGCCACATTGGGTTGGCGGACGGATCTTGCTCAACTTGCCACGACGGGAATAAAGCGAAAGGCAAGCCGAACAATCATATGATGACCAATGCGGATTGCTCTGGTTGCCATGTCACGGTGAGCTTTGTGACTTTAAAATCGAGTGCAAATATTCCATTGCCATCAGGACATTTTCCGACTACGCAGTTTTGCGGAGCATGCCATGTCGGCGCATCCTTCCTTCCCGGAAAGATGAATCACTTCGGGATAACCGGTAATTGTGTAAGCTGCCATAACGGAACCCCCTGGCTGGGGGTAACACCCAGATCCAAACAGGACGCAAGTCCGGCTCACATGGCAACAAGCTCACCGTGCGAGACTTGTCATACCTCGACATCGACCTTCCTGGTAGCGAACCTGACCTTGCCGCCGGCAGGCCATATCCCTTCTGCACAGCCGTGCTCAACTTGCCATGCGGCAGGATTTGGACCGAATTCTGGCGTGATGAGTCATACTGGAATAGTTACAGGTTGCGCAAACTGCCATAACGGCCAGAGCTTTCCTGTAGGTCCTGTTTCAGCGCTATCTAAACCCACCACTTCCCCGGCACATCTGCCTACCAGCATGCCGTGCGAGACTTGCCACTCTCCCGCCAGTACAAGTAGTGGCGGATTCACGGGTGATCCCAAGTTGATAATGAAGCACACCGGCATCGTCAGTGGTTGTTCGAACTGCCATAACGACGGATCGAGTTTTGCCGGCGTTACCAATATTGTGACCAAATCAAGTTTCTCATTGCATATGGTGACAAATCTGGATTGCTCGAGTTGCCATACTTCGACAACGACCTTCAAAGGTGCGTCGGGTGGGATCTTGCCAACAGGCCATGTCCCGACGGCCCAGCCTTGCTCGATTTGTCATACTTTGCCTAGCCCGAATACCTATGGACCGAACTCAGGGTTTTCAATGGGCACATATGGAATGAACCACGTTGGTATCGTGGCTGGGTGCATATCCTGTCACACCGGGCAGAACTTTTTGGGGACAACCCCTGTGAGCAAGAACCCCGCTACTCATATGCAGACAACGCAGGATTGTTATAAATGCCACTCCTCGACTACTACATTCCTTGGAGCGAGCCCGACTGCGCTGCCAGCAGGCCATTTGCCGACAACGCAGACATGTGTCACCTGCCACGCTGCTGGATACGGGTCAGGCTCGGGGGTGATGAATCATGTGGGCATAGTGAACAACTGCATCCAGTGCCACAACGGCCAGACTTTTGCGGTAGGGATGAAACCGGTCAGCAAGGCGAATTTCCCCACGCATGTGGCTACTTCACTCGATTGCTCAAGCTGCCACTCGACGACCAATTTCACGTCGTTCGCCGGTGCAACAGGCGGAGCCATGCCTGCCAATCACCTGCCTACTACGCAGCCTTGCACACTTTGCCACTCGGCCGGGTACAGCATAACCCTCTCCAAGATGAACCATCTCGGTATCGTGAGCGGTTGTGCGTCCTGTCATAATGGCCAAACATTTGCGGTAGGGATGAAGCCAGTCTCCAAGGGGATCAGCCCTCCACATATACCAACCAGCATGCCGTGTGAGACCTGCCACTCGGCCAGCGTATTCACCTCTTTCGCCGGAACAGCAATGAAGCACACAGGTATTGTCAGCGGATGCGCCGGCTGTCACTCCGGGACAGCATATCAAGGTGTGACGCCTATGAAAAAGCCGTCCAATCACGTGCCAACGTCGGCGACAAGACCAACAGGTGGTGATAAGTGCGAGACCTGTCACTCGATCAGCAACTTCAGCACGTTTGCCGGTACTGCGATGAAGCACACGGGCATCACCACTAACTGTGTCGAATGTCATGGCAAGGTTGGGGCTCCCAAGCCATATATAGGTCCGCCAATGTATGAACCGAGCAATCACATCACCTACGCGACAAACTTGCTTGGTGGTGCAACGATGCAGTGTGAGTTCTGCCACAAGAGCACGTCGGCCTTTACGCTGGGAGTCTCGTCAACCACCATGCACAATGGCAGTCAGGGTATCGATGCGGGCAGCGGGCGTTGTATAGGTTGCCATCTTTCCGGTACCAGCTTCCTCGGTGTCCAGGGAAGGAAATCGCTCAGCCATGAACAGCCCGGCAAGACAGACTGTTCGACGTCTGGCTGTCACAGGCCGCTGGGTAATGAAGGTACAGCATATCAAAGCTGGTAACAAACAAAGCAATACTGCGAAATACTGACTGCAGCGAAGTCATGGAAGAGAGTAATTGAGTTAGTGAACAATAGGGCAAGGCGGTGCAGTCATCAATCCTGTTCGGGACGATTGCACCGCTTTTTTATGCTGGGGAATTCTCAGCTGTGGTTGTGTCGGGTATTACGTACGACTGAATGCAACAAGTCGGACTGCAAGATCGTGGGGTTTAAATTGAAAATCAGTAAAGTGCCGCATACCTTCAAGAACTTAGGCCATTACACGATTGTAATTGGATTGTTGATCGCACTTATCGGGGTTGTCGTGCCGCAAGCCCACGCACAGGTGATTGATGAAATCGAGGTCAATCAAGCGGGTGATGAAGCAGAGATACAGTTGCATTTCATCACGCAAATCCGCTATGTGCGTAATCAAGTCCTCAAGAATGGTGATATTCGGATCTATGTGACACTGCTGAACATCGATCCCAAGGATCCGCGGCTCAAATGGGAAAAATATAATTCTCCCCCGTCGGATATCGTTCCCCCGTTTACGGTGACTTATCCCGAGCTGGATACATCGCTCACGCTGAGTTTTGGCAAAGTCGTCAAGTATCGCGTCACTGCCGGACATGACGGGCGCAGCATCAGTATTTTTACACCCTCTCTGAAGCCGAAACAGAAAACAAAAGAAGTTATTCCTTCGGTAGTAGTTCCTATAGTGAGCGTACCGGCAGGTAGAATCCTGACGGCGCAAGAGGTGGAACTTGAAGCCCAGAAACTGTTTGCCGCCGCAAGTGATGCAGTACAGACTGACCAAGTCGACACCTCGATCGAAATACTCAATAAATTGCTCAATTTGCCCCCCAACGCCCTTTCACAGGCTGCACAGAGATTGATGGGTGAAGCGCGAGAGAAGAATGGCGAATTTACCAAGGCACGTGCGGAATATGAGTTGTATTTGAAGCTTTATCCCAAAGCCGAGGATGCCAACCAGGTCAATATGCTTCTGGCAAAATTGCCCAAGGAAGATGCTGTAAAGAAGGCCAAGGAGGCACCAACAGCGCTGGCACAAAAACCGACTGAAGAAAAGCTAAAGGTCACGGGAGGTATTTCTCAGACTTACTACAGGGGCGCAACACATATTGACACCTTTGCAACCGATGGCGTCAATCCTCCTACCGTCAGTGCAATTGACAGTACTGATCAATCCATGTTGCTTACGTCATTGGATCTGACAGCATGGAAGCGCACTGAAAATATAGATTCACGATTGGTGCTGCGCGAATTCAACAAGATCAATTTCCTGCCCGGCCAACCGGAAGATTATCGCTGGAATGCGGTTTATGTCGAGCAGGTCGCGAGAAATCGAAAATACATGTACCGCCTGGGCCGACAGTCCGGTTCATCGGGCGGTACTCCCGGCCGTTACGATGGAATATCCGGCGGATACAGTATTAATGAAACCTGGCGCATCAATGCGGCTGCCGGGTTGCCGGTTGACTATTACAGCGGCGGAGACCCGGGTGACAGAAGGACTTTCACCAGTTTGAGTGTCGACCTGACGCGGATGCCAGACCAATGGAGCGGCAGTGTATATTTATTGATGCAAAAGATGGGCGGCATCAAGGATCGAAACGCGCTCGGGTTGGAGACGCACTATTTTGTACCAGAGCGCAATTACATGATGCAAATGGAGTACGACACGCTGTACAAGAAAATCAACCTGGCGACATTTCAGGGAAACTGGACGAGGACATCCGGAGACAATTATTACCTGACCTTGGATCATCGCAGATCTCCGCCATTGGCGTTGAATTTGCAAAATCAAACCTCACAGTCGGTCGAGAAATTGCTTGGCTCGGGCTCGATATCCATACAAACACTTCGTGACAACGCGATTGCGCTTGGCATGATCAGCAATATGGCCACGGTTGGGTTGTCCCATCCGGTAAATTCCAAACTTAGGTTAGTTGCGGATTTTCGGATCAGCAATACCGGGGGCACAGGGACTTATTATTCAACTGTCACATCGGCCTTCGAGCCAGGCTCGCCGGGGAGCGGGAACCAATATGCGCTGTCAGGTCAGGCAATCGGCAACAACCTGTTCTTCGAAAATGACGTCGGCATAGCGAATGCCACCCTGACGAAAACTCCGACATCCACGGGACAGTCATTGCTTTTCACACAGGTTCAGACTTTCAAAACGAAATGGCGCCTGGATGTGTCGCTGTTTCTCTACAACCAGAATTCCACGTTCGACACGCATCAAACCCAAGTCAGACCGAGTCTGACGGTGAATTACCGGATGGACGATTCTTGGAATTTTACTGCTGAAGGCGGGATCGAGCAGTATCGCACCAGCAGCGCGAATGCTAATGACACGACGCGCCGCAGGTATTTTTTTGTGGGCTACCGCTGGGATTTCCGTTAACCGGGTGAGCCCTGCAATTTTTGCCAGAATATCTTTCAAGGCTGCAACGCAAATCAAAAGGACATTCGAATTGAATGAGGAGCAAATAATGATTACATCTACTCTTGCTAGGAATTCCACGTTGGCGTTGCTCCTGTTGCTTTCTGCTTGTGGAGGGGGTGGCGGTGGCGGTGGCACCAGTGGTGATAGTACATCGGCACTTAATTTGATTGACTGGACATGGGTTAGTGGTAATGATTCGTTTGGGCAGCCGGGTAACTATGGTACTAAGCTTGTTCCCGCATCAACAAATATGCCTCAAGCACTTGAGGGTCCCATGTCATGGGTAGACGCCAGCAATAATCTTTGGCTATTCGGGGGCGCTGCTGACCTGGGTGTCGGTTTCAATGACTTGTGGAAATATGACACCATCAACAAACAATGGACCTGGATGAACGGCGATGCAACGGCAAATCAATTGTCAAACTACATCACTAAAGGTACTGCCAACCCGGTTGACGCGTCAGGTCCTGGGTCCCGTGAATACTCTGCTACATGGACAGACAGTAGTAACAATCTCTGGTTGTTCGGGGGTTTTGTCCGCATTAATGTCGGGGGAAATACTGCTTACGCCAACGACTTGTGGAAATATGACACCAACTCAAGGCAGTGGACTTGGGTGAATGGATCAAATTTGGTTGACCAGACTGGTAACTACGGATTTAAGGGTACACCCGACGCAAATAATGTACCCGGAGCACGTTGGGTTGGAACATACTGGACGGACTCAGGCGCATTTTGGTTGTTCGGGGGCATCGGGTTTGATTCGGGCGGTCTAAAAGGCAATTTAAGCGACCTGTGGAAATATAACCCCACTAATAATCAATGGACCTGGATGAGCGGGCCATCTACGATTAACCAACCTGGAAACTATGGTAGCAAGGGCGTCGCTGATGTGGCCAGTATCCCCGGAGCACGATCAGGAGCAGTCTCCTGGTCGAAAAACGGGAGTCTTTGGCTGTTTGGAGGGTCAGATCAGAATGGAGGTATTTTTAATGATTTGTGGAAATATGACACTCTCACCAGTCAATGGACCTGGATGGGTGGTTCCAATGTGATTGATCAGGCTGGCAGCTATGGTTCTCCGGGTATCGCCAGTCCCAATAATTTGCCAGGTTCGAGACGTTTCGGGGTTTCCTGGAAGGACAGCAGTGGCAATTTTTGGTTGTTCGGTGGGCAGGGTTTCGATAGCGCAGGTAATTTTGGTGAACTCAATGACTTGTGGAAATATGACACCACCACTAATCAATGGACATGGATGAGCGGAAGCAAAATAAAGGATCAAGCCGGTGAATACGGCACAATGATTAATTCGGATCCGGCCAAGTTTGTTCCGGGTTCGCGCGATGTTGCGGTCTCATGGTATGACAGCAATGGGCGATACTGGCTGTTTGGCGGTCAAGGCTGTGATGTCTATGGGTTTTGTGGTGGATACCTCAACGACCTGTGGCAATTCCAGCCAAAGCCATAAGTTTAGTGATGGTCGGTTTCGCCGTACCTTGGATTATCCTTCAGTTTCGAAATATGGCTGACTCGCCGAGCACATTTTTTCACCAGTCATGCACGCAACGATCTCCGCTCCGCAGGAATCGCTGAATATATTTACCGATGTGCGGCACATGTCCGACACGCGTCGATCGCCAGGATCAGGCCGATCGCCCCCACCGGCAAACCCACGGCGGCAAGAATGATGGCGATGGCGACCAGGCTGGCAGAGGGAATCGCGGCCACACATTCATACAAAGCCGCGCCATCCACGATGCCCGGTGCCACAGTGTTAACGATCACCAGGCCGACCAGAATGGCAAACAGGCTGGTAGTCAGGTAATAAAGCAGCGTCTTCAGACCCAAGCGGCCGAATGCTCCGCCGGAGCCGAAGCAGGCGATACCGACGACGATCGACGACACTACCAGCGGCACAATCAGCATCTTCAATGCATTCAAAAACAGGGTGCCGATAAAGTCGAACACTGCATAAAAGCGCACACCCAGGAATTCTGCACTGGTCCCGGCCAGCGAACCGGCAATTACGGCCAGCAGAAGTGCGATGAGGATTTGCCAATGCAGTTTCAGTTTTATCATCTTTATGGCACCTGTCTAGATTGAATGGCGCAAAGTTTTTTTGCGTGCACTGGCATTATTATAGTTGCCAATAACTGTGCCGGGTGAAAGCAGGCCTGCACTATCGGCGCTTGTTAACCTTTACAATCATCGCAGCCGGACGGGATGGAAATACAGGCAAACGTACCATGACGACAAAACAGATCATCTTCGTGCCGGGAAAGAACCCCAAGGCTGAACCGGCGCAACACAGCGAATTGCTTTGGCGTACTCTCGTTGAAGGAGTGCGCCGCGCCGACAGTGCCGTGGCAGATAAACTTAACGCCAGCTACGCACAGTTCCATCTGGTTGGCTGGAACTATCTTTATTATCGCGTGTATAAAGACATCACCGGCGACATCCCGTGGATCGATGCACTGATCAACAAACACGGTCCTACAGAACAGGACATGCGCGATGCCCGTTCCTGGAATATATGGCTGAGCCGCTTGACGCTGACGCTGGCAGATCACATACCATTGTTGATACGATTGTTGCCCGAAGAGGTGCGAAGCACCGCCGAGGAGATCGGCCGCTATTTCAATAATACCGATGCTGTTGCCAGCAAAGTCCGTGGATTGCTGAAGCAGACGCTGCTCCCGATGCTTGAGCGACAGGACGAAGTGCTGTTGATCGGGCATAGCCTGAGTTCTGTCATCGCCTACGATACCTTGTGGGAACTCTCGCGTCAGAAAGGTATAACAGGCAAAGTGGATTTTCTGACGCTCGGCAGTCCCCTGGGCATGCATTACATACAGCGGCACCTGCTGGGCATGAAAAACCGCGGGACAAAAAGCTATCCCGACCGCATCCGGCGCTGGATAAATTTTTCGGCTGAAGGCGATGTTGCTGCGCTGAACCGCAACTTGAACGAGAGTTTTCATGCCATGCTGGAACAGGGTTTGGTAGAGTCCATTGAAGATCATAGTCATGGGATCTACAATTTCTTCCGCAGCGACGCCGGGCTGAATTGCCATCGTTCATACGGTTACATGGTGAATCCCGCTGTGGGGAGCATCATTGCAGACTGGTGGAAGCGCTGAAGTTGTGCGGGTGAACCAGCAAGTTGGAGGAACTATTATGCCGCTACTATTACATTCAAATGCATTCAGGATTCGTTCCGCGAGCATCATTCAAGCGATGATCATCCGATTCCTCCATCTGCTATTCCTGTGCACACTGCTCGTTAGCGGATGGCCAGCCATGCTCCATGCCGGAGCGCTTGAGCAAGCGCCGCATACGCAGGATCCGTCTGCCATTTTGCTGGTTGCCAGCCAGCAAATGGCAGATCCAAGATTCCGCCAGACAGTGCTCCTGGTAACCAGGCATGGCAATACCGGACCGATCGGCGTCATCGTAAATCGTCCGGAAAGCGTCACACTCGACAAGATGTTTCCCGACTATCCGGCAGCCAGGGAACTCAGCCTGTTCAATGGCGGGCCGGTATATCCCGGGCAGGTTTCCTATCTTGTTCGCGGTGGGGATGCCGTGGAAAAAGCCCTGACCATCTCCAGCAGCGTCTATCTTGCCTATGATTTGCCGAATCTGGACCAACTGCTGAGCGGAAAGCGCCGCTACAAGGATTTGCGCGTGATGCATGGCATGGCTTCATGGGCGCCCGGCCAGTTGGAATATGAGATCAAGCTCGGCGACTGGGACGCCATGCCGGTCGACGAAGCTGTCATATTTGATCGGCCACCGGCTGAAATGTGGAAGGAATTGAACCAGCGTGCAAACCGCCATCATGAAATTTGAGCGGCATATCAAGCCCGGCCAGGCGCCAATAGGCGGTTAAAGCTGCTCGATGAGCGGGGCGACAAAACTAAAAGGCAGGGTTACCCCGGCCTTTTCTGCAATAGCTGAATTCATCAGGACTTGGCAGGAGCTTCGCAGGACTGAAAATATGCTTGGGCTTTCCAGAAATGGTCTTTGGCATGCCGTTAAAAAACGGCCGGCCCATCTGCCAGAAGAACAAATGCAGCAGTGATGATAAAATCTGTCTGCACTATATTCCGATGCTCTGCCTGACATTCTTTTCGCGGATTGAAATCGACCGCGGCAACCAATTCCCCTTTACATTGACAAACCCACGGATGAAAAATCTTTCCCACACCGCCACTGAACCCCCCGGCCTGCTGCGCAAACTGGGCGTCCTGGCTGCTACCGTGATATTGCTTGGATTTGCAGCGGTATTTTCGCTGCTGGTGCTTGCGCTCGCACTGACTGCCGGTGGGATAGCTTTGGGATATATCTGGTGGAAAACCCGTGAACTGCGAAAACAGTTGCGCAAGCATCCCCCTGGCGGCGCAGTGATAGAAGGCGAGATTTTCAAGGGCGAAGTGATCGAGGGCGAGGTTATCCGCGAGGTTGACTCCCGGGACAGGAAGTGAACGTGAACGGTGAAGAAACAAAACCTGCGCCAGCCGTTGAGTTTGCACCCAAGCCGGCCTGGAACCAGTTGATCAAGACATCCGAAGGGCGCATCCTGCTGTTTGGCATTGCTGTCGCGCTTGCCGGTCTCATCGCCATGGGGCTGGCCGCATTCTGGTCGCCGCAAGCCTCGCACATGATAGGTGCCATGATCATCGCCAGCTTGATCTTTGGCCGGGGTGTGTCCATGTCCATAGGCTATGCCGGCGGCTACGGCCATGCCCTGGTGATGCCGGTGAATATGTGGTTGGAGACGGTGGTGGTGTTGCTGTTTTATCCCATATTCGTTTTCAGCATGCGCAAGTTGGCGGAGTTTCCAAGACTGAATCGCCTTATCGAGAGCACGCGGGCAGCCGCCGAGCATCACCATGACAAGGTGCGCCGCTACGGCATCGCCGGGCTCTTTATCTTCATCTGGCTGCCTTTCTGGATGACGGGGCCGGTGGTGGGCAGCGTTATCGGTTACCTGCTTGGTTACCCCGCCTGGCTGACACTGACGGTCGTGCTCGCCAGCACTTACATCGCCATAGGAGGTTGGGCCTATCTGCTGTTCGACCTCTATACCCGCGCCGCTGTCCTCGGTCCTTGGGCACCCGCAGTCATTGTTGGCGTTGTCATCCTTATGATCCTCGCGGGCTATGGGCTCGGTCGGCGCGGAAAAACCACGAACTAACAATTCCTGAGCGAGAAAATTCAGCCGGCAGGACGCAAAAGCTGATATACCATTGCTCGATCCATGTTGCATGGTGATGGTGCGCCGATTCGCATGATTTGGAGCGAGCGTGGAGTTGGTGTATAATTCGTTCTATGTTACATGCCGCTTCACAAAAAACACCCGCCAAGGAAATTTTGAAATACCTGAATAGTCACGGCGAGCGACTCGATACAGAGATCGCCGTTGCTACAGGCATCTCTCGCACTAATGTGCGCCTTTACCTGTCGGAACTTGCCTCCCAGGGAGAAATAATGACCTGCCTTTCGATCAAGTACGAGAAGGGCAGGAAAATCGAGGGGATAAGTTGCCGGTTAACGGGATTTATCCCTCCGGCATCGCCTGGCAGAAAATCAAAGGCTCAGCCGTAGTACTTCACCGCGTCGGCATAAGCGCGCATCTTCTATAGCCCGACTTACCCACAGATTTTGTGGGCAAAGCTGTGGGTAAGATCCATAACTCCAGTTTCAGCAGAAAATTTTGCGGCTGATCAGAATTTGAGCGGATCCCTGCATCCTCTTTCCTCCCGAAGCACAAGGTTTTTTTCGTCTGCGCGCTGAGTAAAAGCAAAGAAGTACATTCCGGTAAGTCCCTAAGAATTCCTTAAGATTTGAGTGCTTTAATGGCAATCATGAGCAGGTAGACCGGTTTGACCGGTACGGCGTGTTTACGGGAAACGGTGGTTTCTGCTCACGTTTATTCCACAGGCGATGAATCCCGTATCGCCCTGGATCACTGAAAGGAGTATAGCCATGAAACTGCGTAACCTTGTTTTGACTTTGACCATGGCAGCTTTGCTGCCAGGCTTCACTTATGCCGGCGACAGCACGGATGCGGTCAGCGCCAGCTTTGAACGGGATCTCAACCATGAATTTGCAGTCAGCTACGTGCCGGCCACTGTGGCGGATGCCGATCCGCTGGATGCGATCAACGTTGCATTGCGCGCAGGACCCGATCCGGTGCTGGCCAGTTTCGAGCGTGACCTGTATCGCGAACCGGTTGCATCCAAAGCATTTCCGGATGGCGGTGCTGCCGATCCGCTGGAGGCGGTGAACATCGTGTTGCGCTGCGAGAACAGCAACATCTTCAACGCCGGCATCGTTCGCGACTTAAACCATTGCTAGGCTGATGAAACCTCAAGTCTCTTAACTCCTCCCAAACCGTTAAGAGTTGGCCCCTGAACCTTGACCGGTTCAGGGGTTTTTTTAACCTTGATCAGGCTATAACCGGATTCTCTTCTGGCAAGGGTTTTACGGGCGGCAAGTATTACGGCGCCAGAAGCGTGAAGTCTTGCAGCACACTCCCGGAAGTAAGATTAACCGAGGCTGGCAAAGAAGTCTGGTAGCCGTTCGCTGATGCTTCCAGTGTGTACAGTCCCGCAACGCCGGATTGCGCGGCAAGCACGATCGGCAGCGGCATGGCATATTGGCCGAGCCACGGCGCATCGGCGGGCAAGACCAGCGAATAGTCACCTGTTGAATCATCAGCAGCCACCGACTTCACCGTCACGACCGGAGCAGTACCGAAGGTTTGCTTTGCCGACACATAGGCGGCTTCGGTCGCGCTGGCCGGTACCAGAGTTGCCTTGCCGCTGACAGTATTGCTGGCGGCAGATGCCTGCAACGTGATCGGCGCAGAGTTGGTGCTGATGTCAACGATGCTGGCGATGGTCGCGACCGGCACACCGGTTATGACCGCAGTGGAGTAACCATCCGCGGTGAGGGCGACATCATAGGTTCCCGGCGCAAGACGTGCGAGGAAGAATGCGCCGCCTGAATTTGGTGCCGTGGATTGAACCACGTTGCCATTTTGCTGCGCGGTAGCCATGACATTGCTGCCATACAGCGCAGGATCGATGTGGCCGCGAATGCCGTTCAGCATAAATGGGATCACCTTGATCACGGGTTTCAGCGCATAGGTTCCATTGCCGCGCTTCACAATGGATTTGCAGGCGTTGAAATCCAGCATCAGGTCGACACGCTGTCCGGACGCCACATCGAACTCATTGATCAGCTTGATCCCGCTTTGCGCTGCGCTGGGAGTATCGAGCGAGGTCTCGATTTGGCTGCCCGCAACGACAACCGAATTGGCGGTGCCGCCCGGGTGGTTGGGGTCGAGTACCAGGCGCAGTTGCGTGTAATGACCTGCTGCCAACGGCGCTTCGCCAAGGTGTTCGAGCGCCCCGTTGTTCAGGCTGAGCAGATCGATCTTTTGCGCAGGGTCCAGCGTAATATCTGTCCACCCGCCATCCTTGTCGGAAGCCGTGCTGCTTTGGTGCACCCTCACTTTGTTGACCGTCACGTACACCTTGTCAAAACCGCAAGCCGGAGTATCGGTCAGGGATACACCAAGGATACCCGGCGCCGAGCTGCCTACGTTGCCGCCGCATCCTGCAAGCAGTAACGCCAATAATGAAGCTGCTAACCACGCCTGCGATTTGGTTGTGGAAAAATTGTCGAGTTGTTTCATTTTCCTGACCTCTTGGACTGACCAAATATATTGAGCGAAATTTGTTTTTCCACCCGAGCGATAGCATTCTAAAACAAATATTTTGATTAATCGCTTGCGAGCAGTTGTTGGCGAATAACTATATTGTGCCAGTATCGCACGAATCCAGCGGCAAGCCTCAATACCCCAGCGCCAGCCCACTATTGCGGCGCGGATCGATCGCGCCGTAATAGAGGTTTTTCCCGGCCGGTTTTCCATCCAGCGACGGCGTGCCGACCAGGATCGCCGCGACCTGGTTGGCCGGCGGCGGGTCGCCGAACTTCTGGCCCCAGTTTTCGAGGATGTAACGCGTGTCCGGGCTGAGCGCGTAGGGTTCGGCATTCGTCACGTCCGGCAGCCATTGCTGATGGAAGCGCGGCGCGTCGACCGCCTCCTGCACATCCATGCCGTAATCGATCACATTGAGTATTGTCAGCAGCACCGTGGTGATGATGCGGCTGCCGCCCGGCGTGCCGAGCACCATCACCGGCTTGCCGTCCCTGGTGACGATGGTCGGGCTCATCGAACTCAGGGGGCGCTTGCCCGGCGCGATCATGTTCGCCTCGCCCTGCACTAGGCCGTATTGGTTGGGCACACCGGCCTTGATGGTGAAGTCGTCCATCTCGTTGTTCAGCAGTACGCCGGTCTTCGCGGCGGTGACCTTGGCGCCGAACCAGTCGTTCAGCGTGCAGGTGACCGACACCGCATTGCCCCATTTGTCGACTATCGAATAGTGCGTGGTGTTGCTGCCTTCATGCGGTGCGACGCCGGGCTTTATATCTGAGGAATCACCGGCCCTGTTCGGCGCGATCATCGCGCGGATCTGCGCGGCATAGTCCTTGTCGAGCAGGCGGTCCAGCGGATTGGTCACGAAGTCCGGGTCGCCGAGATAACTGTTGCGGTCGACAAACGCGTGGCGCATCGCCTCGATCTGGTACTGCACCGCCTGCGCCGAGCGATAGCCCAGCGCCTGCAGCGGATAGCCTTCCAGGATGTTCAGCATCTCGCACAGCGTCGCACCGCCCGAGCTCGGCGGCGGCGCCGAGACGATGCCATAGCCGCGGTAGCTGCACTCGATGGGGGCAAGTTCGCGCGTCTGGTAGCGGTCGAGGTCGGCCTGCATGATGATGCCCTGGCCCGCCCAGCTGCTCGCGACGATCGCCTTGCCGACTGAGCCCTTGTAGAAACCGTCTGCGCCCTTATCGCGGATGCGCCGCAGCGTTTTCGCGAGGTCTTTCTGCACCAGCTTCTGGCCGGCCTGGAACGGCTCGCCTTTGTTCAAAAAGATCGCAGCGGTGGCCGGGTCTTGTTTGAAGGCATCGGTCGCGGTCATCAACATGTCGATGTCGCCCTGCTCGAGCACGAAGCCGTCCTGTGCGTACTTGATCGCCGGGGCGATCAGCCTGGTGCGCTGCATCGTGCCGTATTTCGCGAGTGCGGTCTCCAACCCCGACACCGTGCCCGGCACGCCCACCGCGAGGTGGCCGTGGGTGCTCAGGCCCGGCACGGCATTGCCGTCACGATCAAGATACATATTTGCGGAAGCGGCCAGCGGCGCCTTCTCGCGGAAGTCGAGGAAAGTCTTGCGGCCATCGGCCAGTTGTATCGTCATGAAGCCGCCCCCGCCGAGATTGCCCGCCGCCGGGTAGACCACGGCCAGCGCATAGCCCACCGCGACAGCCGCATCCACCGCATTGCCGCCCGCCTTCAACACATCCACGCCGACGTGCGTCGCCAGATGCTGCGCTGTGACCACCATGCCGTTCTCTGCGGCCACAGGCGCTTGTGAAGCGGCCTGAGTGTTGAGCTGGCAGAGTGCGAGTGCCGCGGCGAGAAAATATCTGGTGAACAGATCGAGTTTCATGGTGCAGTCCCCATGTGCAGAAAAAGGCGGCGGCATTGCCGGCGTGCCACACCAAATTCCATACAGGATATTTTGGAAGGTGCGAGTTCAGCAAGATAAAACCGAAGCGGTTCCTTTTAACCCGGATAATCCATTAGAACGAAGATTCCTTTCCCCTTGCAGGGGGAAGAGACGGATAGGCGCTAATGAACTATTCGGGTTTAATACCACGAACAACTGCATGGTGCAACATGGGGACATTTGCGCCTGACTGTACTATTATTCATATGCAGTCAGGCAAAATTGTTGGATCGACTATGGATAGGCCACTGTTTATGAATCCGCATCACTCTCAATTTTTACATACTGACCGGCGAGTCCTTCCAACAACTGAAAATGTCCTGGAGAAATTTAATGAACATCAATCTGCAAAACATCAAATACGGCCTTGCGCTGGCACTGCTGGGCTTGCTGTTCGGTATCGGCCTCGGCGTGACATTCGGGGCCAACGAGGATCTTTTTCAAACGTATGTGAGTCAAGGGATCGCTGCGCACCCTGAGGTTCATGACGCGAAAAGCCAGGACAAGATATGGCGCTATGCGCAACGGGCGCATTTTCATGCCACCGGCATCGCTGCTTTTTCTATTGGTTTATTGCTGCTCGTTTCGGCGTCCGGCCTCAAGCAGAAATTCAAACAGACCGCAGCAGTGTTGATCGGCCTCGGAGGCTTTTATCCGTTCTCGTGGTTTTCAATGTTTCTGCTCGCGCCATCCATCGGCAGGGATGCGGCACATACACACCCGCTTACAACATTATTTGTTGTTATCGGCGTAGTTGGCTTGCTGCTCGGCTTGGCTATCCTGCTTGCCAATCTGTTTCTCGGATTATTCAGTGAGTCCGGCAGGACCTGACACGCAAGGAGAGTGATGCAGAGTTCCGCAACACTCGATCGAACAGCCCGGAACAGCCGGAACTGATATGGGGAAGGAGTGCAATCCGGCCGCCTTGAGGCGGTTCACGGTTTTATTGGCGCCTTTGAGGCACTCACCCAATAAGCCTCCTGCTTTGCTGGAGGTCATTTAAATTTGCCGCATTGATTACTGCTTGTACGCAAGGCACTGAGTGCGCGGAACTTGCCGGTATAATGAAAAAATAACTTTACCGCCGACAGCCCATGTACCAGAGTTACTTTGGCCTTGCTGAAGCGCCTTTTTCCATTGCACCGGATCCTCGCTATCTCTACATGAGTCAGCGTCATCAGGAGGCGCTCGCGCATCTGCTTTATGGCGTGAATGCAGGCGGCGGGTTTGTGTTGCTCACGGGCGAAGTGGGCGCCGGCAAGACCACGGTGTGCCGCTGTCTGTTGGAGCAGATTCCGGAATCCTGCGATGTGGCCTACATCTTCAACCCCAAGCTGACGGTAGCGGAGTTGCTCTCGACCATCTGCGCGGAATTCGGGATTGCCTGTCCGCCCGGCAACACCAGCGTCAAGGTGTACATCGATTGCATCAATGCCTATCTGCTTGACGCACACGCCAAGGGCAGACACACAGTGCTGATCATCGACGAGGCGCAGAATCTTTCCGCCGACGTGCTGGAGCAGTTGCGGCTGCTCACCAATCTGGAAACCAACCAGCGCAAGCTGTTGCAGATCATCCTGCTGGGCCAGCCGGAACTGGCGACAATGCTGGCGCAGCCGGAACTGCGCCAACTCGCGCAACGGATAATCGCGCGCTACCACCTGGGACCGCTGGGTAAATTGGAAGTCTCTGCCTATGTGCAGCACAGGCTGGCGGTTGCCGGCACGCAGCATCAGCTGTTTCCCGCTGTGCTGATGGGGCAGCTATACCGCTTGAGCGGCGGGATTCCCCGGATCATCAACGTGCTGTGCGACCGGGCGCTGCTGGGCACCTATGCGCAAAGCAAGGAGCGGGTCGATGGTGCGACCCTGAAGCAGGCGGCACGCGAGGTGTTCCACACAGCGCAACGCCGCAGCATGACGCGCCCGCTATTGGCAGGCCTGTTGCTGGCCGGCACAGTGCTGGCGGCGGCGCGTTACCAGTCCGCGGAACAAATCCCGCCGCAGCCGGTAGCTGCGGTTAAAACGGTGGTTCCCAAGCCGGTAAAGGTATTGCCGGATGTGCTGAAATGGCCGGCAACCTATCCGATCTCGCGCAGCGGGGAACTGGCCTACACAGCGCTGTTCAAGACATGGGGCGCGAACTATCAGGACGGTGACGAGTGCCGGCAAGCAGAAGCGATCGGTTTGCGTTGTTTCGCCGCACGCGGCTGGCTGGATGATCTGCGCCAATTGAATATGCCCGCAGTGCTGCTGATGCATGACGCGCAGGGGCAGGCATTCGATGCGACGCTGACGAAGCTTGGCGATAAATCCGCCACTTTTGTCATCGGCGGCGAAAACAGGGAGGTCGCACTGGGCGCTCTGGCGCAGCAGTGGTCCGGCCACTACACGCTGCTGTGGCGCGCGCCGCCGGTCGCAAGCGGAAAACTGCGCCCGGGCGATTACGGGCCGGATATAGGATGGCTCGCCGGGCAGCTCGCGAGACTGGGGGGCAAGGCCGATGAAGACACCAGTGGACGGCTGTTCGATGAAGCCATGATGCGCGAGGTCAAAAAGTTTCAGCTTGCTCGCGGACTGGTACCCGACGGCAGAGTCGGGGCGCAGACCATGATGCACCTGAGCAGCATGGCGGACGAGACCCCCAAATTAAGCCAAAAGCAAAGCCAAAGGTTAAACCGCGAGGCGAGACAATAATGTCGTACATACTGGATGCGTTAAAAAAATCAGACCAGCAGCGTCAGCGCGACGCGATGCCGCCATTACAACCCATGCAGGTGACGGCTGCTGCGCCCAAGCGCAAGATGTCCGCCTATTACGGCTTGCTCGCGGCGGTGCTGCTCGGTGCCGGGGTCATGGTTGGCTGGCTGCGCCCATGGCAACCGGAGCAACCGCCTGCTGAGGCAGCAAGTATTGCCGCAGAGGCGCCTATCCCGGTTACGCAACAAGATGCACCGCTGCCTGCGCCAACTGGAACTTTCGGCAAAACCGAAGTGGCCAGCGCGGCGGAGCCCGCCCGGAAAGAGTCCTCCATGCTTGCCGAAGCTGCGCAGGAGCAACAGGCGACACCCTTTGACGAACTGCCTCTTCAGATTCAGCAGGAGATTCCGGACATGAAGGTTCAGCTTCATGCATATGCAAACAATCCCAGCGAGCGTCTTGTCAGTATCAATGACATCAGGTTGCGGGAAGGCGGGTCCCTGATGTCGGGACTCAGACTGGAACAGATCACACCAGACGGCATGATATTCAGCTACAAGGGATATCGTTTCCAGCGCGGTATTCGGTACTAGCGAATACCTCATTTGCATTCGTTGGACTCGGGCACTTCCTTGCGACGGGCTTCCGCCAGTTCAGTCATAACTTCACAGGCATTTACAAGGCCTTGCACGAATCCTGACAACAGGTTGATATGCGCTCTCTTGTGCATAAAAAGGCGGCGGTTTTGCTACCGTGATATTGTATATACAGGAAATAATTCGGTTAGGTAAACCTCCGGCTATGCCGGGGGACTCACAAGGGTTTGACCTATGCGGCGGTCACATAAAGAAAAGTCAAAATTCAGTGACATTATTCGGCCCCCTCGCTTCGCTCTCCCCCTTGCAGGGGGAGGGGTAGGGTGGGGGTAGAAATTAAAGTATGGATGCTGTCAGCAATTTGTACCCCCATCCCAACCTTCCCCCTGATATGGGGAAGGAGTGCAATCCAGCCGCCTTGAGGCGGCTCATGGTTTTATTGGCGCCTTTGAGGCGCTCACCCAATAAGCCTCCGGCTTTGCCGGAGGTCATTTAACT